>NZ_CP154845.1:3673333-4310000 GCF_047302285.1 Robertmurraya phoenicis
TGTCGGACTATCGGCAATGGCAAAGTTTGTATCTGCTGAAAAAGGTGCTTCAAAATCATATGTAGCTCTGCCACCACTACCACTTGTTGTATATCCCACTATGTAGCCTACCACTGTTGCTGTTCCCGAATTATTCTCAATAGCCTCTGCCACTGTAATCGGTTCAGCTGCTTGTGCTTGGTATGGAAGAACCATACTCAGCAACATGACGAAAATGGTCGATAAAGCAAGGAACTTTTTTCTAAGACTTTTCAAGTGTTTTCCTCCTCTAACCTCATTCATATAATTCTCTCTACTTCCTTCTACCATTTCAAATGGTTCCTCCTTCCTTTGGTAGGAAGCATGAGAACTTTACTATCAACTTACCATGTCCCTTCGCTTTTTCGTTCTTTTTAACGAAAAAACAATAAACCTATTAACAGGACATCAAAAACTTTTACAAATTAATCGAATTTTCAACATTTCGTTACTAATTATACATTGGATTTTTTGTTCTTTAATGAGGTCAAACACCCAGTCCTATTTTCCTTCTTGAAAGATATTTTTGTTAAAAATGACCTTTAGCATGTGCCTTAATCCTCATATCTTGTCAGATCGTTTCCTAAATTATTTGTAAAATTTATTTCACTTCATGAAATCTCTAATGATATAATTACCTTAAATGGATAATGGAGGAAATTAGATGGCGAAAAAGGATAATCCAATTGCCAAAGCACTATTTATCGTTGGCATATTTATTATCGCTGCGAGTGCGATAACAGGACTTATTTACGGTACGAGTCTTGATTACTACTTTCTCGGAGAGCTACAAAGTACGCTAGGCTGGTCAGTTTTTATTTCAGGAATAATAAGTGGACTTTTCTTCTTAGGATTCTCAGAAATTATCAAACTATTACAAGGGATTTATAATCAGAATGAGAAACAAAGCGCTGATGAAAATTACGAAGTGAATTTGGATAAATCACCAGAAATAAAACCAATAAAATCAACCATCACCGACCAAGTTATTCAAGAAATCACTGAATTTTATCAGGTTAAAAATGTGCAAGTTGAAAATATCGAAGAAACCGATAAAGAAGATTTTTTTAAAGTCACATTAGAAGATGGAAGCACAGAACAGATTGAATTAGGTGGGTTTAAGCCGATTGTTCATTCGGAGAAAGATAAATAAATTTTTCCAAACAAAAACTGTGTGAGTGAAAATACTCGACACAGTTTTTTGGTGTTTCTGTTCATACCAATTGAAGGAGCATCAATCATAGTCCTCATAATCTTTTTTAAATAGCACCTCTTTTGGAATTTGAAACCCTCTAGATCCACGAATATCGACTTCTTTTTCTTCAGCTGGATAATACACTATAAAATTATGCTGATTGAGTTTGGCCAATCTTTTCGGTAACACTTCAAGCTCAGGGTGCCAAGCAATCGTTCCTTTTCTGGCACTCAGAATAATAACCAGATCATCCAAGTGAAATTTCGATACATATTCTGTTTGTAAGCTGAGCCAACTATTTACTCTTCTTAACTCGAAAGGAGGATCAGGCTTTGTCTTCTTAATGTATGGTTCATATGTTTCAATAGATTCATTAATCACTAGAAAAAAGAGGGAGGCACTTAGTCGACTGGCCAATATTTTGATCCGCGATAATGCTTCCATAAATCCTGGTTTATGGTCAGCCCCGTATGGAATAATTAAAATAATTCTTCTTGTTGTTTGTATCGGATGCCCTAATTTTGAGACTAGTATCGTTTGATTCGTTTGATCGACAAAGCGGTCAATGATACTGCCAAATAATTTATTGGATTTCCTTTCAGCATCCCAACCGATTACGACCGTACTGATCCTTTCTTCTGTAATCGCCCTTATGATTCCATTCGCGACATTCCTTTCTACCCGAGTGATCGGACGAACTGGAATCTCAGCACCGGAGGCATACAAAACCGAATGGCCAAGCATTTTTTCTGCATGGGCTACCTCTTCCTGGATTTTTCTTATATCTTTTTGTACAACGGTTAATACATATAAAGGCTGGTCATCTGTATTGGAACCTTTGATTAAATTTGCCAGATCGATGAATGACTCCATTGTATGTGGATTCGCTAATGGGATGAGAATTCTTTCCGGTCCTACATTTTGTTCGCTCGGTTGTTGCTCTTCTTTCAACGCTAGCTTCCTTCCGAACTTTTCAACTAAATAGGGTCCGACCATACATGTTAGTAGAATCATGATAATGACGGCATTTACAGTAGCTTGATCGAGTAGTCCCACTTCAAAACCGACTAATGTGGAAGCAAGTGTGGCTGCTGCTTGCGGAATCGTTAAACCCACCATGACATTCCGCTCTTTCCTTGAATAGCGATAAATTTTACTAATAATAAATGGTGCAGAAGCCTTCCCGATAAATACGGAAAAAACAATCGCAGTTGTTACAATCCAAGCCTTCGGGTTATTAAATAGGACGCTTAAATCCATTAACATTCCTACGGATAATAAAAAGAATGGAATAAACAGGGCATTCCCCAAAAAGCGAATGCGATTCATTAATGTTCCATGCTCTAGGACAAAACGATTTAACGCTAATCCTGCCAAAAATGCCCCGATAATTGGCTGCATCCCTGCAACAATCGCAAAAAAGCCTGAAACAAATAGAATCACCATCACATACGTAAAATTAGCTACTCCTTCATTTTCTGCATTTCGAAAGAACCATCTTGATAATTTCGGTGTTCCCCATAAGATTATTGCAACGAACACAAGCAACGATAGAATCATTTTCAGCCAAAAATACAGGGATAATTGACCTACAGCAGCACCTGTGATGATGGCTAACACTAGTAAGGCAAAAGTATCCGTTAGCAGCGTACCTCCAACCGCTGTTGTGACCGCCTTATTTTTCGCAATCCCCAAACGACTGGCAATCGGATAAGCCAACAACGTATGAGAACCAAGAATGGAACCTAAAAGGATCGATGCTGTTAAACTATAGTCAAAAAGAATCCCGACAGCCGTTCCTAAAATCAGCGGAATCGTAAAGGAGAGCGAACCAAAAAGAATGCTTCTTCTCCGATATTTTTTAAAGCCATCAATGTCTAATTCCAAGCCAGCAATAAAAATGATGAACAGCAACCCGATCGTCCCTAACAAGACAATGGTCTGATCCCTGTCTAACAGATGAAATCCATGAGGACCAATGATGACCCCTGCGATAATCGGACCAATAATCCCCGGAATTTTCATCTTTTTCATCAAAATGGGCGTTAAAAAGAAAATCACCATCGCCAAGGCAAATATGATTACAGGCTCATCAATCGGAAGGTTAATCAAAAAATCCCCCCTAAATTTTATGTGGAAGTCTCGATGTCTGAATCAGCATTTAGGAAAAGATCAAGTACTTTTGCATATGACATTGTATGTACGTGTTTGGTGTTTATGCTTGGAATTGGGGTGGGATAGAGCTTGAGCGAAGACTTTGATGGCGGTTACATAGGCTTTGTTGGTGGGGTTTTGGGGATGAAAAAAGACAGTTTTTTTGGGACCTGTCTGGTGTAAGATTGAGTTAAATTATAATTTGATGTTTTATACTGCCAACACCCTCTTATTTAAGTAAAGGTAGTATAAGGCTAATATTTAAAGGAAAGTCAATTAATAAAAAAACTCCCCCAGGCAACCAGATTTTAATATTCTGATTACCTTCGAGAGAGTATTACATTTAACCTCTGACTGTTACCAAATAGCATTTGAAGTCAGTTTTATTATACTTAATTAGAGTCCTCTTTAATTACCTCTTCAATGCTTAGTTGCTCTGTATCAACAGGATCATATAAATGTCCTAAAGTTCCATTAGCTTTCCTGTCATCTTTTTTAAAATATTTGGCCAGTGTATCTGCAAACTTTTTTTCAATTGCTTCTCTGTCCATTCCTTTATCGATAGCAAATTGAATGACCTCTTTAGCTTTACTATCAAAATTATCCGCATGTATTCGTTTTGAGGTATTTTTTTCTTTTAACAGCTCTTCAAATGTCGAAAACGGTTTTGCATTTCCTTCAGACAATAATCTACTCACACCTTCACTGTTTCCAATTACATAAATAGGTGACCATTGCATCTTGAGATTCTCTTGTACACCTTCCCAAGTACCACTGGACTTCGGCCCAGATACTTTTGATGAAGCTACAAGAACTGCATCTGATGGTGCATGTATAAATTTATTTCTTTGCATCGCATAGGATCCTGTAAATGTTGCATTGAGTTGCTGCGTAGACATTAAAAGTAGCTGTCCATTTAACAAGTAATTTCGAGTTTCTCTTTTCTTAACCCATTTTGCCAATCCATCGGAAGGAAAAATAACGGCCTTTCCTCCATTTTGTAATGTTGCTTCCACTGCTGTTGTATCAACACCTCTTGCTCCACCAGAAATAATAACTACCCCGTATTGAGCTGCTTTCATTCCAATTTGAGCTGTTAGGGTGAGTTCCTCCTGAGATGCATTTCTTGCTCCAACAACACCTAATGTAGAATGTGATAGGATTGAAGGATCACCTGCATAATAGAAAAAAGCAGGTACGTATTTTTGTGTTAATTTCTTCAGACGAGGTGGCATATGGGAGCGAAACATAATTCCATAACCTTGGTTGACGATTTCTTCAAGTTCAACCATTGAAATACCTAGCTTCTGTCGAGCTTCAATTTTTTGTATGATTTTTTTCCTCTGTGTAGAAGTAGCTTGGGTTAATGTATTTTCCAACTCTTTTATACTCATTGATAATAAAGCCTCAGGCTCCAGCCTATGTTCGCTTAATGACTTCACAACAGCATTCCACTCTATAATAGTCAGCGGTGTAGTTTTTGTCTGTGCAAGCTGGGCACAAAACAAATAGGTTGAAATTTCATTATTAGAATATTTCATAAGCTCCCCTCTCTAATGATGACGGCTATTAAGAAATGACTTCTGTTCAGGTTCATCCACTCTTTTAGCAAATATATGTGTATAATTACATTGTAAGGTCTTTGCCAGTCTTAGTGCAAACTCCGGCACTAGATGTGGTCTTCGATTTGATGGAATGGGAATAACGATTAGTTTGATTCTATCGATTCCTTCTCTCGTAGAAACCTCTTGAGTTTGTCGGAAGATGCCTTCATCAGTAAATCTGAGAATCTATTATCTATATATTTCCCACGACTAGCCTCTTGTCCAAGAGACTCATGATAATAACTCAGAGCAAGTCCTTCCTCATGAATGTAGGTCAAACTCTTATTGGTAAGAGACGATTTTTTTCTAGGTTCAATAATAATAAATCTTTTCTCAAAAAATGTTACAACTTCATCAATATCCTGCTCACTTAGTTTGTCATCAGTCCATTTCCAAGCACCTTCAAGACAGGTACTGCATTTACCACATCGTCGAGAACTCGGATTATCCAACGCATTAATTAAGAATGCCATTTGACAATCTTTTGTTTTTTGAAAATCCAGTAACTCCTCATATTTCCGTATTTTCATTTCAATAACTGAATCATAATAAGACTGCTGAGAAGTATGGGGTTTCAATGTACGGAAATAGCGTCCTCTTGCATCTTTTGTAATGAATCCATCAATCATAAGTAACTTTAAAACCTGTTCAAGTGTTTTGGATTTAATATTCATTTCTTGCTCTAATGTGTACTTTTTAACTTCATCACTTTCATTTAAGTAGTAGAGAACTTCATCTATATGTTCCTGTTTCGGAAATGAATTGTAAATGAAGTACTCATTAATATCATTTTCCTCCGTGCCACCATATAAAAGCACACAAATTGCCTGTTCAATCCCGCGACCGGCACGTCCAATTTGCTGATAATGTTTTACAACTGATTTTGGAGTATAGTAATGAATAACAAAACTAATATCCTCCTTATCAAATCCCATCCCAAGAGCAATTGTCGAAACAAGTACTTTCAATTGATTATTAATTAATTTGTTTTCAAGAGCTATTTTGACTTCCTCATTCAGCCCACTGTGGTATGCACTTGCATCAATTGCATTACTACGTAGCCATGTAGCTAGTCGTTCACACATAATCTGGCCTAAAATCATGACCCCAATCAGAAATACAATGCGCCTCATCCACTACGAATAATCCAACCTTTAACTTTGAAAGAAGTTGGATAAAATCGTCTTTTTGTAACTGCTCGGGTGTTATAAAGAGAACATCGCATTCCCCGAGGTTACATCTATCAACTAAAACCTTTCTTTCTTCAGAGGTTTTATTAATTTGACTATTTATACAATCAGCCACTATATCATACTTTTTAGTGCTTTCAATTTGATTTCTTGTTAGCGCTAACAATGGACTTATTATTAATGTCACACCATCCCCTCGCTGACGCAAAAGCTTTGTTGCAAGGAAATAAACTAAGCTCTTCCCCCACCCAGTCTTTTGTACAACTAGGACACGTTTTTTCTGTATAATTCTATCAATCGCTACATCCTGACCGTCTCGAAAAGTTGCATGAGGACCAAATACTTGTTGTAAAGATTGGTTATACAATACATTCACCCATTTCCATATTTTATGTGTAAATTATACTATAAATTGGTAGTTTGTAAGATTTATACTGTCCCTAAAATTGGTGGGATTGTAAAGGATAGGTAAGGGCTTGACTGGAGTTGATGGGGAGTTACATGAAGTCAATATATGCTATTTCAATAGGAAAGGGAAAACCGATACTACCTCAGTTTTCCCTTATCGATATTCTATCTATAAATTACTTTGCTCTCAGAATGAAGTCAAAGCTACTAATAAAAAAATGATCTTTGATATGATAAGATTTTGCCAGCTCTTCATCATAACTTTTATTCAGTTTTAAGATTAAAGAATCTTTCACAGCTCCTATTGTATCAGAATCAATATATGGATCGTCAGGTACAAAGAGCATAGTGGTCAAGGGAGTATGGTCTTCAGCCGTTACTTTGAAATGAATATGAGCTGGTCGCCACGCATGACGAGCCTGGGCCTTTAAAAATTCCCCTACTGGACCGCCTCTGCCGATTTCATATGCACCTGGTAAAATGGTTTTAAATTCATATCTACCTTCTTCGTCAGTTTGTAATCTTCCTCTTAGATTAAATTCTTCTTGGTCCGGATCTTGGTTTTCATAATATCCGTGTTCATTCGCTTGCCAAACGTCTAGGATTGCATTAGCGAGTGGGCTACCATCTTTCGAGGACAAAACTTGCCCGGACAAGAGTAGTATCTCACCAGGCTCATCATCACCACATAATTTAACCGGCCTATTTAGTAAAGGGGCTTCGTCCCGATAAAGAGGGCCTTCAACATTATAGGATGTTGTATTTTCATGATGGTCATGATGTACTCCGTGTGTAAGTTCGTTCACTTCAACTGAGATTCCTAGAACATCTGAAAGTAAATGAAATTCATTCTGTTTACCTGTTTCATTTAAAAAGTCGATCGCCCGAAGAAGCTCTTGTTCTGTAACCTTGTAATCATTTATGACTTTTTTCACCTCTTTTGAAAGCGCTTCCGTTAATATGAGTAATCTTTCATTCATATCCAAACTCCCCCTAAATAATATTTTATGAGAAAATAATTAATTAACTGTTCGAAAAAGGGTTGAGATAGGTCCATTTCTGATCTTCGCTTACGTAAAAATCCCCTTTTCTGGACGTATACCTTCAAATGCACATTGAAGAAGTGCTCTAATCGATTCTTGATTGACTGGGCGCGGATTATAATATGGATTCTGAGTAGCCAATTCCGCCGCTTCATTTAAATTTTCTTCCTTCATTCCAATTTTCTCTAATGATATTGGGATGCCAAGATTGGTAGCTAAGTCATAAAGGGAAGCGCCAGCGTTTTCTGCATCTACATTAAGTGCTCTTCCAATCGCTTCCATTGCCGCTGGTGCATAATTGGAATTATACTCGGTGACATATGGCAAGATGACGGTATGCGTTTCAGCATGTGGGAGATTGTAACTGCCTCCCAATGTATGACAAAGTTTATGGTGTAAGGCCATCCCTACTGAACCTAATACTACCCCACCAAGCATAGTGCCATACTGGGCTTTCGCTCTTGCTTCAAGGTCATTTGGATTTTCTTTTAAAATAGGGAGGCTTGAACTGAGTGCTCGAATACCTTCCTCAGCTAATAAGGAAATGATCGGATTTGCATGTTCAGAATATAGTCCTTCAACACAATGAGCAATTCCATTCATCCCACTCGTAATTGAAAATGTTGGCGGTAATGAGAGGGTTAATTTTGGATCGTAAATGACTGTTTTTGGTTTAACAATCACATTCTTTCCAGTCTTTTTTAATCCGTTTTCAGTTATTCCCCATATGGGAGTCATCTCAGACCCAGCATATGTTGTTGGTATAGCCACTATCGGCAAGGATGTAGATAATGCGATTGCTTTTGCTAATCCTATCGCTGAACCACCTCCCACTGCTACTAAGCCATCAATTTCTAATTTCCTAACTTGTTCAATCCCGACTTTTACGTTTTCTACAGGCACATGTTGAACTGCCATTGGAAAAATATCACCACAATATTCACCAATTCGTTCAGCAACACTTCTTGCAAAGTCTTCTTGTTGAGGTGATGAAATAACCATAACGTTTTTAATATCCAGAATAGAAATTTCATCTTTTATTTCATTTACTTTGTCTATACCAAATAGGACTCGTGCAGACTGACTTTCATAGAGAAAAGAATTCATTTTTCTTCCCCGCTTTCAAAAAGTTTTGTTATACAAAATAAAAATACCTAGCCATACCAAAAGAGATAATAATGAACTTATTACCGTCCTTCGGAAAAGCTAGGTATTTTTAATTTAAAATGAAATTTGTAGATTTCATCATTAAAAAGTTGCTTTTCTTTATACATTTATTTTATTTATTTTTTCATAAAACCGTTTATAAGCTCCCTTTAAGCAAACAACTACAGCATTGCTAGAAGGTGCAAAATAATGACTCTCGATTCTTTCAACAAGTTCTTCAATTCCATGAGACAGGTTATACCCTACCACTAAACGCCTAAAGAAATTCTTCGTAAGTTCGGCAATAAATGTAAACTCTGCATCGACAATTTCATGAGTATTAATATCTATCTCTAAAACAATACCTGCATGCTTATACATTTCATACATGGCACTGCCCTGAGGAGCTTTTGCATAGGCCGTTACTAATACAGTACTTATTGCTGTGTGATTCTCCACAGTAGGTCCCCTTTCTCTTTACGTTTGTAATTATATAATATACCAAAATGATAGAATATTACAAATATTAAACAAAGGGTATTTATCCTAACAACCAGAGAAAGTCTTTTTAAGATCGTTTCTATTTTTCATCAATCATTTTTAATTCACAGGTTAAGATCCATACTCAAAACAATGATTTAATCACCATTTCACATTAAAAAACGAAAGAACACCAGTTAAACCAAAAGAAGATGAGAAATAGGAATGCATCCTAGACTTATAAACTCTTGGAAAATGCTTGGTTTTCTTAATTTACACTTGAAATTTGTTAATTTCATTATTAAGAATCTGCTTTTTTTCCGAACTTTCTATATATTCAGAATTATACTTGTACTATACAATTTTTTCATTCAAATGGCAACACCTAAATATTCCTATAGTAAAAAACCATGACGAATTTTACCTGTCATAGTCTTCCTAATCATAACTTGGAACCTAATTGGGACTGGTAGGTCACCTCAAAAATCATCCTGTTAATATCTTTTGTTAGATTAAGGATCGACTGCTTATCGCAATCATCTATTAATAATTTTGAAAAATTATTCATTATAGACTCTTTCTCAGGAACATTCATTAATAGCTTCTTATTTTTATCTAATATATCTTCTTTATTTAATCTTTTCTCCGGATCGCCAGTTGAAGCTTCTATATACTCTGTCACAACACCTGTCTTAGTATAACATTCTACTTTGGAAACCCACTTCTCAGGATAGAGCTTAGAATAGGATCGATCCCCAACAATTGTAATCTTTTTCATAAACCCCAGCACCTCTGGTGTTTCCAATAGAGAGGAACGGTTAAGATCAAATAGATCTTCACGCTCAAATAAAAGCAGTGCTAATTGATAAGGAATACTTGTTAAAGATGAAACACGATCAAAGGCCCCATGGTCAGTCATTTTAACGAATTCATTTGGGACAGTAATTTTAATCTCTTCAATATCGTCATAAAGAACGCCTTTTTTCATTATATTTTCAAAGCCATGTAGGGCTGGAATCACTTGCTTGGCTGAACAATAGGGTTTCATACTCATATCATTTATAGCATGATTTACGCCTAGGTCTTGAACCAATTTTGAACTATCTGCCGCTATCCCATAGGTTTTTTCGATCCAATTATTTTCAAGCATTTCTGGATCGCCTTTAAATCCCCTCGATGCCATACTTGCGGCAAATGCACCAGATTCTGCTGCTTTACCTAGTGCTAGCCAACGAAATGTATCAACAGAAGACCTACTAACACCTCCTGCTGATAAAGTTAAAGATAAAGTTAGTGCATGCACCGTTTCTTCTTCGGAAAGTCCAAGCAAACGTGCGGCAGTTGCTGCTGCCCCAAAAGATGCACAAAAATAACTTGGCCAAATGCCTTTACTTAATATATTTGCTCCATCTATTACTCTACCTAATCTCGTCAACATCTCATAACCGACGATTAAAGCATCGGTTATCGTTTCAAATGATATATTATTTTTATAGGGTACGAATGCCAAAATGGTTGGAACGACTACAGACCCTGGCGTTGTACAAGACGGCAAATGAATATCATCAACCTCAGTTAATCGGATTAAGGAGCTATATAGAAAAATTTCATTTAATGCCCCTTTATCACCAAATAAATCTTTCTCTTCATTAAATGCATTTAGTAATTTTCTTCCTTCATACGAATGACAACCACAAATAAGTGCTGAGCAGGTGTCTACTAGATGATGTAAGGCTAACTCTTGCTCTTCCTTAGTAAAGGCACTATTAACGATAAAATTGGCAGTCTGCTTTAATATCGTCATCTCAACACTCCTCCAACATATTAATCATTTAGAGCAGACCAAATTATTTCATTTTCATTCTTTTCAATAGCGATTATAGCTGACAATAGACAATTATCTTCTTCATTATTTGTTAAGCCTGCATGAACAGAATACACATTCCCTTCTTCAAGAAGACAATCATTGTATGTGGTACCTAAAAATGGCTTTTGGTTTAGTGAAAGACCGATATTATAACCATACTTCTCTAAAGTAATTGGATGCATGGAATATGGCTCTATTAACTGGTTCGCACCTTCTAACAAACTACCTATAGATACACCGCTTTTCATGTTTACTTTAAAATACTGTAGAAGAGTAGCTGTTTTATTATGAATCTCTTTTTTCACTTTCGCTACTGTCACCATTCCGTCAACCCAATACCCTAAATACTCAATCGCAATATAAACAAACATGGGATCATTGCGAATTTCATTCACTTTATCAAACGGTTGAAGTGATCTTCCAAAATCAAGACTATAAAGGATTCTAACATCTTGTGCTCCTTGGTTACGTGCCAGTCGTTCTGCTTCAACAACGGCTGTAACAACACTTCCTTCTCTTCGATGAATTTCCTTCATAGCTTTCACTGAAGCATTCAGTATTTTACCTGCTTCCCGCATAACCACTCTTTCTGTAGGACGTTTTTTTCTTAGGATATTTTCCAACTGATCATCCAGCACTTTTATTTCTATAGAGTTTATGGCACCCTTAATCTCGTCATATACATTAAACGGAATGATATCCAATCCACATATTCCAATACCTTCATGACCATTTTCCACTTGAGTGGTTTCTCTATTAAACTCTTCTATTTCATTTTTCAAATTCTTAATGGCCCTAATTTCTTCGACCCATGTCAAGGTTTGAACATATGGAATATCACGTGTACCGGCCAGTTTTGCTAACAGTTTCGTATCTCCATTAGACGATATTAATAATATGGCATAACTATGCTTGGGAATATAGTTTGAAAAATAAAATACCTTTTCGTAATTCCTAACATCTGAATAGATGATCACTCCCTTTAAATGCTGCTCCTTCATGATTTGCTGTAGGTGCTCCATACGAACGGTAAATTCATCTAAAGGAAAAAGCTCCTTATCCCAAGTGGAGCATCCATGTAGGACAACGGGTTGTATTGTTTTCAAATTTATGACCCCCATTTATTTTTGCCACTTTAATAGCTGAGATTCAATAACCCGTAATAGTTGGGTAATGATCAAACCAAATAATACAACGATGACTAACGCTACAAAAAGTTTAGCCGTTTGGAGTTGTGCACCGTAAAAGCTAATCCGAAACCCTAACCCTGCGTTAGAGCAAAACATTTCACCCACAACCACGCCGATTAAAGCACGTTCTACCCCAATTCTCCATCCAGTTACAATCATTGGCCTGGCTGAGGGCAATGCTACCTTCGTTAAAACTTGAAAATTGTTGGCTCCAAACGATCTAGCTGCTCTAACTAAGATGGGATTCATATTTTTTACACCAGAAATGGTATTTACCGTTATCGGAATCACCGCAAATAAAAATCCTAAAACCACTACCGTATTAAAGCCGAGACCAAACCAAATCAAGAATAATGGATAAAAGGCAATCAATGGAGTGGAGTAAAGAAACCAGATAAATGGTTCTGCAATATATTCAGCACGTTTGTACCACCCTATAACTAACCCTAAAATAACTCCAACAAACGCGGCTACTCCAAATGCAATAATAAACTCAAAAATTGTGACCCCAAAGTCTGCCCAGAGTGCTCCCTCAACGGTCAATTCTACGGCTGCATTGATAATTTGCGCAGGGCTACTAACCATTAGAGGGTTAAACCACTCTAAAATCGCTGATATTTGCCATAATAGTAAAATCAATAATAAACCAATTATCCCTAGAATTACTTGTTCTCCCTTTCGATTTAGGGTTCCTAATGTTCTCATCACTTTTACCCCTCCTGTCGCCAAGGTGTCAATTTTCTTTCTAATCCTTGGAAGGCGGTAGTACCCACAAACCCTAGACCTCCAACGATAATAATTAAAAAGAATAATTGATCGGTTCTCATTGCATTACCTGCCGTTTGAATTAGATAACCCAACCCAGCCATTGAGACGTACATTTCACCAATCACAAATCCCAGTATACCTCTTCCCCAACCAAGTCGAATCCCTGTCATCATGGCTGGAAGAGATCCAGGTAAAAAGATCTTCGTAAACAACTGTTTACGTGAAGCACCGTACGAACGCCCAGCTCTGATTAACAGTGGCTCCACCTGTCGTATCCCCGTCATCGTATTAATGAGAATCGGAAAAACTGCCCCAATAAATACAACAAAGATTTTGCTCCCCATACCTACGCCAAACCACATGACAAAAAGTGGAATAAGAGCAACACGTGGTGTAGCATAAAGAGCCATGATTACAGGATCAAAAAGCCCTCCAATAATTCGGTTCCAGCCCATCACGATCCCAATAAGAAGACCCACTACAATGGCCAAGATAAATCCAATAAATAGTTCAGCTAGCGAGATATATAAGTGATAAAAAAAACCACCGTTAACAACCACGTTATAGCCTGCCTGAATGACACTTGAAGGTTTGCTAATATATCTCGGGTCAATAAGCTGAAGAGAACCAATAATTTCCCAAATAATCAGAAAAATAACAACGGAGCTAATTCCATAAATCTGTTGTTCTGTCACTTTATTAAAAATGGATTTTTTGTTAAATGGTGTAGGTATATTTTGAAGTTCCACTTTATTTATCTTCACGATTAAATACCTCCTATTTCCACCCTGCTGCAGATTTTACCTCATCCTCTAATAACTCCCAGAGATGCCGTCTTAATCTTCCAAACTCTGCTGACTCCTTTACCTCGAGACCTCTAGGTCTTGGGATATTTACGTTAATGATTTCTTTTATTTTCCCTGGTCGAGCACTCATGACGACAATTTTATCAGCCAAATAAATTGCTCATCAATTCCATGGGTGACAAAAAATACAGTTTTTCTATTATCCTCCCAAATTTTAAGTAACTCCGATTGCATGATTTCTCTTGTTTGCGCATCTAATGCTCCAAATGGTTCATCCATTAAAAGAATATCGGGATTTACTGCCAAAGCCCTTGCAATTCCCACCCTTTGACGCATTCCTCCAGAAAGCTGATGAGGATAACTTTTAGCAAAGCTTTTTAAACCAACAAGCTGAAGATATTTCTCTGCAGCATTTTTTAACGTACTTTTATTCTCGTTTTGAAGTTCTAATCCAAACCAAATGTTGCTTTCAATGGTCCGCCAAGGCAAAAGGGCAAACTCTTGAAACACGAGAGCACGATCTTTTCCTGGACCTGTGACTGGCTTTCCATCCACTAAAATTTCTCCTTTAGTTTGTTTAATCAATCCATCGATTGCTAATAATAATGTACTTTTGCCACACCCACTAGGTCCTACAATCGTGACGAATTCTCCTCGCTCCACATCAACACCTACACCCGATAGCGCAACGAAATCATCCCCTGTATTCCGATTTTTGTACACAATATCAACATCTTGAATGCTTACATGTGTCATCATTGCCCCTCCTCCATGTCTATCTTTTAATAGATATAGTATGGAGTAATGAACAACTCCATACTATTTTTGCTAATCTCTTTTACTACTCATTCACCCATTCATCTAGAGAATCAATAAATGTTCTATCTAACCATTTATCCTCACTCCAAGGCTGATCAGTATCTCCAGATTCAACTGAGATTTCCCAGAAGAAATCTAAACCTTCTTTATCGGTTCCACCGTTTTTATCAAACCCAAGTGTAACCTCTTCTACAGCTAATTTTGCATACTTCTCTTCTAAATTGAGTTTATCCATCAACACCTTAACAGACTCATCAGGATGTTCCTCATTGTACTCGACAGCTTTCACCATAGCTCGAAGAAATGCTTTAATGGTTTCTGGATTATTTTTCACAAATTCCTCTTTCCCATAAATAACATGTTGCGGCCATGTTGGAGAAATGTCCTTCTCATTTAAAAGTAAATTCATGCCTAAATCTGCGGCCATAAATTTTTCAGGTGTTGAAAGAATATTTGCATCCATCTGTCCTGATTCCATCGCTGCTATTCTTGCTGCTGAACCTCCACCCTGTAAAATCTCAACGTCTTTTTCCGGGTCAAATCCTGCTTCTTTAATGACGTAACGAGTTAAGAAATCCGTTAAAGAACCGTAAGACGTTACTCCAAACTTGGCACCTTTAATCTGATCCATAGAAGTTAAATTAGGACTATACCATTCAAAATCTGAATGGTTGAAGCCGCCCCAAAAAGCAATAAATGGCTGATTTGAATTAATTGCTTTTACTAAACCTGTTAAGGATGCAGCATTAATATCCACCGAATCTCCAACTAAGGCTTGTGCAACTCCAGCATCTCCCTTAAAACCATAGATTTCCACATCTAATCCTTCATCTTTAAAGAAACCTTTACTATCTGCCAAATAAAGAGGTAAAAAAGTAGAAGTATCTATCGGTAATCCAACTTTTAAACTTGTTTTTTCCAATCCGTTTCCTGACCCGTTACTACTACTTGAACCACCAGAACAGCCTATTAATCCTATGATCAACGCGGCTAAAAGAAGCCCTAGCCGAATTTTTTTAAAGTCTTTTTCCACGTTTAGCACCTACCTTACATTTTTTTAGATAAATAGATAGCGCTTTCAATAATGATGAATTTTTGAACAGATGACGCATTCATGCATCACCTGTCCCTGAAGTAAATTTACTTATCGCCTTCTCCATAGGAGATTCGATATTTCCCTACAGTTTTCCCACGTAATCCAGCGATATATTGTAGGATTTGTTCATTGCTCAAATATTTACTTTGGTCGTAGCCATCATAATGAACCATTTCACTTAATTCGCGTCGCACCCCTCTTTTTGGTTCAACAGCCGGATAACCAATCGGAATGATTAAATAGACGGTGTAAATGTCTGGAATATCCAGTATTTTCTTATACATATCTTGAATATGAACTGTTATCCATTGCGTACCCAGTCCAAGAGATGCAGCCGTTAAATGCATAATTTGACAGCAATTAGCTAACCCATCTGTTAAATGAGTCTGATCTCTTCCAAATGTATGTCCCGCCATAACGGTTCCCCATTGACGGCGACCATCACCAATCACAACAATAATTTCTGGTGCTTCATGCCATTTACTACGACTTTTTAGATGAGCCAGTTGTTCTTGGGGATCTGGACTATAATCTGCTAAATGAAAGGAAGGATGCCTAAGTTCAGGTATTCTCTGTTGCTCCATCCAGTAAGCATAATCGATATTGACTTCCTTATATGCCTCACATATCGCTTTCTTTTTTTCGGGATCACGAACGATGATAAATTCCCATGGTTGAGAATTCGCTCCTGACATGGCCCATCTTCCAGCTTCCACTACCTTTTCTGTATATCCCTGGGGAATCGGATCTGATTTTAAGCTACGAATACTGCTTCGGTTTTGGATTAAATCTAACAAAAATTCATAATCTTTTGTATTTTTTTCATCTTTAACAGTCATTATAATACACTCTCCTCTTTTTAGCATAATCATTTTTAATATAGTGAAAATATTATACAAATTTATAAATCTACCATAGATAATGATGCTCTTTTGTTTGTCAGTGTCTCTGCACCATTAGCTGTTATGAGAACGGGTTCACCACATAATAGATAACCTGTTTCAGGCATGTATTGATTAGGGTGGATAACAAAAAACATTCCATCTTTTAAAACAATATCATTATGCATTCCAACGTCTCCAGGTAGCAATGAGCTTAAACCTAACCCATGCCCTCGAACTCTCATATAAGGAGGCACACAATATTTAGCGTAACCAGCTTCTTCAATTGGTTTATTAATCGCATAAAACACGTCTGACATTCTGTTACCAGGTTTTGCAGCTTTTATCCCTTCATCCATCGCATAAACAAGTAGATGATACTTCTCTTGTAATTGCTTGTAATTCTCATTTCCTAGTACTACACTTCGGCATATTTGACTAAATTGCCGTTGATAACCAGGAGAGATTTCTGCAAGGATGATATCTCCTGGTTCTAATTTTCTATGCCTCGGTGGACGTACAGCCTGGTTGTGCGATGATGCACTCATTAATAAGAAATTATCATCTGCTCCAAGTGATTTCATGAATGTAACTAATTCCCCAGCCAACTGATATTCATACATACCAGGTCTCGCAACCTCTAATAACTTTTCAAATCCACGTTCTGCAATCCAAGTAGCTTTTCTAGCACTCTCTATTTCTTTATCCGTCTTGACATCAGCAATTCCCTTAAAATCGTTGGTTACATTGTTTATTCCCTCATTAAAGAGTCGCGACACTTTGTAGTAGTTGCCAGTGTTCATCCTGTCTAGTCCAATAAAGCCAATTTTTTCTGGAGATTTTGCATAAGCCTGTAATTTTTCTGTTAAAGCTTCAACTAGATCATACGTCCCCACCACATGAGTTGTGCTAGAATCCCGCTTCGCTCTTTCTACATCCCAACTAGGTGTGGTAATAAGTGTCGTTTCACCACTTTTACTTAAGATGACAGCACTTTCTCCAATCGATTTAAAACCGCTCAGTTGCAAGTTGAAATTAGGTTCTAAAAATGTGTGTACCCCGTTGAAATAAGCGACTACATAATCTAAGTTTTGTTCGACCATTTTTTGAATAAATTCATTGATTCTTAGGATTGAGCCAATTTCCATTTTTGAATCTACCACTCGATTCTCACTCATTGACTTCAATCCTTTTTTCCATTTGTTCTCTCAACTTATTTGTTTCTTCCATATTAAGGGACAAATTATCTGAATTAAGCACAACACCATAATCCGTTTTCGCTTTTTCTACTGAAATAAATCCCTCCTTCACATCTGATAGTACCTTTTCAACATCTCTTTGATTCGGATGCCCCCATCCACCTCCTCCCGGAGTACGTACAATGACTTCTGTATCCTTAGGAACGGTATAGCGATAGACGTCGACACTATTCCAACTATCTTCATGAGGTAACTTTAAGAGATAATCAGAGTTATCGCCTTCTTTTCCTCCCCATAATCCCCAAGGTGGACACTTCCGTCTTCGTCCTTGAGTTAGATTCCATTGCACCTCCACTAAATTTCTAACTCTTACATCTAACCCAAGTCCTCCTCTAAACTTTCCAGCTCCTCCTGAGTCTGAACGTAAAGATCTTTCCTCTATTAAAATAGGAGCCTTAATTTCAATACTTTCGATTGGAGCATTCCTTACATCTCCCTGACATACTGATACGGAGGCTGATTCACCGTCTTCAAATGGTCTTCCACCCCAGCCGCCTCCTTCTATACTTTGCAAAACAAAGCCTTTCTTGGTTCTTGGATCTGTTCCAAAGCAGACAATCGTTCCACCTAAGTACCCCATATGAGCAGCTGGAATTTTATCAGGAATCGCAGGAGCTAACGCCTTAAGTACCGTATCAATAACGGTTGGTAAAATGATACTCCACTTAGCCATTGGAGCTGGGTACTTCGCCATCATCACATTCCCTTCTGGAATGACTACTTTTAGAGCACTAAAGGAGCCTTCATTTACAGGATCTAAAGGAGTCGTTATAGCTTTAAAAGCAACTACTGCTGCTGCAAATGTTCTAGAATTAATGGCACCTTTTCTTTGGTCAGAGCTTCCTGAAAAATCGATCGTCATATCATCATCACCAACTGTAACTTTGGCATGAATTCTTACGGGATCATTAGGAGTAAATCCATCATCATCGATCCATGATTCTGCTTCATATACTCCATTCGGAATTTTCGCTAGAATTTTCCTACACTTTTCCTCTGTTTGCGAAAAAATGGTTTCAATATAAAATTTAACTTTTTCCTCTCCATATTTAGAAAACAATTCTTCCATTCTTCGTTCTGCTAAATTACAAGATGCAATTTGTGCTCGCATATCTCCTAGTGAGGATTCAGGAAAGCGAATATTATCCTTTATGACTTTTAATAGGGTTTGATTATATTGTCCAGCCTCGATGATCTTTAACTGATCTAGTTGAAGACCTTCCATCCACGGATCTGATATTTTCACGCCCCCACCAAATCCGGTACTAAGTCCCCCTACATCCATCCAATGGGCTCGAACCATGGCAAAGCAAATCAATTCTTCTTTATAGAAAATCGGAGTAAAAATAACAATATTATTTAAATGCTGGCCAGCAACTGCTTGATGATTCGTTATTAAAACATCTCCCTTAGAGAATCCTTCTTCACCGTATTTCTCCATAGCATCTTCGATAATGACACCTAAGTCAGCAACAAAATGGGAAACTCCCCCTAGATTTTGAGAAATCAGTCGGCCTTTTTTATCAATCAAGGCACAGCAATAATCACGAACTTCATAAACCATCATGTTGTATGAAGCACGCTGTAAGTCTGCAGACATTTCATTCGAAATAGCAGGAAGTGCATTTCGTATCACTTCTAGTGTTACAGGATCTAATATCTGTTCTTGCACCTTACTCATCTAAAGCCCCTCCTACACTAATAATTAGTTCTCCAGTATTCGTTACCTCACAAAGGTCATCTTCATAAATAACGGTTGTGGACGCATACTCTTGGACTAAAGCTGGACCCGTAAATTTATACCCAACTGGAAGGGTGTCTCGATAATATACCGGACAATTAACGGCTTCTTCCATGTCATTAAAATAAACTGGACGGTATTTAGGAATCGGTTCTCCGCTGATGTTTTTCAAATCTGGAAATTTTGGTTTTGTCCGTTTTCCAGTTATCGTTAATCGAATATTGACAATCTCAACGGATTCTTCCGGTGCTTTGTGTCCAAATCGCTTATCATGAATGTCATCAAAGGCTGTACGAATCGCCAAAATATCTGCATGAATAATGTCACTTTTACTTACTGGTACAGGCAGAGTAAATTCTTGCCCAACATATCGGGTATCTAAAAAAACTTGATATTCAATCTCGTTTGTCGCTATAGATTCGCTATTCACTAACTCTTCCGCTTCACTTATCATTTCGTTGTAAATTTGTAAAAGCTCTTTAAAATTCACATTTGCTAATTGACTAAAATGTGTTCTTACAAAGTCATGCTTTTGATCTGTTAATAGCATGCCAATAGCAGAAAAATGAGCTGGGAAGCGTGGAATGATAACTTTTGGAATATGAAGTTCTTTTGCTATCGCAACCGCACTTAGTGGTCCTGCACCGCCAGAAGCAACTAGTACAAAGTCCCTTGGATCATTTCCTCTTTCAACAGAAACTTCACGAACTGCTAGCGACATATTTGCAACCGCAATTTGGAAGATAGCATGCGCTGCTTTCAACCCACTTAAATGAAGAGGTTTTGCAACTTTTTCGTTCATTCCTTTTTCGGCTGCTTCCTTATCTAACACCATATCTCCACCTAAGAAGTCCTCTGCCCCAATTCTGCCTAAAATTACATTGGCATCCGTGAATGTAGGCTCAGTTCCACCTTTTCCGTAACTAATGGGAGCTGGGTCTGAGCCTGCACTCTGTGGTCCTACCTTTAAAGCACCTACCTCATCCAACCAGGCAATACTTCCACCACCTGTACCGACTTCAACCACATCCACCACTGGAATCATCACGGGCTGACCGCTTGCGTATCCGCCAATATAATACATCTCTGACATAATTGGTTGACTCTCTTGAATCAGACTTGCTTTGGCAGTTGTTCCACCCATATCGAAAGCGATTACATTTTTATACCCAAGGGCTCTTCCTACCTCAGCCGAAGCGATAATGCCCCCTACTGGTCCTGACTCCATCATATTCACCGGCTTTGCAGAAGCAGTTGGCGGAGACATGATTCCACCATTTGATTGCATAATCGATAAACTACCATTGAAGCCAAGTTCACTAATCTTTCCTTCCAATCTATTAATATAGTTACTCACTTTTGGTCCTACATAAGAATTTAATACAGTTGTTGAAGTTCGTTCATATTCTCTATACTCACGGAGAATTTCGTGTGATAACGAAACATAGCAATTTGGTAGATTTTCTCTAATCAAATCTCCAACCAACTTTTCATGAGCAGGGTTTGCATATGAATGTAAAAAGCAAACCGCAACAGCATCAATATTGTGTTCCTTCAATCCATCACAAAGCGCTTCTATTTCTTGCCTATCTATTGGACTTAGTTCAGAACCATTAGCCAGCATTCTTCCTGAAACTTCAAACGTTAATTCCCTTGAAACAAGTGGTTTTGGTCGTTGAAAGAAAAAATTATACGCTTCAGGACGATTTCCTCGACCTAAACGATAGACATCTCTAGTTCCTTTAGTCGTGATGAGTGCGGTTCGAGCACCCGTTTGTTCGATAATGGTATTAATGGCAATCGTCGTACCATGAACGACATTATTTGTATCTCTAAGTTCCACACCACTCTTTTGTGTACAGTTAATAATCCCTTGAACTAAATCATCATAGGTTGTCGGCCTCTTTGCATGATATAATTCGCCCGTATCTTGATCAAAGGCGATTAAATCAGTAAAAGTTCCTCCTATATCTACTCCTAAATAAATACTCATCATTTACCTCCTCAACAGTGAAATAGAATCTCCGAAAAATAGTTAGATTTTTAAAAATATTTAAATATTTAAAAACATTGTAGCTAATGTATAATAGTGATAACAATATGCTTTTTATCTATGTACCCATAGGTAATAACCTATAGGTTAAGAAAAGGTGATAACATGTTTGAGTCAACAATCCACAGACTTCGAATTTTTAAAAGTGTTGTAGATGCTGGCAGCTTTAGTTCCGCTTCTAGAAAGCTAAACATTACACAACCCTCAGTTAGTGCACATATCCAAGCACTGGAACAGGAACTAGGAAAAGAACTTTTTATTAGAATACCTGGAAAAAAAGCGACTTTATCTAAAGCTGGTGAAATCCTCTATACATACGCACTAGATATTACTTCCCTCACAAATCAGTTCGAATCAAATCTTCAAAAGCTTAAGGGAAAAGATCAAAAGGTTTCTCTAGCTGTTCAAAGAAATATTGCCAACAACTTAATTCCGCAACATTTAGCATCTTTTTCTCGGACTCATCCCAATTTCGAAATCATTATGTATACACAAACCCAAGATACCGTCATCAATCATGTACTCGAAGGAAAGGCGGCTCTTGGACTAATCATGACGTTAGGGAAAGTGAAAGAATTATATTGTGAAATCTTAACCTATGAACCTTTAGAATTAGTCGTTGGATCCTCACATGAATTATCTAAGAAAAAAAGCATCAACCCTAATGAACTTGAAAAATATGCTTTCGTCGGTGCGATTAAAACTTCCAACCACGCCCGCATGATTGATTTAGCATTAAATAGAATTGGAATTAAACAACACAATATAGATATTCAAGTCGAAGATTCAAAAACATTAATTGAAGTTGTGAAGCAGGGAATTGGTATTGCTACAATACCAAGATTTAGTGTGCAAAACGAATTAGAAAAAGGTGAACTCATCAGCCTTCCTGTAAACTCAGAACAAGCCATGATTGAAATTAGGTTAATCTATAATCCTAAATTTAATTTGAGTGATGAGGCTAGGCTGTTTATGGTTTATTTGCGGGGGGTGTTGAAGTAAGTAGGGGTTATATTTTGTGGGACCACGAGGATATATAGAAAGCAGAGTCCTCAAGGAAACTAGAAATAAAGAGCATCCCAACAGAGATGCTCTAAAATACAAATTATATAAATGTTCTATTCTTCTGCTGATGGAGATGTAATGGGGTTTACCCAATTTTGAAATGTTTTTCAGTTCTCTTTTCTTTTGCACCTTGATTTGTAAATACGCCAAATGGTTTACCTACTGGTAAAGCAACTTGCCCAAAATGTGTATTTAACACAGCTGCAGCAGAACCATAAAAAGATAGTAAAGCAATGAGCAATTCAGAGATTGCTGCGAGCATATGTGAAAATTCATACATAATATTAAATGAGCTTAGGGACAATCCAATAAATAATAAATCAATTAGTACAAAAATAAAAAACAGTACTTTATTGGTTTCCATTGCACCGACTGTCATAAATAAGCTAAAGATTAAATAACCGACGAACGCGACACCAAGCTGTTTCGAATCCGCGTTAGCAAGGACCTGTTCACCTAAAGCACCCATTTGAATCAACCAAGTTGTTCCGACACCAAACCAAAATAATCCAAATGCTCCAAATGCCGTAGTTCCAAAGACATTATTCTTTTTTGAATCTAGGAAACTTGCAATTAATTGTGCTAGACCTCCTAAAAAGAAAGCCCATGGTAGGATTAGAGCAGTGCCTTCTGTCAGTCCTAATTTTTGTGATGATGCTACAAGCGTAACGATTGCTAAACCAAACAGCCCAAGTGCAGATGGATCAGCTGTAACGATTTTTACTGAGGTATGATTTTGATTATTCAATGCTGTCTAATTCCTCCTTAGAAATATACCTTCCTAAAGATACAGAATATCGTACGTTTTGTCTATACTAAAAAATTTACTAGTTTAGTTCCATTACATTAACCTTTCACTATCTTACATAGATAACCGTATCCTATAAGTCACCACCCGGTGGCGCAGGCTCCTCCAAAATATCAACGAATTTATCATTACATCATTTGTACATTATTAAATTGTATGCCAACGTTTCTAGCTTTCCATTGATATCCTTCACCTACAGGTAGTAAGTTTTGATAATTTCTATATCTACTCACATAAGCTCCTCCTCGCGGATAAAAAATATCCTTTTATTTATGAATTAATTTTGTATTTTGTTTGGAATACAATCACAGGCTCATCAATCGGAAATCGAATCAATAACCCCAAAAAATTTTATGTGAAAGTCTTGGGCTCGTAATCTTCTATTGCACTTAGATTAGTTTTTACCGCTAAGCATTTCTAATATTTGAGAAGGTTTATCCACTTTATAGTCTGGTTGTTCATTCACAATTACATCGACTGAATCATATCCCCAGCTCACCCATATGATTTTCACACCAGTTTTTTTGCATGCAACTACGTCTCTTTCTTCATCACCAACGTAAATCACTTCTGCAGGATTTAGATGATGATTTTTGAGAAACTTGTTAATTAACTTATCTTTCCCAAAGATACTACTAGAGCAGTGAACGTCTGTTACATTGGTTATTTGGTTTTTATCTAAAAAAGACAAAATGTTATCCTTCGAATTTGAGGATATTATAGCTGTTTTATATCCTTCGACTTCCAATTGGTTCAGCATATCCCTAATTCCATCAAACAACGAAATTTCACTCATTAACCTCTGTAATTGTTTGTACATTTGAGGAACGATTAATGGCATTTTGTACATAGGAAAGTTTAACAAGTTGCATCTTTCCTTTATAGAAATTTTTTTCAGAGTATCCAATTCATCCATTTTCACTTCTTTAAAATTATTTTTCTTTGCAAGCTGATTCCAGCTTTTTATAAATACTTCTTGTGAATCCGCTAATGTTCCATCAAAATCAAAAATGACATATTTAATCATAGTAATCTCCCTTATAATCTACCTAACTCAATTTAAATAACGAGTATGACCCTGTCCTACCCCCAATTGTAACACTCTCGGCACACTTTTCTCCAACATACAAAAAGACAGGTTTTTCACCTGTCCAGTTTTACGATAATGTTAGATTTCAGTTTAGTATGATTTTCACCCTTTATCCAAAGCGTTCCTCAATCAAGTTTATAAATAAATTCATCGTTTTATTGATTTTCGTATTCTTTCTTACGACAAAACCCACTTCCCAAACAGCAGTAGGAACATTAATTGGGAGGCTGGTAATTTCACTGTATGATTTTATATCCGTTAAACTGCCAATAAAGATGAATATCCCTTTATTGAGAGTGACAAATTCGTAAGCAAGATTTAAATCATGGCTTAGTTTACTAAAAATACGGGGGCTAATCCCTTCTTTTGTAAAATGATCCATGACGACTTCTGGTAAACGAAAGGTATCATCTATTAGTATCAACTTTTCATTGTTAAGATCGGTAAAGGTAATACTCTCTTTCTTAGAAATAGGATGCTCTTTATTTACAATTGCCACAATTTGATGCTTCATTAAAGGGTAGTAGGAAAAATTTATATCATTTCTTGGATTAGCTGTCAGTGCCATATCAAGTGTGCCATCTAACACATTTGCTTCACACACTTTATCACTGTATTCAAAAATGTCGATATCGATCCCCATATGGTCCTTCCCAAGCTCTAAAATATCTTTTCCTCTTATTATCCTTAATGTACCAGGTGAAAAACCTACTTTGAGCTTTCTTTGCTCACTTTCCACTTTGCGATGGACATCGTCTGTAAATTGATCAAAATGCTTAATTAGCTCCTCAGCCTTTAAATAAAGATATTCACCGAAATCCGTTAGAGTCACTCCTCGTGAATTACGATAAAACAACTCAGTTCCCATTTCCTTTTCAATATTATGAATCGTCCTACTAAGTGCCTGCTGGGTGATATAAAGTTCTTTGCCAGCCTTCGTTAAATTTTTTGTTTCACATACTTTCAAAAAACACTTTAATTCAGTAATATCCATTGGCATCACCTCAAACAAGTTAAGAGCTTGTATCTTAAGTATACAAGCTCTTAATAAGGAATACCGGTGCAACTAATGAACATTAAGCAACATTATTTATGGATAGTTCTCATATATAGCCTCAAGTATGTCAGCTACCTCAACTTGCGACAGTTCCTTTGGTATAAATTGATAACAAACATCTTCCATTACCATAGGGGACAAATTCAACAGTTCTTTCTTTGCTATTCCTAGTTCCTTAATAGAAGGAATATGAATAGTTCTAATCAGCTTTCGTATTGCAGTTGCCACTAATTCCCCAATCTCTTCAGCACTTTCTTCTCCAGTAAATGAAACACCCATTGCATCTCCTATAAGCTTTACTTTTTCAGGGGTATCGATTGCCGCATATTTCATTACTTCCGGCAATGCAAGGGCACAAATAACACCATGCGCTTTGTGGAAAGTGGCACCGACAGCATGGGCAACCGCATGACCAAGATGTACTAAGGCATCATTGAAGGCCATTCCCGCAAAATTACTTGCCAATAAAA
Source organism: Robertmurraya phoenicis (assembly GCF_047302285.1). GTDB lineage: Bacteria > Bacillota > Bacilli > Bacillales > Cytobacillaceae > Robertmurraya. The sequence goes on from NZ_CP154845.1 coordinate 3,699,542, forward strand.
GCTTTTCACGTGCTTCTATATTTTTTCCATCCGAAACTGCAATCGGAAGGTAACTCGTTACATTTCTAATCGCCTCTAAGGCTAAAAGCTCTGACTTAGGATTCGGGAATTTTGTTGTAATCGCTTCTGCTGCATGGGCAAATGCATCCATACCCGTATATGCGGTTACATGTGGTGGCACGTCAACTGTCACCTCTGGATCTAAAATACCTAATGTAGCTGGGCAAAGAACAGCACTTTTTACTTGTTTAGCTGTATCGGTAACGACTCCCATAATTGTACTTTCACTTCCAGTGCCGGCAGTCGTTGGGATCACAATGACCGGGACTCCTGGGTTGTAGACGGGATTACCGAGATACTGATTGACGGGAAGTGGATTATTAACTAATACATTAATCGCCTTCGCGGCATCCATCACGCTTCCGCCGCCTAATGCCACGATTCCATCAATATTTTCAGCCTTTGCTAGTTCTCCACCTTCATTGATTATATAATCTGGTGGATCTGGGACAATTTTATCAAAAGGAACAATTTCTATTCCTGCCTCTACTAAACTATTAGAACAGTTCCGATACGCATCTAATTTAGAAATCGTCTCATCTGAAACAAGCATGACTTTCTTGCATCCTAGATTTGTCACTTCTTCTCCCGTTTGGTTAATTGCTCCAATCCCAAAAATAATTGGACATAATTGTGCGTATTTTACCATCTAGCTCACTCCTTCTTTTCGTTCTTAAAGTGCATATGCATTCAGATAACCTGTTTCCATCGCGTCTCTTATTCTTCCTGGTTTTGCAGCGTCTCCTAGTACCCTAACATTGTCAAAGTTCGATTGAATCTCCTCTACTAATTCTGTATTTGGTCTTGTTCCGAGTGAGAGAATAACATAATCAAACATAAATTCTTTCGTATCTCCTGTATCAAGCTCCTCAAAACTTGCCTTCCCATGATCAATTGCCAATAATTTATGCTTTGGATACATCGGAACACCCAATGGTCCAAGATGAGTCATGACATCAATCAAGCTTTGGAAATAGAGTCCTGGTCCTATTGTTTCCTCCATTTCAAAGAGGCTGACGTCATTACCTTTTTCGGCTAATAAATGAGCCACTTCGATACCAGTCATTCCTGAACCGATAACCCCAACTTTTTTATTTTTCAGGTTTATTTTTCCACTTAATATATCGATAGGTGTCAACACTTCTTCTCCATCTACACCTGGAATGGAACGGGGCATAACAGGTGTAGAGCCTTGGGCAACAAATACGGCATATGGATTCAATGCTTTAAGGTCATCTAGTGTTAGAGCTGTATTGAGTCTTACTTCAATTTCAAACTTTTCTACCTGGGCTTTCAAATAATCGATGAGCCAATTGATTTTTTCCTTATTTGGTGGCTTGCTAGCATACTCTAACTGTCCGCCAAGTCGATTACTTTTTTCAAAGACAACTGGTTTAAATTTTCGTTCTGCTAAGATTCTTGCTGCCTCTAGCCCTGCTGGACCCGCTCCTATTACCGCCACGACTCTTCCTTCGCCATCTTCTCGGAAGTCGCCATACTCAAGCTCTCTTCCAGCCTCAATGTTAATTCCGCATTGGCAAGGAATCGGAGAAAGGTCTGCCCCCATCAATGTTTCCATACAGTGGAGACAAGAAATACATTTTCTTATTTCGTTTATCCGTCCCTCTTTTGCTTTGTTAGACCATTCCGCATCAGCAAAGTGCTGTCTTGCCGACCCAACGAAATCAAGTTTTCCTTCGGCAATAATTTGATCGGCATACTCAGGGTCCCTAATTACAGCCACCCCTATAACTGGAATGCTTACTTCTTTTTTCACGGCTTCTGATAAATGAATTTTCCAGCCTTGCTCGAATGAAGTAGGTTCCCACGCTGTATTCATCGTTTCGTAAGTTCCTGAGCTCACATCAATCGCATCGACTCCTAATTGCTCAAGTCGCTTGGCAATTTTCACTCCTTCTGGCAGCTGCAGGCCATCATCAGGAAATCCAACAGTATCAGCAAACTCCTCAACCGATAAACGAACGAGCAATGGAAATTCTTTTCCACATTCTTCTCTGATTCCTGTCACGATTTCTTCTAAAAAGCGCATTCTATTTTCTAAGCTTCCACCATATTCATCTGTCCTTTTATTTGCACGAGGACTTAAAAATTCATGAATTAAATACCCATGAGCACCATGTACCTCTACCCCATCAATACCGGCATTTTTCAATCTTACAGCTGCTTTAATAAACTTATCTACCATCTCCGAAATTTCTTCTTTTGTCATCTCTTTTGTAGGCTGGTGAACAGTTGGACATTCGATATCACTCGGTGCCATCATCGGTAAATTTCCGTTTAGAGCACTGATTCCTTGTCTACCAGGATGATAGATTTGCACAACAACCTTGCCATCGTACTGATGAACTTCGTCTGCAAGCAGTCTAAGACCTGGGATAAAGCGGTCATCTGCGACAGAAATTTGATGAGAATTTCCTCTTCCTCTTTCACCATCTACAAAGGCACATTCCGTAATAACAACACCGACCCCACCTTTGGCCCTCGCTCCATAAAAAGCAATATCCTTATCAGACACACTCCCGTCGGGATTCGCTAAATAATTCCCCATCGCAGTCATCACAACTCTATTTCTTGTTTCCATCGTTCCAATTCTTCCTGAAGAAAATAAATGCTTTAACATACCAGAATCCTCCTTCGTTATATTAACTTGTGAAAATATTCACAAGTTGTTTTAAAAATAAAAAGCAATATCGTTAGCAATTTTGAAATAGTTGCTTCGTATCACCTTCTATCTTTATACTAGAATCTTTTACGCGATTTTAAAAACAGTTTGCGGTTGTGGGAGATACAAGAAAATGTGGTGGCAGGAAGCAAGTTTTGGAATTAAACATAGCTTCCTGAATATGATTTAATATCTATTTACCTTTTAAAATAATTCAAAAATAAAACGCCTTCCTAAATCGCTAGAAAGACTACTAATGTTGATCGTATGTAATTTTTCTGTATTTTATTGGTTATAATTTAATTATGTCGATCCATCTATCGTTGAGTAAAAAGCTAAAAAAAATTGCACTTCAAGATAGAAGTATTAGAAAAGCTTATTTATAAATAGGAAATTCCCTTCCAGTATCTACTTGTTCAAAGTCGATTCTTAAGAAAGATTGGCCATAGAGTAACCACTGGCTCCATGGCCACTGCTCAGTTTCTTGTACTGCCTAATCTAGTTTCATCACTTTAGTGAATGCAATTACTCCATCTCAGGTGGAGCTTCTACGAACTCAAAGCGCATTCCGCATTGTTTGGATGCATCGTACATATGAACGGTGTTGATATGCTGCATATCCGGTGCAAGTGCATCTTTAGCTCCCATCTTTGTTCCGCCGTGTTCAACTATTTTCTGAGCGAATCTGTCAGCATTTTTTACAAGCAAGGTGATATTGTGGAGAAATGGTCCTTGTTTATCAAGCAAATCTCTCTGCCACCAAGTGTTTAGCTCAGGTCTGAACTCCGGATTTGGCTTAATGACTTGAAAGATTACATTACCAGCCTTCATATGGATATTTTCACAATCAAATTCACGTTCTATAAGACTAGAAAATCCCTCTTCACATCTTTCCGCTCCAAGCACCTCTTGCAAAAATTCAGCTGCCTCACTAGGGTTATCATGTAGAATTTCCAAATGCACTAGTCCTTTAATTTCAACATCATTTTTTACTTGTACCATTATAATTTCCTCCTAAGAATTGAAAGATTTTTTTTTGGACAATCAAAACGATTTAAACTTTGTATCAAAACTACTTTGGAATATTTTTAAACTCCCCCAGAATTTCTGCTTGTTATTGGGCTGGAGGGGACAAACTTTTTCATTAAATCATTGTCGTAACCATATCGAGCAACGTGTCATTCGATCCACCGCCAATGGCATTAACCTTGGCATCCCTGTAACAGCTTTCTACGCCATTTTCGACAACAACGCCATTGCCCCCATGCATTTGAATCGCTTCATTGGCTACATATTGCAAAACCTCGGCACCTTTAATCTTAAGCGCAAACTGCTGTGGTAAACAGAACTGCTCCTCGTCTTGCATCGCTACCGTTGAATAGGTAAAGCTTCTAAGACTTTCTATTTCCATATACATCTTGGCCAGCTTGTGTCGAATCACTTGATGGGTATCATAGAGAGATTTCCCCAACTGATTTCTTTCTTTTGTATACGTTTTTACTTTTTCATAAGCTGCTTCAGCAGCACCGAGATTCATAGGGCCATTCAACATGCATTCTAATGGAGCCATTGCATTAACAAAGTTAGCGCCCATGTTAACCTCGCCAATCAAATTTTCTTTCGGTACACGGACGTTTCTGTAGTACATACTTCCGCTGGATGAACCATGCCATCCTAATTTATTTTCGATATGTCCCACTTCAACGCCAGGTGTATTGGCAGGGACAACAAAAACACTTAAGCCTGTATTAGTAGCTGGGTCAAAATCTGAGGTCATGCAACCAACAATATAATAGTCAGCTTGGCCCGCACCCGTTGTAAAAATCTTCGCTGCATTTAAAACCCATTCATCTCCATCCTGTACGGCGCGACTTTGCCATTCAGGATAGTTAAATCCTCCTACTGGTTCAGTCATCGAAACAGCTAAAATCTTTTCTCCATCAAAATTTGGTTTTAGCCATTTTTGTTTCTGTTCTAAAGTTCCGCCAGCAGCTACAGTGACACCGCACATGACTGTTTCCAGTACCAATAGTAACCCTAAGGTATTACTGACTTTGCTTATTTCCTCTAATACAATACTATAGGTCGTCCACTGCCCACCAAGCCCTCCATAGGATTCGTCGTGTGGCAGCCCAATAAATCCTAATTCTCCCATTCTCTTAACTAGATGAGCAGGATATTTATTATTCAACTCCATCTCTAAAACAAAAGGCTTAACTTCCTTTTCGGCAAATTCCCGAGCGATATTACGCATTAGTTCCTGTTCTTCATTTAACACCAACACATTAATTCCTCCCTTTAATAATTAACCTATTTTTCCGACCTGATAGATTCATATAGTTCTTTTTGAACCACCTCCTTAAAATCATCATCCAGTTCCGCTTAGCCATACCGATAGCTGACACCAAAGGTGCTACGAGGATAGCTCCACTCGACAATCCCTTTGTTTTCGCACATGATTCGGCATGTACCACATTCCAAACAGCCAGCATAATCAAACGTTATTTCTCCTGCTTTATCCAATTTGTAAAGAACAGCTGGGCAAACAACTAGACATGGTTTTTCGTTGCAGTTCGCACAAATTTCTTTATTTAGCACAATATGAGGATCTTCCTCATCAACCGTAAATTTGTTCAAGCTCAAGAGTTCTGGGGCTGTTAGTTTCGCTATACTCATAGTGCTTTTCTCCCCCTTAAACCATCCTTCAGCAATTGCCAAACGGTAAGTCGATTGTTTTTCGCTACACCCACAATTTGTTTTTTTAGACTATTAGGCACGTTTCCATCCACAGCATAAAGCGTCTGGAAGAGCTCAACGGCAACATTTGGATAGGTTTTAAACAAATTAGGAATATTCAAGGCATCTGTAAAACCGTCATACGCTCTCATCATAGGTAAGAGTCTAACGTTTTCCAGTTCCTCTAAATAAGTAGATCCCATATTCGCTGGATTTTCTACTCTAATAATCGCCCTTGCTGCAGCCAGTCCACTTAAGATCGCCAGGTCAATTCCTCGGATCGTATATCCTAGATTGACCACCGTTCCTGCTGCTTCCCCCGCTACCAAGAGTCCTTCTCGGTAGATTTTTTTCGGAATGCCTCGGTACCCCTCTTCTGCTACGAGATGAGCTCCATATTCGACGGTTTTTCCACCTTCAATGAGGGAATAAATGGCTGGATGCATCTTCAGTTCTTGGAAAAGACTATGAATCGAGCGCCCGTTTTGAGCCACTTCTTCCGGCATCAAGACCATTCCTAAAGAAATACTCTCTTTGTTCGTATAGAGAAATCCACCTCCGTGAATGCCCTCCGTACCGCCTAACATAAGACGGGCAGCTCCTTCATCGCTTTTAAGGTTAAATCTTTGTTCAATAACTTTTGCCGGGAGTTCAATAATTTCTTTCACACCGACCGCAACAGTACTTGCTTGAATATCTTCGATTAGTCCAGCCTTTTGAGCAATAAATGAATTCACTCCGTCAGCTGCCACTATTACATCAGCATACATTTCATCTTCGCCCGCAATGACTCCGACAATTTTTCCGTCTTTTTCTATCAGGTCATCGACTTTGATTCCATAGGCTACCATAGCACCCATTTCCTCTGCCTTGCCAGCAAACCATTCATCAAAACTAGCTCGCAAAATCGTATAGGACTGGGGGACCTCTCCTTCTGAAAAAGACGGATCATGATAGTCAATACTAATTGCCCGATTATCACTAAGCATCATTATTTGTTCATGGGTTACTTTTCGTTCAAGGGCCGCGTCTTCAGTTAGTCCCTCGTCTACCATTTCCAAGGCATACGTATAAAATCTGCCTCCGGTCACATTTTTTGAACCAGCAGTATCTCCTCTTTCAATGACGAGGACTTCTTTACCTTCTTTAGCTAGAGTGTAGGCACAGGCTATACCGGCTGGACCAGCCCCAATAATGATCGCGTCAAATTTCTCTGTTTCACTCATGTTCTCACCACTTTTTTTAAAAATTCATCTTAATACCTAGCATTTTTCATAAGCGTAGGTAGATATTATTTTTCCTATGTCACGTCAAAAAGCTCGGTATACTCCTTCAGTTCTATTTCAGTGCTGCTGTTAACAGCGGTACGATTTCATACATATCTCCAACGATTCCGTAGTCTGCTGATTTAAAGATAGGGGCATTCTCATTATTGTCTATGGCAACGATCGTTTTCGCATCTCGAACTCCGAACATATGCTGCATCTGGCCAGATACACCAAACGATAAATAAAGCTGTGGTTTAATAACGGCACCAGAGATACCGATATACTGCTCCACTGGTAGCCAGTGTCTTTCTTCAGCTATTCCGCGGGTGCAGGCAATTTCAGCATCTAATACTGCTGCCAATCCTTTTGCCATCTCCATATCTTCAGGTTTCTCTAGCCCCATTCCTACACAAACCACTTTATCTGCTTTATTCAAGTCGGCTCCTTCTTTCACAATCGGCTTTGTTTCCACCAAGCTGACTCTGGAATCTGACTGGAGGTCAATACTCGTAATTTCACAATTTCCAGTTCCTTCATCAAATTTCCCTGCAGGTACCGTAACAACGCTTAAACCAGAAAGAATTTCACTTTGGACAATAATGCCTCCATAGTGCATTCTCTCGCAAATCACATCTCCTTCTACAAAACTCAGTGAAGAAACATCACTTGCCATCCCACAATCTAAGTAGCCAGCTACTCTGGCAGCAAAATCTCTTCCCCTGGCGGTGGCACCGACAACGAGCAGTTCCGCTTCTTCTTTTTTAAGAAATGCGGCTACTGCCTCACTGTAATTTTCAATCATCGGGCTGTCCCCATTGAATAAGCAAACCTTATCTGCCCCTTTGGTTGCCAATTCATTTGCAGCTTCCTGTGAGAAAGCGAAAGCAATCGTAGTTTTCCCCGTTTGTTTGGCAAAGCTAATGAGCTCAGCTGCGAGACTTATTTGGTCACTAAAAACATAAATACCTGCCATCTTATAGAACACCTTCCTTTCTTAAGACTGCTGCGAGTTCTTTCACTTTATCCGTGTCATCACCTTCACGAAGGATGATGTTTTTACGATTCATGACATATCCTTTTACATCCGTTACTTTCATTTTTGGAATAAAATCAATGCCCAAATCAGACGGTGTAAATTCAGTTACTGGTTTTTTCCGTGCGGCCATGACCGCTTTTAACCCGGGAATTGCTGGGGTATTAATTTCCGGTAAAACTGCTATTACTGCAGGTAATTCCACCTTAACGGTTTCCAGGCAATCATCTAACTTTCTTTCTGCTATTAACGTATTTCCTTCAAAATGTAGACTACTTACAGAAGTGACAACTGGTAGATTCAATATGGCACCGATTCTTGGTGCGGTTTGCCGTGCAAAGGTATCACTTGCCCCTTCTGCACAAACCACCAAACTAAAATCACCGATTTTTTTGATGGCCGCTGATAGAGCTTTAGCCGTAACACTTCCATCTGCAGAATATGCTTCTTCGGCACTGATACAGTAACCTTCATCCAATCCTCTGGAAAGAGCATCCTTTAAGGACTGTTTGGCTTGGCTATTACCAAAGGTCAATCCAACTGCTTTTCCACCTAGGGTTTCTGCAGCTTGTACCCCCTCTTCAATCGCATTTTTGTCAAAATCAGATATCTTCCATTTCGCCTTGCTTACATCCACATTCAATTCGAAATCGATTTTGATGTCTTCTTCTACTGGAACCCATTTATAACAAACGATTACATTAGACAATTCATCTTCCTCCTAACTAATTTTTGAAATTTCAGCTATCTGCAAAAAAACTACTATATGTTGTGATTTTCTTCACATAAATAGGTATATTTGTAAGACTAACTGGGGCCACCTCCTTACAGACTTCTGCGACCAATTAAATTAAAGGCACTTTTCGCAAACATTGCTGCTTTTGGAAAATAATAAGTTCATAAAATGCCTATATCTCCTCGTAAGGACTAAAAAGAGGAAGCGAAAAGTGCCGTCGCACATTTAATGTATAGCAGTAACAGTGACATATGGGTAAAAACCGGCTTCTGGGTTTTTACGAAAAACCACAACCTATACGAAAACAGCGACAATAAAAAGACCAACCTTCTTAAGATGTCCATACTAAAAAGTACATCTTAAAACGGTTGGTCTTTAGTAAACTACCATTAAGGTTTTCTACTTAACACGCAATCATATATTGTTTTATTAATTTATCGCATAAGATTAAATTTCTTTTAACTCTCATTTTGAGACCTTAAGACACCAATTCTTAAGCCAATTGTCTGTCAAACACGATTATCATGACACAATATTCATCGCTTGGATATGAGTCATGGATGCAATAGATGGCCGTTGCCTCTACCATTTTTTCTATCGTAGAAATCAATTCGCCCTCTTGAATCGCTCCGTCCAACACATTTACTCTGAGAGAGCGAATATATTCCGCCCCATCTGATTCGTTATCAATAACGAATCTTTCCATTTTAGTAAGATAGCGTTCTGTCCGAATAATGACTAAATCATCAACAATGGTCACTCTCGTACCATCAGGCCCTTTATCAAATTTCTCTTTTCCACACTGTTTCCAATAATTTGCTATTTTATGTTGAATTTTTTTGCGTTTTATTTCATCAAATAGCAAAGGTTTATTGATTCCAGGTTTTGCGTACGCTTGCAATTTGCAGAACGGCATATTAATCCTCACTCCTTCTTTGAGCTCTAGGATGTGAAACCTTTTAGAAAACAATAACTGATACTTTTGAAAACTATAGAATTCTTTTTTGTGAACTATTTCACAAACTTTGACAAAAATAAACACCAACGCCTCAGGACTTCAAAACTCCTAAAAAGTTGGTTTTTTATAAGCTGCCTATATGGTCTCTTATTAAAAACGCAATATTATTTACATCGTTATTTTATCCTTTCTTTATTTAGGCTGTCAAGAGGTAAGATGGGATTATTTTTTTGAGTTTTTGTAATTGATGACTTTTATCCGTTTGATTCTAAATTAGGTTACTTGAATCCATTTCATAATTGCGCACCTCAAGTTAATAAACGAACGATTTTGACATTTAATTTAATTTAGATCAGTGATTTACTTAAATACCATAAATGATCTGGTGATGATAAAACCACTGATTAATACACGTCACGCAAATGGCGTCCTTGTTTTTGCAGATTGTTTAGATAGACTTCTGCGCCTTCACGCGACATATTGCCTTCTTTTTCAATGACATCAATTAGTGTAGTGTTGACGTCTTTTGCCATTCTTTGTTTGTCGCCGCATACGAAGAAGTATGCACCATTTTCTAGCCATTGGAATATTACTTTGCTTTTTTCGAGCATTTTATGTTGAACGTATACCTTTTCGTCCTGATCGCGGGAAAAGGCAGTATCTAATTTTGTCAATACTCCTTCTTTCATATATTGTTCTAATTCACCCTTATAAAGAAAATCACATGTTTCATGCTGATCACCAAAGAACAGCCATGTTCTGCCTGTTGCTTTCAGAGCTGCATATTCTTCGATAAAGGAACGGAATGGCGCAATCCCTGTACCAGGTCCAACCATAATAATATCCTTATCTGGTTCCGGCAAATGGAAATGTTTATTGGGCTGAACAAATACCTGTAAAGTATCCCCAACACGAGCCCGTTCTGCCACCATCACGGAACATACCCCTTTACGTTCACGGTTATGAGCATCATAGCGCACAGCGACGATCGTTAAATGCACCTCGTTCGGATGAGCAGTCATGCTGCTGGCAATTGAATAAAGGCGCGGGGTCATTTTTCTTAAAGTTAACACCACATCCTGTGCAGATGCCTTCCATGGACCAAAATCACGCAACATGTCAAGTAAATCGCGGCCGTTACAATACTCTTTTGTTTGATCTCCATTTTTCAATAGTTCATTTAATGCTTCGTTGTCAATTAATTCAGCTGCCTGCAGCATGATTTTTTTAGTCAAAAATGTAATTTCATAGTAACTGGTGAGCGCTTCTTTTAATTTCAGTGTATCGCCTTGTTTGTTAATAGTTACCTCGATTTCCGGATCCCATTTCATCTCTTCAAGAAGTGTAGCCACTAGTTCCGGATCATTATTAGGGAAAATTCCCAGAGCATCACCTGGGATGTAGGAAAGACCTGATCCTTTTAATGATAGCTCGAGATGTCTTGTTTCTTTATTTGATCCATCTCCATTTATATTTACATTTTTAAGAACCTTGGCCGAAATTGGATTGGATCTGGAATATGCCGTTTGCATTTGTTTGTTATCTATCACTGTAGTTTGCATTTTATTTTTTCACCTCGAAAAGTTATATAAACTTAGGATTATCAAGCTTCCTGCCCTCGAACCTCCAGGATTTTACGTTTTTGGTTTTCGGATGATATATATTGAGAAAGCCGTATTCACATAATAGGGTGAATACGGCCGATCACTTAAACAATGCGAGGCTTTCAGGTTGCTTCTTAAAAGAGCCGCACCCTCCTAACAAAGAAAAACAAAATTGAGGGTTTAGCGATAATCTTGGATATTAATGGAAGCTAAAGTGACCTAGTATTCATCTTGCTATCCTTCGCGATAGCTCACTCCCATACCGCTACTCGGATAGTGCCAGGATAGCACTCCGGGTGGCGCCGCCGCCAAACAAGTGCCGCATTCAAGGCAGGCTGCATACAAAATACCAATAGTACCGTCCGGTAGTAGCGAGTAGACTTGAGCAGGACAAACCAGTACTAGTAGTGGTCCGGCTCCTGTTGCGGCTGCGGCCTCCTGATCAATGTGAATATGTGATTGTTCCACATCTGTTTCATAACGATTCCTGTCAAGACGTTCGGGAACTGTTCCAAATGGATTCTTTTTTATACTCATAAAGCCTTCACTCCCGCATACATGTCCTTGATTATTTGGGTAAGTTTTACTGGGCTTTTTTTTAATGCCTTCATGGCCCCAGGAAGCAGGTGCTGTCGCGGTGTCGTGTCAAGGTTATACACGCTATACATCACATCGCTCAATATTTTTCCATAATCTCCATACATGCGTGGATTTTCGAGAAAATACGGTGCTTTCGCATATGTGCGCATATCCTTGCCCACAAAAGTATGATCAAGCTCCGCACTGTACTGATCCAGTGAGACTTTCGAATAATCACCCTTCAAAAGTGCCGCATCGATTGCTCTAGCCGCGGCTAGACCGGAACCGGCAGCTGAAATCCATGCCTCGAACGGTGAACCCGGTGTTCAACGCAAAACCGGCTGCTTCCCCAACAACAACCAGGCCAGCTCTTGTCAAGTCATGGACCATGTCCTGTCCACCTTCAGCAACCATATGGCATCCGTACTCCAACAATTCTCCTTCTTTAAGAAATGGTTCAATGGCTGGGTGTGTCAAAAATCTGTCATGCAATTCCACAGATGAATACCCTTTACCAACTAGGTCATCAAGTCTAAGCACTACTCCGATGGAAAGTGATTCTAGATTCGTATACAGAAATCCGCCTCCAGCGACGCCGTTGGTACAGTCGCCAACCACAGCATAGGCAACACCTTCGTCACCGGTTAAGTTAAAGCGCTCCTCAATAACATTTCGAGGTAATCGAATGACAGACTTTACGCCTACAGCCAAATGTTTCATAGGTTCCTTTGCTCGGATTCCCGCATCACGGCAAATAAACGAATTCACTCCGTCAGCAGCAACCACTACATGCGCACGCAATTCGTCTTCGCCAGCACGAATGCCCACGATGGAGTCATTTTCCTTAACAAGAGTATCAACCTTGACGCCCGACATGAGCATAACGCCTGCCTCTTCACATTTGTTGGCCAACCATTCGTCCAGTTTAGCCCGTAGCACTGACACAGCCGTTACGGATTCTTTTAACCGTTTGTCACCATAATCCACGTTCACAAAGGAAGATTCAGAAAGAAAGCTCAAGCAATTGCGGGTAATACGTCGTTCTATAGGGGCTTCATCAATAAACCCCGGCATGCATTCTTCCATAATACTGCAATAAAAAACTCCACCTGACAGGTTTTTGCTGCCAGGGGTCTGACCGCGTTCCACCAAAAGTACAGAATGACCTTTAGTAGCCAACTGGTACGCCGTTACGCAACCGGCTACACCGGCTCCGACAACGATGACGTCAAAGTCCACATCGGTAGTTAAAACATCGTCCATCTTTTCCGTACCCCCTAAAGAGCGGGCGGCATGTAAAATTTTCATGTCGCCCTCATTTCATTTATTAGCTCTTACAAAATCTCTTGATTATATAGCTTACTTCCAAAATTTCATTACGCTTCAACTAATTGATCATTTAAAGTTTTGATTACATGGCGAGCTGCCACACGTCCTGAAGCATGAGCAAACCCGTTTGCTGTACCAGGAACATCTAAATTGTAAGTATCGCCGAAAAGTCCGCTTGCTTCGTTGCCCACGGCATAAAGACCAGGAATTGGGCGATAGTCTTTATCTGTAACTTGTAAATTGCCGTTTACGCGAATGCCGCCAATAGATACAAGTACGCTAGGCGCCATGTTGATTGCATAGAACGGTCCCTTACGCACAGGGCGTAAAAACTTAGCTGGTTTGAAGAACTGTGGATCATATCCATTGTCACTTGCTTCGTTGTATTGTGCTATAGTTTCAGCAAGCACAGCTGGGTCAAGTCCAAGGTTTTTACCTAATTCCTCAATTGTTTCTCCCTTGAATGCAATTCCATCCGCCACGTCTTGATCAAGTTCTTCCTGAAGACTTGTAAGCTTCTGGTGATACTCAATGAAGTCACCAAGGCCGATGTCAGAGCCATCTACCATGAGATGGTTTACAGTATCAGTGTCAATAATAGAATACACTACTCCATCTGGCTGCTTAGCAACTGTATTACCAGCATCAGCAAAGCTCATCGCCACTTCTTCGCTAGCAAAACGGCGGCCAGTTTTGTTTACCCATAGAACAGGTTGAGAGCCAGCACCGCTTACATGGGAAGTAAGAGTTTTCGTACGAGCACAAGGAATAATCATTAAGGCGCCTAAACTTTCTGTGTCAGCACCAACTTCAAGTGCTATCCTTAGTCCGTCGCCTGTGTTTTCTGTAGGCACACTTTGATAAGTGTCATGAGCAGTACGATATAACCATGAATACTTCTCACACATGTCTGGGTTGTTACCGAAGCCACCAGAGGCGATAATGGCTGCCTTACAGCCGACGTTCATGATGTTTCCTTCTGAATCCAAAGCTTGAACACCCACAACGGCTCCGTCATCCATTAAGATCTTCTTAGCTGGTGTTGAAGTGAAAATATCCACTCCTGCATTGAGGCAGTTACGCAATAACACTTCTTGAACACGTGCTCCTAAACCATCTGGTCTGTGGAAGCTGTAAAGTTCATGTGGCTGGTCGTATGCGTAAATTGTTACATCAGTAAAAACGATTCCCATATTTCTCATAATTTCAATTGTTTCCGCTGTGTTGTCCACCTGCATACGGACAACATCCGGATTAGCACGATGATGGCTGTAATCGATATAGCGACGGTAAGCTTCCTCACGTGTAGGAAAATGTTTTCCCTCATGATCTGGTACTTTACGTTCTTTTTGCTCAATAGATTCAAAAGCAGCAGTTCCTTCTGCATAAATCGAAGATCCACCTGTTTCTGCCATCTTTTCTAGCAATGCAACACGTAAACCTCCTTGAGCTGCTGTAAGAGCCGCAGATTTACCTGAGCCTCCTCCACCAATAACGACAAGATCGTATTCTACGTCAAAAGAGATTTTCTCATTAGCCATGTTCATTTTCCTCCCTATAATTATTATTAATGTTTTTTTATGCTACGGGCGCTCCAATATTCTTGAATGCCTCAGTAAGCGCAGGAACGACTTTGTACAAATCACCAACGATACCATAGTTGCAGTTTTTGAATATTCTTGCATCTGGATCATTGTTGATGGCCACCACTGCTTTGGCGTCACTAACGCCAGACACATGGTGCGGCTGCCCAGAAATGCCAACAGCGATATAAAGATCTGGTGCAATCTGGTTATGAGATGATCCGACGACACTTTGTGAAGTAAACCAACGCATATCGTCGCAAACAGGTAATGTACAACCTGTTTCTGCCTGCATTGCTTCTGCTAGTTCCCCAATTAGCTTCAAGTCATCCTTAGATTTCAAGCCCCTACCTACACCGACAACACGGGATGCTGTCAACAATCCAGAGCTGTCTCTACCGGTCTCGATGGTTTCTAGCAATTTTAGCGAGGTGCCAGGATCCTCAACTTTCATGAGTTCCACTGGGGTAGTATGCGTGGAAGATACATCCATGTCTTCCCCATCATAAATCACGGCAAGTACACCCTGAACCTCAATGTCTGCTAAGGCTTTGCCTTCTGCCGTGGACCTGCTTACTACAATACTCTCGTCATCTGCAGTTAGAACACGAACGGCACCGATTAAGGTAGCATTCAGTTTTGCTGCGACAGCACCAAGAAGTATACGTCCAACAGGTGCATCAGACGCTAGCACCGCTCCGGGAGCAGCACCTTCAGCCGCTTGTGCTACCTGCGTAGCATAAGCATCCGCAGGAATGCCCTCTGCTGTCTCAAAGCAAAGCACCCGGTCAAAACCTAATCCGACCATGGAATCTGCCAAAGCACGCGGCCCCACAACAGCCGCTACAACTTCGCCGCCAAGCTTGCGGGCTGCATCAAGCATACCGCCGGCCCGACGTTCGTCTACAATAATAATCCAGCTATTCATATCCATATAGATTCACCTCATTCTCCTTTTAGTTTCAAGGACTTTCGGCACTGATTTCTTTATCACAATATGCCGTCTGCACGCAGAGCAGCAACTAGCTGTTCGCTTGCGATTACAGGGTCGCTTCCATCTATAATTCGTGCAGGAGGCGTATAAGGGAGTTTCGTTCCCTTGGAATTAACAGTATTCTCGAAGTTAAGACCTAAATCAGCCAATGTCAATTTTTCTATAGGCTTTTTCCGTGCTGCTAGTATTTCCCTCATGCTTGGTGCCTTCTGCTCTGCCCGACTTGCTGAAACAGCTAATACCACAGGGCTTTTCACTTCAAGTACTTGGGAAGAGTTGCCCACTTTTCGTGTCACTTGCAGATTCCCCTGCTCTGTTGATGCCGAAATAACTCCGGCTACAGCCGGCCAATCAAGCTGTCCCACTAATGCGGAAACCACGCCGTAATCCCAAACTGAATCGCCGATAAGCACTGCATCAACTTCTTCAATGCGACGAATGGCTGCTGCAAGAATGGCACCTGTCACAGAGCTATTTACCTCACTCTGAGCATCAGTAACCGTCACGGTACGCACTGCTCCTCGAGAAGCAGCATACGCAACGTCACCATCACCTATCGTTAGACCGATAATTTCCCCACCGTCTGCTATTGAACAAGCTATCTCCATTGCCGTTGGGTCGTCATCGCTTGCTGACATTTTCACGCCCTGCCAGTCAACACTCCCGTCTATTCCCACTCGGGCGTCCTGTGGGTTTCTTGACCATTTAAATACAACGATGATTTTCATCGGACTCCCCATTTCTCTTATATTTAATGTGCAGTTTGTCCCGCATCCACAGAATAGACAGAACCTGTCATGAAAGAAGCCATTGGAGATGCCAGTAACAGGACGATACCCACTATTTCTTCTGGAGTAGCGATGCGATTGGCTGCGTTGAATGACTTACATAATTCCTTCATTTCCGGATCATCCATCCAAGGAGCAGTCATTTCTGTCGCTGTAAAGCCGGGAGCGATTACATTAATACGCAGATTATCTTTGGCGTATTCGAGGGCTGCAGCCTTGGAAAGTCCCGCGGCACCATGCTTGGCAGCCACATAGGGGGCCATTCCCGGGTCTGCGACAAGACTGACCACTGAGCCATTGTTAATGATCGCACCACCACCCTGCTTCAGCATTTCGGGTATTTCATATTTCATACATAGAAATAATCCCTTGAGGTCGACATTTATGATTTTGTCAAAATCCTCTTCGGTCTGCTCCGCAATATTGGCCGTCACTGGCAAAAGACCAGCGTTGTTAAAGGCCACATCGAGGCGCCCGTACGTTTTCACTGTCGTATTGACGATATTCTGCACATCTGAGGAAACGCTTACATCTCCTTTTACAAAGATTGCTTCGCCGCCTACTTCCTTGATACGGGCCAGAGTTTCATCACAGTGGCTACGTCCGGCTAAAACCAATTTAGCACCCCGCTCCGCAAAGGCCACAGCCACTGCTTGGCCGATACCCGATCTTGCACCGGTGATAAGAACCACCTGACCAGTAAAGTCAAATAATTGTTTCAAGGTTTTCCCCCCTAGATAAAAAATATTGTGATCATTTTCACAATTTAATCTTAGTAAGTATGGATTGAATTGTCATTGGAGGAACCTCCAAACTTCTTTAGATGTTGTATACAATAAGAAAGCACACTCCTACGGAAGCAACCATCAATGTTCTGCTTCTTTAAAGTGTGCTATCCCCATATTACAAAAATGATAAAGTAATTTTTAGAGACCATATTGTCTGATTTTACGATAAAGGGTCGCCCTGCTAATGCCTAAGGCCCGAGCAGCATCGGAAACATTATGACCGGAATTCTGCAAGGCCTGTCTGATCCTTTCCATCTCTGCATCATGAACGTGTATTTCTTCGCTCGATGCTGAGGTGAGTAGGATTTCTTCAGGCAGGTTTTCCGGCCGGATAATGCCGTCATCGGTAATGCTGGCGGCATAAGTAAGACAATTCTCTAATTGGCGTACATTTCCAGGCCAGGAATACTTCAGCAGGATGGTTTTAGCTGCTCGGTTCAATGTCGCGGAAGGGATTCCTCGTTTTTGAGCTAGAGCGGACAGGAAATGTTCGCTGAGAAGCAGAATATCTTGCCCTCGTTCCCGTAAGGGTGGGATGACAATTTTGAAAATAGCAAACCGATAATATAAATCTTCTCGAAACTGGCCCTTTTTCACGAGGTCCAATAAATTTTTGTTTGTTGCGGCGATAAGCTGAAAGTCTGTCTGGATGGGGCGGGTGCCGCCGATCCTCACAATTTGTTTGTCTTCTAATACACGTAACAAGAGCGGCTGGAGTTCCAAGGGGAGTTCGCCAATTTCATCTAGAAACAAAGTACCGTTACTGGCATACTCAATTTTCCCTAGGCGACCATGACGTTCCGCTCCCGTGAACGAGCCACCCTCATAACCGAATAATTCGCTTTCGGCTAAGGTTCTTGAGATGGATCCACAGTTTACGGCGACGAACCGACGGTTAGGGCGGCTAATATTATGGATAGCACGCGCGAATAGTTCTTTGCCGGTCCCACTTTCGCCTTGGAGCAGGATATTGGATTCGCTCCTAGCAAAACGTCGGACCAATGAGACAGTTTCTCTGATCGATGCAGAAGAGCCGATAATAGCTGCAAAAGGGTCACCTTTTTCCGTGACATAGGCCCGCTTGTTGCGTTTCATGGAGATGAGACAGCCGAATCGGCTGCCTTGATGATCTTTGATAGGACGGACCGAGCATTGGAATAGGCCGAGCTTAGGTATGGTTACTTCATTATTGGACAAGGACTGGCTGGATTTAAGCGCCTTCTTTATCTTGGGCTGTTCGCCGAGGAGGCTGTCGAGCGGCCGGCCAATCAAGCTGCTGCCCACATGCCGGAACAAAGAGACAGCAGCTTGGCTGGCATAGATGATCGATCCACGGTTGTCGATCGTGATTAGTGCTTCATCCGAAACTTCATTGATAGCTTTATCCATTTCCTTATACAAAGTAAGCTGAAATTCTTTCTGAATCAGCGTGGCGATCGAGGCGGCGAGACTCAAATTCAAAGAATTCACACATTGGAAATTGACAGTAGCGATACTCAGAATTCCGACTAAATTGTTCTTGATATCGAAAATAGGAGCGGAAGAACTGGCTACGTCTTGGAAATCGTCAAGGTAAATTTCCGGCCCGCAGACTTGTATAGGCCGTTTCAAGACAGTGGCTAAGTTCATGGCGGAGGTGCCAATCGTTTGCTCGTTCCAAACTGCCCCTGGCATCAAATTGAAAATCTCGTAAGCTATTTTATTGTTTTTCCCGAGCATAGTGAGCAGAAAGACACCGTTGGGGTCGGAAAGAAAAATATCGTAGTTGGTATGCAATAAAGGCTCAAATTGGCGCAAACTTGTAAGAGTAGCATTAATGAGAATACGATTTTCAACGAGTAGATTATCCAAATCCTCTTTCGGAACGACTGGACTCATTCGCGGGGATTGATTAACCTCAAGTCCATAATTATGGGAACGAATCCAGGAGTCTACAATTTCTGGCTGGACGAGGTCGACTTCTGACGGATCTACATCCCCATTGAGGATTTCTAGTTTTAATTGTTTGACCCGTTCGATGTAGATCTTATCTTCAGTTCGAATGCTCTGAGTGAAAACAGATTGTTCACTATTGCGGATGATCGAACTGAGTATTAAATCAGTGTTATTCATATAAATCCTCCTAGTGAAACTCGGTATGTAGTATGTTTCGTTGTTGGATAAGCTTGTTATAACGCTATTATATGGCATGAAATGCTAGGACTACGATGCAAATTGTAACAAAAAAGGAAATATTACCGTTTAATATGAGAATTATTGTATTATTTTCCGGCATAATTCGAGATTTCACAGAGACAATTAGGCCTTAACTGAAAATACTATTCTTTAAAAGCTTGATATGACGCTATTTAGAGCCTTTTTTATAAATCGGCATGATTTTTGCATGTATGAACAAATGAAATAGAAATTGATATGTTTATATTCAGAAAGGTGATGCGTAATGTCAGTAGTCAAAGAAGATATCTATCAATTAGTCGACGGTACGCTTGATAATGGATTACCATATGTAGGTTCTTACCTAGAAAAGACACTCGGTCGGCAAATCATCGTCACCGATTGTAGAGGGTTCATTCACTATCCATACATTTTGCCTAATATGAAGCAAATTGATGATTCCTTTATCACGCTCCCCAACCTTACTCAAAATGACTATCTTTATTCTAAAACGGAGAAATGCTTGTATTATCGTATTATATGCAGCTATTCCAACGCGTATATTATTGTCAGGAACCTTCCTGCCACACAGGTTCCACTAGTCCTCTCAATACTGAAGCAAGCGAAACTAGCTGTTAAATGTTATTTTTCCCAAATGAATCAAACGAAGAATGATCATGTTGTTTTCGAACAGGAAATGTATGAATATCTCTTTGGTCAAAGTACAGCCAATATAACCGATATCCTAGCGCTTGGCAATTACCAGCTAGCTGCGGATCATGCTTATTTTGTCGTTGTAATGGAGGTAAAGGATGTAAAAAACAGTAAGCAGTGGACCGCGATCATGTCCTATTCCCGTGAATTTTTAAAGCGAATTGCTCCGGAAGCTTTCATGATCAGCTGCCCTCAGCTCGGAATGGCAGTGTATATATTTCCAGATGGGTCAAAGGCGGTGGGGATTGAACCTTTCAAGACTGCTTTGGAAAAAAATTACCACGTCGCTGCATCTTTCGGTCGCGGCAAGCCTCATTCGCTTTATCATTTGCGTAGAAGCTGCGAAGAAGCACGAATCGCTCTCCACTATCCTCTTGTTATGGGAACCAAGGCTGAAATCCAATCTTTCTCAGATCTTGGAACATTTACTCCTCTTTTCTCTCAGGATTTGGATGTCATAAAAATATTCTGTCAGAATACTCTAGAACCACTCTGCAACTATGATAAGAAGAATGAAGGTTGCTTACTTACGACACTCACTGAACTAGTAAATTCTAATTTCAACCTCAAAGAAACGGCTAAGAATTTGTTCATACACGTCAATACACTCTATTATCGCATCCATAAAATTGAACAGCTTCTTAGTGTGGAGCTGTCCCTAATCAGCACGCGCTTCAATCTTTATACAGCATTAATGTCCTGGTCTTTGCTTCACATGAGCGGGCTTTGGGATTGGGCTTCGGAATTGCGACAGGATTTACATAAGAACTAAACTCTTGCAAAAACTTACATTTAGAAATTCGTCTTAAAACTAATCTGATATCAGAACCATTTTCGTTTCAGGGAATAGAACTTTAGTAGATGGTTTAAGTTATACACGGAGGTCGATTGACATGAGAAGTAATAATGGGAAACGATATAAGGAGGAAATAAAAGAGGCTAGAATAGCTGGAAACCCCACTCTTGGAGATGGACAAGGTTCTGAACTGAACAGTGGAGTAGTGAAGATAAGTTTTTGTTGTCATGGAAACGTACGCAATGAATCAAGCAAATCTAGCAGATAATTGTCGAAAAAAAGGATTATATAAAGAACAGATTGAAGTATGGCGGGAGTCCTGCCTAAACGCTAACGGTCGTGAATCTAGTCAAACAAAGCAGTTGAATCAAGAATTGAAAGAGTTCTTTTAGAACGAGTTGTGTGCCACACACTTAACATGGCTTGGATGGTGATGGCAGATAAATATTGATGTAGTGGTGTTTACCTGAACCTAGTTATTTCGTACCTCCATATTTTCAAAGTCGATGATTAATTTATTTGCTAGAAAAAAATCACTGCCTATGATTCCGTCAAATCCATGCATCTCTCTAACATCACCAAGCTGTATGGTAAAGTCATTAAGTTGAAACTTTTCTATTGTCATGCCGCTTACTTTTTGTTCGATACAGATTTCAGTTCCTCCAATCCCATACACCTTTCGTGTAATGGCATTTTCTAAATCGAGCATCAGCCCGATATCTTCACACAAATCTGTATCTAAAATAGTTGAAGAGCAGCCAGTATCAAGAAGTACGTTACTAAATACCTTTTTCACACCACTATATTCAATCTCAACAGTGACTCGAGGTAAATGATCAGCCATTTCAAATTTCATACTCTTCTTCGCACCCCTATATATGGCTGCTCTATTACCTTAATTTCTTCATTATTAGTGTGAAAGATATATAATTCACGGCTTTGATTTTCTGCATGGAGTTTTTTGTAAACTTTCCATGCTGCATTGCCGTTCTCAAAGTCATCAATCACTGACATTTCCTCAATCACTCTTTCTTTTCCTCTTGTGTCTGATTTTAAAGCTTCTACTAAGACACACCGTTCTGGAAAATGCTGACGAACTTCAGACCATTTCATTCATATGCGCCTCCGGTTCATTCTTACTTTTATATTTATTATATCATTTTTTGATAGTCAGAAAACTTGTTGGCTTATTTAACATGCAAAAGATATATTTGGAGATCTATATGTATGAGGATTCTGTTGTTGCGAAAACAAATATATTCATGAACAATACAAAGGAGGAAAGGAATCTTTTATACTTTCAGCTGCAATTTTGCAGATGATGCTTTCTGTTTTCACGCTAAAATTTTACTTATTTCTGAAGAAACGCTCAAAACATCTTCAATTTTTACTATCACGCTCTCCGCAGTAGAATCATCTTTCGAATTCGGTGAAATGTCTTTAAATCCTTTTGTGGCTATTCCAATAACCTCATTCTGCAAATTAATAACCGGACCACCACTATTGCCAGTTACAATCCGGTATCGCAACTCTTTCTTGCTTAACGCCTAATTCTCCAGTTTCCAAATTTAAAGAATTAGGCATAAAATGAGAGTGATATTGTTCTAATTGTCCTTTATTTAAATATAGGGAGTTTCCATCTCCATAATTTGGATAACCAAGAAAGATTATTTCTTGATTCTTGTCCATAACGGATATCCTTTACGTTGGATTTGGGCAGGAACCACCTGTACTTCCATTGTAAAGGTTTTTTTATGCGCTCACGAACTAAAATTTGAATATTGGGTGTGTTTTGAATCTTGGAATAATACACAACACTAGTATACTCCCCTATCAAAATCAAAATAGCACACCTAAATAAATTTTCATGGCGTCCATATGGTATCAAATCCATTCTTAACCGAGTAATCGTAAAGCATAATGATCTTTTTCTGCTTATAATTTTTCATCAGATTCATTATTGTAGCATCCTCTTTTTTACCATATAATTCATTATTTCTCTCAATGATGTTTTCTAGATAACTTCTTTTCGGCAACTTATCACTCTTTAAACTATTACACTTATTACATGATAAGACGAGGTTCCATATTTGATCTGACTGTACAAACGACCATGGAATAAAGTGGTCCACATGTGTTTCTCTTTTTAATCCTGTTAGACTCTTTCTACAGTAAAAGCATTCTGAGTTAAAATATGTAACCAGAATTTTCTCAAAGGGACGTAGCGATGATCGTTTTGCTATACTCTCTACCTTTCCAAGGAGATAATTGATGCTTGGAACTTCATTTAATTCTTCAATCATTGCTGCTATATGATAATTTGTCAGGTTTACGATAAGTCTTTGATAGTTCAACATAAACCCATGTACAGCAGGATTTAGCCTTAGAATTTCTTGTTTATGTTCAAATGCGTAGAACTTCCCCCTTGTATCCCCATATAATGCACCATAAACATTCTCTTTCATTGTTGATTTAACTTTACTAACAAGCTTGATTTGTAATGAATCATCGATTTTATCAAAAATCAATTCGGAAGGAATGGCGTTTTTGGTTTGTTCCTCTTTAATTATTGATACGACTTTTGCAGTTTTTCCTCTGTTTTGGTTTAACAAATTATGGTGAACAATTAAATTCCAATAAATTTTTGTAAATGAGTAAGCTAATTGGTCATAATTAAGTTCAAACTGATCATTTATCTGGTACAAGTTTTCTATTATCGATTTGATTAGAGCATATTTATAAGTTGAGGACTTAACCGACTTACTTGATAAAACGACTGTGAATATTCTCCAGATTTCTTCGTCAGTTAAATATTCCTCTCTCAACTCACCTATCTTTAACTTACGTTGTTTTCGTAATGACTGAGGTTTTTTTTGTAAATGTCCAGAAGCCGACATTTACACCTCGTACTAATTTTCGCGACACACATTATTTTTGCGCGGCACTTTTCGCAACTAGCTTATCTTTTTTGCAAGGGAAAAGGGTTCTTTATTTTCGCAAGAATGATTGAAAAGCAACAATATTTGCGAAAAGAGCCTTAACTTATAACTCACACAGAACCCTCCTACAGCAACATGTCACAAAATTAAGTTATTCTTCTACCGGTGATCATCCACATCAATCAGGAGAATCTTTTTTTGAAAACCACCTCGTTCGTTAAATTTTTTCATTCGAATAGCATCTAATGTAGCAAAATCTCCACCATGAACCGTAGTTAGACTATGAATAATTTCTAATATATCAGCAAGCTCCTCTATAGCTTGTTCATCTGTTTCTGCCTCTTGATATTCATTCACTTCTTCTATTAATTTGATTTTTAGCTCTTTTATGTATTCAAATTCGATTAACTCTTTTGTGCGACATTCTTTACCCGCTGATTTTATAATTTCAGGTATTTTATCTCGAACTAACTTATTATAAACCGGCATTTTCATCCGTCCTTTGTAAAATATTGATTCAAATTTAACTTTCATTTTTTGATTTAGATCTACTTTTTTCATTATACCAATTTTTGTTTATTTTCTTTTTTATTCGGTGATAAAGATGAATTAATCGTGATCCAGAATATGGGGAAATCATGCCCTTACTGCACGATGTGGGCAGATGGGTTTAATGGCGTTTATCCTCATATCATTGAAAAAGCTGCCTTTGTTGTAGCCACTCCTGATGCACCAGAAATTCAGGATGCCTATGCAGCCGAACGCCAGTGGCAGTTTCCGATGGTTTCCACGAAGGGTACGACTTTCAAAGTAGATTTAGGTTTTGAAAAAGATGGTTATCAATATCCAGGTGTCTCCACTTTCCAAAAAGATGCGGATGGAAAGATCTATCATGTCGCTGATGCCCCTTTTGGACCTGGAGATGAATTCTGCTCTGTTTGGTACTTATTTGACTTACTTCCATCTGGTCAAAAAGGCTACCATCCGAAACGTAAAATCAACAAAAAGTCTGATTTCGATTTGACCAATAATATTGCCATTCAAGTGAAGAATCAAGAAGAAGCGGTTGCGTTTTATACCAATATTTTAGGAATGACTGAAGCCTCTTCTAATGATTCGGAAACAAAGCTCACCTTTGGCGGGCGGAATTTCTTCATTGAAGAGAATGATGGAAAGAAAGTCTTTTTCGAGCTAGCCGCTAAGAACTTTGCTAAGGCCAAGGAACTTCTATTAGAAAATGGTTGCAAGGTAACACAAGACTACAATGAGAAAAGTGTCATGATGTCGGATCCGTTTGGTTTGCATTTTCATCTATTCCAAAGTGCTTAAAAAGTGCCTGTCACCACCCACGTTTTGTCGAGATATTTTCGACAAATTTCGGGTGGTGACAGGTACAGGCTATTAAAACTTCCTGCCGCCTCCACCAATTCCACCACCGCCAGCGCGGCCTGAAAAGGAACCTCCGCTGCTGTTATTATTAGCTTTTGGAATTTTTTGCTGGGTGACAATGGTATTATAATGTTGATCCGTTTTTCTTGTAAGCGCGAAGGAGTTGTCTTGTAAATAGGTTCTCGCGTTGACGGTTGAGCGTCCCTTATTTCCCATTGCCATAATGCCAATCGTGATTCCTCCTATCGCCATCGAAATGAGGAGATAGATTCCTAGTTTCTGTAGCCAAGTTGTTCCACTCGTAGCGTACCCATTGTTCGTATCGACATATCCTGAATCAGTAGACGCGTTCGAGTTTGAATGTCCTGGCACCGAGACGGTAGGTGGGCCAGCGTCCATCATTTTTTCCACTTCATCAAGGAAGATATGTGCACTTTCACTATACTTCTCTTCCCCTAAAGATGGATAAACCAAGTCGAGCAATTCTTCTACTCTATTCGCGTCGATATAATTAGTTCCCTTATCCCTGGTAAAAATGTAGACTTCACGCTCATCCATATTTAATAGGTAAAGAACACCGTCTAATGTCCCGTTGTAGCCAAAGCCATGTTCATCATAAAAATCAAGGGCATATTCGCTTGATGGTTTCCCCTCACTATCATCAATCGTGACAATGACAATATCCATCTCCGTTTTTTCAGTTAGAGCGAATGCTTTTTCATTGAGTTCAGCTCGTTCATCTTCTGAAAATAATTGTGCCTCATCATAGACTTTTTCATAATCTGCAAACGCACTTGTTCCAAAGGTAATAAGAAGGAGAAGTAAAATGGATATTTTTTTCACCATACAAATTGCCCCCCAATCAGAAGGGCTGCGAATGATGCGGCTGAAACGGCTCCAAACCATGCTCCCGCCCTACCTTTGCTAATCGGTAACTTCCCGGCAATTTTTCCGGTCTGCCCATTCATCGCAAAGATGTAGGTCTCCCCATTAAATTGGTAGGTGAACATCCACACTGGTAACAGCACATAGGTTGCTTTGACATTCTTTAGTCTGATATCCGTGTTTTTCACATTCACCGAGCTATAGCCATTCACTGTTTCTCGTAGTAATGTGCCCATATTTTTCCTCATGATTTCCGTCACTCTTGGGTACACATCATTTTGATCCATATCGTATTTTTCTGCCAAGTATCCTGATAAATAGGACATCGAAAAATCGGTTAAATCCTTGTAATGGTATGGTTCAAGAATGCTCATCAGCTCATCCTCCATTTTTCTTGAACCATCTGCCGGTACATCTTGAAAAATTGCTTTTCCTTCACGGAGAAAACGATAATATTTTGTTTCCGTATAACGAGTATCTCCTCTTGTATAGGTGCGGACCTTTGTCGCTTCACCAATGATTTCCCCCATCGGATCACAATCAAATAACCAAAACGGCACATAAATTCCCGACAATTTTTCCAGCTCAGAAGCCGTTGTAAATTGTTTCGATAGAAGTGGTTTTTTCTTACACCAATTAATAAAAAGTTCTGTTGCTTTCTCTCGATTAAATTGAAACGGGATCACTTTTTCCGGACGATATTCCCCTTCCAGTCTTCGCGGAATGATCGTCGGGTTATGACAGTAATAACAGAAGGTTGCGGCTGTTGTGTCATCGGTGACAATTTCTGCCCCACAGCTTTCACACGTATATCCGACTGCTTGTTCATGAAATTCCTGCTCTAGCTCAGTTACTTCTTCTGCCCCGACTTGTTCATTGCTGATAAAGTCACGAACCTCTTGCTCGCTGAATTCACTTAAACAATAATCACATGTCCAGTTTTGCGTTTCTGCCTTAAAAGCAAGCGGTCCCCCACAATTGATGCATTTGTAAACGATAACCCCCATTGCCAATCACCTCTTAAAATTTGGTCCCGCATTCTGGACAGAATTTCATCGTTGCCCCTTCAGGAGCCGTGAATCCGCATTTACAAGATAATGCCTCAAGCTTTTTATTTCCACAGTTCGAGCAAAACTTACCGCTATTTTCATACCCGCATTCACATTTCCAAGTATCTTGCTGTGGTTTCGGTGTTCCACATTCTGAACAAAACTTGCCTTCATTTTTGTGGCCGCATTGGCATTGCCAAGTATCAGCATTTTTCGGAGGCTCAGGTTGCTGAGCTTGTTGTTGCATTTGAAAACGATTGGTTTCAGAAGCGTTTTGAGTAAAATCGCCTGAACCCTGCATCCCCATTCTCATTCCAATGAATCCATTCATCGCCCCACCTTCATTGGAACCGGCCGCTTCAAGTCCTCGAGCAATTGATCCTTGTACATACCCTTCTCGGACAGTTGGATCTTGTAACATTGCCCCCTGGTTTCTCATATTAATGAGCTTTTGTGACTGCTCATCATACGTAATACTATTGATTCCAACCGATTCTACACGCATGCCGCGAAGTCGTGTCCATTCCTCATCCAGTACATTGGACATATATTTGGCCAATTCCATCCCACGAGAAGTGACAAATGAAATACGAATGCCATCACTCGACATCTGGTTTATCGCCGCTTGCAGGGCATTCATGAACTCCGATAAGTATTGAGCATTGATTTCATTGATATCCACGATATTTTTATTGCGAGGAATCGCTTCTTCATAGAACTTGATCGGGTCTTCAATTTTAATCGAATACGTTCCGTGGGCTCGTAAAAATAACTCGGCATTATAGAAATTATCAAAGTAATTAATCGGATTCCGAGTTCCAAATTTAATCCCTTTGATTTCTTGAAGATTAATAAAGTATGCCTTTTGCGACGAAGAAGGGATGCCACCAAATTTAAAACGATTGAACGTCTCTGTGACCGCTTCATCTAGCTCTCCATTGAAAATGGAAGGCATCGATGAATTGACGACTTCGTAATAACCTTCTTCAGCTGTGTAATCAATGATTCGTCCACCATCAACTAATAACATAAGTTGATTAGGTTGCACATGAATAACCGAACCATTGGAGATCGTCGTATCGGTCCCCTTCTTATTAGAATTGCGCTTATCCTTCGTCCTCATCTTCACACCAACAGACATGACCGTCGTATCGCTCATCTCCTGCGGCACAATCACTTCCAACCATTGATCTGCTAAACTTCCACGTACTGCATCGACCGCAGCTTTAATAATACCCATCAAAACTCCCCCTAACTGAACTCAATCAACAATTATTTTCCATTTAGTTTAAGTATACCATGTGCATTTTTAGAAGTAGAAGGGAATGCAAAGAAAGTGGTAGCTACTTAATGAATTCTTCTGAAAAGCCTTTCCACCATTTACGAAACCAGTAAAATCGCCTTACTTATTTAAATAAAGCATATAAAGGAATAATATTAAATATGAGGAAAGGAGCATTTTACCTATGCAATTCTATCGTGAGAGTAAAGAAACGGTTCTCGAGCATTTGCAAACATCAGAAAATGGGTTAACACAACAAGAAGTACATAAACGATTGGAAAGAGATGGTTATAACAAAATAAAAGGGAAAGAAAAAGTACCAACATGGAAAATATTTCTAGAGACATTTAAGGACTCGATGGTCATTGTTCTCTTAATTGCGGCTGGGGTTCAGTTAGCCCTTGGAGAAGTAGTAGAGTCGATCATCATTTTTCTTGTACTCATCATTAATTCTGTTATTAGTGTTGTCCAAACGAAAAAGGCTGAAGGTTCACTTGAGGCATTACAGAATATGTCTGCTCCAAGTGCGAAAGTCATTCGGAACGGAGAACGACAAACGATAGCCGCTAGAGAGCTTGTTGTCGGGGATATGGTCTTACTTGAAGCAGGTGATTATGTACCTGCGGACGGGCGGATTCTAGAAAGTGGTTCGTTAAAAGTCAATGAAGGAATGCTTACTGGTGAATCAGAAGCTGTGGAAAAAAATGAAGAAGCGATTGAGCAAAAGGTAGCCTTAGGTGATCGCCGAAATATGGTGTTTAGCAGTTCCTTAGTTGTCTATGGTCGCTGTACATTCGTTGTTATCGGTACGGGAGAACAAACAGAGATTGGGAAAATAGCTGGCTTAATTGCGACGGCAAAAGAGAAACAAACACCATTGCAGCGAAAACTAGATGTATTCAGTAAAATGCTCGGCATCGGGATTCTAATCCTTTGCATTCTCATATTTTTAGTAGAAGTTGGCCGAATCTGGTTTGGCGACAGTACAGAAGATATGACAACCGCTATTTTACATTCATTAATGTTTGCAGTAGCCGTTGCTGTTGCGGCGATTCCTGAAGCATTATCATCAATCGTAACAATTGTATTATCTGTAGGTACAAATAAAATGGCAAAACAGCATGCGATCATTCGCAAATTACCAGCAGTCGAAACATTAGGTTCCACCAGTGTCATTTGTACCGATAAAACAGGGACGTTAACGCAAAATAAAATGACGGTTACTAATTATTTCATCTCAAATAGCGGGAAAAGGGACTCTCTTCCAAAGGCTCGTGAAAATTGGAGTTCCGAAGAAGAAATGCTTTTTAACATTATGGTGCTTTGTAATGATTCTTATATTAATAATGAAGGAAAAGAAGTCGGGGACCCAACCGAAGTAGCTCTGATTAATTATGTTCATCACTTTGAAAAAATTAGACAACAGTACAGACGAGAAGGAGAATTACCATTCGATTCTGACCGAAAATTAATGTCAACGATCTACACCATTAATGGTTCTAGGATGCTCCTAACTAAGGGCGGACCGGATGTTATGTTTAACCGTGCTAGTTATGTACTTATGAATGGGAAAGAAGAACCTTTAACAGATGAGTTATTACAGCTTTTTCAAAAAACAAATGAAGATTATTCAAACCAAGCACTTCGCGTCCTTGCTTATGGATATAAACAACTACCGACTGACAAAAGCACGATTAAACACGATGATGAACATCATTTAGTTTTAGTCGGTTTAACTGCCATGATTGATCCACCTCGTGAGGCTGTCTATTGTTCCATTGAACAAGCCAAGCAGGCCGGCATTCGAACGGTTATGATAACAGGCGATCATAAAACAACAGCACAAGCTATTGGGAAAGATATCGGACTTATGGGTGAAAATGATATTGCTCTAACAGGGCAGGAACTAGATGCGCTATCTGAAGCAGAATTAGACGAGAAATTAGAACAGATTTCTGTCTATGCACGTGTGTCACCAGAGAATAAAATTCGGATTGTTCGTGCTTGGCAAAAGAAAAATAAGATTACGGCTATGACTGGTGACGGAGTCAATGATGCTCCAGCACTGAAACAAGCAGATATCGGCATAGCCATGGGAAGTGGGACTGATGTTGCCAAGGATGCATCTGCAATGATTTTAACAGACGATAATTTTGTTTCGATTGTGAACGCCGTTAGTGTCGGTCGTACCGTATTCGATAATATTAAAAAAGCAATCGGTTATCTATTCGCTGGAAATTTAGGGGCAATTATTGCGATTTTATTTGCCGTCATTATGGGTTGGTCAAATCCCTTTACCGCCCTTCAATTATTGTTTATTAACTTAGTGAATGATTCGTTACCGGCGATTGCATTGGGAATGGAGAAATCAGAACCAGGTGTCATGAAAAAGAAACCTCGTAAAATTGATGAGGGGATTTTCGCTGGCGGCACGATGCGAGCGGTATTAACGAGAGGAACTCTAATCGGAATTGCCGTTATCATCGCTCAATACATCGGATTACAACATTCAGCAGAATTAGGTGTGGGAATGGCCTTTTCAACTTTAATTCTTTCACGGACCCTACAAACATTTGCTTCACGTTCAACTACACAAACAGCGATTGGTGCGGGGTTATTTAGCAACAAATATGTAATCGGTGCTGTAGCATTAGGTTTTGTTCTGTACGGGATTACCCTTTTACCATTTGCTCGTGAAATCTTTGCCATTCCAGCTGTATTTGGCTTTGAAGAGTGGCTCATTGCATTCGGACTTTCCTTAGGAGCGCTTATCTTGATGGAAATTTTAAAAATAATAGCACGACCAAAATAAAAGGAATACAAAAAAGGTCAGGTACCATTCGTGGACATCTCTCCCATTGTGGTACCTAACATTTTATTTCCTCTAAACACTGGATTATGAATCGGCATAATGACAGCCAGCATAACGCCTGTTAATACAACATTACACAAAATTGACATAAACAGAGCGATTGTTAGAAAATATCGTCAAATACTTTTTTAGCTTAATAGTCTAATTGACATAAATACAGGAGAATTTTGTATTTTCTTATCCTACTGTCTATCAATTTGTTTCCACTACTTACTTCCGTCACTAAATTTATTGATTAATTGAAAAAAATCTCGCTTAGGATTCCAGCCCTATCACGGAAACCCAATTTAATCCCAATTATCATTTTCTAAATGATAGAAATTTCTCTAATTATAAACATCGCAATAGCTATTTGGTTATTATAATTTTTCATAAAACATCTATAGATTCATAACTTATTCAATTTTTAATGAGTCAATGTAAAACTGTTGAACCGTCTGCTTACTTGATTTTAAAATCATACCAACTTCACTATTACAACTAAAAAACGTCATGCCTTTCTCTTTACATTTCTGCAAAAATTTCATATTTGTTGATATGGTACCGCTAAGTTTATTACTTTGCTCTGCTGCCTGCACAACGGTTTCAATTGCTTTATCCATTGAAGGTGTTTGAATTTCACCAGGCGTATCTAAATCCATGGATAAATCATTTGGACCAATTATTAGACCGTTTATCCCTTCCACAGCTGCAATTTCTTTTGAATTACGAACTGCCAACTGAGTTTCTATTTGAACGAGGACTAGTGTATTTCTGTTTGTTTGTTCAAGATAATCTTTTAAATTACCTGGATTATAATTTGAATGTGCTCTTGTAACTGATACTCCTCTTTTTCCTAAAGGGGGATATTTTGCATACTCTACAATCGCTTTTGCTTCCTCTGCATGATTTACCATCGGTACCAATATTCCGTTAGCTCCCATGTCTAGTACCTTAGAAATAAATTCC
The DNA here is from genome assembly GCF_047302285.1 of Robertmurraya phoenicis. Classification (GTDB taxonomy): domain Bacteria; phylum Bacillota; class Bacilli; order Bacillales; family Cytobacillaceae; genus Robertmurraya. Next base: position 3,731,709 of record NZ_CP154845.1, read on the forward strand.
TTGTCAACACCTGGAACACGTATAATAACTGGTAAACCAAATCCATTACCAACTGACACAATTTGAGCTATTTGTGAATAATCAAAGTAACCATGTTCACAGTCAACGATGACAAACTGCATTTCCCCTTGCTTCAATACCCGTACCACGTTTGGAGTATACACCTCTGACAACATTGTACCTAACACGATTTCCTTTTGAAATAATCTATCACTAAATATATTAATAGTAATCATCGCCTTCTAATATAAATTGATATTTCCAAGTATCATCTAAATCCTTACAAACTCCCCCACAGACTAATGCAATTCTAAATAATCCTGCAAAAACTTCATCTGGAAATTCTGGGGTTACTGTTTCATACCCTGTTATTTCTTTAATTACTTTCAGTAGCTGAGGTATTTTCCAAGACACTCCACCGGAACAAATGATTTGATTGTTTTCTCTTTGAGTTTTAATAAGAATTTTTAATTTTTCATTATATGTTTCTGCCATATCTTTAAATGCAGCAGATAAAAGTGTATTTATCCTAAGATTATTTGAATTAATCCCCATTATGTTTCCACCATTAGCATTATCTGGAGTCACATAAAAGTTCATATTTACTTGCAAATTTTCTGGATTAAAATCAAAATCTTTCAATATTACCTTCCATATTTGGTTAATATCTACTTCCTGTTCAGATATCCTCTCGAGCAATTCACTAAAAAAACTAACAAATACTTCAAGATTTCTACCGCTCGGCAAATTGGAAATAGTATTAATATATTTCCCTTCAAAATATGGTCTTGTCTCATATTGACCTGGGTTGAAAGTATCTGTAATTAATGAAACTTGGGAAGCAGTAGCAATATTAAGAACTAAATCATTGTCAATTGTTGTGCTACCTAAAATCGATACTTGCTGATCACCAAAATCAGAAAATATCTTTAACTCTTGTCCGTTTGAAAAATACACACCACAACTATCAAAATCATTTTCTATTATTTTTGGGAATTGAATATTTTTAAAACCAATTTTTGCAATCATATTATTATCCCAAGTTCTCTTTGTTACATTAACTAAACCTAATGGTGCTGCAGAGGTAATATGACAAAGATTAGAGCCTGTTAGATTAGAAATAATATACGAACCGAGTGTATAGAGTTCACCATTTTTTTCTTTTTCTGTTTTGTCAGATAACAATTGATATAAATTGCACATTCCTAAAGATGGTTTAAGATAAACTCCATTATCAATCATACTTTCATTTGAAATCTGTTCTTTAAGATACTCCAAATACGATGTATCACTTTTTCCCATGGTATTTAAACATCGATTGTCTTGCCATGACACATAGATATCCTCTGTCGTTCCTGAATCTTTATATATAAAACCATGCATTTGTGTAGATAATACTACTCCAGAAATGTTTGTAAAATTATCTGTATAATCATCTATTTTTTCTTTTACAATCTCATAAATTTCTTTTGCTGGAATTTCGTAATAGTTTGCATTTGAGTTTTTTAATCGATTAGGTGACCGAGTTTTTTGTTTTTTTAATATAGTTAAAGAATGGAGATCTAATAATGCAAATTTTATAAAACTACTCCCAATATCTATCGCAATATATTTCAATCTTAATTCACCTCTTAGATAATACCTCACTCGATGTATAAGAGGATTTATCCAATTTTCTTTTCATTAAGACAACAGAAGTGGAAGAGACTTTACCTGTTTATTGTTTTCTCTTCCACTCATGTTGATTTTCATATTCATTCTTTTATCAGCAATTTTCACATGATGATTATTCTAATGTTTTAAGAAATGCATCATATACATTAGATGGTATATCCGACTTAATCATATCCCAGACTGGTCTAGTCTTATCAGCAAAAGATGCAAGTTCTTCATCCGTTAATTCAATAATTTCAACCCCAGCTGTTTCAAGTTCCGCTTCAATCTTCTCTGTGTTCTCATCTTGATAATCTTGAGCGGCTACTAAAGCTTTATCCATCGCCTCATCAACGACTGTTTGTAATTCTTCAGATAAACCTTCGTAAAATTCTTTATTCATGACCCATACTAATGGATGTGGAACATGTCTAGTTAAAGTAATATATTTTTGTTGCTCATGAAATTTTTGCGCATAGATAACCTCTAACGGATTCTCTTGACCATCTACTGTATTTTGTTGTAAAGCTGTATATAATTCATTAACAGGCATTGGTGTAGGGTTTGCACCCAATGCTTTCCAAGCTTCAATATGGTATTCACTTTCCATCGTTCTAATTTTCAATCCATTAATATCTTCTGGCTTTCGAATAAGTTTATTGGAAGTTAGATTTCTAAAGTCAGTAATGGAAATACCCAATAGTTTAAATCCTGCACTTGAATATTCTTCGGAAAGTGCATTAAATAACGTTTCATCCCTATACGTTGCCATAATATCTTCGACACTACTAAATGCAAATGGTAAATCTAAAATCGACGCACTCTTGACAAAGTTAACTTGCACGGCACTTCCTGTTAGAGCAGCAGTAATACTTCCTTCTTGAACACCTTCTAGTTGTTCTCTATCTCCACCTAGCTGAGAGTTTGGATAAACTTCCACTTTGAGTTTGCCGTCTGAGTTATTTTCAACATACTCCTTAAATGCAAGAGCTCCAGCTTGGTTTGTAGTATCTTCAGATAACGCATGTGTTAAAATGATTGTTTGTGCATCTTCAGTTTCATTTCCACCACTCGAGTCATTGCTACATCCAAAAAGCGTCAATATACTTATTCCCAAAATCAAAATAAACTTCTTCATAATTGTCCTCTCCCTTTTCTTTATTGATTATTTTAAAATAATTAATACCGCAGTTCTTCTATTTCTTTATAATACTTTTAGAATCAAGATTAGTTTTATTAACCGTGTTGCTAGGAATTTTTCCCTTTAATAACTCTATGACTGTTTCCGCAACTTTTCTATGTTGTATAGCTGATGACTCAATCGAGTTATAGGCACTATGTGGTGTGATTACTACACTATCAAATTTTAATAATTCATTATTCTGTTCGATTGGTTCTTCTTCTAGTACATCCAAACCAACACCCATCACTTTTTTACTTTTCAATGCAGCAATCAAGTCATGCATGTTAATGATTGGTCCTCTTGCTGTATTGATTATCATTACTCCATCTTTCATTTTATTTAGAGATTCTTTACAAATTAAATGGTATGTTTCATCCTTAAGTGGAATATGGATACTGATAACATCGGAATGTTGATACAGTTCTTCTAAAGTCACCTTTTTAACACCATACTCTTCAAAAACACTGTCTTCTTTGTAAGGATCGTACACTATTACATTCATATTCATTGCTCTTACATAGCTAGCGAACAACCGTCCAATATTTCCAAATCCAATGATCCCAATTGTTAAACTACTAATTCTATGAATTTCGTAACCGTATTCACTATTCCATATACCAGTTCCTACTTTTCTATTAAAATAGGTTATTTTTCTGCAAAGATCTAAAAGTAATGCCATGGTATGTGTAGCAACCTCTTCGACACAGTAATCAGGTAGGTTACAAACAGCAATCCCTTTCTTAGTAGCTGCCATTATATCAATTGTGTCTGTTCCGATCCCGTAACGAACAATCCCTTTACACTTTTCCAGTTGAGACATAATCTCCTCATCAATGTGTAAATAGTTTATTCCAATTGCATCAGCATTTTTTGCCTGTTCAATAATATCCTCTTTTCTTTTACAATTAGCAAAAATGGCGTCTATACCTTGCTCTATAAGTAGTTTTTTTGTTATATCGAGATTCCCCTTTGAAAATGTATGACTATCTAACATAACAAATTTTCCCATAAATACTCCCCCATTTTATTTAAAGATTTATCACCTCATTACCTATTTTCCTACTAATATTAAACTGATCTCTGGGATAAAAGTGATTAATAATAATGCAAAGATAAATACAATAATAAATGGAACACTTGCTTTACCTATTCTTAGTACAGATAATTTACTCAATGAACTCGCAACAAATAGGTTCAGCCCAACTGGAGGGGTAACAAAACCTATTGCTAAGGTTACAACCATTATTAAACCAAAATGTATTGGATTTATTCCAATTGCACTTGCTATTGGTAAAAAAATGGGTGCCAATATTAATATTGCAGGTGTGGTATCCATCACCATTCCCACTATAATAAGGAAGAGCATTATTACTAAAGTTATTACGACTGCTGATGAAAAATTGTTAGCCATGGAACTTGCTATCATCTGTGGTGCTTGCATCATTGTTAATACCTTTCCAAAAACAGACGCTGTTGAAACAACAAGCATTACTGGAGCAGCAATTGTAAGCGTTTCCTTTAAGAAGTTAAAAATGTCAGATACTTTGATACTTTTGTATATAAATAGACTTACAATCAAAGCATAAATTACTGAGATATTAGCGGCTTCAGTTGGTGTTACGATTCCACCGTAGATTCCACCTAAGATGATAACAGGTGCCATTAGTGCCCAAAAGCTATCCTTAAAGAGTTTCCACAATCCAAATTGGCTAAGCTCTTCCCAGTTTTTGATTAACTTTTCTTTATCTTCACCATGTTTTTTAAAATAAAAATATACATATACGATTAAACAGAGCCCAATTAGTAGTCCTGGTAAAATACCTGCTATAAACAAATCACCTACTGAAGTTCCCGTTGAAATACCATATATGATAAATGGGATACTAGGTGGAATAATTACACCCAAACCTCCTGAAGTAGCTACCATTGCTGTTACAAATACTTTGTCATAACCTAAACGAACTAATAGAGGAATTGACATTGCACCAACAGCTGCAACCGTTGCAGGTCCTGATCCCGAAATCGCTCCAAAAAACAAACAAGTTATGATTACCGTTATTGGTAATCCCGCTGTCCTTTTTCCTAAAAAGAAAGCAAAAAAATTAAACAACTTTTCTGAAATTCCACCTTTTGCCATTATAATTCCTGAAAGGATAAACAACGGAACTGCCAATAATGAAGTTGAGTCTATAGATGAAACCATAGTCCTAAAAATATAGTCTGCTGATGCAGGAAGATTAGGAATGATCATAGAGGCAGATATACTTGCAATCCCTATGGAAAACGCTATCGGGATACCTACAGCAAGCATTCCAAAAAAAACAATAAATAATAGGGCAATCTCCATCTCTATACAACCTTCCTTTTTATAATGATTAAAATATATTTTTGAATAAGCCTAAACATTGCTAATACAAAACCAATTAAGAGAGATAGATAGACAATATACATATCAATTCCTAACGCAGGACTAGTTTGACCAGTTGAGATTAATAGATTTATACCGTTTACGCTCGGTAGGATCATATAAACGCAAAACAAAAATATGAAAATATCTTGGATAGCAATGAGCATTTTCTTAAAACTGGGTACCGCAATTTCTAATATATCGATTTTCAGATGTGACTGTGTACGAATTCCATAGCCTATTCCTAAAAATACAAACCAAATAAATGCATAGCGAATTAATTCATCTGACCATGACAGCGAATTCCCTAAAACATATCTCATAAAAACTTGTACAGTCATAAGAATGACAATTAAAGCTAAAAAAACTACCATAAAGACCTCTTCTAGATGTTTATCTAACCACAAGAATGCCTTTTTCATCTTAATCCCCCCTTATTTATGCTCATTTAAATACACCATTTTTCCCCAACCCAATTAAAGTATCATTTTTTGCTGCCTCAACATGATAACTAATATAATCAACAATAGAAGAATCTTTTGAAATTAGTAATCTAAAAATTTCTTTATGGGTATCAATATAGTCTACTTGATGATTTTTTGTTTCTAGATGAACAGAATTTATATTTGCCAATGCATCAATTAAAGGTTCAATCGTTACCCAACATTTCATTAACGGTATATTATCAGCCATTTCAATTAAGGTTCTGTGAAAATTTGAATTGACTAATGCCCTTTCGTGGGAAAATCCTTCTTCAGAATCATTATTAACTTTTTGAAAATCATCAACTGCTGCTGCTAAAGCACTAAAGCCCACATTTTCTTTTTTTAAAATTTCCTCTACGGCCCTACACTCTAATAACTTTCTCATACTATAAAGATCATCTATAAACTTAACTGAGATTCCAACAACTCTTCTTCTACCATTAGATAGAGTAACTAGTAAACCTTCACTTGATAATTCTTTAAGTGCCTCGCGAATTGTTCCCCTTGATGAATTAAATTCCTTTGCAAGTTCTGTCTCAGTAAGCATCGATTCAGGTTTGTATTCCTGGAGAATTATTTTTTTTCTTATACTATCTAATATATTTGACACTGTTTTACTTTTTATAGTATCGATATTATTCGACATGTCATTATCACCACCTATTTTAATTAAATTTATAATTTTGGAAGTGCTTTCACAAGAATTGTATATAACACTATAAAAAATGTCAACATTTTTTATAAAAAGAAAACATTATTTATTAATTGTTAACATTATTGTAGGTAATATTGAGTATTGACTTTTAATGTTATTAAAAAATTGTCATTCTGTTTTGTTCATTATAAAGATAATAATATTCATTATTTTGAAATTTTAAGATATATGGAGATATTCGGTGAAAATCAGAGCATTTTTTTCATTATATTGAACAATTCGTTCATTTTGGCGTTTTCCAAAAGAAGAAATGTGTTCTAAACTACGATTAAAATGTTCGTTATAAAGAATAAACACCTAATTTACGAACAATTTGATAACTAAAAAGGGGGGACATCTTCACTGGAGCTAGATTCATCTACAACAACACAGAAAGAATACATAAATAAAACTTAATGAACATGGAAGGAAAGGTGAACTTGAAGAAATTTCTCGCTTTTTTTATAACTTGCTTCCTGTTGTTAAGCTGTTCGCCCATCTATGCCCATACAGATTCAGGAGAAAGACTCCATAACGTATATCAAAAGCTCTTCCATACGAGGCAGGAGAAAGTGGCAAACATTGTATCGGATAAAATTGACAGCTATAAGGAGTCTGCAATTGAACAAATCGGAACATTATTCAAGGAAACAGAAGCAGCACTTACTCATTTTCTATTCATTTCATCTACTAATGCACAGAAGGACATTGAGGATTATAAAGAAAGTCATCATACTCAATTACTGAAAACAAAGGATCAATTATTAAAACAGGACTTCCAAGAATTTTCCCAAGAAAAAAGCAAGGAGATTGATGTTGAAATTTCTCAAGATATTGAGGGATTTCTTGAAGAAATTCTATCAAATTAGCTTCTAATGAATAACAAATATAAAAATCATATGATGAAAGGAAGTTTTTAATCATGAACTTAAAAGGAAAATTAGTAGCTGGAGTCGTAACGGTTGGATTGGTATCAGGCGTAGGGATGGCTTTCGCAAACACAGATGCAGGCGAAGCATTGAAAAGTTGGTATGATGCACAGTTCAATAAAACTGTGGAATCCGTTCAAAGAGACGTTGGAGCTTACACCCAAGGAAAAATTCCTAGTTTGCTAGAGGAATACAACACTAAGAAAGCAGCTGGATTAACGGAAATTTCTCAAACAGGTGATTCAGAATTAGAAAGTAGTTCGAGTGCAATTGAACTTGCGAAGAATAGTCACATTGAATCATTAGAAGGTACAAAGGAAGAAATCTTGGGGCAAATGGGACAACAATTTTATGAAGACGTATTTTTAGAAGGTTTTTATAAAATTCAACAAGCTAGTAATGAAGCATTCAACTATGCAAATCGTGACTTAATAGCACAGACGGGAAATGCTGGAACTGAAGCAATTAATTCTGTCACAACTGGATTAACAGATGCTAAAGAAAGAGCTGTTTCAGAATTAGAAGAAGCGATTAGGCTCGCTAAAGAAGAACTTTCTGCTTCATTAGATACTGCGGAAGAATATACAACTCGCAACCTTAAAAATCAAGTAGATTGGCATATCGGGGATTTAAGGGAGCAAGTTGAGGATATTTTAGACACACTTGTAGCAGAGCAACAAGCACTGATTGTTGCAAAGGCGGAAGAACTTGAAGAAGATGCAAAAGCTAGCTTAGACACATTGGTTTCTGGAATCAATAATTAATAAATCCAAGTTAGGGCCTAAAAACTTAGGTCCTAACCTTTTAGCAAAGGAGGATGCCCAATGTTTAATCCAAAAAGTAAAAAATTCCTAGTTGGAGCTCTTTTTTTAATATTAATAGTAGGAAGTAGTGTCAATGTTGCTTTTGCCGGACAAGATATTCATTCTCTATTATCGAGTTGGTTTCAGACTGAACGTTCGAACTCAATTGCAGAGATTGAAGAAGCCGTTGCGATAGAACAAGAAATTCAAACAGAACGTTTAAAAGAAGAGTTGCGGTTAGGAATAGAAAATGCGGAGCGCCAATTGGAGAATTACACTGATAAGATGAAAGCAAACAGTATTTCAGAAATTCAAAAGCATGCAGACCAACTTATCAACTCTATTGATATTGACCAGTCAGATGAAAAAAATAAGGTAGCTAGTGAGTTGGCTGACATTATTCAAGAAGCAAAAAGTAAGATAGATGCTATTACTCCCCAACATGCGGTAGTCTCAGACGAGGATTCAGAATTGCCCGATGAGGATATGGGTATTTCAAAAGAAACAAAATAAAATGACGGAAGGTGGAAGGTGAATGAGGTTGGAAGTCGATTTAAATCCAGTTGATGCAAATCAATTAGAAATGGGGAAAACAGATAAGAAAAAAGGAAGCTTGTCAAATTGGCTAGGATTTCTATTCATTCTAGCGATCATCTTTTTCATCTCTCATTCTGCCATTGGGATTACAGTCATTAGTGGACAATCGATGGCTCCCACTCTTAATGATAATAATATTACGTTATCAAACCAGTTATTTTATACAATTGAAAGAAACGACATCGTTATTTTTCAAGACGAAAATGGCTTTGATGTCATTAAGAGAGTGATTGCTTTACCCAATGAAACGATTGAAATTAAAGACGGTGTAGTCTTGGTGAATGGAAATCCAATAGATGAAGAATTCACAGTTGGTATAGCAAATGATATGGAAAAACAACGGGTTGCTGATGGCGCCTATTTTGTTATGGGTGATAATCGAGAGCCTGGAGAAAGTCTAGACAGCAGAAGTTCCAACATTGGAACAATTCCAGAGAATAGAATCGAAGGAAAGATGTTATTTTCATTTGGGATGTAGACCTCTAATACTCAAAAAAAATGGAGAGCTCCTCACTGATTAAAGTGACCACCTCTCCTCTCTCCTTTGAATATCATCCAAAGAAAAGATCAATGACATTAGAAACACCAGAAGCATTCATATTGTAAAATTCAGAAAACCCACAGTTTGTGCAATAGACCACTTTAAAACGTTTATGTTGGATATCAAATATCTTATATAGCCCAGTTCCAGTTGTTGCAATCTCCTAAGTCTTAGCCTCTATACTCCCACGCTTAATACAGCCTTTTTCTTTCATCATTGACTCCTTTAAGAATACCAGACAATAAGTAAATTCCTATTATCCAAGCCTTGATAATTCATACTTTCTTTGTGGGTTTAATAAGATATAAGAATCATCACCTATCATTTTTATGTTTTGTAAAAAAAGGCTTCAAAATAGGAAGCATAACTATAACATCTATCCTAAAGTTAGAGTATACGGTCTGGCTAAATCAGGATGGTTTATCAGACGAATTGTTTTCGGCTCACATCGAATCACAATATAATTCGGATCCGCCGGTCCTGTTAAATATTTCAAGAAATTATCATACCAAAAATGATCTCTTAATTCTTATTCATCATGAAGAGATGCGACTGCCGTAATTTCCAAATACGGCTTCCCAAAGCCAGCACCTTCACTTCCTAAAAGAATATGAACCTTGCTGTTTTTTAGAATGTCTTGTACCTTTTCAGTCTGCTTATTCGAAATTGTATATAACAAAAACTCTTCATTTCGGAAAATCATTAATCGAGAATATGGTTGATCCCCTTTCATAGTGCTCAACGAGCCAAGACGATGTTCAGATAAAATCCTCTTTATTTCATCTTTAACTTGTTTCTGTTCCTTATTTCCCCACCACTTTCACTAAATATTTATTCCGTTATCACTTTAAAAACGGTGCCTGTCCCCCGATACATAACACGTTTAGTCAGTGGGAGTATAAGCACCTTCGCTATATTTCTTTTATATTTACATACACACTATTAAAGGCCATTCCTTGGTTTCCTGTTGCAACTTCTCCCATATCTGTTGGGGTGAACGAGATGAGCCTATTTACTAAACTATGGTTCGCTTGAACCAATAAAATGGAAGGGTGGACTTCATGAGATAGACGGCACTTCAACTTAATCTCACCCTGATCATTATAGACGGAAACGCGCGAATCATTTCTTATCCCTTTTTTCGATGCACTTGTTGGATGAATATAAACGATTGGTTCTTTCTTTCCACTTTGAATTAAGTCCAAATTTTTGAATTGAGAATTTAAATCAAACTGACCATGATTGGTGAGTAATAAGAACATATTCTTTTTATCTGTAGGATTTGAAACAAAATACTCAGCAATGGGTGATTTTCCATTATTCAGGGCTCGCTCTGAACAAAATTCGAATTTTTCAGATGGTGTCTCAAATTGTTTATTTTCCCATGCAATTTTTGGAACCTCTAACAGTCTCGGACCATCTAATAATTCCTGCCAATGACAGATCCCTAATTTTTCATATATTTCATTCGTAAATTCTTCTTCGATAAAAACCTCCACCGATTTATCATAAGGAAATGTTGAAAAACCTGGCCTTAACTCGTTTAACCTTTTCGCTAGCAGGCATACAATTTCTAAATCGCTTTTACTCTCATAATAAGGCTTAATGGCTGGCTCATTGATTCCAATCCAATAATGCCAATAACTTGGAACAATATCCCATTCTTCAAAATTAGTCGTTGTCGGTAAAACAATATCTGATAGTTGAGCTGTTGGAGTTAGAAACTGATCGACAGTTACGATTAGCTCTAAATAGGACAACATTTTTTGCAACAGCTTTTGGTCAGGATTCTGTGTAAGTAAATTACGACATGAGATCCATAGCATTTTGATGGGAGGATTTTCTGTTTCCTGAAGCTCACTAGCAAAATCATTCATATCAATTGAACGGAAGCAGTTGCCTTTAGTAAATCCATGATTAAAATAACTGGTTATCTGATTTGAAAACTCGAGGCTCCCCATTTGAGCATATAAAACACCGGAACCTTGTTTTCCGATATTTCCTGTCATGGCCATTAAGGCATGAATGGCCCGAATATTTTGCCCTCCGTTTATATTCCTCTGAAGACCAAAACCAACCCAAACAATTGCATTTTTCCCTTCAGCTAATGTATCTGCAATCGCAGCTATCGTTTCAAGCTTAAGCCCACATTCTTTCAATAGTTCTTCCATTTTTAGTGATTGTATATAGTTAAGAAATACATCAAATCCCAACGTATAATCCTTTATAAACAGCTCATCCAATTCCTTTTTTTCATATAAATATTTTGCAATCGCTAATGCCACAGCTCCGTCTGTACCTGGGTTGATTTGCACGTACACATCAGATTTTTTGGCAGTAGCTGTATAAACAGGGTCGATCGTAACAATCGTAGCTCCTCTCTTTTTTGCCTCATATATATATGGCACAGAATGAATGGATGTCCAAACAGGGTTACTCCCCCATAGAATAATAGTATCTGCATAAACCATCTGTTCTGGGTCAGAGGTTTTATTATTTCCAAAATCATATATCGCTGCATCTAATCCTGATGACCAGCAAGGAGAGCCAACTGCACGTGTTGTTTGACCTAAACTATTAAAGAACCCCTCCACTCCATTATGGAGAATACCAAAATTTCCGGAATATTTATTCAAAGCAACGGACAGATTCGAATCATACCGATCATAAAGCTCAATTATTTTTTCAGAGATGATATCGATCGCCTTTTCCCACGTAATTCTAATCCATTCACCACTTCCTCTTTTGCTTTGCATCATAGGATATTTTAGTCGTTCAGGATGATAAACATGGGATAAGTAGTTGTAACCTTTTGGACACAGCTTACCTTTTGTATATCCATGCTTTTTATCTCCAGTTATTTTTGTAAGTTTTCCATTAATGGTATATCCTAACATAGCGCAGCTACTATAACAGTTTCTTGGACAAACGTGACGAGTGACATTATATTTTTTATCCAATCGCAATCCCTCCAATTTTATTTTACTATTTTTATGTGAATTTTCTCACATGTTCATCACATGTTCACTTAATTTTTCTCTTGTCCTGTTTTATGATGATATAAGAGGTGAATTACAATGAAACAATTAGCATTTTTCATAGATGTGAATAAATGTATATTTTGCCGGTCCTGCACGTACGCTTGTGCTAATGAAAACGAAACGAAAGATTTTAAACGGAGAAAAGTTGTCACATTAGCTCAAGCTCATTCAAAGGAGGATATCCATTTTTCTACTTCGTGTAATCATTGTGAAACTCCTGCCTGTATGCCCGTATGTAACCGCAACTGTATTCGTAAATTAAGTAATGGGGTTGTAATCTTAGACAAGCAAAATTGTGATGGCTGTGGAAGTTGTGCGTCTGCTTGTCCATTTCAAGCAATTACGATAGATACTACTAACCATAAAGCCGATAAATGCGATATGTGTTACAGTCGTTTGCAAAGAGGAGAAAGTCCGGTATGTGTTGAATCCTGCATTGCAGAGGCAATTTCAATTAGAAATATAATGGAAGATTATTCTCCCGAATATAAGTCTTCCCTTAAGGAATATACGATGAAAATGATTACGAACCCCTCGACTCGCTATAAATATGACCGCTCCGAAAAAATACGAGTATGGTCCGAAGGAAGAGAGTAGGCTGATGAACCAAATACCGATTTCAAATGATCTAACTGCAAGTTGGCTTTATTTATTTCACCAACAGGATATACAGCACGTCATTCAGAAATTCAAAACATACTTTGGACAAGAGCTTTACTTTTTCACGAATAAAAAGGAGTATGTAGAGCTAATTCCATCTAGCTTTTCAACAGAAGATTTCAAAAATATAGCCTTTGAAGATAGTTCTACTTTAAATACTCAAGTGGCATTGGTAAAAAATAGAGAAATAGAATTCTATTCCTATCCCATTGTTTCCCCCTATGAACAAACGATTGGCTATTTTTTATTTGAAAAATTAAATCAACCTGATGAGTATCAGCTTACATTACTGAAGAGTATAACTCCTACAATGCTAACATGGGTCAAACAAGGTGAAATCACTCGTTTAATCCATTCTAAATACAAGGACCAATTCTTATTCGATATTCTTAATAACAATATCGAGACAGAAAGTGATTTAATAGAATTAGGGAAGCTAAGGGAGATAGAAATTACGCCCAATGCATGTGTCATCGCAATGAACCTAGAAGGAAAGCATACTTTCTCAAAGGAAATAATTTACAATATCCAAAATATTATGCTCGAAACAGATAGTCTGGAAGCGAATATGTATACAACGTATCTTAACCACCGGATTGTTACCATTATTTTCCCTAAACTAGGCGATGAAAAAATAACAAAAACAAACTTGAATCAATGGATTCGGCAAACTAAACGTCAGGTTTCTGACATTCACCCCACTCTTCAAATGATTGTTGGAGTAGGAAGGTCCTACAATTCTAGTTTGGATATTTTTAAAAGTTTTCAGGAAGCAAAGATCGCTCTACAAATGGAAGTTTACGGTTTAGGCAGCGATGGTATCATACATTATGACGATATTGGGTACGTTCGATTGTTATCCTATATTCATAATGATTTATTAAGTGATTTTGCTCATCAATATTTAAGTGCTTTAGAAGAGCATGATAACGAATATGAAACAGATCTCATTCAAACTTTAGTTACGTACTGTAACCAAAACGGAGATATTGTAAAAACTGCAGATATTTTATTTATTCATCAAAACACTTTACGTCAACGACTTAAGAAAATAGAATCGATATTGTGTATTCAATTAAATGACTATACAGATTTAGTCAACTTAATTTTGTCCTTGAAAATCTCTCAGCAACTGAATGTTTGAAATTTCTACACTAAAAGGCAGTACAATCAGCGATTGAACTGCTCTCTTATGCATTGTATCTATTTATCTACTCTTTTTTTTGCAATAGGTAAACAAATTTTTCATTGAATATCGTCCCTTTTATCAGGGTCATATGAATATGTTTTTCGTAGCAAATTTCTGCACATAAATGACAGGAAACACATTTATTTGTTGATAAAATAATGTCTTCATTATCCAACGTAATGGCGTCTGTTGGACATAAGAAGGCGCAAGCACCACAGCGAGTACAGCTTTCTTTAATCTCTGGGATAGAAAACGTCATTTGTTCTTGTAAATCGGAATTCATTTTAAATGCATGAAATAATAAAGCTTTCTTATCTGTTTGAGTAACCGCATCCTTTAATACTTGTTCCACAACAGCATTTTTTATTTCATTCACTTCCTCAACCATATCTTCCATTTCATTTTGTTTCTGATAATATCGGTCAAACTTTTCAAAGGGAGATAATGTTTTATTGACTTTAAGCACTTCTTTGACTGTAATCGTATTGGTCTCCCTCGCCTCTTCCAGTAAAGAAGTTAGAAATCGTCTCCGAGAATGATCCATGGCATATTGAGAATTTTCTTCTATAAAAGTAGTACAAACCTGTAATGTTTGCTTAAGAGCACTCTCTGCTTCTTTTTTTTGTTTCATAAACCTATTTTCACCACCTGCCATCTTGCAATCTTGACAGAGGTTTGAATGATGAATAACTCTTACATTGGGAGCATTCACTCCAACATTGATCCAAAATTCAGAAGGAACCATCCCAAGACAAGGGACCTCAATCACATTGGATTGAGGATTTTCTTCTAAAGAAGAAGGGCATGCGATATACACATGCTCTTCTTTTTTTGCTAAACGCAATACTTGATTCATTAATTGAATAAGGGGAGGATGGTTCCACTTTAATGCATTTGTTGGACAGACTGATGTACAAAATCCACAGTTTAAACAAGATGGCTTTAGATGAATAGAATCTACTTGCCATTCAATGCTATTTGCTGGACAAGCATCCACGCAAGCTGTGCAGTTACTTGTCACAGCACGTACCTTTAAGCATTTATTGGAATCCACCTCGATTGCATCTAGTTTTTTCAAAAAGACATTGGACATTTTTCGAATCTGATCAAATACCATTATAACCTTCCTCCCTCAAACTATTCTTATAAATGAACTCCTGAGGAATAAAATAGCATTCTTCCGATAAATTCTGCTACGAAGAAACAAACAAAAATGAAGGAAGCAGACTTTATTGAAGATACCTTTTTATTTAAAATGGAATATCCAGAAATCGCAAATGCTAAGACTAAGAAGACCATTTTCGCCCAAAACAATGGACTAGTTAATAGAATAGAAGCTGTTTCCACCGACTCTGCATAGCCACCTTGTAGAATGGTTAAATTAATCACATTTACTAGGACTGCAATTGCCGCAATGATTATTGTGTAAAGTGAGAAGTCAACAAACTTCTTTTCTAAAACCGATACTAGTAATTGAATTAAGATTGGGCCTAGTAGTAAGGCAGTCAAAAAGAATGCTGCCATTGTCGTCCCATTATTCCAAGCTGGCACAGAAGGAATCGTATAAATCATTGCTGTACAAAGAATCGTAATAGCTCCCACAATAGTGCCTATCCAACCAAACGTTTGTTTCGCCTTTTGGTTTTTTGCTAAAAAGGCATAGGCAAATACAAATAGGATAAATGTTGGGAAGAATACGATTTCCCTTGTGAGCCATGAATCATTAAAGTTAAGAATTGCTTTGTAAGCTTCCAACGGATGTCCTAAGTGGAAAATGGACACAATAACGGCTACGACAGAGACTATCAAAATCGCCATTAAACTGATAGAACTAGCTTTCTTTGAAACTTTTTCCTTATAAGCATCCATGATAAATAATGCAGCGAAGCCACCGATAGCTAGTTGTGAAAGGAAAGTAAATACAACAAGCGTCATGCTATGTTCCACTATTGTTCACCCCTTACTACGCTAGTAGATGTTGGCAATACGAAGCGGGTAGAAGAACCCGTTATGCTCGAGTCTACAAAGGCTTTGACATCTGTCACAACAGCTGATCCAACCACATCATTTAAATCGATGATTGAGATAGCTTCCATTGGACAGGATGCCACACATACCGGATCTTCTCCTGCTTCAAGACGTTCTGAACACATACTACATTTATCCATCTTTTTCTTTATTGGGTCAAATTGTGGAACACCATAAGGACAAGCTGTTGCACACATTTTGCATCCAATACAACGAGATTGATCATGCTTTACAATCCCATTTTCAAGTTTTGTGTAAGCACCTGTTGGACAAGCTTTTGCACATGCCGGTTCATCACAATGGTTACATGCTGTTGAAATATAGCAACGTTTTGCTGTTCCTGTTAACATTTCATCTACTTCACGAACGAATCGACGATTGATGCTTGGTTCAAGGTCATAGAAACTTTTACACGAAATCGTACATGCGTTACAGCCGATACAGCGTTCCATATTAATTTTAAATCCTAATCTTTTCTCTTTTACAGCCATCCTTTAACCCCTCCCTACACTTTTTCTACATTGACAAACTGATCATGGAAAGCCAATCCAGCTTGACCTGTTGCGCAAGCACCCATATCCGCAGGTATTGCTTTCACTAAATAGTTCACATTAAAATTCTTGTCCTTATACCATCCTTCATAAATAACGACAGCGTCCTTCGGTACCGATTGGGTCACTTTTGCTTTAATTTCCACAAACCCAATATCGTTTGACACACTTACCATCGAACCATCACGTATTCCCTTTTCCTTAGCTAGAATCGGATGAATTTCCATATATGGGTCATTATGAACAGATTGCATCCATTCTAAATTTCCAAATTGGGAATGAAGGCCGTATTTCCAATGTGGTGATAACAAGCGAATCGGTGTTTCTTTTGGTACTGCCATCTCTTCTACATATACAGGTAAAGCATGATGACCAAACGAAACACTCTTTTGTGATACAAATTCATATTTTCCAGATGGTGTTCTAAATTTTCCATCTGCCCAAGCTGCGTCATAACCAGGAACTTTTACAGTCCCCTTCTCTAAAATATCCTTCCAAGTTTTAAAACCAAACTTTTCAATAAAGGCATCAGACATCTCCATTCCTACCCATTCTTCCATAGAACGCTTAGTAGGATAAGTACAGGAGCCCGGTTGCAATTCATTTAATCTTTTTGAAATGCCCATCGCTATTTCTACATCACACTTTGACTCATATAATGGATCTATGGCTGGTTCATTAATATTCATCCAGTAGTGCCAATAACTTGTATGAAGTCCCCAAGTTTCAAAAATGGATGTGACAGGAAGGACTAAATCTGACTGGTTCACCGTCTCGTTATACCAAAGGTCCGCTGTTACAACAAAGTCAATAGAATCAAAAGCTTTATAAGAAACAGAAGTTTCTGGATCCTGCGCAATAGGATTTCGACATGCGATCCAGAGCATTTCGATTGGAATTTCATTCGGGTCATTATTAATCGCCAATACTTGGGCAGGAAAATTATTAATGTTGATGGCACGATCTGCTTCACCACCGCTGCCCTCTGGCGGTGTTCCCGCAAGCTGTGCAGCATAGTTGTAACCCCAGCTATCTAGCTGTGCATAGTTTGCACCACCACCGACAACTCCGATATTTCCTGACATAGCTGCTAGAGCATCGATAGAACGAACAGCAGCTCCACCATTGGTGTGTCTTTGCATTCCATAACCAATCCAAATACTAGCTGGTTTTGCTGCTGCATATTCGCGAGCTAACCGTTCTATGACGTTCACTGGAACACCTGTTTTTTCAGACGCCCATTCCAATGTAATATTGTTACGAAGATAATTTAAATACTCATCATAGCCAATTGAATTCTTCTTCATCCATGCTTCATCATGAAGATTATGGTCTAAAATATATTTTGCCATCCCTAATGCTAAGGCACCGTCAGACGATGTTTTAATTTCAATATACTCATCAGCTTTTGCTGCTGTATCTGTCATTATTGGGTCAATGACAACAACTTTGGTTCCATTTTCTTTCGCCTTTTGAATAATACTCATCGAATGAACCGCGGTCCAAGCTGGATTTACACCCCAAAGGATTAAATAATTTGCTTTTACCATCATTTCTGGGTCTGAGTTAACAATCGTTCCGAAATCAAAGGTTTGAGAGTCAATTCCTGCTGGCCAGCACGGTGTTCCGGTTGCCCTTGTTGTATAGCCCCAGCTTGACATCATTCCTTCCACTCCATAAGATAAAGCGTTGAAATTGCCTGAGTATTTATTGAGTGCTATCGGTAAAGTCGATCCATGCTTTTCTTTGATTTCTAGGATTTTTTTTGAAATCATATCATAAGCTTCATCCCAGGAAATTCGTTCCCATTTACCAGAACCCCGTTCTTTCTGTTTCATTGGATACTTAATACGATCTGGTGAGTATACATAGTTCGGATATGTGAACCCTTTTACACATAAACGTCCATTTGTGTACGTATTATTTTTATTTCCTGTAATGAACTTAATTGTCCCATCTTCTACGGTAGAAACTAAGGAACATGTATCATAGCAATTTCGTGGGCAAGCCCCAAATACTTGTTTTGTCTGACCCGCTGCATGAGCAGTATTTTTATCAATCTTTTTAAAACTGGACGCTGTTGTCCCGATTCCGACAAGTGCACCTAATGCAGCAGAACCTTTTATAAAGGAACGCCTTGAAAATTTACTCATAATAAGTTACCTCCTTCATAAATCATATTTGCTTTTTCCTCCATTAAGAGTCCTTCCAGTAAATATGAAACAGCTATTAATATTGAATTCTCTGTATGTTCACGAACTAATCCGGCATGTTTTTCTATCCATTGAAATAAATGTTCCTGGACGAATGCTTGATACAATTGGTCGTACATTTCATTTTCGATACTGTTCTCTAATAAGTAACAAACAAACTCTAATTCAAGTGCTAAATGATCATCTGGATCTACATTTTTATTCGAAACGATCAGACCTGCTTTTTCATAGAATCTTCTTACAGCTAAGGTCTCAACCTGCATTAAAGCCCTATCGATATTTCGGTAAGTAGATTCATAAGGAGATGCCTGCAGACGAGTTGGTCCAACAAATAAACGATTGAAATCAAATTCTAGTTCTGCTAAATCTTCATCTGTGAGATGGGAAAGTAATTGAGAGCCTTTTTTAATTTTTTCATTTGAAAAGAAATTAATTTCATGACTTATTAGTTCGATTAATCCTTTCCAAGTTTCATTAGTCACATGATTGAGGTGACCTGCATAAAACTTTTGAAGAAATACATAAATTGTAAGCTTGTGCTTTACGATTTCTTCCTTAACCTGCATTTGTTGTTTGTTCATAGTTTCACAACCTTATCTACAAAATAATTAATTTAATGTCCTGAAAGACCTCCTCCACTAAATGCGCTACCGCCCTCTTCAATTTCCTTTATAATATTTGCTTGGAGTTGTTCTTCTTCAGTTGATTGCATATAGTCCTCTACTACATCTGCGTTTGGGTCTCCCACATACTCTTCATTTAAAGAACCACTGTTAACAGTCGGCTGAACTGTTTCTTGATTCGCTCCAGAACAACCACTTATAGATGATAAAAGAGCAACTAAACAGACTGAATATGCTAGTATTCTCTTCATTCATTAAACCTCCTCTTGTTTTCTTACTTGAATCTTATCAAACAAAAAATAAGGATAGGGAGTGTAGAAACAAACATAAATGCTTCCTTTTCAATGTAGAATATTACACTCGCTTAAAAACAGACTTAAAAACCCTTGGTAATACTGGGTTTGAGATAATAGTCTTAAAATTCTTAAAAATATGTATATTATTAATTGAGAATGATTATCGTCAAATTCTAGACACTTTTTGCATTTTAATGAAACAGGTTTTTCAACTAAAGGAATTTAAAAAACTAGAAATTATTTTGAAGAAATAAGGATGAAGGCGAAGGAATATACTGTTTTATTAGGAGTAGGCTGAAAAAAATTTATCAATCAAGAATAGTAACAAAACTTACAATTTAGGGCAAAACGTTTATAATCAAAAATAGTCTTGCTGGTTTCCCTATTCTTTTATTAATATTACTTTTTTCTGGAAATTTTAAAGTATGGCTATTTGTTCATAAAGATTGTAGTTATCGTAAAAATCCAAAGTCCGTTTTTTACACATCCATTACAAACAAGCATCCACTCTTTTTTCAAGACTGTTGAGCAAACCCTCTGCTATCAAGGATGTAGGAGTCAGTAATTTGTCCTTCATTAGCAATAAAGTTTGAGAAAAGCCTAAAATAAAATACATAAGGAGCTCCATATATGAAAGAAAATGAACTAACGAAATATGAATTTTTAGCAGAAGACCCAAATTTTAAGGTTATGCCGATTATGTTGTCGTTATTATTGGGGCTTTTTTTGCGATTTTAAATGAAACCCTGTTAAATATTACTTTGACTACATTAATGGGGAATTTGGTGTTTCATTACCAACAGTGCAGTGGATGGCCACTGGATTTATGTTGGTGATGGGAATTGTGATTCCTGCGTCAGCCCTGTTACTACAATGGTTTACGACGAGACAGCTATTCCTGGGAACGATGATCATATTTACCATTGGTACCATCATCTGTGCGATTGCGCCTACCTTCCCCATCTTATTTGTTGGTAAACTTATACAGACTTCTGGTACTGGTTTATTAATGCCCGTCATTTTTATGTGTTCTTACTTATCTTTCCCCCTCATAAAAGAGGTAAAGTGATGGGACTGGTTGAGCTTGTCATTATGTTTGCACCTGCCATTGGACCAACCATTTCAGGTGTTATTGTGCAATATTTAGGATGGCGTTTCTTGTATATTTGTGTGATTCCATTTTCACTTTTTTTATCTCTTTTGGAAAAAGCAGGGACAGTTCCAGTGTTTTCTGGGATGTAGACCTCTCCCTTCTTTGACCTCTACTCGTTATCACGCTAATAAATAAACGGAGAAATTTCCCTTATTTAGCAAATCCCATAAAAAAGAGCTAAAATAGACGGAGAAACTCCACTTATTAGCTCAAAAAATTCAATAATTGGAGATTTTTCACTGCATAAGCGGAAAATCTCCTGTTATTTACCACGATACGAGCTCCACTGAGGCATATTACCGGAATAACTCCGCTTATTTTATGTTTGCTCGTTACTCGATTAAGGGCAAGACATCTTATCCTTTCTACTTGACACCGACTTTATGCACCACGAGTAATGATAAACTCAATTACTTCTTCAATCGATAACCGATTAAGATGGCTGATTGAAATACCCGCTTTCTCTAACTCACGTTCCAGCAACGACACATCATCAGTCACGATTTGGAGAAGAGATTCATCCACCTTCATCACATGTGGATGACTCTTCAATGCTTCTGGAAGATGGGAAATCCAAAGTCTTGCCCACTTTTCATATATTTCATCTTTTTCAAACGTAGTAATAATTTTTCCTTGATCCAAAATCGTAATATAATCACATAATTGCTTCACTTCATCATTATTATGGGTGGCTAGAACAAGGCTCCTATCCCCAGCCTCCATATACTGCATCAAATCTTCCTTCATTTTCCGCTGTGAAATGATATCCACCCCTGCAGAAGGTTCATCCAATAGCAATATTTTCGCATTGTGGCAGATGGCAAAGATAAACTCAACCTTTTTTTTCGTCCCTTTTGAACACTTCTCAAACTTTTGCTCCGCATCGATACTGTATCGTTCAAACAAAAGCTTACAGTACTGATGGTCCCAGCTTGGATACCAATATGAAATCAATGAAGACAATTCTTTAATCGAGTAATACCCATATCGATCAAGTAATTCACCAGCATACCCTATTTCTCTCTTAATGTCAGTTTCTTTTTCAGTCATGGCTTGCCCAAAATAGTGAATCGACCCGCCATCAGCTTGAAGGAGATTCATCATCATTTTGAAAAGAGAAGATTTTCCGGAACCATTCGCCCCAATCACTGCAACCGATGTCCCTTCATCCACCTGTAGATCGATTGGTCCTAACGAAAACTTCTGGTAATGCTTTGTTAACCCTTTTATCTCAATCATTGAGGTGCTCATGTTTATCCCCCCATTATTTTCCATGAAAATGTCGGCTTAACACATCAGCGAAAATCGTTGACAAATCATCCTTCGTACACCCAACTTGTCTTCCTTGTTCAATCGCCTTTTCAAATGCATCATACACAACTTTTTGCTTCGTTTCTTCCTTCTGTAGCTCTTCAAGCGCTTTTACAAACGTCCCTTTTCCCTGAACGGTCTTAATATAGCCACTATTCTCTAGATTTTGATAGGCTCGTCTCGTCGTAATCACGCTGCATTGTAACTCACTAGCCAAGACGCGAATGGATGGGAGCGATGTTCCCGGCGCAAGATATCCACCTACGATAAGAGCTCTTAGTTGCATTTCGATTTGGTGATAGATCGGTTCTCTACTTTCCTCTGAAACATGAATCGGCAGTTTCATTGCTTCCCTGCCCCCCTTACCAGTAATCTTTTTTTGCTAATCTCATCATCAGTAATTTATTCCAAATCACTGAACTACCAATACCGATCAAGAGGGGAATAACAGCAACTAACCAGCCATGATTCTTAATAAGGAGCAATACCCATTCAACAATCCCTTGCTCCATAAATATATTGAAAAGAAAGATGATTAAGAGATAGACCAAGACTAAAAACCAAGCAAAAATATGCAGTATTTTCCCGTTTGTCCCGTATTCAATAACAGGATTCATTCCTCCTATTGCTAACGCATAACCAAACCAACACAGCATAAAGATCCAATACTCTGAATACGTCACATGATTAAAGAAACTGTCAGTTAAGGCAAACGTCATGACAACATAAAAAGTCACAGACATGACGACAAAAGTAATCATCATAAATACGATTCGACTTAACGCCAGAGTAGGAATTGGAATCGGCAATGTACGAAGGAGAGCCATTCGTTTGCTAAATGGATCCTCCTTTATCGTCTGAAAAGATAAATACGGTCTAGACATAAAGACCGCTGCAAACGATGGTGTTACTACGATAAATATCACATCCGACATGATATGATTATAAAACGGCGATTCTGCAACAAATAAATTTTGGACAGACTGCTCAAGAAGATTAGACGCAACGAGTCCCAAAAAGATGGTAACGACGACCGTGAAGGCCATCGCTATCCATTGTGTCTTTAGTTCATTTTTCACTAACCAAACTACTTGCTGAAACAAGCCATTTCCTCCTCTTAGTTAAAAAGATTTGGGCGATCTGCATAACCTAGGAAATCGATCCCGAAATGAACCAATACAGCAAAGACGATACACCAAATCACAATACTTGCAATCATCCAATAGGCCGTTTTCTTCTTCGTTCCGCCTAATGTCAGACCCACAAACGCAGTAATGTGACTTCCAACGACTAAAGGTCCAATAAGCGCTAATCCTGGCAAACCATACTTGTTCCAAAGGTTTTGTGCACGAATCATCCGTTTCCCAGATGCCTTCTCTTCCCCACCTTTTCGCTTCCGTCTCCATTCCTTAATATTATCCACGAAAGCAATTAATAATAAAACAGTCGTAACATTACCCACAATCGCAATAATAATAACTGCTAACGGAGACAGCCCCGCAATCATCGCTAATGCAGTCACCCCATACCCTTCAAAAAACGGTGCTGCCGCAAGTATAAAAACAAGGACATAAGCCCACAAATATTCGAATATATTCATTTCAAAATTCCCCCTATACTGTTATGGTGTTTATAAGAATATACACAGTATAACACTAGGTATAAATTGTTGTAAAGAGGGAAGGTAAAAATTCGAAAGTTTGAGCTATTACCAATTTCACATATGCACTTAGACAAAGCAGGGACAGTTCCAGTGTTTTCTGGGATGTAGACCTCTCCCTTCTTTGACCTCTACTCGTTATCACGCTAATAAATAAACGGAGAAATTTCCCTTATTTTGCAATTCTCATTAAAAATAAGATAAATAGAAGGAAAAATTCCGCTTATTAGCTAAAAAAAATCAAAAACAGTAGATTCTCCACTGCATTAGCGGAAAATCTCCTGTTATTTACCACAATATGAGTTCCATTGTTACTTATAACCGGAAAAACTCCGCTTAATTTACGTTTGCTGGCTCTTCTTGATTAAGACTCTTTTAAATAGATAGTCCTCCATCAATCGTGATATTGCTTCCATTCATGAAGGCCGCTTCCTCGCATGCTGCGAATAAAATCGTGTGGGCAATCTCTGAACTTTTTGCGAGTCGATTCATCGGTTGTCTAGCCAAGTACATCTCGAGCATTGCCTCTGGATCATCGGCATTATCAATCTTCGCTTGAACACCTTCAGTAATGGTCGTCCCAGGTGAAACACAATTGACTCTAATATTATCATCGAGACAATCCATTGCAATCGACTTCGTTAATGCTAAAACGGCACCTTTAGAAGCAGAATAGGCACTACGATTTTTATGCCCTTTTTCGGCTGCTACAGAGCCAACATTTACGATTACTCCGCCACCTTGTTTTTTCATCTCTTTCACCACATACTTCGATACTAAAAAGGTTCCTTGAACATTGACCAGCAACGTCTCTAATAAATCCTCTTCCGTGGTCGTTTCGATCGTTCCTGGTAGTACAACTGCCGCGTTATTCACGAGGATGTCGATCCGTCCATATGCATCAATTGCTGCTTGGACCATTTTCTTTATATCCGCTAACTTCGAAACATCTGCCTGAACAAAAATAGCATCCAAACCTTGTTCTTTTAAAATTTTTAACGTTTCTTCTCCTCGATCACTACGAGAATTAACGACCACCTTGGCACCATTTTTGGCAAATTGAATAGCCGTTTCTCTACCGATTCCTGCTCCTGAACCTGTAACTAACACGACTTTATTGGTAAAATCCATGAGTGCCTTCCCCTCCGTCACACAAATTTATATTCTCCTTCACCAATCGTGATTGATTTTCCTTTCAACTCGGGAACATCTGTATGAAAAATTAGTTGTTGCATTCGATTGAGTGGTCCTTGTTTAAATACAAAGGCTTGATCACTGACGATTAATTTTGCACCTTCTGTACTCTCATACTCAAATCCAAATAATTCCTGCCAATGCTTTGCAACAGCTACTGGATCTTCCACGTCAAATACGGCTTCCACAATCTGCACATCACCGACTGGATGCTCTTGAATAATACCTGAATCTATTAATCTTTCTCTTCGTTCATCATCATTACCCATCCACTGAATGACAAATGGATACGGCAATCCTTGAAAATCACCTGCAATCGTCATCATTTTCCATTCGATTACATTCCCTTGTGCATCCAAACGTTTTCCATCCATAATCGGAGACATATCTAATTGGAACGCCAATAACTGCTTCCGCACCGCTTCGATATCATCCGTTCTTAAAGCAACTCGACTCAGTTCCTCTCGAGCCGGCAATAATTTAACCGAATCCCGCACCACATCATTTGGCTCTTTCACGCTCTCTGCCAAAGCACGGTCCTCAACACCTAGAAACTCAATATAACAAAGATCAAAATAACTTAAAGCATTATAAGTTCCCCATTGCTTATGTGAACCACCGATAAATGCGACTAATCCCTTTTCGTTAAACCGATCTATTGCTTCCTGTAGATCATTGACATAATGAACTGTGTGATCCCATTTAATCCTTGCCATTCAAGGTCCCTCCTTACTCTTGTCCCAATTCTGTAGTACGATTCACTGCCTTTAGTACACTGCGTTGCAAACCGGCTGCAAAGTCCGAACTGTTCAACTCATGTAGGGCATTAATTCCAACGCCACCTGCAGAATTATTAATATCTAGTAGCTGACGAGGATGTTTGCCCGTTAGTTTGAGCATTTCAACCGAGCCGACAACATTCTCCAAAACAATATTCCAAGCTTGTTCACGGGACAAACCGGCTAATACACCAGCATCGGCAAACGATTCGATAAAATAATAAACGTAATTTGGTCCTGCAACCCCGAATCCTGTAAAAATATCAATCAATCGCTCTTCTACATACATTACTTTTCCAAAACCGTTTAAGAACTCATCCACTTGCTCTTTCGAGGCATTGCTATTTAAGGCAACCCCACTATATCCATAACCCGTATCAGTCAACGTATTTGGAATTACACGGGCAATCGCTCGTTCCTCCCCTATAAAGCTCGCCAACTTTTCCATCGTTACACCAGCCACAATCGAAACCACAACGGCATCTTTTCGGCCATGTTCACGAATAAGGGCCCCAACTGACGCCAAATCATCCTGTGGGCGAACACCAATCACGATAATGTCTGCTTGCTTCAAAGCATCAGCCTGATCAACACTTGCCATTACGTGATATGTTTCCATTAAATATGTATTTCTTTGTTCGGAAATATCCGCAACGGTAATTTCACTTTTACCGAACGTTTCATTTGTTAAAATAGCACGAATAATCGCTTCAACCATCTGGCCTCCACCGATAAAATGAATCATCTCGTAACCTCCTACATTTTTCAAAATAGAAATAAGTAGGGACAGCGACGCCCCCACTTATTACAATCAAATTTTAATTATTTTCCCAAGCTTCTGGTAAAATAAATCCATCATATTTTTCTTGTGATAAAATAAATTCTTCAAACTCAGGCGATTCATAAGCCGCTTTAACATCCTTCGCCCATTGCGTATCTAAGTCTTCCTCTAATATCGATACGATAATACGATGCTCTTCTGGCGTATTTTCAATTTTTAAGGCATCAGATATTTTCAAACCAGCATCGGCAATATAATTCCCATTCACCACACCAAAATCAACATCTTTTAGTGATACTAAAATTTGGGCAGGATCTAGTACTTGTAACTTAATATCATAATCAGCTGGTGATACACTATTCAAATTGAAGTCTGTTGTTCCAGCATCAGCAGCAATCGATACCCAACCAAGTTCTTCCATGATTCGCACCGCACGTTCTTGGTTAACTGGATCATTAGGAATAGCTACGGTTGAGCCATCTTTAACCGCATCAAGAGAATCATGATTTTCGGAACGTAAACTTTGTGGCGCACCTGGAGAAAATGCTAGACGAGCCATCTTAATTCCTAATTCTTCATTAATCCCTTCCATATAAGCAGTACTTTGGAACACACTAGCATCAATTGCTCCCTCAGCCATCGCTGGGTTTACTTGCATATTTTGTGAGAAAACTTTCACTTCGACATTGTAGCCTTTTTCTTCTAAAATCGGTAATATTCCATTGCGGAATTGCTCCTCATAAGTCCCGACCCCAAAACCAAATACAAGGTCTTTTTTCTCTTCACCACTAGCACCACTGGACTTATCACTTCCACAAGCAGCTAAAAACAACACAGTAAACAATACGAAAATTGATAAAAGTTTCTTCATTATAATCCCCTTCTTTTTCTACTTTTTTTATATTGGTAAATCATCATACCCACTAAAAATTACAAAACACTGTTTCGTAACGTATTTAACGCCCCTTCTGTCGCTTTCACAGAAACAGCACAGTTTGGCACTAATAAAAAGGATTGACCATCCATGATTTCTAACGCCTTTTTTGCTTGTTGCTCAATTAAAGCATCGTTGGTCCCATCAAAAATTTCGTGATCCACACCGGCCACTTTCGTTTTTTCTAATTGAAGCTCTAACCCTGGATTCCCTTCTGCTTCCGTATCCCAGCTAATCCCTTCAACCGGATAATCATCAAATCGGGCAGGCTGTGCATGAGCACCACATGTGTGCAGGATTCGTTTACCTTTTTTCATCGCATTTAAGACAATTAAATCATATGGACGTGAAAATTCATTAAAGGTCGCTTCATCAAATAATTGTGGATGAGCTGTACCAGTGACTGCGTAGAATAACCCATCTACTCCGACCGCTTCTAATGCCTCCACATATTTCGCCATTGTCACAGCAATCGCATGTAATGCTTGGTGTACACCCGTACGTTCAGCCATTAATAGTTTTTTAAAATCAACAGGTTCTTCACTTCCATACATCGTTTGATTGACATATGAAGAATTTCCTGTTAAAAACATTAAAATTGTTAATGGGGAAAACATCGTTTGATTAATGGGTGTTTCTGGTAACCCTTCTCGAATTAATCGTACGGCATCGAGTTGTTCCTGAAGTGGTGCAGATGTTGCTACATCAACTTCTTTCACATTCCAAACATCCGCAAAATTTTGAATGATTGCATGACTTTGTCTTGGAAACACCCAACGATAATCCTTGAAATCATATTGATTGCCAAAAGCTTCTGCTAAATATGTAGCTCGTGGATTAATCTTAATCCAGTCCCAGTCATATTTTTTCGCAAAATCAATCGTCGCTTCCGCTAAATCCGTTGCTGATTGCTCTTTGTCTAAAAAATGATGCCAACCACTTACAATCGAACGATCTGATTTTTCACCGTTTAATATTTGTTCAAATCGTTGTTTTTTCGAGATACTCATAAACTTTTAGGCTCCTTTATTTCTAATCTTTTCTTGCTTTTCGGGCTAATACGTTACCGCTTGATTGGATGATTTGTACAAAAATAACAAGAATAATAACGGTAGACACCATCGCAAATGTATCGAAACGTTGGTAACCATAAACAATGGCTAAGTCACCAACCCCACCGCCACCGACAGTTCCTGCCATGGCAGTAGCACCAATTAATCCAATTGTTGCTGTCGTGATTGATAGAATAAGTGAGCCAAATGCTTCCGGTAACAAAAAGTACCAAATAATTTGGAATGGCGTTGCTCCCATCGATTCAGCTGCTTCGATAATCCCAGGGTTAACTTCTAGCAATGAATTTTCTATTAATCTCGCAATAAATGGCGATATAAAAATGATTAGTGGAACAATGGCCGCATTCGTTCCAATCGATGTTCCCACGATCATCCGTGTGAACGGAATGATCGCCACCATTAGGATGATAAATGGCAATGAACGAACAACATTAATAATCGGATTCAAAATCGAATAGAAGATTTTATTTTCTACAATCCCACCTGGACGTGTTACAACCAGAGCAATTCCTAGCGGGATCCCAATCAATGAACCCACTAAAAGCGACATTCCGACCATATATAGCGTATCGATACTTGCTTGCAAGAATTGATCTAACGTAATGACGGTTTCAAACATTATTCGACGACCTCCTCAATACCCGCACCTTTTTCTCCTAAAAATTGTAAGGTTTTCTCAATGGCAGATGAGTCTCCTCCAATTTGCATGTACATAATAACCAGTGTAGTCTCTTGAATTTCAGTCATATTGGCAAAGAGGATGTTCACCTCAACGTCATGATTTTTCATTATTTGCTGAACAATCGGTTCGGAAGCAACTTCCCCTTTTACCTCGACTCGGTACGTTTTACTATTTTCCGACTTCTTTAACGAGCGCTTCACACTTTCTGGAATACTATTATGGATGACTGTTTTCACAAAATTCTTCGTTGTGGGGTGCTTCGGATGTCCGAATACATCTAAGACAGAACCTTGCTCAATGATTTCTCCCGCCTCCATCACGGCCACTCGATTACACACTTCCTGGATCACAGACATTTCATGGGTGATAATCATAATCGTAATGTTATATTCCTTATTCACTCGTTTCAGTAGCTGCAAGATTGATTGTGTTGTTTGAGGATCAAGTGCCGATGTTGCCTCATCACAAAGTAATATTTTCGGATTCGACGCCAGTGCTCGCGCAATGCCTACCCGCTGTTTTTGCCCACCAGATAGCTCTTTGGGATAACTTTGCGCCTTTTCACTTAACCCAACGAAATCAAGTAATTCCATCACTCGTTTCTTAATTTCGGCTTTTGGTCTTTTCGTTAACACAAGTGGGATAGCAACATTATCAAAAATCGTCTTTGATTCTAGTAAATTAAAATGCTGAAAGATCATCCCTATCTGTTTTTTCATTGCCCGTAATTGACTGTCTGATAGATTGCCCAACACTTGCCCATCAACTTTTACTTGTCCTCCAGTTGGACGTTCTAGATAATTTACAAGTCGGACCAATGTACTTTTTCCAGCACCACTATAGCCAATCACGCCGAAAATATCCCCTTCTTCGACCTTTAAATCAATCCCCTTCAGAGCTTCTGTCGTCACATTTTTCCGTTTATATGTCTTGTAAACACTCTTCATTTCAATCATTGTTATACCGCCTCACTTTGCTTATCTATCTTTATCTTCAATTCGTTTGATAACATCATGTAAGCTACTTAGAATGTGATTTTGCATAGCTTTTTCTGCAGATACTCCATCTTTATTTTTGATACTCTGGAGAATGAGGTTATGCTCCTCATCAGCTTGATCATTCCATTTCCCATACATCGAGACGAAATGACAATAGCGATTTGCATGATCTTTAATCATATTAAGAACCCGAACGGACGTTTTTAGGCCACTTATTTTGGCTAAATAATCATGAAATTCATTTCCATATGAGACAAATTCCTGACCATAACCTAAGTGAAAAGATTGACGTAGCTTCTCCAAGATTTCTGTAAGAGTCTCGATATCGTGCTTCGTCGCATTATTAGCAGCATTTTTCGCAATGCTCCCTTCTAGCATGCTACGAATCATAAAAATTTCTTCTACTTCCTCTTTTGTAATGGAAGCAACTTTTAATCTTCCATTCGGCTTTCTTACAAGGAACTCTTCCATTTCTAACATTTGAACTGCTTGGCGAAGTGGTGTCCGACTTATCTCCAACATATTCGCTAATTCTTCTTCTCGAACAACTTGATCTGGCTTTAATTCACCATAAATGATTTTTTGTTTAACTTGTGAATAAGCAACATCTTTCGATAATCGGCGTTTTTGGATTAAGCTCATTTCTTCTCCCCCATTGAAAGCCCGATTGCACTTTAAGCGTCGAATAAACAGTGAAAACGAGATGTATTTTAGTCTCGAAAAATAATTGTATAATTGTATACAATTTTTGAATTTAAAAATATATAGCCATTTTTAAAGTCTTTTTTAGCGAATTTGATTAATATAAATCCCTAATAGGCTATGAGCAGATACTGCTTTAAAAATTACGAAAATTCTATTTAGTTGCAAGGTAACTTAACAATATTTTTTCTTATATGTACAAACCGAGAATCATCACTTTATACTTTTATCATTAAATCATTAATAATTCCTATGAGTTTAATCGGTTTAAAGGATTATAAGCAATACTATACCATATAATGGGGAATATTCAATAAATAGTTCTTGAAATGAAAGAAGAAATGTGAAGAATTGGTGAAATAATAAAAAAAACGCGGGGACGATTCTAGTGTAACCGTCCCTCTCTGTTTTCCGTAATTATGGCATGAACGACCAATCTTCCCTCATCTGAATCCAACGAATAGTCGCAAGTGGAAAGAGTTAAGATCGTCGAGTCTGCTGTTAATTCTAGTCCTGTTGGATAAAGCGATTTTTCCTGCAAGGTTTTTAGAAAATTGGCATAGTCTTCATCACTGGAAAAGTCGGTTTGAATATAATTAAAATCAGTCGTCGTGCGATAGACAGAAAAGACCTCTACTTGATAGCTTTTATTTAAGGTTTCAAATACAATCTCCGGATTTTCCGCAAAAATATCCCCATCCAACCATTTTTTTAAATCAGCAAACATTGTTCCATTTTTCATTCGATGTCCATAGAGAATGAAATTTTTTTCTTCTCCCGCAATATCATTTCTGTAATCCATAAAAATACTTCCAGCTCGATTGTTTTCATGCTGATAATTTTGTTCCAGATAGTACTCATTATCCTTTGCCTGTAAAATCGGATAATCAATATTTGTTCCATCTATTTTGATCCAGCCGATAATGTCAGAATTAATCGCTAATAATGGTTGGAACTGCTCTCGGTTGTCTCCAGCACTTGATGCGATTGTTGCATGATATAAATCTTTCGCTTCCTCGATTACTTTTTTATTTTCAAAATGGTCGATAAGATATGAACCTAGATGAATAGCTGAATAAAGAAACAAGCCAATGAAAAATGAAGTGATGATGAAATCCAAAACCCTCTTCTTTTTTGAAGGACTGACTGCTCTCTCCCTTCTCATCGGATCAAATTCCTGTTGGAATGACGTAAAGGCCAATTTCTTTATCCTCCTTAATCAGCACATCCACATCATAGATTTGTTTCATCATTTCTTCTGAAATCACTTCTGTCGGCAGCCCTGACTTTATAATCCTACCTTCTTTCATCGCAATGATCTGATCACTATAGCGAATCGCTTGATTAATATCATGCAGCACCATAACAATCGTTAACTGATGATCTTTATTCAAATGCTTAATCAACTCGAGGATTTCAAATTGAAAATGAATATCTAAATACGTCGTCGGTTCATCTAAAAACAGAATTGGAGTCTTTTGTGCCAGTGAAATAGCAATCCAAACTCTCTGTTTCTCCCCACCAGATAACTCCGATAATGTCTTATCTCGCATAGCTTGTAAATTTGTCGCAGTGATCGCCCATTCGACGGCTTCTCGGTCTTCATTTCTTTCCTTTGAGAAAATCGTTTTATGAGGAAGTCGGCCAAAGCCGATTAATTTCTCAACCGTAATATCTGACGGAGCTTCATTTTGTTGATGAACGACTGCTAATTTTTGTGCGAATTCCTTTAATTTATACTCACCTAATTCCTTTCCATCTACGACCACCTGTCCCGAATATGGCTGATGATTTTTGACTAGAATCCCTAGTAAAGTTGATTTTCCACAACCATTTGGACCAATAACCGTCGTTATTTTTCCTGGTCGAATCTGGCAGTCGATTCCATGTATAATCGTTGTTTTTTTATCATATGAAAAGGTTAATTGGCTAACTTCCATAGACTTTATCACTCTTTCTCAACAAGTAAATTAGAAATGGTCCACCGATGACAGCCATTATAATAGAAGCAGGGATTTCGTTCGGATAAAAGACGGTCCTACCTAGTGTATCAGCTAGTAAAAGCACAAAAGCACCTGCAAGAATGGAAAATGGTATCAATACTTTATGATCACTTCCAACAATAAATCTTGAAATATGTGGGACCAACAGACCGACAAACGCGATCACACCAGCAACTGAAGTAGCTGCAGCTGCTAAAAGAACGGCAACCGCTGAGACGAAAATACGCAAATAGGTAATATTAAAGCCTAAGTTTTGGGCTGTTTTATCTTGCAAGGCTAATACGTTACACCAGACAGCTAAAAAGAGGGAAATGATTAATCCGATGGAACCATATGTGGCAATGATCTCCACCTCATTCCACGTCTTCAATGATAAAGTCGACACGGTGGAATGAGTCAGGCTTGAATAACCAAAAAAATAAATAAATGATTGGTTTAACCCTGAAAATGCCGCATTAAGTGCTACCCCTACTAAAATCATCCGAATCGGATTAAGGCCCGTCTTCCATGAAAGGGAATAAACTAAAAAACAAGTAATAGCACCCCCGAAAAAAGCAAACAACGGAGACCAAAAAAATAAAATCGGAAACAGATTGACAACAAGTAAATAGACAAATTGGCCTCCAGCAGAAATTCCAATAATTCCAGCCTCCGCTAAAGGGTTTTTCATAACAGCCTGTAATAAAAGTCCGGAGACCGCTAACGTGGCTCCAGTCAATAAAGCGACAATGATTCGTGGAAACCGTAAATCCTTAATAATATCTACTTTTTCATTATTTCCAGAGATTAAGCCCTGAATGAGTTCCGTTACAGTCACTGAAATACTTCCAGAAATCGCGGCATAGAGGATGACAATGATT
Organism: Robertmurraya phoenicis; assembly: GCF_047302285.1. Taxonomy (GTDB): domain Bacteria; phylum Bacillota; class Bacilli; order Bacillales; family Cytobacillaceae; genus Robertmurraya. The sequence continues at coordinate 3,765,732 of NZ_CP154845.1, forward strand.
AGGATAACAATAATCGTGCTAAAGCTAATGAACTGTTTTTTCAATTTGATAACTTCCTTTTATCTGATGATGATTCCTCATACAGCATGTGCTTCAATTCTTCAATTGCTTCTTTTACACCAAGACTTGCTGTCGTCCCAAAAATCTCTTCTTTCAAATCATAAACTCGGCCATTTTGTACGGCATTAAAGTGCTTCCAAATATCATTTTCACGAAACTCTTGATCAAACATTTCAACCACTTCTTCAGGCATCCCGTGTGCTGCACGTAATATGACATCAGGGTTCGCCTGCTGCAAATATTCTGTATTGGAGGCAACGTATTCAACCTCTTCACCTTGAACGATATTGACTCCACCTAGAAGTTTTACTAGATCACCGATATATGAATTTTCCGTTGCAACTAAATAGCTTCCTGGGATCCCCAATAAAATAAGAACCGTTGGCCTTTCCTCGACCTCCACCTCTGCCTGGACGTCAGCCACTTTATCTTCAATTTCCGCAACGATTTGTTCTGCCTGTTCTTCTCGTTCGAATTTCATCCCCAACTCTTCAATCGTACCTAGCATATTGTCAACCGTGTTGAGATTTAAAAAGGAAGCATCAATATTCGCCTCTTCATAAACGGGCTTCAAATCATACTCAAGTGTGGAAACATTCAACACATCAGTTGGTTTTAAATATTTGATGATTTCAAGATCTGGTGTTTTCACAAAACCAACTTCCGTTTTCCCTGCATATCTTTCTGGCAATGTTTTCTCTGTTGTTGGGATTCCGACTAAATCGATCTCTAGGGCATCAATGATTTCCGTGATCGCAACGGTCGTTGAGACAATTCGATATTTATCATCTGACTTTTCTTTATTGATCGCTGATGGCAAAGAAGAATTGAGTTGAGGAGTACAAGCAGAAAGGAACAAAAGCAATGAAAAGGATAGATAATAAAAAAAGTGATGCTTCATATGTTCTTCAACCCCTTTCCCCTTATTAGAATTGCAGTTTACAAGAGAAAAGCATCTTTGACCTTTAACTAAGGCTCTTTTCGCAACCATTGTTGCTATTTAGTCATAGATAGGAGAATAAAGCCCTATTATTACTCGTTAAATTAGTATCAAGTAGCGAAAAGTGCCGCGCAAAAATAATGTGTGTTCTAAAACCTCATTTGAGGGGTAAATGTCGGCCTGTGGACATTTACGAAAAAACCACAATCATTATGAAAGCAGCGCTAGCTAAAGATCAAAGATGACATGAATCCCTTAAGTCTATTCTGAAACTCGTATTCTTCTAAACCTGAACCAAATATACGTTCCAGACATAACAAGTAGGAGGATAGACAAGATCCAATTTGTCGTATCACCTGTCTTCGGGTTTGGTCCAGCTGTTGATTGAACTTTATTGGTTGGGAGTGTTGGATATTTTAAACGATCATCGTCATCATTAGGAGATTGGTTGTTGTTTCCAGACTGCTGATTGTTCCCTGGTGGATTATGATTGTCTCCTTGATTATTGTCCCCAGGTTGGTTTCCATCATCTGGTTGATCATCATCATCTGACGGATCTTTATCTCCTATAGGCTTTTTCGAATCTGGGTCAAATTGAATTTGTACAGTATAGTCGTTATCATAGTTAATCTCTGGAATCGTAACCTTTGTGAAAGCATTGATTTTTGCCGAAAGGTCTTCAACTTCAAATTTCACCGTGCGCGTGTCTGCCTCCTGATCTTCACTAACGACTTCTGCGTCCTTCATTTCTCCCGCGCCCTCTGTTTGAAAGGCTTTAATCCAACTACTATTCTTTAACGTTAAATACATCATATTTTTACCATCCTCGATTGAAAGGAGTGCCGGCTTTTCAGTATAACCATCCATAACAGATATACTGTCTGTTCCGTCTTTAAAAATCGTAAAGTCAATCGTATATTTTTCTATCTCAGTTTCAGGCTGACCTTCGTCATCCTGTTCTTCTTCTGGGGTTGTTCCGTCATTTTCATCTGGATCAGCATCACTATTGCTTGCTAAAACAATTCGGAAAGGTTGGGTATTTTTATACACATCGCCATTTGGCATCGGCACTTCCATGGAAACCTGGGCATTAATCGGTTCCTCTAAGCTAGTAAGCTCAAAATCTATGATTTCATATTCACTATTGGCACTCACCCATGTTTCATCTTCCTTTTGCAGCTCTAAGCCCGTGACATATTCTTTGCCTGACTCTGTTAAAGCGATACTTAAATAATACTTTCCAGCCTTTTCTTTTATCGTTGCTGGTTTTACAAAACGATTGTCCATCGAGGAAGGATTCTCGTTATCGGCGCGAATCGCAGAATAGTCGACTGTATAGACTTTTTCTTCTTCTGGAGTCGAACCATCTGGATCCTCTGTTTCAGTTCCATCATCACCTTGATCTGGATTTGTTCCATCTTCATCCGATTCTGTTCCATCATTTTCCCCTGGTTCTGAGCCGTCATTTGCGCCTTCATCATCATTCGGATTCTCAACATTTACCGCTGTTAAGGTGTCTGGAAAGAACTCAATATCCACATCATACCAATTGTCATAGCCTGGAATCATCGGTACTACAACATGTGTTTTTGCTTGTAAGAGCGTTGTTAAATCTGGCACAGCAAACTCTACGGTTCGCAACTTATTATCTTCATCCTCGTTTATAACAGTTGCATCAACATAGCTTCCATCTTGTTGAATTTGGAAAGCTTGGATCATATCGGCATTATTGAAGGTAACTTGCATCTTCAATTGTCCATCTTCGACAAATACCTTTGCTGGTTTGTTTGTGTAACCATCCATGACCGAAGCCGACTTTGTACCATCTTTATAAACAATAAAATCAATTGTGTATTCTCCATTTGCTAGATCCATATTTTCTGCTGCGGACGCAAAGCTTGGAAGAAAAGTAGCGACAATCATTAAAATAGCTGCGAAAACAGTAACAAGTTTATTCCTTTTTATCCTCATTTTATCTTCTTACCTCCATAGTGCGATTCATTTTAGACATTCGTTTTTCTTCTTTTTAAAACGAGAAAGGCAGTTGACATCACTAGAATGATAGCCAACATGAATACATTCGTGCTGTCATTCGTTTTTGGGTTTGCTACCGTTTTTGACTTATTTTGATCCGTTGATGAATTATCTGTCTGATTCGCTGAACCCGTTTGTCCCTTTGTTTCATTGGTCTTAGAATCAGTGGCCGCTGTCACATTACTAGCATCAAAAGCAAAGCGAACTGTATAGTGATTGTCATAATTCATATCATCAATCTTGATATGCATGTTTGATTGGAGAGGCTGTGATAAATCCGCCACTTTAAACTCCATTATTCTTTTATCATTCGCGGGATCCTCACTAATCACGGTTGGCGTCACTCCGCCAATTTGTACACTTTGAATCCAGCTACTATTTTTGACACTCATTTGAATCTTCATTTCCCCATTCTGAACAAGCAACTTCACTGGCTTTAAAAAGTAGTCATTGGCCATTGAAGCGGAGTCCGAGTCTGCTTTTAAGACCGTATATGGAACCGAATATTCTCCATCTGCATACGGACTAGCTGCAAATCCAGCCGGCACGAAGAAAAATATCAAAATGGAAAATAAAACGATACTACTGAAACACTTTTTCATCATTTCTATCTAATCCTTTCTCAATATTCTGAATCGAATAGATAAAAATCATCTTCCTTTTTCAGAAATGTAGTTATGAAAGTTCTACTTTTTTCTTTACAGCATCTGAATAGCCTTCAACAAGAACAGAATAAAAGGCTAATTTAGATTCAATAATAGATTCAGAACGAATCCCAGCATGAGCAATTTTAAATAGATCACTCGTCGCCCATTGATTATGCGCCTTTTGCGATTCCCATTTTGACCATACAACGACTTCCTCAACATCATCCTCTGTTAATCTTGTTTGCAAAAAGTTTAATTCAATCAAACCTGGTACATTATTAATATCTTTTAAATGGTCAAAGCTTTTGGCTAATTCTTCCCCATAGCCCTTTTTAACTTTAATGGTGTTGGTAATTACGATCATTTCTGAACACTCCATTCTCTATTTGTTTTTTGAACTAATCCACTTGGCGCACACATCGGTATATTTTCATCCACATGAATTTTTGCTTCAATGGAAAAGACTTCACGAAAAAACGCAGCATCATAGACATCGATCGGCTTTCCTTGCTTCACCACCTTTCCATTTTTCATCGCGATAATTCGATCACTATATTTGGCCGCTTGATTTAAATCATGGAGCACCATGATAATCGTTATCCCGAGATCTTTATTTAATTCTTTTAATAGCTCCATCACCTCCAATTGATGAGAGATGTCGAGATAACTCGTAGGCTCATCCAATAACAGCGTATTAGGTGTTTGGGCAATCGCCATCGCAATCCAAGCTCGCTGTCTTTCCCCACCTGATAATGTTTGGAGAGAACGGTTTTGCAAGGAAACGAGATTGGTCACCTCCAATGCCCAATCAATGTACCGGTCTTGCTCCTTGTTATAATCCTCAAACCATTTTAGATAGGGTCTTCTCCCATTCTTGATCAGGTCCCTCACGGTCATATCAAGATGATGATCATGGATTTGAGGCAGCATCGTTAATTTCTGCGCAACCACTTTATCTTTTAACGAGTGGATGTTCTCTCCTTCAAGAAAGACAGTCCCCTTATTAGGTTTTAGCAGTCTTGAAAGAATGCGCAATGCTGTCGACTTTCCAGAGCCATTCGGGCCAATAATACTAACCATTTCCCCCTGCCCAAACGACAGTGACAAATCGGTAATGCACTCCATTTCTGTATAGCGAAAATTAAGATGCTCTGCTTTTAAGATACTTTCCACCCTTTCAGCCCTCCTTTCAAAAGGTATAAAAAGAATGGAGCTCCGAGCATGGCTAGTAAAATTCCTACAGGAAGTTCAAGTGGATCAAACCAACTTCTCGATATCGTGTCTGCAAGCACGACGAGAAAGGCACCACCGATAGCCGAAATCGGTAATAAATACTTATAATCATTGCCGATCAGCATTCTCACCATATGCGGTACTACTAGCCCGACAAACGTAATGAGTCCTGCGACACTAACCGCTGCGCCAGCTAAAAAAGTCGATAGCAGGATGAGAAAGAGCCGGCTTCTTTCCACTTTATTTCCAAGTAATTTAGCAACATCATCTCCCAACATCAATGTATTTGCGTGCTTGATGGCAAAGACAGAGAGGATGATTCCGATCATCGCGTACGGCCAGATGATCTGAAAATGCTGCCAGCTTCTTCCGCTCAATCCTCCAACTAGCCATGGGAGAACGGATTGCACTTGATCACTGTAAAGCAGCATAATAAAGCTCATGATTGCACCTAATAACGAATTAATGGCGACTCCGGCTAGAATCATGCGAACTGGAGAGAGTCCTCGTTCCCAAGCAACTAAGTAAATAATGACCGTTGCAGCAAACGCTCCGACAAAAGCTCCAATGGGCAGGAGGTGAATGAAACGTGGAAAAAGAATCATCATCACTACCGCAACCAAACCAGCTCCTGCTGAAACCCCGATAACACCTGGATCAGCCAAAGGATTTTTCATCACGCCTTGTAACAAAGCACCTGCTATTGATAAACAAGCTCCAACCAATAATCCAATGAGCACGCGAGGCAATCGGATATCCCAGATAATCTGCCTTTCTGTTGTATCGCTATCATGAATGAGTGCTTCCCACACTTGTGAAATGGGAATCTTAAGCGATCCTTCGATTAGCCCATACAAAACACTAAAAAAAGCAAGGAGGATGAGCACAATAAGCACCGCCACTCGTTTTATCCATCTCGGGTCTTTTTGTGGCGTTTTCACATCAATCTTGTCTAATTTCGGCTCACCCACAAACATCACCGCCTTCTAACTACTCACTTCAACTAGACTATTTTTGATAAACTCAAGAGCCTCCCCAATTCGAGGACCTGGGTTTGAACTAAATAATGCAGGCGGTAAAAAAACCAATTGATCATCCTTAATCGCATTGACATTTTCCCAAGCTGCATTTGCTTTTAATTCGGCGGCGAACCGTTCTTTCACAGCGTCAATTTCACCATGGGTAATAAAATAAATCACATCTGGATTTGCTTTAATAATCCGTTCTAATGGCATCTGTGCATAGTCTGGATAGCCATCAATGCTCGGAAATTGCTGAGCAATGTTTGTACCGCCAGCCATTTCTAGCAAACTACCAGTGAGCGAAGATGGTAAAGCGACCATAAATGTATCTGTCGTCCCATAAATGATTAAGGCATTCACTTCATTCGGAAGTGGATTTGCGAGAATTTGAGTTTTCTTCTGTTCCAATGATTGAATGAGTGCTTCGGCCTCCCTCTCTTTATTTAGGATCACGCCATACATGTTGATCGTCTCTAAAATCACGTCATAGCTTTTACTATTCGTCAGGATCGTTTCAATGCCAAAAGATTCGATCGTACTCACATCTTTTGCATTCAATCCTGAATGGCCGATCACTAAATCAGGTTTTAAACTAAGCATTTTTTCAAAATTGACATCATGAGTATTGCCGATTTCTGGTAGTTTTCCAAGCTCCTCTGAGATCGTCTTTTCGTCAACATTTGGTCGTGCGACTACATCACCCCCTAAGGCATGAACGATTTCCATATCTCCAGAGACAAGAGAAACAATTCTTTGGGGCGGCTCCGTAAACCGAACTTCCCGGTTTGCATGGTCCACCACCATCGTTCCTGTGTGTTCTTCTGCCTTCACACCCACCTCTTTATTTGTGGCACCACAACTTGCAAGTAATGGGATGAGGGCAGACAATATAAGCACTGTGAATAGATGTTTTTTAAGCATAGGTATGTACAAACGATTCCTCCTTTCCAAACCATCTTTGCAACGAATAACACATTTCACGAAATTTTTAACAAATAAAAAATCCTCCCAAAACATGTCAAATGTTTTAGAAGGATTCACCCACAGAATCGCCTTCTCATATTCGATGCTCACTCTGCCAATCAAGCACAAATCGGTATTGCTTTCCACAATGTATAATCACTTCTTTTTGCCCTTTCTTTAAAAGTTTCATTTCCAATTTAAACTCACCGTAGCCGTCATGATTGAGTAAATTGTAATAGATTTCATGGACCTTTTCTAGCACTTCACTATCCTTATTGCTCATGTATGCATCCCCCTTCGCTAAATATGTTCTAGGAAAATCTTACCTCATACATAAATATAGATGATAATGATTTTCATTGTCAATTATATTTTCACTACTTTTACAATTTTTTTCAATCTCCTAATCAAGCTTTTAAAAAAAGAATTGACAATCTCTGTTCTGATGTTAAACTTCTAACTGATAATGATTATCAATTATTATAAAAGAAGGAGACCGAAAATGCCAACTATTTTGCTACTTTTTCATAGTTTATCAGGAAATACAAAGAAGATTGCTGACTGCCTTGAAATGGCATTAAGAGAAAATCAAATTCAAGTGATTAAAAAAGCAATGGCTGATTGTACTTTAGAAAATATAAAACGATTTGATACGATTATTTTAGGGAGCTACACATGGGGAAAAGGAGAACTACCGAAAGCATGCCAAAGATTGTTCGAAGAAATTGCCGATCTCGATCTATCCTCTAAATCTTTTGCAATCTTTGGTTCTGGGGATTCTTCTCATGAGGTGTTTTGCGCTGCAGTCGATCTTCTAGAAGCAAGAATTAACGAAAAAAACGGTCATCTTCTCACAAAAAGCTTAAAAATGGAGCTTGCGCCAACAAGCGAAGCGGACCTCCAACAATGCCAGCATTTCGCCGAGCACATTAGCCAAGCATTAACACAGCTTCGTCATGTGTAAATCGAAAACGGGGAAAACGTAGGGACGGTTCTCGTGTTTTACCGTGAAACACCGGAACCGTCCCTCTGTTTTTCTGTGTTTTTCTGTATTTCTGTTTTACTGTTTTACCAAACGTAAAAAAGCAAGGTAAGCTTGGTCAAGATAAATGTCTTTTCGGTGGATAAAACTGAAATCGACTGTTTGCTCGTCAGGAGGAAGTGTATGAACCGTGAGCGTTCCTGCTTTGATTTGCTGGCTAGCAAGGGCTTTGGGGAGAATCGCCATCCCGAGACCTGCCTCGATGCAATGCAAAATCGCTTCCAAGGTACTGAGCTCCAACTGGTTGCCTGGAGAAATTTGCTTTCTCTCAAGCCAGTGGTCGAGTCTTGTTTTATACGGACAATGAAGACGTGTCAATATATTTTTAGCACTGAGCTCAATGTCTTGCTTTGCATTTGAAATAATCACGAGCTCCCCTTGAAATATTGGAATGACTTCCAGCCGGTTGTCTGCAATCGGTCCAATGACAAAAGCTCCGTCAAGCTTATGTGCAAGCACATCTTGAACGAGCTGAGTAGTTAACGCGACGCGCAATGATAGCTCGACATTCGGAAATTTCTCATTATAATTCACCAACAACTTTGGCAATAGTGTCGCAGCGGCTGTTTCATTTGTGCCTAGAGTAAGTGAGCCATGAGGTTGCTCTGAGTCCTGGATCGCTTTTTTTGTTTCATTGACAAGCAACAAAATTTCCTCGGCTTGTTTTAATAATAATTTTCCCTTTCCCGTCAAACTGATGCCGCGTGGGTGACGATAAAATAGCTGGGTGTTTAGCTCCGTCTCCAGCTTTTTCATTCTTGCCGTCACATTCGATTGGACATAGTTTAGCCGTTCCGCTGTTTTTGTGATGTTTTGTTCAGCAGCGAGCGTTTTGAAAATAAGCAGATCCTTAAAATCCATCTTTGACTCTCCTTCACAACAATCATCAAAATAAGTGATTAAATTATTCAAATATAATCATTTTTAATTATATATTAAAAGAGTTAGACTGTACTAAGCAAACTATTAATTTGAAAGGTGATTAGAAAATGAATGAGTGGCAAAATCTTCAACAAGCAGGACTTACTAAGCAATATGCAACAGTAAACGGTATTCGGATTCATTATGTGGAAGCAGGAAATGAGCATCATCAAACCGTCGTCCTTTTACATGGCTTCCCGCAAAGCTGGCTGATGTGGCGTTATCTCCTACCTGAATTAATAAAACGCTATCATGTCATTGCTGTTGACTTAAGGGGCTATGGCGATTCGGAGAAACCTGCGGGAATCAGCGGCTATGATAAAGGAACGATGGCGCGTGACGTTTACGAATTGCTTACTTCAATGGGGATTCAAAAAATCGCACTCATTGGCCATGACCGCGGCGCACGGGTGGCAAGACGATTTGCCCTAGATTATTCTGATACAGTCGCTGCACTTAGCCTTATAGATATTCTTCCGATGGAATTGATTTATGATCAGCTTTCTGTTTCCGACGCTGCAAAAAAATATTGGCACTGGACATTCCAACTAGTACCTAACTTGCCTGAAGCGTTAATTGAAGGGCGCGAAGATGTTTATCTTCAGTTTTTATTTAACCGCAGCCCTGAACTGCTCGAGAAATTGAAGAGAGAAGGAGTTTGGCAGGAATACCTCCGAGTCTGGAAGGAGCCTGGCGGTTATCAAGCTACGCTTCATGATTATCGCGCCACTTATGAAGTCGATTTACCAAAGTATCGGGCTGAGCGTCAAGTTCAACGAAAACTGACACAGCCTTGCCTGTTATTATGGGGAGAAAACGGTAATTTAGCTAACCTACCCGTTCTTGATTACTGGAAAGAAGTGGCAACAACCATAAGCGGAAAAGCAATTGCCAACTGTGGTCATTACGTACCCGAGGAACAGCCCGAAGCCGTACTGAAAGAGCTATTTCCATTTTTGGAAGAAATGCAGGGACGGTTCTAATGTTTCACCGAGATACATGAAACAAGATTTGGAAACCGCTATATGTTTCCAAATCTTGTTTTAGCAGTTACAAATGTAAAAAAGAAACATTCTCTTTTTCAGGAAAGAACCATGTTTTTTTTGATAGTTTCTCCATCAGTCAATTCCACATGCTCTGATAAACGATTAAACTCATGGTTTGAATTAATAATTTGGGCAAGATTTACTTTGTTGAACTCAATCACCGTTACACTCATTCCTTTTAATTTTGAAACAGTAGAACCGTCCCGCTGTTTTTCTATTCTTTCGTAAGCTTTTGTAAAGATTGTTCAATTTCTGCTAACGATTTGCCAATACTAGATTCAACCGCTGCAACGTATGCCCCTTCTACTAATGGTGCTTTAGCGACTTTAACATTTTCATAACCGCAAAGTTCTATCGCAAGCTCCGCATTCATCCGCGCACTGCCCAAATCATAGAATAAGAGGACACCTTTTTCACTATAAGTTTGCGTGATCGCATGGTTAATCTTTTCGACACTTGTACCGATCTCATCATCGTCTGTTCCACCAGCGATTTCAAGTGGAACATTATGAACGACCTGTTGAATAATTTCCTGTATACCTGCTACCACTTTTGAGCTATGGGAAATAAGAACAATACCGACATTTGACATATCATTATTCCCCTTCCTGTAACACTTCTGCTAAAGAAGCGAATAAATAGTAAGAGGATACGGAACCTGGATCAAGATGGCCGATTGAACGTTCTTTTAAGTAAGCTGCACGTCCCTTTTTCGCCATTACTTCTTTAGTAGACTCCATCGCATTTTTGGCTACTTCCTCTAATTGATGACCTTCTATACCAGTATGTTCCTTTAAAAAATTTACAACTGGGGTCCATACGTCTACAAGGGTTTTATCACCTAATTGAGCTTTTCCTCTTTGAAGAATACCGTTAAGTGCCTCTTCAAGGGCATCTTCTAAAGCTTGCTTATCAATTGGCTCCTTCCCTTTTACAGCCATAGACATTTTTAAAAAGGCTGTACCATACAGTGGTCCTGAGGCTCCGCCTACTTTAGATAAAAGCGTCATCGCCACATCTTTTAATAAATCCGATACAGAATTGTAAGATGTAGCGCTTGTTTTGCTCATTACTTCTTGAAAACCACGGGACATATTAATCCCGTGATCTCCATCGCCAATTGCTTGATCTAGTGAAGTTAAGTACTCTTTATTCCTTTGAATCTTTTCATTTGTTTTTTCCAGCCAATTTAAGACTTGTTGAACAGCTAATTTCATTGCCTATTCCTCCTGTTCATTAGATGCTAAAAAGCTGGGGATTTGGACTCTGCATCAAGCAGTTCTTTTAATTCCTCATCAAGTTTTAAGAGGGTTACAGAGCATCCAGCCATTTCTAAACTAGTCATATATTCACCAACAAAGGTTTGATAAATTTGGATACCCTTTTCCTTTAAGATTTCGTTTACTTTTCCGTTCACGATATATAGTTCCATTTCTGGTGTAGAACCAAGTCCATTTATCATAACCGCTACTTCATCACCAATAGATAGATTCATATCATCTAACACTTTTTGCGTTAACTCTGTAGCTATTTCATCTGCAGTCGCAATTACTTTTCGTTCTGTTCCTGGTTCTCCGTGAATTCCCATTCCTACTTCCATTTCATTTTCGGCAAGTTCAAAGCTTGGTTTTCCAGCAGCAGGAACCGTACATGGACTCAATGCCATTCCCATTGAACGAACATTTGCTACCACTTTTTCCGCAACTGTCTTTACGTCTTGTAATGACCCGCCAGCCTGTGCTTTTGCACCTGCCATTTTATGAACAAAAATAGTACCTGCAATTCCACGACGTCCAGTAGTAAAGGAACTATCCTCTACCGCAACATCATCATTCACGATAACGTGCTCCACTTCAATTCCTTCTGCTTGTGCTAATTCTGCTGCCATCTCAAAGTTCATGACATCTCCAGTGTAGTTTTTAATAACTAAAAATACACCTGCACCGCCATCTACTGCTTTAATGGCTTCAAAAATTTGGTCAGGAGTTGGGGAAGTAAACACCTCACCACAAACAGCCGCATCTAACATCCCTTCACCTACATAACCGACATGCGCAGGCTCATGTCCACTACCTCCACCACTAACTAATCCAACTTTTCCAGTTACTGGGGCATCTTTCCGTACAATTACGGTAGTATTTGGAACCAGTTTGAAGCTACTTGGATATGCCGCCACTAAACCTTTCAGCATATCTTGTACTACTAAATCAGGGTCGTTAATAATCTTTTTCATCATGATCCTCTCCTTTGATAACTTCACGAAAAAGTTACCATATTTTATGAAAAATAACCCTCCACAAGCTTCATTCTATTACAAAAATAATGATAGAACTACTTTAAAAATCTAACTTTTATGAAATATAGGTGAACTTTATTTTTTGGAAAAACGCGGGGACGGTTCTGGAAAACGCGGGGACGGTTCTGGTGTTTCACCATGAAACACCAGAACCGTCCCTCTGTTTTTAGAACCGTCCCTCTGTTTTTAAAGGTTCACTGATACTGGGACAAATTCGAATTTTGTCACGTCAACAAGTCCTAAATCGGTGATTTTTAACTTTGGAATCACAGCTAAGGACATGAAACCTAAAGTCATGATTGGATCGACATTCTCTGCAATTCCCAATACTTCACGAGCCACTTTATTGACGTTGCTTTGTTGTTCAACGACTTCTTCTCCAGAGAGATTACTCATCAGTCCACCTACCGGTAAGGCCATGCTACAAATAACTTCACCGTTGTTGACTAAGACCACCCCACCGTCTTGTTTTTTCAGACTCTCTACGGCCACTGCCATGTCTTCATCATTCGTTCCCGTCACAATCAAGTTATGGGAATCATGGGCAATAGATATCCCAATGGCACCTGTTTTAATTCCATAGTCCTTCAATAAACCAACGAATACATTCCCCGTGTTCTTATGTCGCTCAATAACGGCAATTTTTGAAATTCTCTTCTCCGGATTGAACACAAATTCTCCTAGCTTATCGCGTTCCACATCAATGATCGCTTCGTTAGTCAATGCTTCCGTTTGAATCACTTCAATCGCCCTTGCTTTATTGGTTTCTAATTTAAGTCGAAGCTTCTCTTTTGTAAAATCGCCGATATGGACACTAGATTGAACAGCAGAAATATCTGCTCTTGTAATCGGGAAAATATACTTTCCTTCTTTAGCGACAAGCTTACCATCAATATAGGTTTGTTCTACAACCAGCTTTTCCAGATCACTGAAAATAACCAAATCGGCTTTTAATCCAGGGGCAACAGCTCCTCGATCATCAAGTTGACAGCATTGTGCTGTATTAAGGGTAGCCATTTGAATCGCTTGGATCGGGTCCACCTCTTCTTCAACACAAATACGTATGGCATTGTCTAAATGCCCTTTTTCTAAAATCGTTTTTGCTTGAACATCATCCCCACATAACACGCAGCGGCGAGCGTTTTGAGGCGTAACCCCTTTTAGCAATGTGCGTAAATTCTGAGTAACAGATCCTTCTCTTAGAAAGACATACATCCCACGTGAAATACGGGCTTGCATCTCTTCAATAGTCGAACATTCATGGTCGTTCTCCACTCCTGCCGCAATGTAGGCGTTAAGCTCTTTTCCACTTACCATCGGACTGTGTCCATCGATTCGTTTCTTTAGATTTTTTGCTACAAGAAGCTTGTCTAAGACACTGTCCTCGGCCCCAATCACACCAGGGAAATCCATAAATTCAGCTAGTCCCTCAGCCAGTCTTTCCTCTAGTGGTGCCACCATATCCGAAGCCGTTAATACCGCTCCTGCATTCTCCATATTCGTTGCCGGCACACAGGAAGGGAGCATGTATTGAATGTCTAACGCCGTATGTTTTGCCGCTTCTGTCATATATTCCAACCCTTTAAGCCCTGCAACATTGACGATTTCATGTGGGTCGGCCATGACCGTCGTCGTTCCATGAGGGACAAGCAAACGACCAAATTCTTCCGGAGTCACATAAGAAGATTCGACATGAATATGCGGGTCAATAAAACCTGGTGCGATATACTTCCCCTTTATATCAACAACCTCATTCCCCTCATATATCTCCCCAATCCCAGCGATTTTCCCTGCTACAATCGCCACATCTCCAGTCAAAATCGTTCCTTGATAGACATCCACGATCTTCCCATTTTTCAAAACTAAATCTGCTGGTTTTCGCCCTGCAGCTACATCAATTAGGTGTGCCAATTCGCTCTTTTTCATCTTGTTTTCCCCCTATGTCCGTAAAATAAAAAAATCGAAGAACCAAAACTCCTTCATCTATGAGGAGCAAGTTCTTCGATGTATATGTCGAAAAAGAATAGGTTACAGACTATGAATCTATTCCTATTCATTGCTTCTCATAGTCAGTTCATTTACGGTGAACCGGTAGAAACTCGCAAGCCATATCCTTGCTATTATATGAGTGAACTTTATGTAGTTTTAGAATAAGTTGTATTATAGCATGGTTTTCTTGAAATTCAACAGAAATGAGATACTCTAGACAAGGGTTTACTGACAACTGAGCTTTTATTTTATTCCCCACTAGCATGAACTTTCAATCTTTTCACCATATAATCATAAGTATGACCATTAATCTGTATCTCTTTATCTTCTTGATAACCTATACGATTGTATAATTTTTTTGCATATCGATTATTCTTAGCGACGTTGAGAGATATTCGTTCATATCCCTTCTGTAGTGCTAATTCTTCAGCCTTCCACAGCAATTTTGTCCCAATTCCATAGCCTTGAAACTTCGGTGAGACAGAAACCGTATCAATATATAAATCGCCAACATCCGCCTCTTGGTCAAAGAAAATGTTCTGATCCCTTGTTTTTCTTCTTAAACGTTCAAGTAGAGGTTTGTCCAATTGTGAGGCAGCTGCTCCAGAATATGTCAAGATAATTCCCGTGACCTCATCAAAAACTTCCGCAATCCATACATTTTGATAACTAACACGATTGTTTTCTTCTCGAAAAAAGTTTGAGAGGGTCTTACGAATATTTTCCACCTTTGTTTGACCTGTTAACCGCTCTGCAATATCTCCAATCGCAAGATGAATTAGCTCTACCACTTCTTTAGAATCTTTTTTGATAGCTTGTCTAAACTTCAACTCTTTCGGGATAATTTCTTCCCAGCGAAGTCCAAATGTTGCACCGCCATCTGTGTAGCCAGCGATAAAATAAAATTCATCGGTCATATCATCTTCAAAATCATCACGCTTGAATCTTTTCTTTTTCATTATTACACTCCGATTCATATATGCTTCTATTTATTATAGTAAAATTCAAAAGTTAGCTAGTTTTTCTAACTTTTGAATTTTAATTATTTCTTATGTCATTCTCTCTGACTAACCATAAGCAATTTAAGTCCGGTCAAAGTTATGAACCCGCAAGACTGTTTTTTAAGGGGACATTATTTGCTCATAAAAAACCTCAAAATTCGTTTTCATGACTTTTGAAAAAATCATAGTATGTCCGGACATTTTCTAATTCCGTCCAGCGTCTCACCTTAACAGGAGTTTCATCAAGATTATATATTTTTGCCTCCTTCATGGATAACAGAAATGGAGAATGTGTTGATATAATAAACTGACAGCCAAAAAACCGGGCAGAGTCTTCAATAAATTTCATCAATTCCATTTGGCGTTTTGGAGAAAGACTATTTTCTGGCTCATCCAAAATATACAATCCATTTTCGCCAATCTTTTCGATGAAATACTTAAACGCACTTTCCCCATTCGAATATTCCCTCACATTATCCATCAATTCATTTCTAACAAAACGAGACTGTGTTTTGCTTCTAGCTGTGTTTACTTTAACTAACTGCTCGTAATCTGCCATTGATTTCATCTGAAAATGGGAATACTTCGCATCCAAATACTCTTCAAAAAGTTCTTCCCGTTTTTGGTCAATTCCCTCATTGAGATTCCGGATATTCAACATGTAATCAAATACATCATCACTCGTAATAATCCTGCTATTTTCAGGAATATTCGTTTTAAGCTGCATCTCGCACATATTGACATAATCAGGATAGAAATTAGATTTATTATAGATAGAATCTCGTTTGATTCCTGTCTTTTCTGCTATCACATTTAATGCAGTAGATTTTCCTGAACCATTTCCACCATATAAAATCGTCACTGGTTCAAATACAATCGAGTCAAAGCCATTTCTTGATAAAATCTTAAATGGATAATACGAGTCATAGCACGTTCTTTTTATATCCATGAAAAAGTCAAATTCCTTATCCGCATTCGGAAATGAAAAATCATGTAAATAAACCATACTTTCCTCCTTAACAATTGAATCTCATTTCTTCCATTATAATAAAGATTAGATTGACTTTGCGAAAAAATCACTAGATTAGAGCCAATTTTGTCTCATCACTCGTAATATCAGCTGTTAATGCATAATTACCACTATTATAATGAGCAATACGCTAAAGGCATTACATTGAATATTTCGTATGAGGATCGTTACTCCAATTTCTCCAATAAAACAAAAAAGAATTTCGGTTTGAGTTATTGAATCTAGAGGGTACATTTGAAATCAAGCATCATATCGTCAATCGTGAACATGGTAGTGCCTACGATAACGAGCTTAAATTAGGTAAAATGGGAGTCCATTCTGCTGAGGAGATACATTATTTGAAGAATATTTCTGTGCCCAAATTGGAAATTCAGCAAGTGATCGCTGATGGGAAACTATACGTAGAAGCAGAACTTGAGCCTTATGAGATCAGACTGATCAAATTGAATCGGATGGTTTAGATCTTGAGAAATAGTATTTAGTTCATTATGTAAATCCTATTTAAAGAAAAATCGGTTCCCTTCTTAATAGAACACAACAAAGAGCTCACGAATGTTGATATATCAGCACTTGTGAGCTTTTTTGAGTTTTAAAGATACTGGTGGTCGGGGTCGAACCGACACTCCAGAAGGAACACGATTTTGAGTCGCATTTTTAGGCGATAGGAAAAGAAAGTCAATAGGAACAAGGGTTAGAGTCGAATTTTCCGCTCTTTCTCTTTTAACCCCGCACACGATTCGATACCTTTGCGTGCTTAATGAGTATATTCGCTATTTTTTCTCATTTTCCTTCATTTTCTTATCTTGCTTTTATTCCTGCTTTATTCTAATGATTTTTTCAATTGTAATTCTGAAATCAACTTACTGATCTGCTTTAATTTATATTTTCGTGTGAATTCACGATTACTATAGACAAAAGATGCAACGATTATAATCGTACCTATAATCATTATATAAAGTGCTAATAATGACTGAGCTAACGCACTATTACCATCTGCCATTTGTTTAAAGCTATACGAAAGCAATCCAGTTATTAATACTGCAATTATCAATTGCCTTATGGTATTAATGAACGGAAATGATTTATTTCCCTCTGTTTCATCGATTTCCTTATTAACTAATGTATCCAATAATGCATAATGTTCTACTTCAATTATGCCTAACTTATCTTTCAATAAATTTTCTACTTTTTGAAGTTTGTGTTTTTCTAACTCCATTATTCCACCGTATTTCTTGTTAATCGTTCTTTTCTGAATGAAGCTTCCCCAAACTATTGAACCAACAAAAACAATGATGGATGTAATCATTATTAAGATTCTTGAAGGAATAGTGTTTATTATAAATACTACATAAAAGCAAGTTGCTGAAATGAGTAAAAGAATCAATGAAATTATTATTAGTCTGCTTCTTTTAAAAGTATCCTTGATCCTATGCCACAGCCCAAAATTTTCGTTATACACTCTAATCAATTCACTAATATACATTGTTACTCCTCTCAAATTCCGCTACTATATAGCATACATTTTTTTTATTGAATAGTTACTCGATAATCGTTTTTATTACTTTTCATCGTAAAATAATTACTCCAACCCTTCGAGCTGTTGTAAAAGTAATCTATTTAGATTTTGGTAAACAATATCCCTCAAACCTCTTATGTCTAAAAATTCTTCAAACTTTTTATATACGCTTGGTAAATCCTCTGGGATGTAACCGTCAAGTAGTTTTGAACACTTTTTGCTAATTAATTTTGAACACTTTCTTTTCCGAAAATGGTAGTTCGATGTTTTATTCTATAGCTGTCATTTTCATTCAATTGAATTATCTCTACTCTGTGGAGTAAACGGTCTAAAATCGCTGTCGTAATTCCTTGATCTCCCATTAGTTCTCCCCATTCTTCTGGCCCTTTATTGGAGGTTAAGATGATTGAACTACGTTCATAAAGATGATTAATTAGATGAAAAAGTAGATTCGCTTCCCTCTGATCCATTGCCATATACATTAAATCATCAATAATCACCATATCTGACTCTTTTAAGCGTTTTATCTGAATTTGGGACTTCCTTATATACTCTTCTGTTTTTAGTAAATGGACGAGTTCACCCATTGTAGAAAAGGTAACTTTATAGCCCCTTTGAATGGCTTCTAAACCTAGCCCTATACTAATATGAGTTTTACCTGAACCTGGAGGTCCCAATAGAATTAGATTGTATTGTTGTTCTAGCCAATTTAGTTCCCTTAATTGGTTTAATTGACGTGTACTTAGCGATATTTGTTCTTCCACATTAAATTCATCAAGTGTTTTGAGATACGGGAATTTAGCCCATTTTAATCTCTTTTCAACGTTCTTTTCTTCCCGTTTCTTCAATTCATGCATTAGAAGTTCCTGCAGAAACTCTTGATAAGTCCACGAGGTTTTCTCCGCATTTCGTAGTAATATGGGTAGCTCATCGGCCGTTTCCACCATCCGAAGATGGCGGAATTGTTCTTGTAAAAGATGTACAGTGCTAGTCATTATGAAACACCTCTTATTATATTCGTGTAATACTCTACTTCCCTTTTTACTGCTGTGGCTTTTGTTGCGAGGTTATCTGTTTTAGCTTCGATAGAAGCAGGGGGTACATCTTTTCCTTCTTTTAATCTAGTTAAATGTTGTGCAATATCACGTAAATCGTTTGCACTCCAAAGCTGCTCTTTTACGCAAACAACGAGGGCGTCCTCTATTTGAGGCCGGAAATGGGTAATAGTGTATTGTATGACCTGCAACTGATCTCTTACATATCTCGGATAATGCTGGGCTACTTCATTCACAAACTTCAAAGCTTTTTCTTGATCCTTGAATTGGCGAATAATGGTCTCTTTATAGGCTTGAATTCCTTTTGAACGATCTCTTGTATGCTGTCGATTTTTTATCAGTTCTCCTTTACCGTGACATATTGTATGTTTTGCTAATATTTCTCCTTGAAGATCTGCTCTAATAATAAGTACTTCATCTTGTATTTCAAGATAAACCGTATTGTCTCCTCTTGGACGGTAAGTTCCTAATGGAAGAGAATATCGATTAGATTTATATTTGATCACATTGTCCTTATGAACAGTTCTTGTTATACTAGCTACAAGGTTGCTTTCGAAAGAAAGCAGGGATGAGACTGGGGTTAAGTGTTGCTTTTCCAGGGCGTGCACTTCTGCCGGTCTCTTTTTAGTTGTATGATGAATATTGTAATTTGCTGTCCTCTTTAACCACGCCAAACACTTCTCGTTCCAGGCTTCTAGATTTGGAAATACTCTATGCTTCGCAAAGTTCATTTTTACATATTTCACTACATTTTCAACTTTCCCTTTGCTCTGCGGATCTGACTTTCTGCATAGATATACTCGAAACCCACGTTCTTGCTTGTAAGCTTGGAATTCCCCCGTTAAGATAATATCACCAGCATTTTCACTAACAGTTATCAAATGATCCTGATCATAAACAATTTCCTTCGGAATTCCTCCCAAAAATTGAAAGGCTTTTTCATGACAACGGATTGTATCCTTTGTAGTAAAAGGTCTGTCCAGCCATTCTACATATTTATAACGAGAATGGGAGAGTACGAAGGTAATAAAGTATAATTTAACAGACTTTTTATCTTGATTCTTAACGGTTATTTCACCCCAGTCCACTTGAACCTGTTGACCCATCGGGAGTTCTTCGACAGATTCATGATCTCGAACACGAACTACCTTTGGAATATGGTAAATATCCCGCATTTCGCTGACATATCCTCGAACAGTGCTGCTACCAATTTTTATTGTAGGATATTGCTCTCTTAACCAGTCCTCCACTTGAGCAGAAGAGAGATCTGGATGTTCTTTAAGCCAGCCTAAAATAAGATCCCGATGTGAATCTAATTTCTTTGCTCTACTCCCGGTTGAAATAACCCATTCGGATGCTTCATCAAAATTCATTTTCAAATACTTGTAAACTGTGTTTCTAGAAATCTTTAATTTTTTCGAAATGGCTGCTATTTTAAATCCTTGTTTTTTTAGTTGATGTATTTCAACGTACAATAGTAATTTTTCCACCTTTCAAATCCTCCAGTTAAACAATAATGATATAGAATCATGATAGCTTAACTGTTGATTATTTTGGTAAAAGTGTTCATTCCTACCTAGCAGAAACTGTTGATTTTAGTTTAGCAGTTACATGGGACTATATTACGCCTATTTATTTTTATATGAGGGCCATCAGTCTCAATTAAAATGCGATCTAAAGGAATATTTTTAATTATTTCTTTGCCTTTTTTGGACTTGAGCATAGATGGATTTAAAGAAAAATAATAACCTGAATTAATAATATCATTTAAGACACTAATGCTTCCTGAATACCAATGAAAAACAGCATTTTTAACACCAAAATCATTTAAAATTGATAAGACTTTTGTTTCTGCATATCTGGAATGTACGGACATAATTTTATTTCCTTCACTTGCTCTTTGGCACATATAACGGAATACTTTAATTTGGTCGTCTCTATACTTCAATAGTCTTTTTGAAAAATCGAGTCCAACCTCCCCTAAATATCTTGCTTCTACAATATGCCTATCAAAAGCGGATTTATTAAAGGGCTTTATTTCAACCATTTCAGGATGATAGCCTAAAGCTATTTTTACATACTTTTTATTTTCAAAGGTCAGTTTAGCTTTTTCGTAAACCTCAGGAAAATTAGTTACAAAGAGAGTATAAATTTTCTTCTCATTATAACGTTCATAAATGGAAGTATAGTCCTGGTAATAATCGATATGGACATGAAAATCAATGTAGTTGCTCATAATATTCTTTCAATCCCATGTATTCTAATAATTTACTATTATTTTTATCATCTTCATATTTCATTAAAAATAGAAGTTCATTTATAGATTTTCTATAAACTTGTTCGTATGAATCTATTTCTGTTTGAGCTAATTTACCATGACGTCTTAGTAATCCACTAATAAACAAAGAATTCTGTTCATTATCTATGAATCTTCTTATCGAAAATAAAACAGCCTTTAGATCACTTGCTTTACCATCGACTTTATTATTCCTTTCAATGAATTCCTTATCTATTGTGTATTTTGGGTTATAATGATCCTCCACAAAGCCATTAACCACCAAAGACGCTTTTCTTATTAGGCAAGGATAACAGTATCCACAATTTATAGGAGGACTTATTGCATCATACCTTGATTGTGCTGGGTGAGAACAAGATAAGGTTTTATTATGCATCTCTTGGAAGACTGCATTATTCCTATGTTCATGAATTATTTCTCCCTTAGACTTCGTTGAATAAAAATTATCAAGTTTATGTTCTATTCCTAACTTCTGTAAAATTTCATTTATTAATCTAATAAAATATGGATGTGTAGTTCTTGTACTACAACTTCCAAGTCTACTCTGTGTAAGAGGAACGTTTAATCCTATAAATCCATTTTCTGGTATGTAAACAGGTATTTTGTTACCCACCATTGAAGCAACTGCTATTGCACCTGCAATAAATAATAGTGATCGACTTCTACTTGTGTTTTCACCCAGTAGTACCTGTTCTCCGTTAAAAGTTGGTCTACCAGGAGAAACATTAAACTGAATAAAATCAATATTCTGTTGAGTATATTGATTTCTGAGTGAACTTATAAGTAGATTCTGTCTCTTTGGTAGTAAGGAATATTCTTTAAACCCCAAAAACAATGGGTTATTACCTTCGTCTAACAAAGTTAATGCTCCGCAAAATGAATCTAATCCACCAGAAAATAAAGAAACACAATCAAAAGCTTCAGGATTTTTGATGTTAAACTTCTTATTAATTTTGTCTCCTCTAAACCTCTCATTAGTCCGATAAAACGATATGTTCCATATATCTCCTGTCAAAAAAGACAATGATTCTTCCAAATCTTCCGTTACCGCTACCCATTCCTCAATTTTTAAAACTGGTATATGTAGGTTTAGCTCCCTTCCCCAACTATCACTGCTACTTTTTCTTGATATTTTTTTATCGACTGAAAATACAGCAATTGCCACTATTAAAAAATCTTCTACTATCTCAGCTAAAGTTTTTTCACTAAATAATCTCCAAAGGTTTTCTACGTCTGTTTTAACATTAGATTTGTTATTTTTGGATCTAAGGTTGAAAACTATTTCACCTACTTCTTCTATCTTCTGATCATTCTTTACAAACCATATATTCTTCATTTAATCACCCCAATTCTCAAAGATTGACCATATTTGATTACATTTTTGTTGAATATACCTTTCTCCTTCTCTTCCTCTCCAATCTACATTTTCTAATCCTTCTACGTTGTAATTTTGCTTTATTTCTAATCTGATGAATTCCTTTATTCTATCTTGCATTTTAATAGTCTGTTGAATATCTTTACATAACGAACTAATCTTTTCAGCGAAATTCGTAAAGAAATAAACCTCCATATACTTAGAAAGGTAGTCCATTATAAATGTCTCTGAATCCAAGTTTGAAAGAATCGCTTCTGTTTCAGATTCAGTTTCTATGCCATTCATCAATTCCAACATGTAGTCTTGTATAGCTTGATTGGCTATAGACTGCTGTATAGTGTTAGTAGACTCTGAAAAATAGTCTACTAAACCCAGAATAATAGTATGAGGATCCTTTCCTTTTAAATGAGTTAATCCAACTTGATCTAATGCATTAGCTAATCCTACTTGTCTTACTAAACCAGAAAACCCTATAACTTTCGCACCTGATTTAGCAATTATTGAATCACTTTTTTGTCTTGAACCTCCACTCGCTGTAGCCTTTGAGAAGTTCGACATAGCTTTACCTATTGAACTGCTACTGAGGTTATTTCGAGCTATTCCAGAGACCGCTCTTTTAGCATCAGACCACAAATGTCCAGTAGGTGGTAAATACCCTTTTGAAGTACCCATACCTTCACCTCTTATTTACTAAGTTTTTCAATTTGTTCCCATTTCTCCACACTAATAATTTTTTCAGTAATGTAATGGTTTTTCGTTTCATTATAATGCTCAAGATTCTTCTCTTTTAGTAGATTTAATCTTAAGATTGTTGGAGGGTTAATCTTCCTGATTTTCTTCAATTCCTTAATAATATCGTTCCTATAATCAGTAAAAAATTCATAAATTAATAATAAGGTGCTTAAGTTTTCTTCTCTGTTACTTTGACATTTTGCAATAATCCCCTTAATAATTTTTGAATGGTTCAATGTTGAATCATTCTTAAATTCCTCTATATTTTTTCTTCTTATTGAATCGTGTAATCCTTCTGCGGTAATATCGTTTATCCACTGCCTTTCATTTGCTGTTAAATTTAACAATGAAATCCCTTTTTCTTTAATAGACTCCTTTGCTAAATAGAAATATTTTCTTAAGTCCTTATCATTCAATGTCGGTGCTACTTTTCCCCATTGATATACAATTGGTTTAAACCATGAACTACTGAACTTTTTCTTGGTTTCCTCTATATCTTCCTTTTCATCCTCTTCTATAAAAATTTCCTCTAATTCTTCAAACTCAATTGCAAATCCTTCATTTTTCACTTGCCATACATATAGCTCTCTAAATAAATCAAGGTGTGTATATTCAAGTACCATTAATTTAGCAAGAATGCCTAAATCTAACTCCAATTTTTGTATTTCCGATAGTTTTTTTCTTATATAAAAGTAAGCGTCAAATAGCGCCCACGTATTTTTACGTGGGCGCTTGTAGTATGCTTTATTTAGATTTATTCGGGATGCGACAGTCTGTAGGAATTGTCTGCGCCCATGGTAGGAGTTGATCAATTGCTTCTACATCATTTATATCTATTAATGGTAATTGTTCGAATAGATACGTTAGGTAGTTTAGTGGATTTAATTGATTCTCCTTAGCGGTTTCGACAATGCTGTAGATGATGGCGCTAGATGTTGCACCTTTCATTGATTGGGCAAATAACCATGCCTTGCGGCCCATTACGAAAGGTTTTATTGAACGCTCTCCTCGATTATTATCCAATTCAAGTCGTCCATCTTCAAGGAATACAACGAGTTTGGACCATTGATTGATTGTATAGGTAATCGCTTCTCCCAATTTACTTTTTGGGGGAACTTGCGGGCGCTTTGTTTTAAGCCATGTCAAAAAAGCGTCTAACACGGGTTTACTGTGCTCAAGACGGTATTCTTTACGCTGTTCAGGGGTACAATTTTCAAATTTTCCATTGACCTGTTTTTCAATTCTAAATAATTGATTACAGAATTGAAGACCCTCTGCAGCGGTTGTTTCTTTTTTATCGATATTGGCTGGTAATGATTTGAGAGCCTCATCGAATTTTCTCCGCGAATGCGCCCAACAGCCCACCAACCGAACGTCCTTTATGTCATTATATCCCGCATATCCATCGACATTATTCTGATATCAAAATAATGTCGATTATGCCGATAAAAAAATTATCCCGATTATTTTAGATGCAGAAGCGTTAGCCAATATAAATTAAGCACTTGTTCCTGCATCACTTTGATTTTTATCGGAATAATTACTCAGTCAACCCATACAGCTTTTTTATTATGTCTTCATCATTTTCAAATTTGAAGGGTTCTTCATTGAAAACAGAATTATTTGAATCAATCACCTTTTCTATAGCTTTCTGTTTCATGGTTATATCTGCATTTGCATATATCAATGTCGTTTCTAATTGTGCATGGCCAAGCCATTCGCTAACCAACGGTAATGGCATGCCGGCTTGATACAGATGCATGGCTCGCGCATGTCGAAAAAGATGTGGATGCAGAGCTGGAAGGTTAGGATTTATAGTTTTAGCTGACATTTCATACTTTTTAATAAAACGGGCAACATTATCATTCGACATTCGATTAACGATTCCTTTTCTTACTGTATAGAATAAATATTTTGCTTTATCCGGGTATGGATGGAACAAAACAACATACTTATTAAATAAGTCTAATACTTCTCTAGAAATCGGCGTTGCACGAAACTTATTCCCTTTTCCAATTATATGAATCGAGCCTTCGCCTTTTGAATTTATATGAAAGTCTTTTAGGCGAAGATTCAGAACCTCACTATTCCTGCATCCTGTATCATAAAGCAAAGATAAATAAAACTGATCTCGTAATCCCGTTTTACTTTCACCATTTGGTTGCTTTAGTATAAGACGGATATCATCGAGAGTCAGAATAATATCCAGTGCTCTGTCTGGAACAGGTGTCTTTTTTATTTTTTGTATTTTAGAATAGTTATCGACTAGCTCCATGTTTTCCTCAGCCAAATATCCATAGAATGTTCTTATACATGAAAGTCGTTGGTTTCTAGTTGAAAAACTACAATGTCTTTCATCAACCAACCAATCTAGAAATTCTTTTACAGCTAATGGTGAAAAATCTTCAGTAGTTACCAAATGAAGAGATAATTTCCTCTTCGATTTTAGAAATTGAAAGAATAGATTAAGTGTATCTCGATATGATTTGATAGTATTGATGCTTTTAGCTCGAATTTCGGGTAAATAGACTTTTAAAAAGGTTTTAATTGATAGAAATAGTTTAGGGTCTTTTACATTTTTCATTTTGTCGCCTCCGGATAAATATCGGAAAAATCTTCCCATCTAATTCCGGAATTATGAATCAGTCTTTCGGGGAGAAGGTGAATATAATATAAGGTATAATTAAATGCTGAATGCCCCATATAGGCACTTAGATAAGGGAGTAACGCCATAATATCCTTCTTTGCCTCTAACCATTTAATAATAGTACGAGTAGCGAAATTATGCCTAAAATCATATGGTCTTAGTTTATCGGTACCAAAATCAAGGTTACTATTACGTAAGCAAATTTTAAATTGGTTTGTCATCCAATGTGTTGTATAAGGTCCTCCTTCAGGCCTCTGGAAGAAGAATTCTCGATTTCCCATAACGTCATCATATTTGCGGGATAATACTAAAAGGTCATCTGACATATAAATATGCCTGTCCTTACACCGTTTTGACTGTCTAATATAAATCTCTCCAGTATCGAGAGATACGTCTGTGTGTTTTAAATTTAATGGTTCATTTGGTCGCATACCGCAACAATACATCATTCGGAATAGAACAGGAACAGTGAATTCCCGTTGCGGAGATTCCCAGTAAGGAGATATTTTGTCTATTGTATGGAACAATATGGACAACTCATGATCCGTGAAAAGATATGGCTTATAGGGCTGCGCAGGTAAGTTGTAGTCAGAGTTTAGTATAAACGTCTGCCTACCAATAGTTGCTTGATATTCTGTAAAGTGACGTAATGCAATAACACGTCTATTCCTAGTATTTATACTTTCTCTAGGGCGAAGTCGAATCCACTCTATAACCATTTCCTTTGTTATATAGGATGAATCCCCATAATGCTCTGCGCAGAAATGAATAAATTGTTTCAGATACACTTCATATGATTTTTTATTAAAACCTAGTGCTTCTTTAATATCCAACATATCTTGGAGGTCGTTTAATAGGATTTCATTTAAGTTCATACAAACACACCTCCTGACATTGGAATATCCTCAAATGACATTGCGCAGGCGCTCATCTGCTTTTGATTAAAAGATAAATAAGGTTTTGAAGAGTTCATATCTGAGTGTCCAAGTATTTGAGAAATCGTATGGATCGCTACTTCTTTTTCTGCTAACCACGTTCCGATGGAACGCCTCAAGCTATGGAAAGACCGAAGGTGTTTCTTAGGTATTCCTACACTTAAGCAATAGCGTTCAATAATGCCATCTAAGGCAGCGGTATTAATAAAACCTTGGAATGGTGCTATATTTCTAACAAAGACATTCTGTTCAGTTGTTTTAGGTCTTGCCTTTAAAATATAGTCTGCTATTGCATTGCATACACAACCTTTTAGAGGTAATTTTAATGGTTTACTTGTTTTACTTTGGAAAATATTTATGGAATTTTCGTACCAATCGATATCTTGGAGTTTTAATTTTCGTACATCAATACCTCTCAACCCAGTGTTAAGTACTAACATGATAATAGCGTAGTCTCTCTTTCCAATAGCTGTACTTCGATCTATCGCTTGAATGATTCGTTCAATTTCCTCATGACTGTATGCTGACACAAGAATTTGTTTTTTACTTTTTATATGGTAATAATCTAGATTTATTGGATTACTTATTACATCATTGTTATCGAGGTACTCGATCAATAATTTAAGTGAGTATAGAATGTAATACATGCTACCTGAATTCGATTCTCGTACTGATAAGATAAAGTCTTTCACAGTTTGTGAAGATAACTGTTCGAAGGAATCGATACCTTTTTCCTCCAAAAAACAACAGAACTTTCTGAGAACGCAATTAATTTTATATTGGAATTCAGTTTTTAAATCTGATCTAGATAAGGCAGCCTCGATATAATCTGTATAATAAATATTTGGTCTGAATTTACGAGTATTTGAATATACTTTCCATTTGATAGAACCTGTTTCTGCATATTCCTCTATAAGGTATGCACCACGCTTGAGAGCATTATAATAGCGCAGAGTGATTTTCTTGCTTTTAAAATCATTCATCTTTTGATTAAGAAATTCTTCAATTAATTGTTTTGAATAATAGATTTCGTTATTATCTTCAAAAAATAATAAAAGCCGTTTTAAATAACGACCATAAATTTCTCTAGTTGAATCCTTTAAGCCAAATTTTTCAATTTCTAGCAATACACATTCAACTAAGGAATTAATGCTTTGCGAATTCATAGTGACCACCCTTTATATTGTGATTGTTAATATAAGTAGCTTTATCACAATATAAAATAATATCCCGATATTATTAAAAAAAATCACAACATTTATGTGACTTTGTTTTAATAATCGGGATAATTTTTTTATCGGCATAATCGACATGAAGGTATCCTTTAAACCCTCGTAAAAAGGCTTTCGGATGTTTACTATGACGAGTAGATTGATAATCATATAGGATGATTGGCGGAACATCGCGGCCTGATCGATACATCCACATATAGGACTTAGAATCCGCCTTACGTCCAGGTTCTGCTAGGACTTGAAGCGTGGTTTCGTCCGCATGAAGGCGATCATTCAGGATTAACAGCTCATGCATACGATTGTATAAAGTGGAAAGCCACTTTGTTGCACCATAGATCATCCAGTTGGCTAGGGTTTGACGTGATAAATACACGCCTAGACGCTCCAACTGTTGTTCTTGTCGGTAAAGGGGCATGCCTTCCACATATTTTTGATTCATAATATAGGCCATTGAAGAAGCGGATGCCAAACTTTTTGGATAGACAGGTGCTGGCATTTTAGCTTTCACAATTGGTGTTTCAATCGCTTCCCGTTCACACTGTCGACAGCCATAGATATGTTGAACATGCTCTACCACTGTTACTTGTGCAGGGATTACTTTTATTTCTCGACGAGTTTCGCTACTTATTTCATGAACATTTCCACCGCAGCACAAACAAACCTGCTCTTCTTCGGATAAACGATAGTGGATAGTCTCCGTAGGCAGATTTTCAAGCTTTGTATCTCGCTGACCTACATACTTCTTTCTATTGTAAGAAATTGTTTCAAGTGTAGGTTCTTCTACTTTTAAATCCGCTGTTATTTCCGCTTCATTAAAGAGAGAGAGTTTGAGTTGATCCGGATTTGTTTTTTCACTTGAAGTCCCGAATTTGTGTTGTTGGCTCAGTCGGAATTGTTCTTCCAACCAATTGATTTTAGCCTGTAAGACTTCGTTTTGTTTTTCCAGTTCCGCATTCCTCGCTGTTAGTTCTTCAATTGTAGATGAGTTAAGGGCGCTTTTTTCCATGTTTAAGGAATTCGACAAGAGGTGCCAAATTCCTTTTTCAAATGATGATTTGTGCAGAAACTTTTTGATGTGCTTGTCTTTGTTCTAAAGGTAGCCCATCAAGGAGCCAGTTTAACTGACGAGGACTTATGCATAAGGGCGAGGATGTTTGTTCGTCAGGCCATTGAAAAATTCCTTTTTCGAGGCGACGATAATAAAGCCAAAACCCATTATGATCCCAATGTAGAATTTTTAACTTATCACGATTGCGATTACAAAACACAAATAAGTTTGAAGAGAATGGATCTAATTGAAAACTCATTTGAACAATTGCTGCCAATCCATCAATCGATTTACGAAGGTCCGTTGAACCTGTAGCTAAGTAAACGCGATCAATAGGAGTCTTACTTAACATGGTTTTGAAGAATTTGAAACACTTCAGTAAAAAGTGTCGGATTGAAACCTTCATTAATTTCGATGGAAGCATCCCCGATTTTTACAGTCAGATGTGATGTAAGTCCTTCGAAAATGATGGAATTGGAGGGATCGACGGAAACCCATTGTGTTGAAGGAGGCGCAACGTCAGTTGCTTCCAGCTCCAATCTCCTCATCCATTTGTACATACTTTGTAAACCTATTTGATTTTGGTTACACCAAGTTTTCACACTTGGCTCACCACTAATTTTGTAGGCTTCAATGCGTTGTCGCCACATTTGTTTTCGTTCATCTTTTGACACTAAAAAACCTCCTAACAATTCGTGTACTGTGATTATCACAAAACCAGGAAATTATTAGAAGGTGTGGGTTATTTGGCGCTTACATATAAAAAGTATTTAGAAATCTTTTTGCTTGTCTTGGATTCCCTTTAAGTATTGATGCAATAATATCTGCTATATTGCCAAAGATATCTAACTGTAGTACAAAATCTTCTTTACTTAGTCCAGATTTAAATACTTCATCATTCTTACCGTCTTCTATAGATAGTATAGAAAGTATATCCTCTTGACTTATAATTTCTCCTTTTACAAATACTTTCTGTTCCTGTAATCCATCAAGCAATTTTTGTAAGTAGGTTTCACTCAAGAACATTTCGCATATCAAGAGTAATAAATAGTTTTTTACTTCTATATCAGATAACTCGGGAATTTTTATTGGTATTTGTACTATTTTTTCAATATAGTCTTTTGATATGTCATCAATTGTTGCATCATCTATCTTTGGGTATTTCCTTTGTACTGCATACCTTACGACATCTTCATCAATAGCAATAATGAAAGTTGTCTTCTGAACTGCTAAGAAAAGCTTCACTGCTTCGAGCGTTTCAATAATACGTTCTGGACTACATCTATCTAAATCATCGATAATAATAATTAAGTTATCTATATCGGAAACACTTAACATCTGTTCAAAATCTTCTCGGAATTTCCTTATATTTTGTACAACGTTTTCTTCTGACTCTTCCTTAAGAAAGTCCTTTAACTTGGTAAATTCTTTAATAGTTTTTTCCGCTTGCTCACCATCTTTTGGCATTAATGATTTAAAACTTTCATGCAGTAATGGTAGTGGATTGCCGAGAGTAGCACTCAATAAATAAGGTGTACCTTTTTTTATTGCATAGCCACCCAGCCTAAACCAGTCAACTTTATCAATTAAGTTTTTAATCCTATCTCCTACTTTTTCCTTTATACTCTGGTTATCTTCCAACGTACGAAGGATTACTTCCATAAGTGCCGTCTTTGCATCATCATACCCTTCGAACATCCATGCATTTATAAAAACTGGTATCGTATTTGATTGATCGTCAGCCCGAATCTTTTCTTGAATTAGATTTAATACTGTTGATTTTCCACTTCCCCAATTACCAAAAAGACCAATCGTTAATGGATTTACTCTTTCATTTGATGCGATATCAAATAGTAACTCTGCATATGGCTCATATGAAAGCATATCAATCTTTGAAGCATTGTCAGCCCACATTTTATTACCTCCCTCTATAAATCTACAAATATGTACATCTTTTTCTTTATTTTACCAAATTAAGGATTGATAAAAGTTATTTCGACAAAAAAAGACACATCTTTAATAGACATGTCTTTAAATTTATTCCGAAAAGGATTCTTTTCACCAATTTTCTGCTAATCAATAAGTATTTTGTAAAATTTTTCTAATTAGAATTCTTTTAATATCTCGGATATTCCCGATTTCTTCAACATTAATATTTTTTATTACTTGCATATCTATGGTTGAAAGATCTATGTTTAATGTTTCATCGTTTTCAATTTTCTTTACAAAATTCTCTACAAAATAATTAACGAACTCACTTTTTTCAAACCTCGTTAATGGGCTAAACTCACATATTAAGTCTAAACGTGATTGTAATTCCGCAGGTATTTCTTTGGTAAACCTAACTTTATCCAAATTTGATGTAAATATAATAACGTAGCCATCAAGGTCATGTTCTCTTGATAAGGAATCGGTAAACACTCCATCTTCAAGTAATTCAAGGAAAAAATTAAATATTTGTTTATTTGCCTTTTCAAATTCATCACATAATATTACTCCAGCCTTACTCTTTACTATTTTATTACTTAGTTCGCCTTCTTCTGAACCTATATAACCTCTTGGACTTCCAATAAGACTATTCAATGCATCTTGACTACTATAATTACCAAAGTTTATTTTAACCAGTGAAGTACTTGGATTTAGTTGTTTTTTTAGTAAAGAGGCAAACTCTGATTTTCCTAATCCTGTATCACCTAAAAGAAACATAGAAAAGACCTTTTTCTCTTTCATCCTATTTAACAGAACAAAATTATTAAATGAGTTTGATAATTGATCTTTAAATTTCTTATGTCCAAAAAGGTTTTCTGAGATTTCTTTTATAACCTTTTCAACTTCACCTTTACTTAAATCAACAATTCTCACCGTCTTATTTTCATCCAATGCTTTCTCTTCTTGGGTCTCTATTTGAATCAACTCGTCGATAGATCGTACTTCATCAAATATTAATCTAAAAACATCTAATGTTTCATTAACTTTATCCTTATGAGTTACTACTTTGAAATTAGGATTTTCAATCATTATTCTTTCTGCATAATAAATAAGGTTTGAATTATCTTTTGTTGCGGAAACAAGTGAAGTTATATCAACGAAAATATCTCCTTTCTCTTTATGACTTGTTTTGATAAATTCTATGAAGTCATCATTTAACTGGCTAAAACTAACTAAAGGTGTATCTATATTATTTAAGTATTCAATTATTCTGGTTAATTCATATGAATTTTTGTATGAATAAAAATTCATTCTCTTAAACGGAACTGTCATTGCCGTAAATTCATTAAATGATTGTTCTTTGTCAATTTGGATAGGGTAAATTGGTACCGTCTGTTTGAAATATAGATGAAACATGTCCAATGCTTTCTCTGATAATGATTCCTTTATGATAAAGTGTGTTTCATCATTTGCAGGAATTAAATTGTTCATTGCTGGCATTAAATCAGCAGAATGTACCGATAAATATTCAACTAAGTTTGATAGATCTATAATAGAGTCTGGATTTTCTTCAAGTAACTCTCTTGTATCTTGAAAAATAAATGGATTTATAGTGTATCCACCATCTTCTTTTTCTTTATAGAAGCATTCAAAATCATTTCTATTCTTGTAGGTATATAAAGTAAACCTTTGCATAAATTAATTACCTCTTTTTTTGAAGAAACCTAATATTCTTTTATACCAAGGATTTTTTTGCGGTTTCTCTTCTATTTCTTCGTTAAAATTAACATTTTGTATGATTGCAATAACGTCAATAAAGACAAATCTTCTATTCTGATTACTTCGTCCAGGTTGAAAAGGATTATCCTCATAGGCACTTGATATTATCTTTTCTACTTCCTCTTTATCTGATTGTTGTTTGAGCCCTATATCATATAGATAGTTAAATGTATTTGTATTAATCTTTGTTTCTTCAACAATTCCTTTATGGACTCCTATTATAGAAACTCTTCCGATAGTAATATCATCAATATTATAATTACTTTCAAATTCATTCTCTAATTCCATGGGGATTTTAATTACAATTTTTTCTGAAGAATTTGGCATTTGCCCATTGAGTAAGTATGAATAGTCTTTTAACATTGAAGTTATTAAATTATTTACATCTACACCTTCAACCCGAAAACCCTTAAGTGCGTCACTTCTAAATAACTTAAATTCTCTTAAATTCTCTTCATTCAGAATTTGTAGGCTTACATTATCAACCTTGACCAAATCCCCTTCAGAACACAGAGTAAAATCATCTATTAACTTACTTCTCTTGTCGATCTGTTTTAATAATATTGACTTTGTTGTTTTTACATCAAGAGATTCAACCATTTTCGAAGAATTTGTCTTTTTCTCCGTATGCTGTGTTCCCATGTAACTTTTTATGGTTGCTAAGTTATCTAACGCAGTTGAAATGGAAGCATTTGTTGAAACAGAATTTGCATTCTCAGAAGAGGAACTGTTTTCCCTTTGAATAGTAGATAAGATAACGTTATTTATCATCATCGATATTTCGTACACTTTTGAAAAATTAATATAATAAATATTAAATACTTTCTTTAGTTCTGATGACATTCATTCAACCTCCAATTCTAAAACTTTCACCCATATTTCTTAGCTAAGTGTGTATAAAACACTATTTCTTTACATTATACCAATAATCTATCTTTATACCATTTGTCTACACGAGAAGTAACAAGGGTTGCCTATACTAAGACAACCCTTTGATCATTTTAAATCTCACTTTTATTCTCAGTCCGTAACCTTTTAATCATCACAAACAACATCTTTTGAATCTGTGTTAATTGCCCTTCAAAGTCATTAAATTGGGCCCTATTAATATATTCTCTCATTTCGAGCAAATCTAAGGTAGCTTTTACCTCTTGAGAACTTGCATAGGCATCGTTTAACCTTGTAATCTCTTTTCCAGTATATAATTGTTTAGATTCGGCAATGTTTAATACAATAGAGCTACTGGATCTTCGAATCTGAGAACCTAATTCTTTTTCTTCGTGGTAAGGAAATCCTTTTGAAACAAGAAATATTTGGTGTGCTAAGTCCTTTGCTTTTTGATATACGTTTAATTCCCTGAAATCATAATTCATTTTTATTTACATCCTTTCTTATTGTTTTTGGTCATATATTTTCGAATAATTGAATAAGGGGAGTTAAAGAAGATGGTGAAGCTTGATTCCGAAGCTTCGATAGAAATCCATTGGATTATCACTTAGGTAATCTGAGGCAAAATTTAAGATTTGACACCTAACTTCATGATCAACCAAAGCCATGTCAAGTATCTCTTCTGCTCTCTTACTTTCTATCTCAAAAACTTTTACCAGTTCCTGTACAATATAGTATTTTCCTGAATGTGAAGCCATAAGTTCACCTCCTTTCATATTTTATTGAATAACCAACAATCATCTAATTTACAGTTCCTCTTCTATGCTTCTTGACAATATCCGTTTGCTGGACGTAATGTGAAATGACTTTCTATTTGTTGGGAAATCATGTTTTCATAGTTTAGGGTAAAGTCACAAGCTATATTTTTTTGAGTAGATAGATTATAAAGATTTGGATAGTGGGAGTGTAGATAGAAGCAGGATTCGTAATCGAAAGGAAAACCGCAATATATAGTAGGAAAGTCTTTTGAGGCAATCTTATTGGTGAGGAGTATTGTTAAACCATGATCTTTCGCCCATTTTTCTGTCTTAAAGGATATTTCCAATGAGCTTTCATTGGGAGACTCCATTATAAGCAAATGATTTCCAACCGCTCCCCCTACCATTGATTGAACCAGTTGTTCGCAATACTCTAATGATGGTTGAGGTTTAGTAGAGATGATAGTTAATTGTTCTTGAATAACTCTTAACTCTTCCTGATGCATTGGAAGTATTGGGGTAAACTGCTGTTTATGGAGTTCTTGAATGAAAGGAAAATCATGAGGATTTTGTTTGAAGTAAATTCGGGATAAGAATAAATCTCTTAGCATGTACTCTGTACTAAGTGGTTGTATAAATGTAATTTTCCACCCTTCATCCACAAAATGTTCAGCTAATTGAGTCATAAATGCATCTTTCAAGTATTCATCATTATACGTTAATAGATGAACCTCACTTCTTCCCATTCCTTTGCAAAGTGATTCGAATGTGTGGGAACTGTGTTTACCTAAAGTGTATTCTCTCTTCATTTTCTATATCTCCTTATTATTAAGATTTATATATTTATAATATACATTTTTGCAACCCCTGAAAATGCAATTTCGGTCGAACAAAGGATACAAGGGGACGGTTCTCGTGTATGCTTCGTTTTGCGAGACGAAAGAAACATGAGAAGAACGAAATCGCTCCGCGATGGCTTTTTAAGAGCCCAATATAAAATAATTTAATAGAAAAACAAAAAAAGTATGCCTTTGTGGTATTGTTTAATCGCCAAACCAAACAACCCAAGAAAGGACATACTTTTTTTTATGCTAACTATAACACAACTTACTACTAAATGTCGTGCTCCTTCATTTGATGGTAAATTATACAACCCAACTAAAAATCAATCATCAGGAGGACATTTCCATGGAGCACTATGATCAAAAAATAGAATTATACTTTGAGCTTAAAGACACTCCTCTTTCTTCTCGAGAATCCTATTGGAGAAGAATGCAGGCATTTTTATCGTATATGCATAAGCTGGGTAAACCCATTGAAAGGATCAATGAGGAAGACATTCAAAGATATATTATCTACTTAAGGAAAGATAAAAATCTTTCTCCAGGTACGATCAATAATTATATTTCTGCCATTAAATTCTTCTATACCTTTGTTTTAGAAAAGGAATGGAATCCAATTAAAGTCCCAAGGATGAGAAGAATTAAACAACTACCTGTTATTCCTCCTAGAGAAGATATTCTCTCGATGATAGAGGAAACGTCAAACTTAAAACATAAAGAAGCCCTTGATATTCTTAGAACGTATTTTAAAAGCTACTTCTCTAACACATCATATACACCTAATGATTGGCTTTTTCCAGGGCAAAACAACCAAGATCACATTAATGTAAAAACGATTAAGAATACCTTAATTAAGGTTAGGAATAAATTAGAACTTGATCCAAGTATCTCTGCCCATACACTACGTCATTGCTTTTCAACACATGCATGGATTATTTCAATACAACTAAAAATAGCAAGTAATCATAACGAGACACAAAGGCTCTACAGTTTATTACAATCAATAATCTGTAGGGCTATTTAATGGTTGGTAAATAGGTTGGCACCCACTGGTAAACTTCTTGGCGAACAGTGGTAAAAAACATGGCAAGACTGGTAAAAACTCGTGGCGGTAATCAATCGAAATAAAAAGACAAAGCTTACCCTCTGTCGAAGATTAACCAAAAGTCCTGTTTATGAACCAATATTTGAAGGACTAAATTCGCTTGAGATCGTCTCTATTCTCCTGAAAAAAGACGTAACTTTATGCCCTTCGTGTAATAACTCGAAATTATCAATGGCAGAAGGATTACCTTGATGTCGTTGAAATTGAATACCTTAAAAAATAGCCTCTTTTGTGGGGAGGGGGAAACTTTGTCCAAAAACAATATTATGGGGATCTAAATACACTTACTTTACAAAAGTGAAGAAAAGATCGATAAAAACAGAGGAAATCGGAAGATTGAATTCCCATAGCCAGGGACCGCGACTTCATTCTTCTCGGGCAATCAAAAATTTCGCATTTAGTTAAATCACATAAATAGAAGCTAAGGCACAACCAGCATACTTCGCTAGTTGTGCCTTTTTGCGTGCAAAACTTCCGATTGACCCCTGTTAGAACCGTCCCTCTGTTTAACTATTTAATATGAGTTTCAGAAGATACTGCGGAGATGGTCTCTTGATAGATTTTTTTCCTGTCTGGCTCTTCTAAGAAATGCATACTGATCAAATCGATAAGGAAAAGCGCGCTCAAGTCAAGACCCGTTGACAAATAGGCATTGCGGACGGGATGGATGGTCCATAGCACTTCATCCGATAATTTTGTAAGATGGGTTTGGTCATAAGCCGTTAGAGAGATTAACTTAACATCTTTTTTCTTCGCTTCGTTAACAGATGTAATTAACTCCCGAGTTTGCCCAGAACGTGAAAAAGCTAATAGCAAATCACCCTTTTTTAATAAAGTACTTCGAATGATCATTAAATGTGGGTCGGTCACAGCTTCACTGGCAAAGCCCATCCTACTCAATCGGTAATTTAATTCTTGTGCGGCAAGGCCTGAGCTTCCTAAACCATAAATAAAGATCCGCTTAGCATTTGTTATTAATTTTAGTGCATTTGTTATCGATTCGCGATTGTTCAGACTTTGTATATCGCGGATTACATCCATATACTGACTTCTTATTTTGGAATCCATATCTTCCGTTTCATCACGGTGTGTTTCTCTAGCTAGCTTCATTTTTAATTCTACGAAGTTTTGGCAGGATACTTTTCTACAGAAACGTGTGATCGTAGCAACAGATACATTCGTCTTTTCTGCTATTTCTTTGATATTGCGCTTTGAAGCTTCTGATGACGAAGAAAGCAAATAATCTGCTAAGCCTTTTTCTTTATCGGAGAAGGAAGAATATTTCGATTGAATTTCCTTCAAGAGCGTAACCATAGATGACTCCTTCCACCTAAATGATGGGTCATCAACCCCTCTTTATTTCTTCGACAAAGCGACTTGTGATTTGCTGTGGTCGCGTGATCGCTCCACCGACAACTACCGAATAAGCCCCCAAGTCAAGTACCATTCCCGCCATTTCAGGAGTGATAATATTTCCTTCAGCTATAACAGGGATTGAGACATTTTTTAGGATTATTTTGATAAATTCAAAATCATTCTCGTATAGTTTACATGCTTTTGTCTCATTTGTATAACCATAAAGGGTTGTGGATACACAATCAAATCCTAATCGTACTGCTTCTAATGCATCTTCTAAAGAAGAGATATCTGCCATTAACTGAACTTTAGGATGATATTCTTTTACATATGAAACTAGATCAGCTAATTTCTCTCCATTTGGACGTTCTCTTCGTGTTGCGTCCATCGCAATCATTTCACAACCTGATTCAATTAATTCATCGACTTCCTGTTTTGTTGCCGTGATAAAGACCTCACTATTTGGATAATCTCGTTTCACAATTCCGACGACAGGTAAATCCACTTCTTTTTTTATTGCGATAATATCTGGCTTCGATTCTGCTCGAATCCCTACTGCCCCTCCTTGCTTAGCAGCTAGAGCCATTTTTGACATGATGAATGAGCTATGAAGAGGCTCATTTTTCTGGGCTTGACATGAAACGACAAGGCCTTTTTTTATATGTTCTAACATTTATTCACCTACTATTTCTGTTTTTCTACCTTGATGATAAAAAGTAAGGATCCTAATCCCTTATCTATTGTATCCTAATGCAAATTCAATTAAGAAACTGAAATAGTGGAGGTAGCTTAGTACATGACATCGCTACGACTCCACCTATCAATCTTTTTAAACTATTTTACCTTGTTTATCTCATTCTTTAAGATCTCTGCAAGGGCTCCGTATACAACTTGAACACCTGAGCCTTTCTTAAAGAGACCCTTCGCCTTTAGTTCATCTTTCCAAACGGAGTCATCGGCAACTTTATTAATATCTTTGACGGTTACTCTTAATCTAGTAATACACGCATCGACATCCACTAAGTTTTCTCTTCCACCTAAGGCTGTAATGACATCCTCTACAGCAATGTCTTTTAATAATGCATCTTTCTTCGTATATAACTTATTCTCAGATTCTTCACCACGACCTGGAGTTTTTAGATTCAATTTTAGAATAAGTGTTTTAAAGATAAAGTAGTAAATGAGTGCTGTTGGAATTCCGAGAATAAGAATCCAAATGTAGTTCGTTTTATCATTCCCTTGCAAAATACCGAATAATGTAAAATCAATGATCCCCCTTGAGAAAGTTACCCCTACCGATACATCTAAAGCATATAAGACGGCATAGGAAATTCCCTCTAAAATGGCATGGATTCCGTAAAGTAATGGTGCTACAAAAAGGAATGTAAATTCAATTGGTTCAGTAATCCCTGTTAAGAACGATGTTAAGGCTGCTGAAAATAGAATACCACCAACAATTTTCTTATTTTTACTGTCAGCTGTTCGATACATAGCGAGAGCTGCTGCCGGGAGACCGAACATCATCGGTAAGAAACCACCTGTGAAATACTTCGTAGCTTCAGCTGAGAATTTTGTAACAGTCGGATCAGCCAATTGTGCGAAGAAAATGCTTTGTCCGCCTTGTACGACTTTCCCGGCAACCTCTAATTCTCCACCAAGTGGGGTATACCAGAATAATGGATAAATCGCATGATGCAGTCCAAAAATATTGAGAAGTCGCATCAATGTTCCATAGAAGAACATTCCGATTGGGCCTGTACGACCAAAGAATTCTGAGAAAGTTGAAATACCAATGTGAACATATGGCCAGATAAATGGAATAATAACCCCAATTACACTAATGGCTAACACAGAAATAATCGGAATAAATCTGACTCCAGAGAAAAATGAAAGTGCTTCTGGAAGCTTCTTGTCATAGTATCTATTGGCTAAAAAGGCTACCAATAAACCAACAATAATTCCTCCTAGTACGCCGATTCTAACGGTAAAAAGACCAAGCTCATATCCATATACGTTTGCTTGTTTCGCCGCTTCAACAGGATCTAAACCTTGAGATAAGAAATGGTCAACAGTTGAAGTTTCTGGTGTATGGCCGAGAAAACCTAAAATGGTACCAATGATCACATGCATAACCAGAAAAGCGATCGCAGCCGATAAACCTGCTGCCCCTTTTTCCTGTAAAGCTAAGCCTGAGGCAATTCCGACCGCAAATATCAATGGCAAGTTAGCAAAAACAATATTCCCAATCGCAGACATCGTGCTTAAAATATAAAACAAAAATGTTCCTTCTCCTAGGATTCCAGTCAACCCATAGGTTTCTACCATAAGGGGGTTGGTAAAAGCTGCACCAATACCCAGCATTAACCCGGCTATTGGCAAAACAGCAATCGGAATCATAAAGGCTTTTCCTAAACGTTGCAGTTTCTCAAACATTCTTATCCCTCCATTTAGCAATCAAATATTGAACCCGTAATACTTCTTTTACAATCATGAAAATAATTATCAAAATATAATTATAGTGTAATTTATTTTCATATTTATTATATAAGAATTCTAGATTAATATGCAAACAATTTTTTGAATTGTTTATTTACATTGAAAATTTGAGGGATTCCAGTGTATTGCTTATCCTTTTGACAACCTCATCTGGACAGGACAATAAGAACTAGAGGTTAACAAGGAAATTATGGATTTGCGTGTATTTAATGGTGTGAAAGACAAATAAAAAAGTTCCTCACAATTTTGTGAGAAACTTTTTTACCAGAGATCAGGTTCGAATAACGTCAAAGTATTTATTTTTTATGGTTGACAGCAAAAACTGTATATGCTGGGTGAAAAGAGTGTCTTAGTACATTTCAGATGTAGTCTTAGCTTGCAGATGAAGCAATAAGTAGTCTGGGCCACCTGCTTTAGAGTCTGTACCCGACATATTAAAGCCACCAAATGGTTGGTATCCAACGATTGCACCTGTACAGCCACGGTTGAAATATAGGTTTCCAACATGGAAGTCTTCACGAGCTTGCTCCATATGTTCACGGTTAGTTGTGATAACCGCACCTGTTAAACCATACTCTGTGTTGTTGGCGATTTCTAATGCTTCAGCAAAGTCTTTGGCCTTTGTGAAACCAACAACTGGTCCAAAAATTTCTTCTTGCATCAATCTTGCTGTAGGGGAAAGATCAGCGATCACAGTTGGCTTAACGAAGAAACCAGTTGAGTTGTCTCCTTCTCCTCCTGCCACAAGACTTCCTTCTTCCTTGCCGATTTCCACATAGCTCATGATTTTATCAAAAGCCGCTTGGTCGATAACTGGTCCCATATAGTTGTTTTGATCGACTGGGTTTCCTTGAGTTAATTGATTCGTTAACTCTACAACACGGTTCAATACTTGATCGTACACATCCTCAACCACTACTGCACGAGAGCAAGCAGAACATTTTTGCCCAGAGAAACCGAAAGCAGAAGCAACGATGGATTGGGCCGCAAGCTCTAAATCAGCTTCCTTGTCCACGACCATCGTATCTTTTCCACCCATCTCGGCAATCACACGCTTCAGCCAAATTTGGCCTTCGTTTAATTTTGA
Source organism: Robertmurraya phoenicis (assembly GCF_047302285.1). Taxonomy (GTDB): domain Bacteria; phylum Bacillota; class Bacilli; order Bacillales; family Cytobacillaceae; genus Robertmurraya. Next base: position 3,807,032 of record NZ_CP154845.1, read on the forward strand.
TGCTCTTTCATAGATTCTGAGACCGACATCGCGAGAACCTGTGAAGCTGATGAAACGAGTATCCTTATGGTCTACTAAATAATCTCCAACTTCTGCTCCGCTTCCTGGAACGAAGTTAAGAACACCTGCAGGTAATCCTGCTTCTTCCATCACTTCAACAAACTTAGCCGCAACAATTGGTGTTGTGGAAGCTGGTTTTAATAGTACGGTATTTCCAGAAACGATGGCAGCTACTGTTGTACCAGCCATAATCGCTAATGGGAAATTCCAAGGTGAAATAATCACACCTACACCCAGTGGAATGTAATCATAACGGTTATATTCATTAGGACGGCTTTGTACGGGTACACCGTCTTTTAGCTTTAACATTTGACGAGCATAAAATTCTAAGAAATCAATCGCTTCTGCTGTATCAGCATCTGCTTCTCTCCATGGCTTCCCAGCTTCTTTTGTTAAAAGAGCAGAGAACTCATGCTTACGACGACGAATGATGGCAGCTGCTTTAAATAACACATCTGCACGCATCTCAGGCTTCGCTTTTTTCCACGTTTTAAAAGCCTTTACTGCAGCTTGCATGGCTTGTTCAGCAAGCTCTTTATTCGCCTTTGAAACACGTCCGATTACCTCAGTCTTATTTGCTGGATTAATAGAAACAATCTTCTCCTCAGTAGTAATACGCTCTCCACCAATGACAAGGTCATAATCTTTCCCTAAGTATCCTTCAACTGTCTTTAAAGCTGTTAAATAGCCTTCACGTTCCTTTTCTACTGAAAAATCTGTAAATGGCTCATGCTTATATGGCTGTACCATATTTAAATCCTCCTGTCCTTCTGTATATTTATCCATTATCAATATTTGTTAACAAGTATTAGAGCCGGTTTCCTAACTACTTGTCCAACTGACAAACTAAAGCACAACGCTAGGATTTTTGATGAGAAGATTTCTCTTAAATATCTAAGCATTGGCCAGTCTCTCCGAGCAGATTCCCTATACACTACGATAACTTTTTCTAGTTACATATAAAGTAGTGCAGCCTTACCTAATGTTTGTGCAGCCACGAGCATTGCTTTTTCATCAATATCAAATTTAGGATGATGATGAGGGTAAGCTACAGATACTCCTGCAGGCTTTGCACCTGTAAAGAAGAAAGTTCCTTTTACATGCTGTAGATAGTAAGCAAAATCCTCTCCACCCATTTGAAGTTCAGATTCTTCAAGTGAGTTGACACTAGATATGCCTTGAGCGACTTCAACTAAAAATTCTGTCTCAGCTTCATGATTCACTACTGCAGGATAGCCACGATTAAATTTATATTGATATTCACAATCAGCTGTAATGCACGTTCCTTTTATGACTCTTTCTATTTCTTTTTCAATAAGTGTACGAACTTCTTCATTGAAAGTCCTTACGGTGCCAATGAGCCTAGCCTTATCCGCAATAACATTAAATGCATTTTCTGCAACAAAAGAGCCTACAGATAATACTGCAGAATCTACTGGGTTTACTTTCCTACTAACGATTTGTTGAAGATTGAGGACGAGCTGAGATGCAATAACGACAGCATCCTTGGTATTATGTGGCTGTGCACCATGTCCGCCTTGACCTTGAATATTAATTTCAAAGCGATCTGCCGCAGCCATGATAGGTCCTTTGCGGTACTGAATTTTTCCAGTTGGTTCACTGGCCCACAAATGAGTCCCAAAAATAACGTCCACACCTTCTAGACAGCCATCCTCAATCATAGCAATTGCTCCACCAGGAGCATATTCCTCAGCATGCTGATGAATCATTACGTATGTACCTTCAAGTTCTTCTTTTAGTTCATTTAAGGCTTTAGCAAGAATTAATAATGAAGCAGTGTGACCGTCATGTCCACAAGCATGCATGACGCCTGGGTTTAGGGATTTGTATGAAACTTCATTTTCTTCTTGGATAGCCAAGGCATCAAAATCAGCACGGAGGGCGATCGTTTTTCCAGGTCTACCACCGTGAATTTTTGCAACGACTCCATTACCTCCAACATCTCCTTTAACCTCTACCCCAAGATTTTCATAGAAACTTTTAATATATCGTGCCGTATTTTCTTCTTGAAAAGATAGTTCAGGATGTTGGTGTAAGTATCTTCGGATTTCGATCATCTCATCATAATAACTCTCTAATTTTGAAAATAATCTATCAAACATATTCATGCTCCCTCTTACTTTCTCGTTAATTGATTAAGTTTTTCAATGAATCTTTTTAGGACGTGTACACTTTGCACGCAATCGTTTAATTCAGACCATTCTAAAGGGTTGTGGCTTACTCCATTAATACTTTTAACAAATAGCATAGCGATATCTGTTTTTTTTCCAATAATCATGGCATCATGTCCAGCACCACTTGGAATGCGAATCGGGACAATCCCTTGTTCCTTTAAAACTTCTTCCAATAACAGTTGATTTTCTTCCTTAATTGGTACTGGAGGGATATCCATCGTTTTCTTATAGGACACTTCCATTTGGTGAATGTTTGCGATACTTTCCGCCTCGTAAATAATATTATTTACGAGCTTATTTCTGGTTTCTTCATATATGTCTCGAATATCTACAAATAGTCTTACTTCACCTGGGATAACGTTTACTCCATTTGGAGATATATTCATCTTTCCTATAGTCGCAACAGCTGTATCATTAATCGTACCAGGCAGCCTACTTACCGTTGTAATAAACTCGCTTGCCGCCACTAAAGCATCATTCCTATCATTCATCGGTGTGTTACCAGCATGACCAGCTTTTCCTTTAAATCTAACCTCTAACCAGCAAGGTCCAGCAATACCACTCACAATACCGCATGGCAAACCTGCTCGTTCTAGACGTTTCCCCTGTTCAATATGAACTTCTATAAACAATTCTACATTAGAAAAATCTCGTAGTGATTTCTGATATGAGTCTATGGATAATCCAATTTCGGTTAATACTTCTTCAAATGTAAGCGAATCAGTAGAAATTAGCTTTTTTAGCTTCTCAATATCGTAATCTCCGACTAACGCTTGGCTGCCAAGCAATCCACCATTAAACCTTGCACCTTCTTCATCCGAGAAAATTACAACTTCATAGCTTTTTTTAGGATGGTAGCCAGTAGCATTCCATGCTTCTACTATTTCTAAAGAAGCTAATACTCCAAGAGGACCATCAAAATGACCTCCGTTTGGCACACTATCCACATGAGATCCTGACATAATTGAAGGTAATGTCGAATCGCTTCCAACTAATCTCCCAATTATGTTACCTGCTCCATCCTGATAAACATCTAGTCCTGCTTCCTTCATCCACTTGGAAATAAGCTTTTTAGCTGCCAATTCACCCCGTGAAAACCCAGGACGATCTGAACCATTTTGATCTGACAAACCTATTTTTGCAATTTCATTAAGGCGATAGGCAAGACGTTTACCGTTCACTCCATGTTGATTATAGCTTTCATCATAGTTTTCCATTAGCTTTTGAATGATAGGGTCATCACTACTCATTTAGATACTCCCCTTTTCTTTCTTAACTGATTAAGAACAATTAGCCCACCAGCGACACCAAGCGTAACCTTCGTTTTTTTATTCAGCACCTTTTTAACTACAAGATTAATATTCTGTGGACGTTCTGCTAGTCTCCTCATAAAATAGCCATACCAATCAGTACCAAACGGTACATACGTACACACATTATAGCCTTGCCTTACCAGCTCTAGCTGATAATCTTTTCGAAAGCCGTAAAGCATCTGGAATTCATAATTTTCTTTTGGAATATGATGTTTGTTGGTAAACCTTATAACTTCATTAATAATGCGGTGATCGTGGGTAGCAATTGAAGTAAAAGTACCATGTAATACATGATGCTCAATTAGATTTATATAGTTGCGGTCAATAGCCACTTTATCTTGTATGGCAACATTTTCTGTCTCTTTGTATGCACCTTTTACTATGCGCATTCTTGTATTCTTATACTGTTCAACATCATCTTCAGCTCTATGTAGATATGCTTGAATGACAGTTCCCACATTATTATATTCTTTCTTAAGTTCATCCAAAATTTCAAAAGTCGATTGCACGCTAGAGTAATCTTCCATATCCATATTAATGAAGATACTATAGTTGTTTGCTAAACTAGCAATTTCTCTCATGTTTTCTAAGCAAAAATTTTTGTCAATATCTAAACCAAGTTGTGTCAACTTCACTGAAATATGTGCATTCAATTGATGGATATGAATAGCTTCAAGGACTTCAAGAATCTCATCTTTAAAAGCAAGAGCTACTTTCTTTTCAGTAACAAATTCACCTAATCGATCAATCGTTACTGCAAGTCCATTTTTGTTCAATATTTTTACATGAGCAATCATTTCATCAATCGTTGTGCCGGCTACAACATTCTTCGCTCCCAACGCTAGTCCGTAGTTTTGTGCCATCTGGTTAAGACGTTGGTTTTGAGACAAAGATAGAAAGAAATTTTTTAATATCATTTTTCTTCGCTACTTTCTATAATTATTTACGCTGTTATCGCAATAATTGTTGTTTTTTCGTAAATATCCCATTTTTTTCTTTGAAAAAAATCTGGACATTTACACCTCCATTGGGGTTCAAAAGCTCGCATTCGTTTTGCATGGCACTTTTCGCTAAACTCCTTATGGATTTATTAAATGTAAAATTAGATTTTCTTCACCAAATTATCATTCAACAGCAACAATGATTGCGAAAAGAGCCTTTATTTGTTGGCATGACCAAGAACTCCATTTGTTGCTGCCATGGCAATGATAACGCATCCCCACATATGTTTATACGCCGTTACCATGTCTTCACATGTGAATTTAATACTTGTCGGTGAAATAAGTTCCACTGTAGGAAGAGTAGATGTCATACTTGCCTGCTGTGGTCCTTTAAATTCGATTTCAAAGGTTGTTTCCAAATTTTTTGTATCAAGTGGTTTAAACGATGAAATATTTTGAACGGCTTTACTTACCTCTTCCTCAATTCGTTCATTAACTAGTTTAGGATGAATTAGCTCAGCAGCTAGTCGATCCCTAGCAATTTTTGTCACAACACTTTTTACCTCTGGCAATGATTCTTTTACCTCTGATACATATAAGTCGTCACCACTAATAAATATCGCAGGGACACCAAATGCGCCTGCAACCATAGCATTCATTTCAGTTTCTCCCACAATTTTCCCGTTAATCTTCATTTCCTTCACACATACACCAGCAAGAGTATGTGATATGACAGCTTTTGACGCACTCTCTCTTCCGTGATGGCCAATAAAAATGATGCCGTCAAATGTTTCATCAAGCCCCTCTAGTTGGCACATTACTCGATTATTACCTGAAACTAGCCTAGCACGAGGGTCTAATTCTTCGATTATGATGTTTGACATATTACCATGGCCATCTGCCACAACCACTTCTGATGCTCCAGCATTAAAAGCACCACGAACAGCTCCACTGACTTCATCTGTCATTAACTTCCTAAAACGTTGATATTCCCCATTATTTACAAGTTGTTGTATCGTACTCACTCCAGCTATTCCTTCAATATCAGCCGAAATAAACAATTTCATTCTTATCACCTCAACTATTTTTTGTAAGCAATTAATTCAAATACTCACTAGTTTATTATGAAACATCTAATATAGTTTCTGTTAAAGAGCACCTGAACTTAATCAAGTGCTCTTCCGAACTGTAATATTAATAGCAGATTAGGGATTGCAAATCTCTAGGATAATAGGTCAGCATTTCTATGCCATCTTCCGTTACGAGAACCGTATCAGAGTGTCTGAAACCACCTAACCCTTTTACGTAAATTCCTGGTTCCACGGTCACGACCATTCCAGGTTTAATGATAGTATGATCACCTAAGTCAAAGAATGGTGCTTCATGACCAAGCAATCCAATGTTGTGCCCTGTATGGTGTCTTGTTAGTTCTGTCAGGTTATTTTCCTTAAAGTATGCTTGAACATCACTTTCCACATCCGAGTACTTTCTCCCAGGTCTAATAGCCTTAAACGCCACTTCCTGTGCCTCGTACATATGGTTAAAATATTTCTCTTGTTCCTTGGAGTATTCTTCGACAAACATGACTCGCTCTAGCTCACTTGTATATCCGAAGACACTAGAGGCAGCGCCCGTTACAAGCGTATCCCCTTTTTTCAAGACGATATTTTGCGTAACCGCATGCGGGAAAGCTGATTCTGGACCTACCTGACCGCGAAAAACAGCGTATGCTGTGCTGCCATGTGGTTTATAATCTGGTCCTAACGTATCAATCATTGCCTTTGTTGCCTCAGTGGATGCTTTGCTCGTAATCTCAATTTCACTTAAACCGCTTTTCGTATATTTTTGCAGTAAACGATGAACTAAATTGCCCCAGCGGCATGATTCTTTAATTAATTCAATTTCATTTGGACTCTTAATATATCTCATTTCTTGGACTACTCCATGTAAAGATATATATTGTTTAGCTTCAATTAGTTTATCAATAGAAGGTCCTCGATAACCTTGAGGGGAACCATAGCCTAAGGAGTCATATCCGATTTGTTTATTTTCAAAACCGTATTCCTTAAGGAGCTCCTTGAAGTATTCCATCGGGTGCTTAATTCCAGGGTATTCTGGATAGGAATGAACATAATCGACAACACTGTACTCTTCTGCATGCTCATGCTCTAATGAAGGTACGAATAAATGAACTTTATCTTCAGGATCGATTAGAATCCCAATCGGTCTTTCAGTAGGGTGAAAATGAAAGCCTGTTAAATAGAAGATGTCTGTGACGGAAAAAAGAACCGTCGCTTCACAACCTTTTTCCTTGTAAGTCTTGATGAACTTCTGCTGTCTTTCTTTAAATTCATACTTAGGAATGGATAAGAGCATTTGTTGTTTCCTCCTTGTTTTCTATATATAAATGGCAGCTTGTTACATGGCCATCAGCCACTTCTGTTAGGGTCGGAACTTGCGACTTACACTTTTCCATTGCAAAAGGGCATCTTGTATGGAACGTACACCCAGAGGGTGGATTAGCAGGGTTCGGAACATCCCCTGATAGCACAATTCGGTCCTTGACTTCTTTTGGGTGAGAAACAGGAACAGCTGAAATTAAAGCCTGTGTATAAGGATGCATCGGATTTCTAAATAACTCCTCTGTATTTGCCAGTTCCACGATTTTCCCAAGATACATTACAGCAACTCTGTCCGTCATGTGTTCTACGACACTTAAATCGTGCGAAATAAATAAATAGGTTAACCCAAATTCCCTTTGAAGCTCTAGCATTAAATTAATTACTTGGGACTGAACGGAAACATCTAAGGCAGACACAGGTTCGTCCGCCACAATAAAGTCAGGATTCAATATAACAGCTCTGGCTATTCCAATACGCTGGCGTTGTCCTCCTGAAAACTCGTTAGGGTGTCTATCTAGATGTGCCTCAGAGAGACCCACTATTTCTAATATTTCAATTATTTTTTTCAAACGTTCATCAGGACTATATTTTTTATGGACTCGTAATGGCTCCATTAAGATTTGCCTAATTGTCATCTTTGGATTTAAGGAGGCATATGGATCCTGAAATACCATTTGTATTTCTCTTCTTAATGACCTCATCTTTTCATAGGGTAAGGACATGATGTCCTTACCTTTATAACGAACTTCACCGGATGTTGCCTCAGTTAATCTTAAAAGAGTCCTTCCTGTAGTAGATTTTCCACATCCAGACTCACCTACTAGTGCGAAGGTTTCCCCTTTTTTTATGGTAAAACTAATATCATCTACTGCCTTAACTACCAAATTTGGTTTAAATAGTCCACGAGAAACTTCGTAGTATTTTTTTAGGTTTTTCACTTCAAGTAGAGTCGTTTCTGTCATTGGATAATCACCTGCCTTTCAGACTCTTGTAACCAGCATTTACTCAAATGATCTCCTTTTGTAAAAGCTGGCGGCGCTTCCTCAGTACATTTTTGTAACGCATATGGACAACGATTAGCAAAGGAGCAACCTTTTCCAATTTCCTCTGGACGTGGTACTTGTCCTTTTATGGAGTAAAGGGTACTCTTTCTAGCATTGTTAGTCGGCAGAGAATCAATAAGACCTTTCGTATAAGGATGCAGAGGGCTATCAAATAATTCGTTGATCTCAGCACCTTCAACAATTTCTCCAGCATACATGACGACCACACGATCACACATTTCTGCCACTACACCCAAGTCATGTGTAATAAATAGTAAACTCATATTCTGCTCTTCTTTAATTTTTTTCATAAGCTCTAGTATTTGTGCTTGGATGGTAACATCTAATGCGGTTGTGGGTTCATCACAAATCAGCAGCTTTGGTTCACATAATAAAGCCAAGGAAATCATGACACGCTGTCTCATTCCACCAGATAATTGATGTGGGTATTCATTTATAATCTGTTCTGCTCTTGGGATTCCCACTTGCTTTAACACATTTATTATTGCTTCTCTTCTATCTTTTTTTGACATTTTTTTATGTTGCTTTAGTGGTTCGCTTAACTGTTCACCAATTGTAAACACAGGGTTAAGAGATGTCATTGGTTCCTGGAATATCATAGACATTTCATTCCCTCGAAGTTTTCTATACTGCCGCTCACTAAGATGTGTAATATCCTGATTGTTAAAATGGATTCTTCCCGAAACAATCTTACTTTTTTTCTCCGGTAGAAGTCCCATGACAGCAAGTGAGGTTACACTTTTTCCGCTACCAGACTCGCCAACAATACCTAGGGTTTCCCCTTTTCTTAAAGAAAAATTCACTCCCCGAATCGGTTGGACAGTCCCTTCCCCTGTATTAAACTGGATTCCCAGGTCTTTGATTTCAAGAAGTATTTCAGACATCTTTTTCCCCTCCGATCATTCACCTTTAAGTTCTGGGTCGAGTGTATCTCTCAGCCAGTCACCGAACAGATTGACTCCTAGTGTTGTTAAGATAATAGCAATACCAGGGAAAGTAATTAGCCACCATGAACTAAAAATATAATCCTTCCCTTCATCTAACATGTTCCCCCAAGCCGGTGTCGGTGGCTGAACTCCAAAACCTAAGAAACTTACTGAAGCCTCAGCGATAATATAGGTTCCAATTTGTAAAGAGGCCAAAATGATAATTGGAGTAAATATATTGGGTAAGATATGTTTAACCAATATCTCCAGCTTAGGTACTCCTGTTGCAATAGCAGCAGTGATAAATTCCTTTTCTCTTAAAGCTAATACTTCACTTCGAATCACCCTTGCGAAAATGACCCACCCTGCTAACGCTAAGGAGATAACGATATTTGTAAGTCCCGCACCCAAAACCGCATTAATAACCAGTACTAACAATATGAATGGGAAGCTTAATTGTACGTCAACAATTCTCATGAGAACTACATCAATCCAGCCCCTAAAATAGCCAGCAATTAAACCAATAACTGTACCAATAATCCCCGCTAATAATGCCGTTGATACACCGATGATAACAGAGACTCTTGTCCCTACAATTATGCGCGATAATATATCTCTACCTAACTGATCCGTACCTAATATATGACCATCAGTCAAAGGAGGTAGTAATTTATCTCTAAATTGAGCATCCATCGGATTATAAGGAGCAATCCACTCCCCAAAAAAACTTAGCAATACTACGAGGATAATCAGACAGAAACCGAGCATCCCTGTCCAACTCCTTGTAAGCTTTCGGAACATATCTCTTGCCTTTGATTTTTTCGTATAATTCATCTCTATTTGATTATTATTTTTTGTAATAGTACTCGTTTCCACATCCTCACCTACTTCACTCGAATTTGAGGGTTAACATACGCATATAAAATGTCAGCAATAAAATTAATGACGGCATAAATAATGGCAATAATAAAGACTCCTGCCAATACAATTGGAAAGTCACGATTCATTAATGACTGGTACAGCAATCTTCCTACACCAGGCCATGAAAAGACTGCCTCAGTTATTACTGCTCCTCCTAGTAAGACCCCAAGATCAAGCGCAATTAACGTGATAATTGGAATTAACGAGTTTTTTAGAGCGTATTTCATGATTAAACTTGATGTGGGTGCACCAGCTGCTTTAGAGGTTCGGATATAGTCCTTACTCAATACATCCAGCATTGCTGACCTTGTAAAACGGACGAATCGTGAAATACTGTATAGTGCTAATGTAATGACCGGAAGGACCATATGTGCAACAGAGCCACCTCCACTCGAAGGTAACATTTTTAGCTGAGCAGCAAAGATAAAAATCAAAATCAAACCAAACCAGAAGTTCGGAATAGCCTGGCCGATGACAGTAATACCCACACTTGCTCTATCAAAAAGTGTATTTCGTTTATATGCGGAAAGTACACCTAAAGGAATAGCTATAAACAATGAAAGAATCAATGCTGAAAGAGCTAACTGGAAAGTTGCAGGCATTCTTTGTAAAACAAGCTCAAGTGCATCTTCACCACTTCTTAATGACTCTCCAAAATCACCTTGAACTGCGCTAAACATAAACTCTCCATATTGGACATACAACGGTCGATTAAACCCTAGTAAATCACGGTATTCTTCAATCTGCTCCTTAGGTGCATCAGGAGGTAAGAAAAGAGTTGTTGGATCTCCAGATAGGCGTATCAAGAAGAAAACAACTGTAAGGGCGAGAAAAACCACTAGAATAACTTGCAGTATCCTCTTTACTATAAAATCTAACATATGCTATCCTCCCTTATGCCTTGAATAAAAGAAGAGAGGTGAAGACCTCTCTTCTCTGATTATATCTTGAAATCTATCAATCTATTTCCAAGACATTTCAAATGCATTTATCTTCTCGTCTACACGAGGTGAGAATTTCAAAGAACTACTAATAGCGTAAAGGTCCGCCTGTTGCCATAAAGGAACCCATGCTGCTTGATCGACTAAATCCTGCTGGATTTCTGCATAACCCTTTTTTCGTTCATCTTGGTCAAACTGTTGGTTAGTTTTCATGATTTTCTCTTCAATTTCCTCATGATAGAAACTGCTATATGGAGCCTCTTTCGTGAAAAGATTTTCAATAGTTGACTGCCCATCAAAAGCAGGGCCCCATCCTAGAATAAACATATCTCCAGTATCTCTCTTTTGAATCTTCTCTAAATGATTACCCCATTCGTTCACTCGAACATTTACAGTTATACCTATCTTTTGTAACTGTGAAGCAATGGCTTGAGCTACATGAGAATCCATTGGATAACGACTACTTGGTGTATCAAGTGTTAACGTTATTTGTTCTGGACTATATCCCGCTTCTTTAATCAACTGAACCGCAAGTTCTGGATCATACCCGTAGTCTTTAGTTTCAGTATAATCTGAATTTATTTGAGAAAGTGGACCAGTAATTCTTGTACCATAGCCATTTAGAACTGTTTCAAGTAGTTCATCTGCATCGATCGCATAGTTAATTGCTTGTCTTACCTTAACATCTTTTAATGGACCATCAACTAAATTTGAGAGTGCTAAATAATTTATACGGGAAGAAGATACTTCACCTATTTCACTCTTATCAAATTGCGCAACGGAGTCAACTGGAATATTCTTAAATAAATGAATTTCTCCACTCATAAATGCAGACATTCTAGCGCTAAATTCTGGAATAATTCTAAACTCTACTTCTTCAATCTCAGGCTTTCCTTGCCAATAACCATCAAAGGCTTTTAGCTTCAAATGATTATCTCTTGACCATTCAACAACTGTATAAGCTCCTGTACCAATAGGTTCACGCGATGCTTGATCAAGTCCTACTTCTTCTACATAACCAGGTTCTATAATTAATAAATCTTCTGCAATACGTTGAATCATACTAGGGAAAGGTACCGCTGTACGGATTTCAACTTCATAATCTGAGAGGACAACAACTTCTTCAACATTTGCCCATCTTGAACGGTAAAACGATCCATTCTCTTCATTTAAGATATAATCAATGCTGTACTTTACGGAATTTGCATTAAAATCTGCACCATTATGGAATTTTATTCCTTCTTTCAACTTTAAATACCATGTCTTTTCGTCAACATTTTTCCATTCTTCTGCCAGTACAGGAACGAAATCACCTGATTCTCCAGAACGGTCAATAAGTGGGTCATAAATATTTCGAATTAATGTATCTGTCGTATAATTTACATCATGGTTGGCAATTAAAGTAATTGCATCTGCCTCAAATCCAATGATAAGCGGGCCTTTTGCATCCCCATCATCAGAGCTAGGAAATGATGAGTTACCTGAGTTTTCATCTACATTCGTTCCTTCTGTACATGCTGCTAAAAACATTACAAGTACTAAAAGAAATGCAAAAATCACATTTTTTTTAAACATTGCTTTTTCCCCCTTTGGTAAGTGATAAAATTCTTTCTATATCTTCCATAGATTTGATGAGAGAATCTAATTCATCATTATTTACTTTCTCAATCATCCTCCTCACATTATCACTAGCCTTATTAGAAAGTTCTTTAAGAACATTTTCCCCTTCGTTTGTTATATGTAGATATTTCTTTCTCTTATCATTTTCGGAAGAAACTCTCCTGATAAGTCCTCTATTATTAAGTTTGTTAATGATTCTACTAACGTAACCCTTATCAAATTCAAAGAACTCTGATAATTCAGAAGCTGTACATTTATCTTGTTCGTTAATTTCAAATAATATCATTGCTTCAGACATTGAATATGGACTTCCATCCGTATATTGTGTATACAAACCAACAACATTAAGATAAAAACGATTAAATCTCTTAATTTTTTGTATTTGATTTTCCATCAACTTCAACCCTTTACCTAACTACTAATTTAGTTGCTAGTAACAACTTGTTTTTATCTTAATCCTACTTAGTTGCTTTTGTCAATTTATTTTTTTGAAAATTATAACTTATTATACTATTATAATTTTTAGGAAAATAACCTAAGTCATTAGAATTAAATCCATCCTCTCAGAGGCAAAAATTGTAAATAACGAAGATAGAAATGGAGCTTGAATACATCTGTACATCCCATTTAATCTAAGTGCACATGAGTTTACCAGTCTTATCAAAAATTACATACAATTACAATTGTAAATACATAACTTAGCATCTTGACACGAAGTCTCTAACAGGATGCCTACTATTCCAAGTAAAGTTCTACACTTTTATTTTGTAATAAACAATTAAAACAATATAGCACTACTATCAATTTCCTCTAGATAAAGGAGTTCGGACTAAATCAGCTAAAGAAATTTTCCCTGACAGCATTATCCAAACAGTTACTATGGAACATACTATTATTTACTGCTGTTCAAATGTTTTTTTGGTACTGTCTCATTCAGTAGATCTGCATGAAGAAACGCTTAATTTCCTGGCTTAAGACGCTTAATTACTTAGACTAACCCTTGCTACTTTTTTCATTTTGACTCTTACATTTCTTCACTCTTTCAGCCTTACGCACACGATTTTGCCCAATCAAATCGTGTATTCGGTGCAAAAGAAAAAGGGCTTAGGATATTCTCCTAAACCCTTGAACCTATTGATTTTTCAGTTTTTTTCGATACCGGTGGTCGGGGTCGAACCGACACTCCAGAAGGAACACGATTTTGAGTCGTGCGCGTCTGCCAATTCCGCCACACCGCTGGTATATCAACATTTTCAAGAAAGCTAATCAATGCTTGTCCTTATTTTGTCCACACGATTAATTAAATACCTTATTTAGTATAATAATTTCCATGAGCAGAGAAAGTCAATTCTTTTATATTTTCCCCGCTTATAAAAATTAAAAAGTTCTTTATTACTAACTTCTTCCTTTATTGTGTTTGCAATTGAAGATGGCAGTATTTATATTTTTTTCCACTTCCACATGGGCAAAGTTCATTTCTTCCGATTTTTTCAACCCTAATTGGTGCATTTTTTATAGTTTGATTATTTGTAGGGATGGTTGTTTGACCATTTATTAGATTAGTATTGTTTATTTCAGTGCTTTCGTAAATATGGTTAATTACTTGATTTACTTCGATTTTTGGAGTGGGTTCTTCTTCAAGTAAAGATGGTAAAAATATTTGTATTATCATTATAAGACAGGTAATAAAAATACCTAAGTCTGCCCGCAATTCTTCTCGGTTTCTTGGTAATAGGTCTAATATGGAAATTAATTGAGGTGTTTCTTCTTGGATTTCTTCTTCAATTTGTTCAAGTGTTGTTTCATGTTTTTGTGCTAATTGGAGAATTTCAGAAAACCTTTGTAATTCCTTAACGGTTCTTTCTGGAGCACTTAAAACTTCAATTGCATTACCTATAAAATTAAATACTCCGTCAGGAATATGTCCCCAACCACCACAACTTGGACAAGGGCCTGATTTGTTTCCTGAAAGTGTAACACTTGAGTTTTCAACAAATATACCTGAATTAAAGATAGTTCCGCATGTATTACAAACGGCTGGCATATGGGGCATTAAATATCCTCATTTCTATATGGGTTAATTTTATTATAAACCATATTTGTAATATTTGGATATAAATTCATTCCAAACGGAACAGCATTCTGTCTATTTTTTCACTAACCTGCTATATTATTTGCTCATGTAATATTTATCATAATCAATACTTTTAATAATTTCTTTTATATAATCATCTTTTCCCCGATTTCAATTAATTCCTTTGCTCATTGTCGGGGATTAGATGATTAATCACTTTAGTGATTCCTATATATGTTAATTGATTTTCATAAACAGGATATTATCTTGATTATGTTAGGTATTTATCTTATATAATCTTGCAAGCAAGATTCAAAGTTCAAGAACTTTGATTATGAAAAGAGATTTTTTATTTAAGATATACTATCCCCTATATACTCAAATACCAATGAAAACTTATTAAAAGAATCGTCTTATTTGAGCCTTGACGATAATAACATCATTAGTAGTACTTAGTAAAATACTAAGGATACCTCCACCCCGCACGTTTTTTATTTACATGAGAATGCGTTAAACTCATCACATCACTGAACATTCAAGTAATATTGCAAGAATATGGCATGGCGACCTATATCCGATATTACTCATACAGTAACTGCTGATTTTCTGCATCGGCTCAGCTTACCTTGGGGTTTACCAAATGCCCTTTCGGACAATATTTGGTTCGTGGCGAAAACCCTCAGCTTCAAAAAACTTCTTAGCACCACTTTAAACGTGTAACTAACTTCACGACAATAATGAAGCTAGTTGATCGATAATGGAATCACCCTTATATTTAGTTGTCTTATGTATATATTTACTATTTTAAGGCGATTTCTTTGCACTTTAGTATAAGATTTTCTCAAACTGCTTTACGATTTCTGAATTTACTAACATATCGTCCTCCAACAAAGAACGAACATACTCCGACTTATTGAGACCGCTTATAACACTCATTAATGCTAAATATTTGATTTCAGTATCTGTTAGGTAAACACTTGTATTTTTAGTTTTTTCCATGTTGCTTCCCCTCTTTTTCTTCAATTTTTTCAACCATTTCATTAATTTTTCTCTTTGTATCTTTTAGATTTTTTTTATCAATTTCTACACTTCTTAAAAGTTTGGATAAGTCCTCAAGTCCTCGAATTTCCAACAATCTAATCACCCTCAAATTTTCATCTCGATAATATGACAAATAACTTTTAATGCCAGCGTTATAACTCATAATGTCTAATAATTCCTTTTCTGTTAATGAAATCTCATGAGCAAAGGATATTAAGTCTATGTATAATTGCTCGCTATTCCTGTTAATGATTGATTTCTCTTTACACTTATAAATGATTAGCCCCTCATAATCCTCCGAGTCATACATAACCTTTGGTGTTACTTCTTTATGTAGAGTAGTAAATATCATACTCATGTTTAAACCCTCCTTATGATATAAAATTACACGTTAGAAGGGGACAGAATGGAAGTTAAGCCCCCTCCCTCTTTTCCGTACAATTGTAGAATACTAACCATATATTCAATACCTTGTACTAGTGAAGAATTAAGAAAATAAAGGAGTTGTGAAACGGTTAAAGATAGAGGAAGTTATCTTTTTTCCGTTCCTATATAACAAACTTCTTGAAGTAAGAGATATTATGCTATGGAGGTTTCATAATACCCTTGTAATATATATTTACGATCTGCAAGCGGAAACTTTGCACTTTTTATATTTTGTTCCTATAACAGAGGTTATGAGAATTGCGGAAAATAAACTGAAATAGACCTGCTACTATAAGTCCTATAAATCAAGAACATACGTTTGCATTTTATTCTAGCTATTATTCCTATTACCTTTTATTAAAAATGCAAATACACCCACTTAGAACCCCTTAGAGAGTGTATTACAATCAATTCTTTGATTATGTCTAGCTGTACTAGTTAAAGCCTGACTGAATCTATTAGTTATGAGTACAATACCCTCATAACCGTTTGGGGCCGGAATATAAAGGACTACAAACAATAATATTCTAAAACATATAACGTTTATAACGTTCTATCGCCCCCTATACTGCTCATGGGCGGGGGCAATAAGAGTAAGTAAAATATATGGATGTCAAACCATATTAACTTACTTATTTATGTAAACTCCAATTTCCAATTATGAGGAAGAACATAATCAGGAATAAGGAGGGAATAACGTTGTATTTAGGGGTAGGGGGTAATTCAAATGAAACACAATATCCGAACGAAAAATGATTTACGCACCCTAGCACATATAATATGGGATTTTCGGGCTTTTTTCTTTAGCGTGCTAAAGGATTATTTTCTACCCCTTTTCATACGTTTGTTTTCTGTGTAATTGGCTAAAATACTATGCTTGTCAAAACCCTCTTTTAAATCCTCTGAATACAGATTTACATAGTTCAAAGTAACAGCTAATGTACTATGCCCCAATAATCTTTGAAGCTTAAAAGCGTCTCCCCCGCTCGTTATATAGTGCTTAGCGAAGGTATGTCTAAAAGCATGAATGGAGGTTTTCGCTACTCCTCTTTTCTTGTTATAGCGGGATATGGCATGCTGCATAGAGTTCCTTGTCATTTGCTCTCCTAACTCGTTCATGAACAAATATTCATCTTTTTTTAACCTGTACATTCTAATGTACTCTGTAAGGATTTTAATTAAATGCTCACTTATAGGATTATACTGTGCTTTCCTATTTTTTGTGGTGGTCAATATAACCATTCCATTATCAAGATCAATATCTTCAACCATTAAATTAAGAACTGTATTAAGTCTATTGCCTGTTTCCAATAGATAATTAACCAGAACCCAATTTCTATGTTCTACAAAGCCACATTCCCTTATATTAGGCTTTTTAATTAGCTTCTTTATTTCTTCCTCTGAATATGGCTCTTTTTGCTCCTTATCCGCTTTTATAAGGTTTATTTCAAATTGAATTAGATAATTTTCTCTCATTGCAAAGTAGAGAAATGCTCTAGCAGCTCTCATATATGTGTTAATGGTAGTGGCTTTTAAGCCCTTCTTTTTAAGCCATAAAATAAATTTATCGATGTGTTTCTTTTCAATCTCTCTTATAAAATCAATGCCTATTTCATTCATAAATCTAAGGAAGTGTACTAAATTTTGTTCATAAAAACGTATTGTCATTTCTGATAAATTTTTTACTTTGTTTTCGAGCTGAAAATCCTCGAATAGTTCCTGGGGAGTCTTTTCTAATTCTGCTCTTTTCATTACCTTTACTTTTGCCATTTTAATCCGCTCCTTTAAGATACATTGGTCTTAAAGGTACTTATTAATCGTTTCTTGTTGTCCACACGATTAGCTTTTTACTTTAGCGGGGAAAATACAAAAAAGCCAATACTCTGATTAACTCAAAGCATTGACTTTAATGGTTTCTGATAATGATATGATACCGGTGGTCGGGGTCGAACCGACACTCCAGAAGGAACACGATTTTGAGTCGTGCGCGTCTGCCAATTCCGCCACACCGGCATATTCTAATCGTCAAAAGATAGCTAACATTATCTCAAGACAAAAAATATCATACCACGATAATAATACTTTGTCAAACCAATTCGATGTCTATTTTACTGATGGAATAAATCGTTTTCTTCCCATTCTTCACGAAGCATCCCCATACGAATGGAATCATAGTATTCACCGTTGTAATATCGTACCTTCCTAATTCTTGCTTCTTCTTTCATGCCGAGATTTTCCCCAACCTTAATCATTCTTATGTTTCCAGACCAAGTCGTGTAACCTATACGGACCAATGGCAACGTATTAAATAAATGATTAATCCAAAGCTTGATTACTCTTTTTCCATAGCCACCATTCCAGTAATTCGGGTCATAAATGACAATTCCCATTTCAAGCCAACGAGAAGGTTTATGCTCCCAGTAATAACCGACAGTCCCAATTACGGTATCATTTACTTCAATTGCCCAGCGTCGTTCATTTGCGACGTAATCATCCTTTTGACGTAAAAATTCTTCATATGAAATATTTTTGTGCTCATAGTATGGGGCATCCCATTTTTTCCACTCGGGAGAATCCTCTTTATATATAAGCTCCCACAATCTACTTAAGTCATCATCTATTATTGGTCTAATTATTAAATCATTGTCCTGGTAACTCACTTCATCACCTATTTCCCCATTAATAACACAAATCAAACTCTTCTTTTAAAATCGCATACATTTTCAAATCTCGATGTTGCCCCTTTATAAACATATATTTTCGTTGCGTTCCTTCAAAAGTCATACCTGCCTTCTCCATTACTCTTTGGGAGGCTATATTCTCAACTAAGCATCTTGCTTGAATACGCACGAGCTCCATTTCTTCAAAGCCAAATTTTATGATAGCTCTTGCTGCTTCTGTTGTGATTCCTTTACCCCAATACTCTGGAGCAATTACATAGCCAATTTCCGCACTAAGATGAGCAGTATTCCATGACACATAATCAATCGTGCCGATAAAAGAACCACTCTCTTTATCTTCAATCCCCCAAGGAGCTATTTTCTCATTCTCGTACTGATTCAGTACAAAATTAATAAACTTTTCCGTATCAGATATACTCTTATGCACATCCCAAGTCACATACTTAGCAACTTCTTCATTACTTGCATATGAAAACATAGCAGCTGTATCTGCAGATGTTATTTTTCTCAAAAGTAATCGCTCTGTTTCTATTGTAGGCAAATCCCTATATATTTTCTCTATCATCATTGAACTCACTTCTCTCTAAAAAAATGGCTGACTATAGCATTAAAATTTAACAGAGAACTATGAATTTTACAATACTATTTTGAAAGATCAAAAAAAGACTTAACCATCAGGCTAAATCTTTAAATATCGTATGTATTGGTTTAAATGGTGCCGAGGACCGGAATCGAACCGGTACGGTAGTCACCTACCGCAGGATTTTAAGTCCTGTGCGTCTGCCAGTTCCGCCACCCCGGCTAGCTTAAATACTAGCATCTTAATTTTATATGAATGGAGGCGGCAACCGGATTCGAACCGGTGAATAAAGGTTTTGCAGACCTTGGCCTTACCACTTGGCTATGCCGCCGTTATTTTTTGGAGCGGAAGACGGGATTCGAACCCGCGACCCCCACCTTGGCAAGGTGGTGTTCTACCACTGAACTACTTCCGCAAATGGCTGGGCTAGCAGGATTCGAACCTACGAATGACGGAGTCAAAGTCCGTTGCCTTACCACTTGGCTATAGCCCATTGAAGAAGATTATAAATAAATGGGGCGATCGATGGGAATCGAACCCACGAGTGTCGGAGCCACAATCCGATGCGTTAACCACTTCGCCACGACCGCCATAATAAAATTGGCAGGGGTAGTAGGAATCGAACCCACACCAAAGGTTTTGGAGACCTTCGTTCTACCTTTAAACTATACCCCTATATATAGAATATATGATTTATTGCTTTTGGTGATGCAAAATTCAAGGAAAGCTATTTTACTGCGCTACGCTTCTTAAAAATAGCGGAACGTTATTTTCTCCTTGCGTCGAAAAAACGTTGGTGGAGGGGGACGGATTCGAACCGCCGAACCCGAAGGAGCGGATTTACAGTCCGCCGCGTTTAGCCACTTCGCTACCCCTCCAAGTTATATATATTAATGCATGAAAGTTCATTAAATTGAATTATAACATATTTGTTATAAAAATGGTGGCTCAGGACGGAATCGAACCGCCGACA
Source organism: Robertmurraya phoenicis (assembly GCF_047302285.1). Lineage (GTDB taxonomy): Bacteria > Bacillota > Bacilli > Bacillales > Cytobacillaceae > Robertmurraya. The sequence continues at coordinate 3,827,190 of NZ_CP154845.1, forward strand.
CATGGATTTTCAGTCCATTGCTCTACCGACTGAGCTACTGAGCCATCATAATATTTCAACCTACATACAGTTAGCAATTGTCCATCATCCTCATCTCAGGAAGCTAATTCAAGAAGCCTCTCGATGAGTACGCTGGATGTATCTCACGGTAGTTTATTCATCGTGCTCTACCGACTGAGCTACTGAGCCAACATATGTAAAATAAAATGGCGGTCCGGACGGGACTCGAACCCGCGACCTCCTGCGTGACAGGCAGGCATTCTAACCAACTGAACTACCGGACCAAAGCTTTTTCGACGTAAGGAGAAAATAGCTTTCCTTTGTCTTTTTCGACGTAAGGAGAAAATAGCTTTCCTTTGTCTTTTCGACGTAAGGAGAAAATATCTTCCTTACTTTTTTAGACTTTCATAAAAAAAGTCAATTGCGGAGGCAGGATTTGAACCTGCGACCTTCGGGTTATGAGCCCGACGAGCTACCAGACTGCTCCACCCCGCGATAATAGTATATATCTAGTTTAGCTCATGCTTCTAGATAGTTAAGGACTGTCCCGATTTCAGTAAGTAACTCAAGGAGCGACTCAATCGGTACAACTCGCAGTTCATTCAATGAAGTAACGCTTGTTGCTCCACCCCGCGATAATAACATACTTAATTTTTCTACATCTGTGAAAAATTATGGTGGAGGATGACGGGATCGAACCGCCGACCCCCTGCTTGTAAGGCAGGTGCTCTCCCAGCTGAGCTAATCCTCCAAAGTAGCTGTAACAAGTACAACTTTTAATGACCCCTACGGGATTCGAACCCGTGTTACCGCCGTGAAAGGGCGGTGTCTTAACCGCTTGACCAAGGGGCCAGATATAATAATGGCGGAGAGCAAGGGATTTGAACCCTTGAGACAGGTTTTGCCCGCCTACACGATTTCCAATCGTGCTCCTTCGGCCACTCGGACAGCTCTCCTAATGGCTCCGCGGGTAGGATTCGAACCTACGACCGATCGGTTAACAGCCGATTGCTCTACCACTGAGCTACCGCGGAAAATCAATAAATCATTCCTCTATCTTATTTACTTTCGATTGTCCTCATCTCAGTAAGAAGATTCAAGTAGCAGCTCGATGAGTACAACTCGCAGCATATTCATGATGCTTTGCTCGTTGCTCTACCACTGAGCTACCGCGGAATAAAACATATAATAGAAATGTTCGCCCGGCAACGTCCTACTCTCACAAGGGGACAGCCCCTAACTACCATCGGCGCTGAGAAGCTTAACTTCCGTGTTCGGTATGGGAACGGGTGTGACCTTCTCGCTATCGTCACCGGACTAATTATTTATCAAGACATATTCTATTATACTGATTTATAGCATTATTTCAAGAGAAATTTTAGTTTTGTCACCACAAAATACTATTAAAAAATATCTTTGCTTCACAAAAATACTTGTTCCCTCAAAACTAGATAATGAATGAAGAAGAGAAACAATTGAGTAACCTTTGTCCAGCTCCGGCTCCTAACCTCTCGGCCGTTTCGGTCCATCTCCACAAATCCAAACCCAGGATTTGCAGTGCTGGCCCACCAACGTCTATAGAGGTTGAACAGTCGCCTCCACTTTTCTATTTGGTTAAGTCCTCGAACGATTAGTATCAGTCAGCTCCACGTGTCACCACGCTTCCACCTCTGACCTATCAACCTGATCATCTTTCAGGGTTCTTACTAGCTTACGCTATGGGAAATCTCATCTTGAGGGGGGCTTCATGCTTAGATGCTTTCAGCACTTATCCCTTCCGCACATAGCTACCCAGCGATGCTCTTGGCAGAACAACTGGTACACCAGCGGTGCGTCCATCCCGGTCCTCTCGTACTAAGGACAGCTCCTCTCAAATTTCCTACGCCCACGACGGATAGGGACCGAACTGTCTCACGACGTTCTGAACCCAGCTCGCGTACCGCTTTAATGGGCGAACAGCCCAACCCTTGGGACCGACTACAGCCCCAGGATGCGATGAGCCGACATCGAGGTGCCAAACCTCCCCGTCGATGTGGACTCTTGGGGGAGAGAAGCCTGTTATCCCCGGGGTAGCTTTTATCCGTTGAGCGATGGCCCTTCCATGCGGAACCACCGGATCACTAAGCCCGACTTTCGTCCCTGCTCGACTTGTAGGTCTCGCAGTCAAGCTCCCTTGTGCCTTTACACTCTACGAATGATTTCCAACCATTCTGAGGGAACCTTTGGGCGCCTCCGTTACTCTTTAGGAGGCGACCGCCCCAGTCAAACTGCCCACCTGACACTGTCTCCCACCTCGATTAGAGGTGCGGGTTAGAATGTCAATACAGCCAGAGTAGTATCCCACCGACGCCTCCACCGAAGCTAGCGCTCCGGCTTCTCAGGCTCCTACCTATCCTGTACAAGCTGTACCAAAATTCAATATCAGGCTACAGTAAAGCTCCACGGGGTCTTTCCGTCCTGTCGCGGGTAACCTGCATCTTCACAGGTACTATAATTTCACCGAGTCTCTCGTTGAGACAGTGCCCAGATCGTTACGCCTTTCGTGCGGGTCGGAACTTACCCGACAAGGAATTTCGCTACCTTAGGACCGTTATAGTTACGGCCGCCGTTTACTGGGGCTTCAATTCAGAGCTTCGCGTAAGCTAACCCCTCCTCTTAACCTTCCAGCACCGGGCAGGCGTCAGCCCCTATACTTCGCCTTGCGGCTTCGCAGAGACCTGTGTTTTTGCTAAACAGTCGCCTGGGCCTATTCACTGCGGCTTTTCAGGGCTATTCACCCTAAAAAGCACCCCTTCTCCCGAAGTTACGGGGTCATTTTGCCGAGTTCCTTAACGAGAGTTCTCTCGCTCACCTTAGGATTCTCTCCTCGCCTACCTGTGTCGGTTTGCGGTACGGGCACCTGTTTTCTCACTAGAGGCTTTTCTTGGCAGTGTGGAATCAGGAACTTCGGTACTCTATTTCCCTCGCTATCACAGCTCAGCCTTTGCGGTAAACGGATTTTCCTGTTTACCAGCCTAACTGCTTAGACGCACATATCCAGCAGTGCGCTTACCCTATCCTCCTGCGTCCCCCCATCGCTCAAACAAAAACGAGGTGGTACAGGAATATCAACCTGTTGTCCATCGCCTACGCCTTTCGGCCTCGGCTTAGGTCCCGACTAACCCTGAGCGGACGAGCCTTCCTCAGGAAACCTTAGGCATTCGGTGGATGGGATTCTCACCCATCTTTCGCTACTCATACCGGCATTCTCACTTCTAAGCGCTCCACCAGTCCTTCCGGTCTAGCTTCAACGCCCTTAGAACGCTCTCCTACCGCGTACACCAACGGTGTACACCCACAGCTTCGGTGATACGTTTAGCCCCGGTACATTTTCGGCGCGGGGTCACTCGACCAGTGAGCTATTACGCACTCTTTAAATGGTGGCTGCTTCTAAGCCAACATCCTGGTTGTCTAAGCAACCCCACATCCTTTTCCACTTAACGTATACTTTGGGACCTTAGCTGGTGGTCTGGGCTGTTTCCCTTTTGACTACGGATCTTATCACTCGCAGTCTGACTCCCACGCTTAAGTACTTGGCATTCGGAGTTTGTCTGAATTCGGTAACCCGATGAGGGCCCCTAGTCCAAACAGTGCTCTACCTCCAAGACTCGTTATTCGTGAGGCTAGCCCTAAAGCTATTTCGGAGAGAACCAGCTATCTCCAGGTTCGATTGGAATTTCTCCGCTACCCACACCTCATCCCCGCACTTTTCAACGTGCGTGGGTTCGGTCCTCCATTCAGTGTTACCTGAACTTCAACCTGGACATGGGTAGATCACCTGGTTTCGGGTCTACGACTACATACTCATGCGCCCTACTTAAGACTCGCTTTCGCTACGGCTCCGTCTTCTCAACTTAACCTCGCATGCAATCGTAACTCGCCGGTTCATTCTACAAAAGGCACGCTATCACCCGTTAAAGGGCTCTAACTACTTGTAGGCACACGGTTTCAGGATCTCTTTCACTCCCCTTCCGGGGTGCTTTTCACCTTTCCCTCACGGTACTGGTTCACTATCGGTCACTAGGGAGTATTTAGCCTTGGGAGATGGTCCTCCCAGCTTCCGACGGGATTTCTCGTGTCCCGCCGTACTCAGGATCCACTCAAGAGGGAACGAAGTTTCAACTACAGGGTTGTTACCTTCTTTGACCAGCCTTTCCAGACTTGTTCGTTTACTTCGTTCCTTTGTAACTCCGTATAGAGTGTCCTACAACCCCAAGAGGCAAGCCTCTTGGTTTGGGCTAATCCCGTTTCGCTCGCCGCTACTCAGGGAATCGCGTTTGCTTTCTCTTCCTCCGGGTACTTAGATGTTTCAGTTCCCCGGGTCTGCCTTCATTACCCTATGTATTCAGGTAAAGATATCATCCCATTACGAATGATGGGTTTCCCCATTCGGAAATCTCCGGATCAAAGCTTACTTACAGCTCCCCGAAGCATATCGGTGTTAGTCCCGTCCTTCATCGGCTCCTAGTGCCAAGGCATCCACCGTGCGCCCTTCATAACTTAACCATGCTGCGGCTTCCGATAAGCGGCGCATCTCTGCGTCAGCTCCCTCTCTGCGCTCCTCACGTACCAACTACGTACGTTCCGGTGCTCGTTCAGTCGCTTCCTTGATCTGCTTGCTTCTCGTAACCCTCGCGGTTTTGTTTAAAAACTTTTTCTCTAAACATATAGAGAGAAAAACTAAAATGGCGATTACTCGGTTTATTTCTTGGTTCTTCTTCTTCATTATCTAGTTTTCAAGGTACAAGACGGCGAATGATAAGCTTCGCATTTCTTCGTCAACTTTCCTCGTTCCGCTCCTCATGTATCAAATACACTCCAGTGCTCACTCAGTCGTTTCCTCGATCTGCTCGCTTCTAATTCACCTATTATTAATATGAGAGTATTGCACTCTCAAAACTAAACAAATCATACGGCTTTTCTGACGAGTCAAAAAAGCTTCCATCAACATTACGATTATGAGACATCTAAGTCTCCATATTCCTTAGAAAGGAGGTGATCCGAGCCGCACCTTCCGATACGGCTACCTTGTTACGACTTCACCCCAATCATCTGTCCCACCTTAGGCGGCTGGCTCCTAGTCCTTAATTTAGCTTCCTATTACATAGTAGTAAGAGGCTAAATTAAGGACCAGGTTACCCCACCGACTTCGGGTGTTACAAACTCTCGTGGTGTGACGGGCGGTGTGTACAAGGCCCGGGAACGTATTCACCGCGGCATGCTGATCCGCGATTACTAGCGATTCCGGCTTCATGTAGGCGAGTTGCAGCCTACAATCCGAACTGAGAATGGTTTTATGGGATTCGCTCCACCTCGCGGCTTCGCTGCCCTTTGTACCATCCATTGTAGCACGTGTGTAGCCCAGGTCATAAGGGGCATGATGATTTGACGTCATCCCCACCTTCCTCCGGTTTGTCACCGGCAGTCACCTTAGAGTGCCCAACTCAATGCTGGCAACTAAGATCAAGGGTTGCGCTCGTTGCGGGACTTAACCCAACATCTCACGACACGAGCTGACGACAACCATGCACCACCTGTCACTTATGTCCCCGAAGGGAAAGCCCTATCTCTAGGGATGGCATAAGGATGTCAAGACCTGGTAAGGTTCTTCGCGTTGCTTCGAATTAAACCACATGCTCCACCGCTTGTGCGGGCCCCCGTCAATTCCTTTGAGTTTCAGCCTTGCGGCCGTACTCCCCAGGCGGAGTGCTTAATGCGTTTGCTGCAGCACTAAAGGGCGGAAACCCTCTAACACTTAGCACTCATCGTTTACGGCGTGGACTACCAGGGTATCTAATCCTGTTTGCTCCCCACGCTTTCGCGCCTCAGCGTCAGTTACAGACCAAAGAGCCGCCTTCGCCACTGGTGTTCCTCCACATCTCTACGCATTTCACCGCTACACGTGGAATTCCGCTCTTCTCTTCTGCACTCAAGTTCCCCAGTTTCCAATGACCCTCCCCGGTTGAGCCGGGGGCTTTCACATCAGACTTAAGGAACCGCCTGCGCGCGCTTTACGCCCAATAATTCCGGACAACGCTTGCCACCTACGTATTACCGCGGCTGCTGGCACGTAGTTAGCCGTGGCTTTCTGGTTAGGTACCGTCAAGGTACCGGCAGTTACTCCGGCACTTGTTCTTCCCTAACAACAGAGTTTTACGATCCGAAAACCTTCATCACTCACGCGGCGTTGCTCCGTCAGACTTTCGTCCATTGCGGAAGATTCCCTACTGCTGCCTCCCGTAGGAGTCTGGGCCGTGTCTCAGTCCCAGTGTGGCCGATCACCCTCTCAGGTCGGCTACGCATCGTGGCCTTGGTGAGCCGTTACCTCACCAACTAGCTAATGCGCCGCGGGCCCATCTATAAGTGATAGCGAGAGGCCATCTTTCAACTTAAGAACATGAGTTCAAAAGCATTATCCGGTATTAGCTCCGGTTTCCCGAAGTTATCCCAGTCTTATAGGCAGGTTGCCCACGTGTTACTCACCCGTCCGCCGCTCAAGCAACAAGAAAGCAAGCTTTCTTGTGCAAGCGCTCGACTTGCATGTATTAGGCACGCCGCCAGCGTTCGTCCTGAGCCAGGATCAAACTCTCCAAAAAAGAGTAAGATTAGCTCTTGTAATTTAAAACTTTAAATAAACGTTGACGTATGATTTGTTTAGTTTTCAAAGTGCAGTGGATTTTCCCTATAGGAAAATTCCATTCCTCTATTTCACGCTAGTGAAAATATCATTCCTCTTTTTTCGCAAAAACGAAAATATCTTTCGTTAATCACGTTTTTCGCTAGTAAGAAAAATTCACTATCGCTTCAGAAGCGACTTTCTTAATATAACATGCAGTGTTGTTCATGTCAACACCTTTTTTAAAAAGCAAATCCGTCAAAGCAAAAACATTTTTCAATGTGTTTCGCAGCGACGGATATTAATATACCAAGTATTTTAAAAGAATGCAACCCTTTTTGATATTTTTTTACGATAATTTTTTCGCAACGAAATAGCAACGGTGAAAAACACCCTGTCCTTTTGTTTCCACATTCTTTACATCAATATACCCTCGATCAATCAAATACTCGAGTAAGATAGTAAGATCTACCGAATACTCCTCCAGTTCTTCATGAGTGAGCATATCATTAAAGGTCCAGAAATCACGTTTCTCCATTACTTCTAATAAATGGGCAATGCCTACTTTTGTTCGTGAATGAATTAAAAACTCGCTTGCCAGAAAAAGAAGCTCCAAACGTTTTTCCATCGTTTCATCACTATTCACTAATTCCACATAAAGCTTATAAATCTCAGGCTCCATCTGTTTTACCTGATTCCAAACCGTTACTTCTGGATGGAACCCATTTTCAATGACAGACAATCTTGCTAAATGGTGCAATGAATGAATGACATGATTATACGCATCCAAATAGTGATGGTTTTCAAAGAACGCTTTCCCATCCATATATCTACGAATGAGCTTAGCAAACTCTAATCCCATTTTGACTTTACGACCGTAAAACGGGAATTCCTTCATCTCTTCTTTTAATTTTGCGACATATTCATTGCGATCGAAAAGGATTTTCCCATTATAAAGCCAATCGAATATTTTCTTATTCGATCCTAGTAAGAGCCATTCATTTAACTTCTTTTCCGTCACCATGTAGAGCGCTGCTTTTTTATCTTCATATGAATAATGCTTCACGAAGATAGGTTGCTCTGCTTCTTTTACGATCATCAAAAGGACTGTATCAAATGTATCAGTCGTTGGTATTGAGTATTGGATCTTTTCTATCGTTAGTACACCAAGTGTATTTGGGTGACTTGCCCTCTCTTGATAAATCGGACGAAGAATGTCTTCCATCATCATTCCCCCATTATTTTGTTAGCCTATATCTTCGACAATTCTAAACGATCTCCTGCTTATTTTCTAGACAAACTTCGACAGAACCTTTTTCTAACCATTTAATTCATCTGCCATTCTGTGATATAGTAATGACTTAGGAGGGTACAATTATGGCTAAATATTCAAGTAAAATAAATAAAATCCGTACATTTGCATTAAGCTTAATTTTTGTCGGATTTTTTATCATGTATCTCGGAATATTTTTTAGAGAGTCCGTAATCTTAGTGTCTATTTTCATGTTTTTAGGTTTACTATCTATTATTGCAAGTACTGTCGTTTATTTTTGGATTGGCATGCTTTCGACGAAGTCAGTTCAAGTTAAATGTCCAAATTGTGAAAAGCCGACGAAGATATTAGGTCGAGTCGATATATGTATGCACTGTAACGAACCGCTTACCCTTGATCCAAAATTAGAAGGCATAGAGTTTGACGAAAAATATAATAGTAAAAAAGCAGATTCTTAATGCTTACATATTGCTTACATACTAGACCCAACTCGGCAACCACGCCGGGTTATTTTTTTGCAAAAAAATAACTGATAGTATGAACTATCAGTTAATGAGCTTCTTTAGCTAAACAATCTGGACAGGAACCATAGATTTCCATCCGATGATGGCTTACCTTGAAGCCAGTTACGTGTGAAGCAAGATGTTCGACTTCATCCAAACCTGGGTAATGAAAGTCGACGATTTTTCCACAAGATTCACAAATAACATGATAATGATGTGTTGTAATAAAATCAAAGCGGCTAGATGCATCCCCATAGGTTAATTCTTTTACAAGACCAACCTCACGAAATACTCTTAGATTGTTGTAAACCGTTGCCACACTCATATTGGGAAACTTACCTTCCAATGCTTTATAAATATCATCGGCAGTAGGATGTGACATTGAGTTTATTAAATACTCAAGTATCGCATGACGTTGTGGAGTTATTCTAACCCCAGTTCCTTTTAAGGTATCAAGTGCTTCTTTTAATTCACTATGTGACACCGCCATGCACCTCTTTTCTAGTATAAATTCTTATTTTATAATATTTATAATTAGTGTACCCGTATCAATCCCCGTTTGTCAATATATCTGCTAATACCCACGGGTTAAATCAATCTGATTTATCATTTTGTCACCTTTATTATGATATGTATGTAGATTTTTCTCAAATATTTCAAATGATCTTGGCAAGTATTTTTTTGTCAGACTCGATAAATGTGGGGTGACGGTTACTCTTTCCTCTTTCCAAAATGAATGTCCCTCTGGCAATGGCTCAGTTGCAAACACATCTAAAAATAAATGAGCAATCTCTTTGTTCTTTATGACCTCAAAGAGAACGTCTTCTTCTACCAAGTCGCCTCGACCAATATTGATAAAGACAGACGTATCCTTCATCGACTTAAAGTGCTCATAGGTTAGCAAATGAGTGGTTTCCGGTGTACTTGGCAATACAGAAACGACAAAGTCCGCTTTCCCCACTACTGTTGAAATGTCATCTAATTTACACAATTCATCTACGAATTCAACCGGATTCCCCGTTCGATTTACACCGATTGTATTCATTCTAAATGCTTTAGCAAGACGGGCAATTTCTCCTCCAATCGCCCCTACACCTAAAATAAGAATCGTTTTATCACAGAGCTCTTCCATAGACACACGACGATCCCATCGTTCCTCTTCTTCATTTTCCCATAACAATCGCGCTTGTTTAACATATTGCAACATGGTCCCAATTGTATACTCAGCCATCGGAATCTTATGTACTCCACGGGCATTCGTTACGATAATACCCTTTTTACGGCAAGTTGAAAGTGGCATTTTATCAAGACCTGCGGACATCACCATAATCCATTTTAAGTTTCGGGCATTCTCAATACGTTCTTCGGTTAAATCTTCGCCATAGGTGATAAAAATTTCAGCCTCCTGAAAACTTTCGAATGCATTCTTCATCCCTTTGAAAAATTCAAATTGATTAGCCGGAAATTTAGAACGAATCATTTCTTGAATAGACTCAGCAGGTAAAATCGATGAAACAACCTTCACAATAACACCCTCCTTATTTCCTTCTATTATAAACTTTTTTATCACGTTAATGGTTGATTTATTCCAAAAAAAGCAGGCCAACAATGTGACCTGCGAAAAATAAACATTTGTCTGAGGAGGTATGCCCTAATACAATCATATTCAACACTTGTATAGTTGCGTGGACACCAGCACAGGCTTTCTAAAAAAAACAGATCAAAAAAGCTGCCTCAATAATAAGCAGCTCATCAAAATATAATATAAGAAATAAGTTCATTAAACTCCGATAACATTTCGAACTGGAATGGTCGTCATTTGATAATAATGTTGGTACTCATGAAGCTTTCCTTCATATACAAGTTCCAATGTAGGAATAAGGACAAAATCATCTGGTCGGATGAGCTCTGGACATTTCTTCCAAAGTTTCAAACCACTCATCCTCAGAACAGTAGCCACAAACTGCGAACATGTAAAGGCATTGTCTCGTCTAAGTTCCATGTTAAGGGCAATTGCAAAAATTCCCATTAAGTTATATCTATAATTTGCAGAAAAACGTTCAAACTGATAAATAACCTGGATAATTTGATTAAATTGTTCTTCATTTACCGTTAATTTATACAATACACATTTTGTTTCCTTCTTGTGAAAAAAGACTCCTTGGTCCATACGTTCTTTCACAAAACCACCTGAGAAAGGATTCATGTATACCTTTCGCCCGAAGCTATAAATATCCTCCAAACCCTCATCTAAAGCAATGGAAACATGGTTATATGGAAATCTAGTGTACATTTTAATCATTTTGGAAAACCAGGTGCCTGTATCTGTTAGAAGAATATAAATCTCTTTTTCTCTCAAATTCTATCACCTTCTTTGGCTTGTTTTTTATCGGGCAACACGGCATTTTTCTATTTTCATAAGTATTAGACGTATTTAAACAAGAAATTACTTCATTTTTTTGCAATTTTCTTAAAAGAAATAAAAAAAATTGACTCCAAAAGGTTTTGGTAGTCAATCAAATACATCCTTTTCATAGGATTCATGACCAGTATTCAACTAGATGATTCAAGATCGACACATATGTCTTATTGAAATCATACTATGAACCCTTGATCTGATCCAGATCTTATTTATAGATATTCTCTCAAATATTGTAAAGTTTCTTCTACATGCTCTTTAACCTTGACCTTTTCCCACACTCTAGCAATTTTTCCCTCTTTATCAATAATGAAAGTAGAGCGCTCGATCCCCATATATTCTTTCCCAAAATTCTTTTTCAGCTTCCAGACGCCATATTTCTCGGCCACCTCATGATCAACATCTGCCAAAAGAAGAAAAGGAAGTCCATGCTTTTCAATAAACTTCTCATGTCTTTCAATCGGGTCAGGACTCACTCCTAAAATCACCGTATCGACATCTTCAAAGTTTGTATGCTGATCTCTGAAATCACATGCTTCCGTTGTACAACCTGGAGTCATATCCTTCGGGTAAAAGTATAACACCACATTTTTCCCCCGATAATCTGAAAGCTTCACCGTACTTCCATCACTTGCTGGCAATTGAAAATCTGGTGCCAACTGACCTTGTTCAACAGACATATTTATCCCTCCGTTTCATTAACTATCATTAGGGTAACGAATCGGAAGAAGAAAAACAAGCAATCACTTCTCCATATCTAACACTGTTCTCGCTACAAAAGCTGCCGGAATCGTATAGCCAATCAATGCTTCAATGACCGCAATGATCCTCCCCACTCCAATTGGCGCAATATCACCATACCCAACAGAAAATAGCGTAACAGCACTAAAATAAAGCCCTGTTTCCAGACGTTCTAAAAATCGATTCGCTACTGGAACATAGTTGTCATCCAACACCGGGAAATCATGTAATTCCAATAATATATATAAAAGTCCGAAACTAATCATAACGGTGGCATAAATGGCCCCTAAGAATAAAAAGTTTTCGAGTGAAACACGCCTCCCTTTAATTTTATTCGGAGTAAATAGAAGTCGCACACTGCTAACGATACAAATCACAATTAAAATAATCGACGAGTAAAAGATCATCCATTCCCCTCATCTCAAGCAAATATAATAATTCGAGTCTATTCCATTTATACGTCTCATCGAATACAGATAGAACAGCTTGTCTAAAGAGCTTTATAATAGGAAAAATGTTAAAATGGGTTAAAGATGATCTCAGGAGGTTTAATATGCAAACAGTTCATGATTTCAAGGTAAAAATGACTACCGGTGAGGAAAAATCTTTGAAGGACTTTTCAGGAAAAGTATTACTCATCGTTAATACAGCTAGCAAATGTGGATTTACACCTCAGTTTAAAGGACTTCAAGAACTATATGATAAGTTAGACGACCAAGGTTTAGAAATTTTAGGCTTCCCTTGTGATCAATTCAACAACCAAGAATTCGCTAATATTGAAGAGACATTGCAATTTTGCCAAAAGAACTACGGAGTTACCTTTCCGATGTTTGCAAAAATCGATGTAAATGGTGACAAAGCCGACCCTCTTTTCAAGTTTTTAAAAGAAGAGAAAAAAGGTGTTCTTTCCAAGAATATCAAATGGAACTTCACGAAGTTTCTTGTTGATCAAAATGGGCATGTGGTGGAGCGCTATGCACCTACAACAGAACCTAGTCAAATCGAAAAGGATATTGAAAAACTATTAACTTAAAAGGATTACCTACTTGGTGATCCTTTTTTCCATTCACAGCAAACCAAGAAAAAAAGTGCTAAAATGGTATAGGTGTAATTAAAGTATTAGGAGGATTATGATGAAGTTTACAAATTCAGAACGCCTTCATCAAGAAGCGTTAGAATACATAGTTGGCGGGGTTAATAGTCCATCCCGTTCTTATAAAGCGGTTGGCGGCGGTTCGCCTGTTGCCATGGAACGAGCAAGCGGCGCTTATTTCTGGGATGTCGACGGCAATCAATATATCGATTATTTAGCCGCTTATGGTCCAATCATCACAGGACACGCCCATCCACATATAACAGAAGCCATCAAAAGAGCGGCTGAAACAGGTGTTTTATACGGCACACCAACACCTCACGAAGTGAAATTTGCAAAAATGCTTCGCGAGGCGATGCCTAATCTAGAAAAGGTTCGTTTTGTCAATTCCGGTACTGAAGCCGTTATGACGACGATCCGTGTTGCCCGGGCATATACAGGTAGAGACAAAATCATTAAGTTTGCTGGTTGCTATCATGGCCATTCCGATCTTGTTCTTGTTGCAGCTGGTTCTGGTCCATCTACTCTTGGCACACCAGATTCTGCTGGCGTACCTAGGAGTATTGCGCAAGAAGTGATTACCGTTCCTTTCAATGATATCGAACCTTTTAAAGAAGCATTGCAAAAATGGGGTGACCAAATTGCTGGTGTTCTCGTAGAGCCAATCGTTGGGAATTTCGGAATTGTTGAACCGAAGGAAGGATTTTTACAACAAGTCAATGACCTTACTCATGAAGCCGGAGCCATTGTCATTTACGATGAAGTCATTACTGCTTTCCGCTTTATGTATGGTGGAGCGCAGGATATGTTAGGGATTCAACCTGACTTAACAGCTATGGGGAAAATCATTGGCGGTGGCCTTCCAATCGGTGCATACGGTGGGAAGAAAGAGATTATGGAAAGTGTCGCCCCTCTTGGACCAGCCTATCAAGCTGGAACGATGGCTGGAAACCCTGCTTCTATATTATCCGGTATCGCCTGTCTAGAAGTTTTAAAGCAAGATGGAGTTTATGATTACTTGGATAAGCTTGGCGCAATGCTAGAAGAAGGAATTACAAAATCAGCGCAAGAACATCAAATTCCGATTACCATTAACCGTCTTAAAGGTGCATTAACTGTCTACTTTACAGATGTGAAAGTCGAAAATTATGAGCAGGCTGAGAATACAGATGGCGAAATGTTTGCCAAGTTCTTTAAACTCATGCTTGAGCAAGGGATCAATCTTGCCCCTTCAAAATACGAAGCATGGTTCGTCACGATCGCTCATACAGTAGAAGACATTGAAGCGACCCTTCACGCTGTCGACCAAGCATTCAAGGAATTAGCAGCAACTATTTCCTAAAAATACGAGCATAAATATTCATATTTTATACATCCCAGAGCCTTAATTGGCTCTCTTTTTTTATAGAATATTCATTGTAACCGTTTACAACATTGGACTTAATGGTAAAAATTTCCCTGTTTTTTCTAAAAATATATCCAAGTTTCTGTATAAATAATTGATTTCTGAAAATTCTTATGATACACTGGAATTACTATTTGGCTACTTTAAGTGTGGTTATTTTTTGTCATATAATCTCACAACAAATTAGAGACAGAGTTTCACCTTTCGAGCTCTTCCCCAATAGTTTTCAAAAAAAGCATATTTTATCCTTTTTTCTAGAATGATAGAGATGCTTCCTTCAATTTTCCACTCAAATTAAAGCCTATGGTTTGACTGATGGTTTATCGCCGATTGGTTACTTAATACATAGCATACCAATCATGAAACTTCGGGAGACCGCTTATGAATTTTTAGGAGGTGAACGGCTTTTAAGGCAAAGCCTTTTTTAAGCCTAAGTTATGAAAAATCAACAATGGAGCCCCTCACAATTTAATGAATTTTATCGTCATGAACACGATGCTTGCGGAATTGTGGCCTCGATGGAAAAAACCAATACTCCTACACGTGAAAATATATTCAATTGTATTGACGCCCTCGTGACAATGAATCACCGTGCAGGATTCATTAACGGTGAAGGCGATGGAGTAGGAATTCATGTCGACATCCCCCGCGCACTTTGGAAAGAAAAATTACTAAAAGCAGGTCAAGACACCGCTGTTGTTGACCAAGCTGGATTTGTTGTCGGTCATATTTTTATTAATAGAAAAGAAAACCCACAATCTATTAAAAAAGAGTTAATTTCAAAACTTACAAACTCTCAATTTGAGATTTTATTTGAATCAACTGAAGAAATTAATTCTTCTGCTTTAGGACCCATTGCCATTCAGGAAAATCCTGTTTTTTGGCAAGTTGCTTTAGTAAGTTCCGTTACAGGTCAAGAGCTTTCAAAGAAGCTTTTTGAACTAACAGTAGAGATGGAAAAAGACGACAATGTCCATGTTGCTTCATTAAGTCAATATCATGCCGTATATAAAGTAATGGGTGCTGGTGATATTTTACCAAAGTATTATCATGACTTAGCGAACCCAATTGTTGCCTCCACGATGACATTAGGGCATAATCGCTATTCTACAAACACACTATCTAGCTTCAATCGTGTGCAGCCGTTTAGCGTCCTTGGTCACAACGGTGAAATTAATACGATTGCAAAGCTTCGTGATGAAGCAAAAATGATCGGTGTCCCTCTTGTAAAAGATGGCAGTGATTCACAAGACTTAAGTAGAACCATTGAAACGCTTATTTGTCGTGATGGTTATTCTTTATTTGAAGCATTAGATTTACTGTTCCCACCGATTATTAATGAAATGAAAGCATATCCAAAGCATCTTCAAGATTTATATAGCTACATGCGTGAAGCTTGGGGACATTTCGCCCAAGGACCAGCTGGAATTATCTCTCGTTTTGGGGATGAGGCTGTCTTTAGTGTCGATGCGTTAGGATTACGTCCTTTATGGATGCTTGAAACAGAAAGCTCTTACCTTTTCTCATCTGAGCCAGGGATTATCTCTTCAGGTGAATATGTGAATGAGCCAAAACCACTTGCTCCTGGAGAAAAAGTGGGCTTGAAGTGGGATGGCGATGTATTAAAAGTATATGAACAAGATCAATACCAGGCTACTGTTTATGATAGATTTTCAACAAGAACAATTATTGAGGATGCAAGAAAGCGTCTATCCGTTCCGAAGCTTGAAAAAACGGTGAGCGTAACCTATCCTACGAAGATTCATAACGGCCAATATAAGGCTTTCGGTTGGGAAAGAGATCATATTCAATTAATTGAACAAATGGCAGAAAAAGGTGTCGAGCCGATTCGTTCTCTTGGCCATGATTCTCCGTTAGCTGCGATTAATCCGAATCGTAAAAACGTCGCTGATTTTATCAAAGAAAGTGTAGCGGTTGTAACAAACCCAGCGATTGACCGTGACCGTGAGTCAGAGCATTTTTCAACAAGAACGATTATTGGAGGACGCCCTACCCTTTTTGAAAAAAAATTACCAGGTACACTCGTCGAGCTTCTTACTCCACTTCTTATTGAAGGTGCAGCTGGCTATGAGTGCTCATTAGAATTAAATCAGCCTAGCTATGACCAGGTTACAAACCTTTTCCAAAAGGAAAATCTAATTGCCTACTTATCTACGACATTACAAAAAGAAGAAACGGTGCAAGATGCATTAACCCGCCTTCAAACTGAGGCAGTAAATGCCGTGAAAAATGGCAAAACACTGATTGTCCTGGATGATTGCCAGGCTCATATGAATGATTCATTATGGCTTGATCCGCATCTTGTTACATCTGCTATCGATCAAGCGCTTGTAAAAGAAGAGTTAAGAAGAAATTGTTCGATTCTAGTACGCTCTGCTTCAATCCGTTCTTTACACGATATTATTGTTGCTTTCGGATTGGGAGCTGACTTAATTAGTCCTTACTACATGTTTATGACGGTTCTTGATGATTCGATTAAACCATTGGTTAATCTTTACTCTGCGTTAACGAAAGGTTTAGAGAAGGTCATCTCGACAATCGGAATTCATGAGCTTCGTGGCTACGGAAGATTATTCTCAGCTATTGGGTTAAGCGAAGAAATTGCCAATGTGCTCAATATCGTCAACTTCTTTGGTTCACCTGAGCTCAGTTTCAATTTTGAAACAATGAAAAATGATGCCATTGAAAGAGCGGTTGATTACCAAAACGAAAAAGAGCGTGTTGGCAAGTCCTTCAACCTCTTCCCTCGTATTTGGAAAGCCATTGGCGATGTCGCTTCAACTGGTGACTACAGTGCCTATAAAGAAAAAATTACTGAACAAGAAGAGCAAAATCCAACGACGATTCGTCATTTAACAAATTTGAAGGAATCCGCTTCTAAGTTTTCAGCAAGTGATGTTGATATTAGTGTTGGAGAACATAGCTTACCGTTTGTGATTTCTTCCATGTCCTTCGGTTCACAAAACGAAATTGCCTTCCGCGCATATGCAGAAGGTGCTGACCGTTTAAATATGGTGAGTTTAAACGGTGAAGGTGGAGAAATCAAGGATATGCTCGGCAAATATCCGCGAACTCGTGGACAGCAAGTCGCTTCTGGACGCTTTGGTGTAAATGCTGAACTTCTGAATTCATCTAACCTCCTTGAAATCAAGATTGGTCAAGGGGCAAAACCAGGGGAAGGTGGACATTTACCAGGCTCAAAGGTAACAGAAAAAATTGCTGAAGCGAGAAATGCGACCGTTGGTTCAGACTTAATTTCACCGTCAAACAACCATGACATTTACTCGATTGAAGATTTAGCTCAAATGATTCATGAGCTTAAAACAGCCAATGATAAAGCAAAGGTTGCCGTTAAGGTTCCAGTTGTACCGAATATCGGGACGATTGCTGTTGGGATTGCGAAAGCTGGTGCTGACATTATCACTCTAAGTGGTTTTGATGGTGGTACTGGTGCAGCGAGAATCCACGCTTTACAATACGTTGGTCTTCCAGTCGAAATCGGGGTTAAAGCGGCTCATAATGCTTTATTAGAAGCGGGTATCCGTGACAATGTAGAAATTTGGGCAGATGGTGGTATTAAGAGTGCAAAAGATGTGATTAAGGTCATGCTACTCGGTGCTAACCGCGTTGGATTTGGTACATTATCGATGATTGCAATCGGCTGTACAACTTGCCGTGGCTGTCATTTAGATACTTGTCATGTTGGTATTGCGACTCAAATCGAATCTGAAGCACAAGCGAAGGATCACGGTTTAAGACGTTTTGTTCCAAGACAATTCGACCTTGCTGTTCAAGGAATAATGAATCTCTTCACAGCATTCGGAAATGAGCTGAAAGAATTAACTGCTTCTCTAGGATTTAAAAATTTACAGGATATCGTCGGACGTTCTGACCTTTTGGAGCAAGCAAAAGGCAATGAACAATTAGACTTAACCTACTTACTTAAGACACTAGATATTGGTCAGTTTAATCAAAAAGAAGCAGCTGCCGCTTCCGAAGATGCACAACTACAAATGGCTGTTGGTGCAGAATTTTTAGATGGAAATGTTGGAGAACTCGAGCAATCTCGTGAATATCACAGCATTACATCCGAGCAGCGAGTATTGGGTAGCCGTGTTTCTTGTCACCGTGTTCGCGGTCGTCTCGATGGCTCTTATAAAACACTTCCTGCTGTTGAACTGAAATATAAGAACGGCTCGATTCCTGGTAATGGCCTCGGAGCATACAACAGCGAAGGGATCAAAATTGAAGTAGCTGGTGGTTCTCAAGACGGAACTGGTAAAACATCGTTTGGTGGCCAAATTGTTATCTTTAAATCTAAGGGTAAAAATGGTCAATACTATAACGGTTCTGTCGGGAAAGGCTTCGGTTATGGAGCTCAACAAGGATTACTCGTTGCCCAAGGGAATGCCGATGCTCGCGCTGGTATCCGCTTATCAGGTGCTGACATGATTATCGGTGGCCAAGTGAAAAAGCCAATTCCAGCAAAAGAAAATGGTAACATCGGTTCTAGAGCCAACATTAAAGGCTTTGCCTTTGAATACATGACCAATGGACGCGGCTTAGTACTAGGTGATCCTGGACCATGGGCATGTGCCGGTATGACCGGTGGTGTCGTTTACTTAAGACATCAACCAGAGGTCGGTCTAACGAAAGATGCGATTCAAAGAAGAATTGCCAAAGGTGCAAAAGTATCCGTTTCAGCTTTAACGGAAAAAGGTGTATCTGATGTTAATGAGCTTCTTAGCCAATACGTTGACATGCTTAAGAATGAAGGTCAATTGGAAGAAGCAAACGAACTAGCCCTTCTCCTTCAAGACCCTGAAGAGCATTTCGTTCAAGTCGTACCAGTAAAAGAACAAGCAGACCCTTCTGTTTCTACTGAGTGATTTTAGTTAGTTGTTTTTAGTAGTTAAGAATTAGTTTGGCGCCCGCTTTTATGAGCGGGCGTTTTTTTGTTGGACTGAGGTTTGGGATTTTTCGGTGCAGAGGATTTTGTACGAGGACGCTTTTCCCTGTTCTCCCTCACGTGGTTGTCCTCATATGCCCCTTTATGAGGACTATTTTCTCTGTTCCCCCTCTCGAGTTCGTCCTCTTACGCCCCTTAGCACCACTGTTAACTTTCCTCTCGCCCTCTGCCCCACTTAATTTCATACTCCCGTCACACAATATGAATTTTTGTCTATTGTGAAATAAAATAAAATGGTTTAAAGTATGTATACACATCTCATATAATGAGAAGTGTTATTTTTGTTGCAAAGAAAGGATATATTTACTTATGAAGCTTGGTGCCCGCATTTTAAAGACCGGAATTGCAATCGTTCTGGCCCTCTTACTTGCAGAGGTATTCCAGTTGCCTTCCCCTATTTTTGCTGGTATCGCAGCCATATTTGCTGTGCAGCCAACAATCTATCGCTCATATTTATCCATCATTGAGCAAATTCAGGGGAATGTCATCGGGGCAATTGTTGCCGTACTGTTTGTTCTAACGCTAGGTAATAATGTTGCTGTGATCGGGCTTGCTGCCATCATCGTGATCACGATTAATTTGAAATTAAACATTTCTAATACAATCAGCTTATCTCTCGTAACATTAATTGCGATTATGGAAAGTCCTGGAGACGAGTTTATCGAGTTTGCTGTCATTCGCTTTTTAACCATATTACTCGGAATCTTGTCTGCCTTTATTGTGAACCTTGTTTTCTTACCTCCTAAATATGAAAAAAAGCTCTACTATCGTATTGCCAATATGACGGAAGAGGCTACGAAATGGATTCGTATGAATACAAGACATGCTTCAGAACACTCCTTTTTAAAAAAGGATATTGAAAAAATAAAGGATGATCTCGTAAAGGTCAATCAGCTTTACTTGATGTACAAAGAAGAAAGAAGTTATTTCAAAAAAAATACAGCTACAAAAGCAAGAAAACTCGTCATTTATCGCCAGATGATTTCCACGACAAAAAAAGCGATAGAAATCCTAAAAAGACTTCATCGCTTTGAAAATGATGTCATTCATTTACCAGATGATTTTCACCTAGAAATCCAACATCAGCTCGATTTCTTAATTGAACGGCATGAGCAAATCATGTTAAAGTTCATTGGAAAAGTAAAACGGGAGCGAACGGTCGAGGATGATAAACTTTGTCTCAATCGACAAGAATTATTTAGTCTCTTTATCGCCAAACAAAAAGAAATAGATTACGAAAATGAAGTGACCTTCTTTCATATCATGCAGTTAATTTCATTTATTATCGAGTACGATGAGCATTTGAATCACTTAGACGTTCTAGTCACAAGTTTTAAATCGTATCATACGAAGGAAAATGAGGTTAATATGGAGGAATCCATCCAAGAGTAAAAGCAGCTGACCATCAGCTGCTTTTTTTAGTAGTTTTTAATTTACTCTGTTCTACGTAATGAA
Organism: Robertmurraya phoenicis; assembly: GCF_047302285.1. Classification (GTDB taxonomy): domain Bacteria; phylum Bacillota; class Bacilli; order Bacillales; family Cytobacillaceae; genus Robertmurraya. The sequence continues at coordinate 3,847,724 of NZ_CP154845.1, forward strand.
TGTTGTTTATTTGTAAATGTCCAGAATCCGACATTTACACCTCCCATCTGATTTTGAGTCACACATTATTATTGCACGGCACTTTTCTCCACACTTTTTGCTTTTTTAGAGAAAGTATACTTATTCATTTTTCCCATTATTATCGAAGAAACAACAATAGTTGCGAAAAGAGCCTTAATTTTTCATTCGTGGATCAAGCGCATCCCTTAGTCCATCCCCCATTAGGTTAAATCCGAGGACAGCAAGCATAATTGCTAAACCAGGGAAGAACATCGTCCATGGCGCTTGGGTCAAGAGAGTTCTTGCATCTGCTAGCATTTTTCCCCATTCAGGATTTGGTGCTTCTGCCCCTAGTCCTAAAAATCCGAGGGCGGCTGCTTCAATAATAGCTGTAGCGATTGCCAATGTTCCTTGAACAATGATTGGGGCAATGCTATTTGGCAAAACATGATGGAATAGAATCCGACTATTTTTCATCCCCACCCCCCGAGCGGCTAATATGTACTCCTCCTGTTTGACACTTAAAACACGGGAGCGGATAAGACGACCAAAGTTAGGAATATTGATAATTGCAATCGCAATGAGCGCATTCCTTAAGGAAGGTCCCAATACTGCTACAATCGCAATTGCTAGTAAAATACTAGGGAATGCTAATAAAATATCAAAGAAACGTGAAATAATCGTATCAACCCATTTCCCATAATAGCCAGCGAGAATCCCTAATAGGCAACCAACAATGATGGAACCTGCAACGGAGATAAAGCCAACCCATAGAGATATTCGTGCCCCATAAACAACCCTTGAAAATATATCCCGTCCAAAATCATCTGTTCCAAACCAATGTTCACTGGATGGAGCTAACAAAGTTTTATCATACTTTTGTTCGTTAATTCCTTCAGGTGCAATAAGTGGAGCAAAAATGGCTATTAAAATGAAAAACAGGACGATCAGTGTTCCTACTACAGCGAGTCTATTTTTTCGAAAACTCCTCCATGCTTCTAGCCAAGGGGAGACTGCTTTTTCCTCAATCGGCTCGATTGGCCCATGAAGTTGTTGTTTATTCGTTGAAAGTTCCAATTTCTCTCCCCCTCACTAATTGTATTTAATCCTTGGATCAATCGCAGCATATAGTAAGTCAACGATTAAATTAATCAGGACAAAGATGACTGCAATTATCAAAATTCCTGATTGAATCACTGGATAATCTCGATAGTTGATAGCGTCATAAATATAGCGTCCAATCCCAGGCCAGCTAAATATCGTTTCTGTTAAAATCGCTCCTCCTAAAAGAAGTCCTGTTTGTAAACCAATAATCGTCAATACAGGAATGATCGCATTTTTCAAGGAGTGCTTGTACACCACCCAAAACATGCGTAAGCCTTTTGCTCTTGCTGTACGAATAAAGTCTGATTTCATCACTTCAATCATCGTTGAGCGGGTAATACGAGCAATAATTGCCATCGGTATAGTCGCAAGGGCCACACTTGGTAAAATTAAGTGCTTGATCACCACCCACAATTGGTCCATTCTACCTTGAATCAGCGTATCAATAATATAAAAATTCGTGATCGCCTCTACTGGGGCTCGTACATTTTCTCTCCCTGAAGTTGGGAGCCAATCTAAATTAATCGCAAAAATCCATTGCTCCATTAAACCTAACCAGAAAATCGGCATTGATACTCCAATTAAGGCAAGAACCATAGCGATATAATCGAACCAAGAATTTTGGAACCACGCACTAATAATTCCTGCATTTACTCCGATGACGATCGCAATGAGCATGGCACAGAAAGCTAACTCTGCAGTTGCTGCTAAAAATGGCCAAATTTCTTCATTGATAGGCGATTTTGTTCGTAAAGACTCACCTAAATCACCCGTTACTAGTCCACCTAAGTAAAGAAAGAACTGGGTATACCATGGCTGATCGAGTCCTAGTTCTTTCGTCAGTTGTGCAACTGCTTCCTCTGTTGCTAACTGTCCTAATATAATTTGGGCTGGATTTCCCGGAATGGCTCGAATCATGAAAAAGACGATCAAGGCAAGACCGAGTAAAACTGGAATAAGTGATAAGAGTCGTTTAATCGTATAAGAAAACATGATTGCACCTCTCTTGCAAGAAAAATGTAGCTCTTATAGAAGACTATTTATACAAAGAGAGAAACAGGCTTCTATAAGAGCAGGATAAAGAAAAGGGAGACACCATTTCGAGCTCCCTTTTCCTCCACCTTAGTTATTGATTTCAACAGATGATAATAAATCGGAACCTGTTGGATGAGCTAAGAAGTTAGAAACATTCGTACCACCTGCAAGTAACGGTGTAGAGTGGACTAAAGGAATCCAAGGTGCATCATCCTTTATGATTACTTGAGCTTGTTTGTATAGCTCTTCACGCTCAGCTTGGTCAGAGCTAGCTTGTGCCTTTAATAAAAGGTCATGTACTTCATCATTCTTATAGTAAGAATAGTTGTTAGAACCGATTGAATCTTCGTCTAATAATACGTATAGGAAGTTGTCGGCATCTCCGTTATCCCCAGTCCAACCTAATAAGAATGTATCAGCTTCACCATTCATCGCTTTTTCTAGGTAAGTACCCCATTCGTAAGTAACAATTTTCGCCTTTACTCCAACTGCTTCAAACATACTTTGTAGTGCTTGTGCTACCTTTTCACCTTCAGGCATATATGGTCTTGGAACAGGCATTGCCCAAAGTTCCATTTCAAAACCATCAGGGTATCCAGCTTCAGCAAGTAATTCCTTCGCTTTCTCTGGATCGTACTCATAATCCGCGACGTCAGGATTGTAACCAGCAACTACTGGAGGCATTGGATTAGTTGCAGGCTCCGCAGCACCAGCATAGAATGCATTAATAATCTCTTGCTTATTAACCGCATAGTTAAGTGCTTGACGGACAAGCTTGTTGTCTAATGGTTCACGTGTAGCTGTTAATCCTAAGTATCCAATGTTTAAAGACGGACGTTCAAATACTTGAAGATCTGGATTTCCTTCAATTGTCCCTTTATCACTAAAGTTAACACCATCAATTAAATCAACTTCTCCTGCTATTAATGCATTTAGACGTGCAGAGTTATCAGGAATAGCACGGAAAATAACTTCATCTAACTTAGGTAGTCCTTCTTGCCAGTAATCTTCATTTTTCACAATCGAAATACGATCATTTTCTCTCCACTCTTTAAATTTGAATGGACCAGTACCTACTGGATTTTTAAAGAAATTCTCTCCATACTCCTCGATCGCTGCCGGACTCGCAATACCAAATGGTGACATCGCTAAGTTTTTGTAGAATGGTGCGATTGGCGTATTTAACTTAAATTCAACCGTATACTCATCAACTGCTGTTACGGAATCAATTTTGTCACCGAATTGAGAATTGTAGTAATAGTATTGCTCTTTGTCTCCGCCCATCCAACGCTCGAAGTTGAACACAACTGCATCAGCATTGAAATCTGTTCCATCATGGAACTTGACGCCTTCACGAAGCTTAAGTGTATATGTTAAGCCATCTTCACTTGTGTCCCATTCTGTAGCAAGACCTGGTTCGATTTCTGTATCTTGTTCTCCAAAGTTAATTAGCGTTTCATAGAGGTTCACCGTAACCTTGAATGCTTCACCTTCTGTTGTTGCAGCTGGATCAAGGGAAGTAGAGTCTCCACCACGACCAAATACAAGCTGTCCACCAGATGTTGCCTCTTCTGTTGGATTATCAGTGCCTGAATCATCTGGCTCTTCTTCTTCGTTTCCTGCTGAATTACTATTACAACCCACTAAAGCCAACGAAATTAACAACATCAATACTAAAGCCCAAATACTTTTACGCTTTTTCATTCTTTTCCCCCTTTAATTTTTTTGAGAATGTCTCTCTTTTTTCTATATCATTGAATGCTCTCATCATTTGTTGTACAAATGACAAGCAGCATAATGACCAGGTTCAATCTCAACCAACTCAGGCCTTGTCGCCTTGCAAATCTCCATACATTCACCACATCTAGTATGGAATGCGCAGCCTAGTGGTGGGTCAGACGGACTCGGCAAGTCCCCCTTTAATACCTCCCTTTCATGCTTTAAATCTGGATCCGGTATTGGAATAGAGGCTAATAACGCTTTTGTATAAGGATGCAGAGGTTTTTCATAGAGTTTTTCTGATTCAGTAATCTCTACTAATCTTCCTAAATACATGACTCCCACTCTATCACTTATATGCTTGACAACACCGAGGTCATGCGCAATAAAAATGTAGGTTAATTGAAATTCTTTTTGCAAATCCTCCATCAGATTTAGAACTTGTGATTGGATCGAAACGTCCAAGGCTGATACTGGCTCATCTGCAATAATTAATTTTGGCCTCGTCATAAGAGCACGAGCAATGCCGATACGCTGTCTTTGACCACCACTAAATTGGTGTGGATATCGCTTTGCATGGTAGCTGTTTAGACCCACGACCTCAAGCATTTCCTTTACTCTTCTTTTACGTTCATCCTTATCTTTTACCCCATGGACAATAAGTGGCTCCTCTAAGATCTTCTCGACCGTATGACGAGGGTTTAATGAAGCAAATGGGTCCTGAAACACCATCTGTATTTCTTTTCTCATTTGTCTCATTTCTTCTGATTTCAGCTTTGTCAAATCTCTTCCGTCAAATTCCACATTTCCCGCTGTCGGTTCTAATAACCGCATAAGGACTCGACCAGTAGTCGACTTCCCACATCCTGATTCTCCTACAAGTCCAAGTGTTTCACCTTTATTTACGTAAAAGCTAACATCATCAACCGCTTTTACATCTCCAATCTTTTTCCCAAGAATTCCTCCGGTAATCGGAAAATACTTTTTCAGGTTGTCTACCTTTAACAACACTTCTGCCATTAATGTTCACCTCCCGAAACATGCAGGAAGCACCGAACATAATGGCCGTCATCCTGTTTATATAGTTCTGGATCCTCTGCAAAGCAACGGTCATGTGCCTTCTCACATCTTGCTGCAAAGCGGCACCCTTTCGTAACGGTTCCAGGTTTTGGCACATTTCCGGGAATTGAATAGAGTCTATCTTTCTTCTCCCGTACATCTGGAACAGATTGCAGCAGGCCAACGGTATAGGGATGCTTTGGATTTTTGAAAATTTCCCGTACGTTTGCTTCCTCTACTACTTTACCTGCATACATGACAATAACTCTTTGGCAAACCTCTGCGACCACACCTAAATCATGAGTAATCATAATAATCGCCGTATCCAATTTTTTATTTAAATCTTTCATTAGAGAGAGAATTTGCGCTTGAATCGTTACATCTAAGGCAGTAGTAGGTTCATCAGCGATAAGAAGCTTTGGGTCACAGGATAGAGCCATCGCAATCATGACTCTTTGTCTCATTCCGCCTGAAAGCTGGTGCGGAAATTCTTTCATAATTTGCTCTGCCCTCGGTAGCCCAACAAGTTTGAGCATGTCTACTCCAATTTTGAGTGCTTCCTTCTTACTCACTTTTTTATGTAAAATAATCCCTTCGACTAACTGATTTCCAATCGTGAATAATGGATTTAAGGACGTCATCGGCTCTTGAAAAATCATCGCAATATCGTTTCCTCTAATTTGACGCATTCTCTTTTCTGAAGCGGGGACGATATCCTCCCCATTTAATAGAATTTCTCCACCGACAATTTTTCCTGGTGGTTGAGGAACAAGCTTCATAATCGATAAAGAGGTCACACTTTTCCCACAACCTGATTCTCCAACGATCCCAAGAATCTCTCCTTTATTAACTGAAAAACTAATATTATCGACCGCCGGGATTTCACCATCAGATGAAATAAACGAAGTTCTTAACTCTTTCACATCTAACACGGGAGCTTGAGTCACACCTTTACTCCTTTCAAAGTTGCTTTTTCATTTCGTACTAACCAAATAGAACATAAACATTTACTAAAAATAGAATAAATTTACAGAAATGAACCTATTTATTTTTCTATTTAAATCTTTCTAATATTCTACATTTTATATAAAATATTCCGGTTCGTCTACTATTAAACAGAATTATTTGTATATAGTAAATTTTCATTTAATATATATCCAAGTACAAATCCAGTAATATCAATGATTAATATATGTTATATTCTAAAAATATTCTTTTTAAAAAATAGGACTTAAATATGCTCATTTAGTTATTACCATAATCGACAGCAGAGTTTTAGATATACTTTGAATTTGAAACTGACACATACACTTGTATTTTTTGATAATTTTGATTAATCAGTACGATTTTGCACAAAAGGTCTTGATAGCAATCGGTCTTTCAATATCAATAGAGAAGATGTAGGATCAAGTTAAGCAATTGCCCTTGATCTTTCTGCACAATTCTTAAGTGCAAGGAGGAATATGACATGTCACTAGATAAACGCAGTACTGCCATTTTGATGCAATTAATCAATGCTGACTCTTATCTGTCTGCAGAGGAATTAACAGAGAAATTAAATGTTTCACGTCGAACCATCTATTATGATATGGAAAAAATAAATGATTGGCTTGCCAGCCTTGGAATCGACAAGATTGAAAAAGTTCGTAGTGCTGGGTTTATTCTTACAGCCGAAGCAAAAAAACAGATTCCAATCAACCTTGAGAGTATGCAAGCTTGGCATTATGAATATTCACAGGATGAACGCAAGGCGTGGATTGCTATCTATATCTTAATGGGTGGAAAAAGATATTTTCTCGAGGATCTAATGGAAAAAATCAGAGTTAGTAGGACTACTACTATCGAAGATATTAAATCATTAAAAGCAGACATCGGATCCTTTCATCTTCATTTGGATTTTGAACGAAAAAAAGGGTACACCATAAGAGGTGAGGAAGCTGAAATTCGGAGAGCAATTGGGTATTATTTATCGATTGCTATCCCTATACAAAATCAGCATTCATTAGTAGTAGCTCTTCAAATCCAATTTAACGACTCACTAAGTAGTGAGCATCTTTTAGAGTTACTAAAACAGGTTTATCATTTACTCTTCCAAAGCGAAAAAGAATTAAATATTAAGTTTACAGATGATATGCTTTATAGCTTAAGTCTGCGATTCGTGTTATTTAGCATGAGGATTACTCAAAAGAATTATATAAAAATGGATTTAGTTGAGAAAGAAGTTTTACGGAAAACGAAGGCATTTATAGTAACAAAACAAATTTGTCATGAACTCGAAAGTATCTTTAAAACATCCTTTCCTGATGATGAGAAGTTCTATTTAACAACCTACTTATTAGGTGCCCGTGTTAATTATTCTGAGGAAGATCGAAATGACAATATCCTCTCAGAAGAATTAATGAATGTTGCCAAAAAAATGACTCATCAATTTCAAATCCTTGCATGTACATTATTTGACGCTCAGGAAATGCTGGTGAAAAATCTCGTTCTTCATTTAAAACCTGCTTTTTATCGGGTCAAATACGGACTTGATCTCGAAAAAAATATTGTTGACTCTGTTAAATCTAAATTTGAAGAGGTGTACTCCCTCACACAAAAAGTGGTCGAGCCCTTCGAAAAGTTAATTGGAAAACCATTACCTGAAAATGAAATCGCCTATATCTCATTTCATTTTGGTGGTTGCTTACGGAGAGCTGGAACTACGTTAATTTCTAGAAAAAAAGCATTAGTCGTATGTGCAAATGGAATTGGAACTTCACAAATACTAAAGCAGCAATTAGAAGGTTTATTTTCTACTATTGATATTATTGACTCTGTTTCCGTTAGAGATTATGAGGAAAAGGACTATGTGATTGATCTCGTTTTTTCGACAACAGCGATTCAAAAAAAGGATGTTCCACAATTTGTCGTTAGTCCCATTTTGTCCGATGCTGAAAAAGAAAGTTTGTTAAAAAAGGTGAACGCCATCTTTAATCGTTCGCAAAAACAAACTCTCGCAACAGATAGAATCATGGACGTTATTGAACGTTACGCAACGATACATCAAAAAGATGAGCTAATAAAAGAACTAAGACAATATTTAAATCGTCCAGAAATCACTATAGCTGAAACGTATAAACCTAACTTAATTGATATTTTAAAAGAAGAACATATCCATACGGCGTCAAGTGTTTCAGATTGGAAATCTGCCGTCAAATTAGCGGCTCACTCCCTTATAGAAGGTGACTACATTACGGAAGAATATCGGGATGCGATGATTTCAAATATCGAAAAGCATGGACCTTATATTGTTATTTCTCCGAAGGTAGCGATTCCTCATGCGAAACCTGAAGATGGCGTCAAACAACTAGGCATGAGTCTGTTAAAACTAGAAGAAGCCGTTTCCTTTTCAAATGATTCGAAGCATGATGTTTTCTTAATCATTACATTTGCTCCTTTTGATCAAGAATCACATCTCAGGGCTTTATCCCAATTAACAGGATTATTTTCCAAAAAAGACACAGTGAACAGATTAATCAAACTTCAATCAGCACGTGAAATCTATCAATATATTAAACAATCCCTTAATTGAACAGCATTAGGTTAACGAACATGGAGGTGTGATACATGAAATTTTTGGAGGAATCTTTAATTGCTTTAGACGTAGAGGCTGCATCACCTGAAGAAGCTATTTTTAGCACAGGCATGCTTCTAATGAATAATGATCTTGTTGAAGAAACATACGTACATGCCATGGTACGCTCCTTTAAAACAAATGGTCCATATTTTGTCCTTGCGCCAAATATAGCTCTCCCCCATGCAAGGCCAGAAGATGGCGTCAAAGAGGCATGTGTATCATTTGTAAGACTAAAGACACCAGTTAAATTTGGTCATTCTCATAACGACCCAGTGAGGTTAGTTTTCGGCTTAGGTGCTTCATCTAGTATCGAGCATGTTACCGTGCTGCAAAAATTAATGGCACTATTATCCGATCAAGAAAATGTAGAAAAACTACTAAATGCCAAAAGCTATGAAGATATTAAACCATTAATAGGAGGACAAGCCTAATGAAGATTTTATGCGTATGTGGTCTAGGACAAGGAACAAGTTTGATTTTACGAATTAATGTAGAAAACGTATTGCGCACTATGGGAATTGAAGCAGATGTTGAAAATACGGACGTTTCCAGTGCTTCTGCAGAACGTCCTGACTATATCATTACAAGTAATGAATTATCACAATCATTAGCAGGACATTCATCGAAAATCATTATTGTTAATAACTACTTTGATACAAATGAAATTAAAACAGCTCTTGAAGCAAATATCGTCTAGTAAAGCCCAGATAATAAAGGAGGAAAAACAATGGAGATTATTCAATGGTTAGCATCTAACTTCTTTGGGATACCGGCTATTTTATTAGGTTTTATCGTGTTGCTTGGTTTGATTTTACAGAAAAAGAATACAAGTCAAATCATCAGTGGCACATTTAAAGCCATGATTGGTTTCTTAATCATTAATGCTGGTGCAGGTGTCATTACTGGTTCCCTTGGAGTTTTTGAACCAATGTGGAGTGAAGTATTTGGAATTGAAGGTGCAGAATTTAGTTCCTTTATGGGGCAAGAAGCATTCAATGCGAAATACGGCTCAGCAGTAACATTAGCGATGTTTATCGGATTTGTGATTAACGTATTATTAGCAAGGTTTACGCGCTTTAAATATATTTACTTAACAGGACATATGATGTTCTGGACAACGATGATTTTCGCTGGTGTCCTCATCGACACTACAACAAATATTCCGTTCGCGGCATTAGTTCTCATATTATCCGTATTTATGGGGATTTATTGGACATTTCAACCAGCTATCGTCCAACCGTACATGCGTAAAATTACTGGACATGATCAAATAGCGCTAGGTCACACTTCTGCGCTCGTTGCCTTACTCGCATCTTGGTTTGGAAAATGGTTTGGGAATAAAGAAAATGATTCAGAAAAAATCAAGTTGCCTAAAGGTCTTGAGTTCCTAAGAGACTCCAATGTCATTACCGCACTAACGATGAGTATTCTATTCGTAGTAGGTGCCGTCATTCTTTCTCTAAAAGATACTCCAGCAGCAGATGCCTTAATTGCACAAGCTGGCGATCAGAATTTTATAATGTATGCCATTATTCAATCCTTTACCTTTGCAGCTGGTATTGCTGTCGTGCTTTTCGGGGTAAAAATGTTTATTGGAGAGATCGTTCCTGCCTTCAATGGTATTGCTACGAAACTTGTTCCAGGTGCAAGACCTGCATTAGATGCACCTATCGTCTTCACTTATGCACCAAATGCAGTTATTCTTGGTTTCCTAGGTGCATTTGTAGGCGGACTCATCTGGCTAATTGTTTTGGGTCAAACAGTAGGTTATGTGTTTGTACCAACGATGATTGTACTATTCTTCCATGGAGCAACAGCTGGTGTTTTTGGGAATGCAACCGGTGGTGTACGAGGTGCCCTAATGGGTGGCTTCATTACAGCAACAATTGTCGCTTGGGGACAATATTTCATGGTTAAAACACTAATTTCTTCTACAATCCCAGACACCGCCATGTGGGCCGCAGATTCTGATATGTTCATCTTAGGACCACTATTCAAATTAATCGGAATGTTATTTAATTAACAACAAAATGAAAACCGACATCCATCAGTCTTCAGTTTGAATGACAACGTTTGGTTCATCTTGCTAAATCTTGAGAAAAGCGGAGTTTCCTATGAAGGGAGCAAGCACGAGAAAAGGGAAAGAAAGCAGACGTTTGCGATAACCGCCTGAGCCGACATGAATTTATGTCGGTTTTCATTTAGTCAACTAGGAGGAATCGAGATGAGTTTTATTCGTACATTAAGAGGAGATATTAAGCCGGAAAAGTTAGGATTTACTTATTCTCATGAACATATTGTTTGTCGTCCAGCCTATTGGGCTGAAAGAGATGCCAATGATTTACTATTAGATGACAAAGAAAAATCTAAAAAAGATGTTGCTGATTTCAAACGTCATGGAGGACAAGCAATTGTTGATGCCACTGCCATTGATTATGGTCGAGATGTTCCAGCTGTCAAAGAAATTTCTGATGAGCTTGATCTCCATATTATCGGTACAGCTGGTTTTAACAAGAGCTTTCTATGGGATGGAAAGATTAAAGAAGAGCTCAAACCCCTTATTGGCAATTATGAAACCTATGCAGAATGGATTGACAATACAAGTATTAATAAACTAACTGAATTTGTCATTAGTGAAGTGGAAGAAGGGCTGGAAGGCACCCCATTTAAAGCTGGACAAGTGAAATTCGGAACAGGCTATAACCGTATTACCCCCTTAGAGGAGAAAACTTTACGTGCAGTAGCTAGAGCCCACCATGAAACAAAAGCTCCGATTCATTCACATACCGAAGTTGGCACAATGGCATTGGAGCAAATTGAACTATTAAAATCAGAAAATGTGAATCTTGAATTCTTAAGTTTGGGACATATGGATCGCAATCCAGATCCATACTATCATGAGAAAATAGCAAAAACAGGAGCACTATTAAGCTTTGATGGCATTGCGAAAATCAAATACGCACCAGAATCACTGAGAATTGAGTGTATTTTAAATTTAGTAGAAAAAGGCTATGAAAACCAAATCTTAATTTCCGGTGATACAGCTCGTAAAAGTTACTACAAACATTATGATTACGGTTTAGGTTTAGAATACATTATTGCTAAGTGGGTTCCAAGATTCATTGATGAAGCGAATCAAAAAGGGTTTAATGGGGAGCAGTTGGTTCATAAATTCTTTGTAGAAAACCCAGCAAAATGCTTTACATTTAAAAAATAGTCAGCGAGGTGTAAGCATGCAATTCCAATATGAAAACTCCTTTGAAGTCAAAGAAAAAATAATCGATAAAAAGGTCGCTATTTTACCAATAGGTGCTGTAGAGGCACATGGCCCACATTTGCCATTAGGTACTGATAATCTTTTAGCAGAACGGTTAAGTGCAAAGCTTGCCGAACGAATCAATGGATTTGTTTTACCTACCTTACCTTATGGACAAGTTTGGAGTTTAAAGAACTTCCCTGGTAGCATCAATGTATCGAATGAATCTTTAATTAGTATGTTATTCGATATTGGAGAAAGTTTATATCGTCAAGGCTTTCAAATTTTTGCCATGGTCAATGGTCATCTAGGAAATGCTGTTGCCATGAAGGAAGCAGCACGAAAACTTTATGAAAAATACCCAGATTTAATCGTACTCTATCTATTTTATCCTGGAACGAGCAAAGCCATTGCTGAAGTTAGAGAAACTCCTGCAAGTCACGGCACATACTTTCATGCAGATGAAATAGAAACGTCCTATATGTTATACCTAGCTCCAGAATTTGTCGATATGGATAAAGCAATAGATGATATGCCCTCGATTCCACTGACAGCTGATGTGACACCGACACCATGGGAAGAATTCACCGAAACTGCAGTCTTAAGTGATGCGACATTAGCTCGTATAGATAAAGGGGAAAAAGTAATCAAAGTTGCCCTCGAGAACATGGTACAAATTATTGAAGAAATGAAAGAAGGCCGCTAACATGTTAAAAGATAAGCTTTTTGATTTTGTCTTATTCAACTTTCTAGCAAAGGATAAAGAAAATGTACAGGACATCATGGATGCCGGAAAAGGATTTGTCGTTCCAGGAATCGTAGCATCCGATTTTTCAATTATTGAAGAAGGTGCTAGTAAGGTTAAAGAACTTAAGGAAGTAGTAGATATCGTCTCTATCGGTCTCGGCGGTGGCGGGGATCCCATGTACGCAAAACGAGTTCTCGACATTGCAGCCTTCTCTAATCCAGGACATATTAATCAACCATTTGAAAGTGCTATATATGCAAGAGGATTTCTTGACGGAAAAGGAACCTCTCCACAACTCGTTAACGCATTAGTAAATCCAAGTGGAACGATTGGAACAGTGAAACTGCCCTCTGGTTTGGAACTAAAGGTTGAGGAATTTGTGGAAATGGCGCTTGCATTAGAGGTGGAGTCCATCAAATTTATGCCTCTATCAGGTGAAGTTCATTTAGAGGAACTCGTCTATTTAACAAAAGTGGCCGCTCGAAAAGGAATTCGTGGCATTGAACCTGCAGGTGGTATTAGCAAATCAAATATTAAGACGATCATCAATGCCGTTAAGAATATTGAAATAGAATTTTTCATGCCACATATATTTGGTTCCACGATTGATCAAGCGACAGGGAAAACAATTCCAACTGAAGTGGCAAAAATATTACATTCACTGGAGGCTTAACCTATGCTATCGAGCTATTTTGAAAAAGTAAGCCATTTACTACAGTTAGTTTTAGAGAATGAAAACGAGCAATTACAATTAGCAGCTGAAAAAGTCGCAAATAGTATCGAAAACGGTGGTATTATTCAATTGTTTGGATGTGGCCATTCACATATCTTAACTGAAGAAGTTTTCTATCGTGCTGGCGGATTAGTACCGATTAAACCGATTTTATTTGAACCTTTAATGCTACATGAAGGGGCAATGCGTTCTTCCCAATTAGAGCGAAAAAATGATTATGCGCAGAACTTTTTAACAGAACATGAGATTAAAGCAAATGATATTGTCTTTGTATTATCTACTTCTGGTCGAAATCCTGTACCTGTTGATGTAGCACAATATGCGAAAGAAAAAGGGGCCTTTGTCATTGGACTAACTTCTTTAGAATATTCCCAAAGCCAACCATCTCGTCATAAAAGCGGAAACCATCTTTATAATTCAGTCGATTTAGTGATTAATAATTACTCTGCTAAAGGAGATGCTATCTTAAGCTACGATAAGGTAAAGGTGCCATTTGCTCCTACTTCTACAGTTGTTGGTGCGGCTATTTTAAATAGTATATTTGCAGAAGCCATTAAAATGATGGCAGATCGTGACTTTGAGCCACCCATCTTCCTAAGTGGAAATATGGAAGGTTCTGACGCACATAATGAAGCATTAGTAAAAAAATATGAAAAACGGATTCCTTTATTAACCTTAAATGTGGAAAACTAATTGATTTAAAGCCGTAAAAAACAGCCAAGAGAACGATTCTAGCGATTGTTCTCTTGACTGTTTTTTATTAAATAACGGAAGTTCAGTTCTCTAACTGTTGAATTTGAAAAAGCTTATAGTAGTTTCCCTGAGCTGCCATTAATTCTTCGTGACGACCCATTTCGACGATTTCTCCATTTTCAATTAAAACAATTCGATCCGCATGGGTAATCGTTGAAAGTCGATGTGCAACGATAAAGGTCGTACGATCCTTGGCAAGTTTCTCAATTGCTTCCTGAATTAAATGCTCACTTTCTAAGTCTAAAGCGGAGGTCGCTTCATCTAAAACTAGAATCGGAGGGTTCTTTATAAAAACTCTTGCAATTGCCACCCTTTGCTTTTGACCACCAGAAAGTTTCACGCCCCGTTCTCCAACCTTTGTTTCATAGCCTTCAGGTAAATTCAAAATAAAATCATGGGCATTCGCCGCTTTTGCTGCTGCGATCACCTCTTCATCAGTTGCATCAGGTTTTCCAATCAAAATATTTGATTTAACCGATTCACTAAAGAGGATATTATCTTGTAAAACCATTCCGATTTTGTCTCGCAATGTCCGGACTTGGAAATCACGAATATCAATGCCGTCAAGAAGAATTCTCCCTTCGGTTACATCATAAAACCTTGGCAGGAGGCTCACTAATGATGACTTACCTCCACCGCTCATCCCAACGAGAGCAATCGTCTCCCCTTCCTTCACATCAAGAGAGATATTCTTTAACACTTTTTCTTCCTTTTCGTCATAGGCAAAGCTTACATTTTCCAATTGAATATGACCTGATACTTTTTCACATCGAATCGCATTTGGTTTGTCTTTAATATCATATTTTTCATCGATAAATTCAAAGACTCGATCCATCGAAGCGATCGATTGGGTTAACGTAGTTGAGGAGTTTACAAGTCTTCTTAATGGATTATAAAGACGATCAATATAAGCGATAAAGGCAGCCATTTCTCCAATTGATAATTGGCCTTTAATGACTTGATAACCAGAAAATCCAATAACCAGTAATGGAGCAATATCGGTAATCGTATTGACGACGGCAAAGGCTTTCGCATTCCACTTCGTATGATCGATTGCTTTTGTCAAGAAATTACTATTTTGCGAATCAAATCGTTTTTGCTCCTCTTCTTCGATCGCAAAGCTTTTAATGACAGGCATTCCCGATACCCGTTCATGCAAATAGCTTTGAACCTCTGCCAGAGCCTGAGAGCGCCTCCTTGTCAGCTTTCTTAAATTCCCGAAAAAATACCTAATCGAAAATGCATAAAAAGGAAATAGAATGAGCGAAACAATCGTTAACTTCACATCCATCGTCATCATGATCACAACGGCAATAGCAATCGTGGCAAGGTCTAGCCATAAATTCATCAATCCCGTAATGACAAAGGTTTTCGTTTGCTCCACATCATTAATAACACGAGAGATGACTTCCCCAGCCTTTGTATTCGAATAATATTTAAAGCTCAATTTTTGAATATGTGTAAAAAGACGGTCTCTCACATCATAAAGGATCTTACTTGCCGTCCATTGGGCAAAGTATTGTCGATAATATTCTACAGGCGGCCGTACGATGAGAAAGATAACAATCATGATTCCCATAATTAAGACAAGCTTACTCACTTTTTCGTCAGCTGTTAGCCCTGTATTCCCGACAATGTCATCCAAGACATATTTAATTAGCAATGGAATCAATAATGGAATGGCAAACTTGATAATCCCAATCAAAATCGTTCCAATGATTTGAATCTTATATGGCTTTACAAAATGCATATACCTACGTATACTATCCAACTTGTTCCCCCCTAGTTGAAACGGACCTTAAAAAATTGCTGTGTACCTGGACTACACTTATTTTTTGACCATTATAATTTTCCCAAATAAAAACCTGTTGAATTCATCAACAGGCGTTTTCTACTCTACTTTAGCGTCTGTATGTTAAATATCGCTCATACCAAATATCAATAAAGTCCGCTGCAAATGGGCCTTTTCTTTGACGAATCCAGCGAATGAGCTTATCTACATGGCTTTTTAAAATTTGATCAATGACCTCAGGATATTTCATTTCCTTTCGATGCCGTTCATATTCATCCTCATCGAGTAAATTAAACGTCATATCTGGAAAAACTTTAATATCTAAGTCATAATCTATGTACTTCAAAGCTTCTCCATCAAAAATAAACGGTGAGCTTAAATTGCAATAATAATAAATGCCATCCTCACGAATCATTCCAATCACATTAAACCAAAGTTGTGCATGAAAATAACAAATTGCTGGCTCTCGTGTCACCCACGTTCTTCCATCCGATTCTGTCACGATAGTCCGATCATTTCCACCTATAACTAAATTTTGAGAGCCTTTAAGCACAGTCGTTTCATCCCATACTCGGTGGATATAACCATTATGCTTATAGCTATGAATTTGTATCGGTTCACCCTCCACAGGTACTTCCATTTTAGTCTCCCTACTTTCATTTCCGAACACGTTCGAGTACATTTAGACAATGACTCATCACTTACAGCCATTGTAAAATCGTTGAATTCGTTAACCTTATTCAAAAATAACAAAGCCTGTCCAGTTTCTCTTTTTATTATTATAACGGTAAAAGACGGAATTTAAAACAAAGAGCCATTGAAATATTTCAACGACTCCATTCTTTATCCATTATTTTTTTCGTTTTCATACACTTTACACGAGGGCACGAACATCTTGATATGATTGAATTAATTCCTCTGTCTGTTGTTCAAACATCTCATGGATTTCCTTTAATTCTGCTTTCTTGCTCGCAATTTCCTTCTGAATGCTCTCTAATTTCGCTTGCTCCTGTAGCTCTATAAGCTCCTTTTCAAGACCTTGACAACGCTCAATTTCCGATTGAAGAAATAACAGCTTTTCCATCGTATCCATCTGTTCACTGACTAAACGGTTAAATTTATTCATGTTTAACACACCGTCCTATTGCTGATTTAATTCCACGTTTAAATATATTCGTTCCACTTGTATGTATTCCTTTGACTAGTTATGTAGGGATAAAGGAAGTTTTGTCGAAAAACAAATTCGCTTTAGATTTTTTATTCACAAAAGAATACCCCTTCTACGATAAGAAGGGGTATTCTTTTTCTAAGTATATGAGCTGTTATGACTGACCGAATTGGCCAGAGTTTTGAGATTTTTTAGATTCAGCTTGTTGATTTTGCTTTTTTACCTCTTGAGCATTTGTTTCGCTACCAAATTCAGTACCGAATTGCCCTTGAGAGCCAGCAGATTGAGCGTTTTGTTGGCGTACTTGTTGAATGTTAGTTCCAGCTTGAGATTTGTTTGGCTTTGCCACTGATATCACCTCCACGCATATTAATTTATCCATGCATAGAGATTACTATCCAATTATTTATTTGGAAAAAATTGACTTAAACTAATAAAGAAATTCCACCGTCTACTATAATCGTCTGCCCTCTTATCATGCTTGCTTGATCACTTACTAAAAACATGACCGTGTCGACAATATCATCGATTTCAACCATTTTTCCAGCAGGTGTTTTCGCTCTCGCCTCAGCAAGAAGCTCCTCTCGATTCGGGAAAGATTTCAATGCTTCCGTATCGACTGCTCCACCTGATACGGCATTTACAACGATATTTTTCTCAGATAGTTCAACTGCTAAATAACGGGTAAGTGCTTCGACTGCCGCTTTCGATACCCCAACTGTCGTGTAATTCTCTAAGTAGCGAATCGCACCTAGTGAGCTTATGCTTACAATTTTTCCGCCACCGTTCTTTTCCATTCGTTTTGCCGCTTCCTGGGCACAAAAAAGAAGTGCCTTACTATTAATGTTCATTGTCCAATTCCAGTGAGACTCTTCTAGCTCCATAATTGGTCTTTGCACTCCAGATGCCGCGTTGCTAACCAAAACATCTAAACGATCGAATACTTGATCAATCTCCTCAAACATCCCTTTTATTTTCTCAACATCCCCTACATTCGCTTTAACCACTAATACTTTTCTTCCTAATGCCTCAATTTCAGCTGCTGTTTCTAATGCTGCCTTTTTACTTCTTGCATAGTTGATGACGATGTCGTAACCTTGTTTTGCTAAGCGAAGAGCTGTTGCTTTTCCAATTCCTCGACTACTTCCTGTAACCAATGCTACTTTTGCCATAATATCTAGTCCCCTATCTACCGATTATTCTTCTTCAATTTTAGTCATTCTTTGTATAGATATCAATTCAGAACAAAAGACTATCCATATACATACTTGAAGGAGTGTTTCTAAATGTACGAAGGAAGAGATATGACAGAACTCTCGATGATGTCCATCGCAAATTGGAGCGAAGAAGAACTTGCCTATTTTCATCATTGTTTGCAACAAATGATGCCTTACTTAAACGCTGAAGGTCAAACGATTCATCGCGAAATCATGGAGGAAATCGTAAATCGTGGCGGGTTAAAAAAAGGATAGTTTGCCCACTCCATTATTATTAAACTTCATATTATGAGAAAAAAACGCCGTTTTTAATCGGCGCTTTTTAATGTAGACACATCTTTAAAATATTGTCTCATGATTTTCTGATGAGACACGGGAAATGGATACTCATCAATATTTTCTAGGGTTGCGTATTTTAAGTTATCGGTCTCTATTATTGGAGTAAGAAGTTCCCCTTCGTAGACTTGAATATCCCATTTTAGATGCGAAAATACATGTTCCAATTGACCAATATTTTTTCCCAGCTTTACGTCTATTTCGAGCTGCTCAGATAGTAAGCTTTGAATATGACTCTTTTCTCGAGAAAAAGGAATGGATACTTCGACGTTAGGGAATTCCCACATATTCGCTAATAAGCCACTGCTTGGACGCTTATGAATGACGGTTTTGCCTTCGTTGTCTTTCAACACAACTGCCGCAAGTTGAACGAGTCTCTGCTTTTTTGCCTTTGTTTTGACCGGAAGTTCTTTTTCCACGCCTTCATGAAAGGCATGGCAGTGTTCTCGAACAGGACATAGTAAGCACGATGGAGATGTTGGTGTGCAAATCAGGGAGCCAAGTTCCATTAATGCTTGGTTAAAATAAGATGGATTTTCATGTGAGATCATCTCTTCAATTGCTTTCTCAAATATTTTTCGTGTCGATGGTTTAGCAATATCATCCCAAATCGATAAAATGCGAGAAATGACTCTCATGACATTTCCGTCTACGGCAGGTTCTGGAACCCCGTAAGCAATCGATAAAATAGCTCCTGCTGTATAAGGTCCCACCCCTTTTAAGGTAGAAATTTCATCCTTTGTGTCAGGGACAGTTCCACCATACTTTGCCTTTACTTCTTTAACAGCTGA
The DNA here is from genome assembly GCF_047302285.1 of Robertmurraya phoenicis. Classification (GTDB taxonomy): domain Bacteria; phylum Bacillota; class Bacilli; order Bacillales; family Cytobacillaceae; genus Robertmurraya. The sequence goes on from NZ_CP154845.1 coordinate 3,867,051, forward strand.
CTGAAGATTTCTTACTCTTGAGTAGTATCCTAATCCTTCCCAAGCTTTTAACACCTTTTCTTCATCGGCATCTGCTAAATCTTCCAAAGTGGGGAATTGTTCAATAAATCGATTGAAGTAAGGAATAACTGTGTCTACTCTTGTTTGCTGAAGCATGATTTCTGAAACCCATACCTTGTATGGGTCCTGATCCTTTCGCCATGGAAGAACCCGTTGTTCTTTCGTAAACCAATCAATAAGATCATCTTGGAAGGCATCTTTGTTAACTAATTTTAGGTTTTTGAGTGAATCTGTCATGATTATGCCTCCTGCTGTCAAATATAATATTAATAAATATTTGTGAATTTTATTTAAACAATTTTGAAAATAACGGGTTAGAACTATATTTACACCACAGATGTTGTTAAAATTATTATATAATAGTCAGTCTTGCAAGTAGATCTTTTTTCCTGCACAAGATCACTTTAATTCTATCCTATAAGGAGGTTCATCCTTTTGGACACTGGTACTCACTTAGTTATGGGAATAGCCCTCGGGGGGCTTGCTACTCTCGATCCAGTCATTGCAGGTAGTGCCGCCACGGCAACGAGTGTCATGATTGGAACAATCGTTGGATCACAAGCTCCGGATGTTGATACCGTTCTTAAACTAAGAAATAACGCTGTATATATTCGAAATCACCGAGGAATTACTCACTCTATTCCAGCTGTGTTATTATGGCCAATCGCCATCACAGCGGTCATCTATCCATTTTTTCCAGAAGCGAACCTTCTGCATCTTTGGTTATGGACTTTTCTTGCCGTCTTTCTTCACGTCTTTGTGGACATTTTCAATGCCTATGGAACTCAGGCATTACGGCCATTTTCGAGCAAGTGGGTAGCCTTAGGAGTGATTAATACGTTTGACCCTTATATTTTTGGCTTACATGTACTTGGATTGTTCATTTGGCTAATGGGAGCTGATCCTGGATATACGTTCTTGACCTTATATGTGATCCTTGTTGCATATTATATTATTCGCTATTTCACACAGCGAAAGGTGATGAATGAAGTACGGAACCTCATCCCAGATGCGACGGATATTATCATTGCACCGACAATGAAGTTTCACCAATGGCGTATTGCTGTAATGAACAAAAACCAATTTTTCGTAGGTCGTGCCCATGATAATGACGTAACCATTCTCGACCAATTTGATCGAGTAAAAGTCCCATCTTCACCTGTGATTGATGCAGCCAAAAAGGATGACAATTTATCTGCCTTCCTTTCCTTTTCTCCTGTATATCGCTGGGAAGTAGACGAATACGATGATTATTACGAAGTGAAGTTCATTGATTTACGTTATCGCAGCAAAGACCATTATCCTTTTGTTGCCGTGGTTCAGCTTGATCGGGACTTAACTATTCTAACTTCCTATACAGGCTGGATCTTTAGCGAAGAGAAGCTTAGAAAGAAGTTAGAAATTATTCCGGGTTAATTTGAAATGTCCAATTCCTCGATGGAATTGGACATTTTTAGTTCTCTTTCTTGTCCTCAAATAAATGACTATATTTCGGATTGCTTGCGAAAAATTCATGGAGCTTATCACCATAGTTTTCAATCCATTGGCGCACGATTCGTTCGGTCATTTCGCTCCCCTTATACTCTCTCCCCGCCTTTGCGCGCGTTGTTTCAAAATCATCCCAAAGAAGTTCAACCCATGTTTGCGCTTGATGAACGGACAATTTTTCATTTTTTGTAAGCAAAAGTTCGACTAGCTTTTGTTGGTATTCCTGCATTTCTTTACACCTCACTGGTAACTTTTAGTTTGTCGTAATTATGATACTTCATTGTAAATGTGCTCATACTATTAGTACGTGATTAGCATGATTGATTGATGTTCTTCACGTTTTTGATTACTTTTTTTAGGGGGTAACTGTTTTGCGTAATAAAGCTAAAGGTTTCCCATACGAGAATCAAAATAAGTTCGAGGGAGAACCTCGAGCTAAAGCAGAATATGCCTCCAAAAGGGCTAATGGCACAACGAATACTCATCCACAAGAGCGGATGAGGGCATCGAATAACCGGGAATCTGACACATCAGAGTTGTTTGAGTAGGAATTTTGAATTTTGCTTGCATCCATGTTTTTCTCTGAAAAATACTTTTTTCGGGAGGCTGCATAAAAATGGGAAATTCGAAAAAATTCTTTGACAAGAATCCGTATTCTAGCCCATTTACTTCGCCAAATTTTCGTACGAAGCATGCACATTCTCAAGTTAACGGAGAAACAAAGGAAACGCAAGATATCATTATCCTCCATCACCAAATCCGGAAAAATTCTTAAACATTTTCACACCTTCGTCAAACCAATAACCAGAGCTAATTTGGCTCTGGTTATTTTAAGTTTTTTAGCATCGAGATTGGTAATGCCTCTTTTTCCTTACTTTCACCGAGGCGATATCCCCAAGCAAAAACACCGTTCAAATAGGACACTTGAAAATACTTCCCTGGGTCCCCTTCTATTTCATAAATCTCTTTTTTCTTAATATCTTTTGGATTCAACAAATATGCTTTTGCCATAATTGCTTTGCGTTCAAGGACAGCAAACTCGTTGACCATCCCCATTTGTTCCGCTTTTCGAGCTTGTTCTTTAAGCTTGGCAATTTCCTGTCTAAGTTCGTGCTCACTCAATTCGCTGTATCTTTTATCTTCCATCGTTGTCACCTCTTATTGTAGGTCCTTTTTTCCTCTAAAAATGCTTCGATCATATCGAGTGAAAAGCCTTTTCGATACAAGGCCTGTTTCATCCTTTGATGATACTCATATCCCTCGTACTTCTCATATTTCTTATGGACCTTTTCCCCTTGGTATCTTAAGGCGTCCATTTCCTCATCGACATCTTTAGAATCATCAACGGCTTCTGCTGCGATCTGAATGACATCAAAAGGGAATCCTTTTCGGAGCAAATGTTGTTCTGCTTTCTGCTTTACTATTCTTTCTGAATCACGGGAACCTTTCTTGAATGCCTTTTCCAGCAGTTCAGTTGCTTTTTCAACCTGTCTTTCAAACGGGTACTCCTTCAAGGCAAGTTCAATTAAAGTGGGAGCAATTCCCTTTTCTTTCAATTCTCGACGAATCACCTCAAGCCCTTTATCCGTTGTGTTCATTTGGGTTCTGACGAAAGCTAGAGCATATTCTTCATCGTTGAGAAACTGATAGTCATACAATTTATGAATAACTTCTTGAATAACAGGGTCTTCAACTTCTTTTTCGCTTAAATATTTGCGAACTTCATGCTCTGATCTCATTTTCCTAGATAAAAAATGGACTGCCAAATTATATGCTTTGCGGATATCATCATGATAATGAATTTCCATGAGTGCAAAGTCATCAAGTTCAAGACCCTTTTTTAAATTAAACTTTATCAACACATCTTCATCGACGCTAAAAGCGTATTCCTCACCTTTTCCATGGTCCAAGAAGATATTATAACGATCTGTGTTCTTTTTTTGGACGGTGATTTTTGTAATGATAGCCATAACCTCACCTCCCTATAAATGTACCATATTCGTCTCTTAAAAAAGAGGGTTTTTCACATCTTAAAGCTAATTAATCCATATGAGAAAAAAGAGGAGGCATTTGATATGAGAATTGCCATTGCAGGTGGAACAGGCTTTGTTGGAAAAGCCTTAGCAAAAAGACTGGTAGAACTTGAGCACGAAGTATTTATTCTCACTCGAAATCTTTCAAGGGACGGAAACGTTACATACGTACAATGGTTAACAGAAGGAAGTGAGCCAGCAAAACAACTACAAGAGATCGATGTCATGATTAATTTAGCCGGTGAATCAATAGGGGCTGGACGATGGACACCAGCACGGAAAAATCTTATCCTCCAAAGTCGACTACAAACAGTCGCTGAAGTGATACAGCTAATGAAAAATCTCCAAAAAAAGCCAAAGGTGTTCCTTAACGCAAGTGCGATTGGTTTTTACGGTACTTCACTACACGACACCTTTACAGAGGATGAAAGGACTCCCGGAGACGATTTTCTCGCCTCGACAGTCAAGCAATGGGAAGAAAAAGCGTTAGAAGCTAACAACCTCGATATTCGCACTGTTCTTTGTCGATTTGGCATTATTTTAGACAACAAAGAAGGAGCCTTACCAAGAATGGCACTTCCTTATAAATTATTTGCAGGCGGAAACTTGGGATCGGGCGAGCAATGGATGTCATGGATTCATCTCAATGATGTCGTAAATGGAATCATTTTTGCCATGGAGAATGAGAAGCTTTCAGGTCCTGTTAATTTCACCGCACCAAAACCTGTGAAAATGACCGAATTGGGAAAAGCGCTCGCTCGAACCATGAAAAGACCTCATTGGATCCCAGCCCCAGCCTTTATCTTAAAGGTAGTACTTGGAGAGATGAGCCTGTTAGTGTTGGAAGGACAGCGTGTATTTCCGACAAAGTTACAAGAAGCAGGCTATTCTTTTCAATATGAGCAAATTGATTCGGCATTACATGACATTTATCAAAAATAAAGTATCATTCCGCCTTAGCAAGGGAAAAATAGGAAGTGTATATAATTCAAGAAGGGATGATACCGATGTCTGATAAGAAGAGAAAAGATAAGTCGAAAAGTACTTTATCAAGTATGCAGGAAATCAACTATTCCCACGAATTTAAGCTTGCTGACCAAGCAGGTGGATTTACAAAAAAGAAGGCAAGACACTAACATATTTTCTATCATCTTAAGAGAAAATAAAGTACGGAAACATTCGTGTTTTCCGTACTTTTTTTCTTAGAAAGGGGTCTTCCTAATGGGACGTGCACATGGGCATAAAACAAGAGATAAGAACAAGGCAAACTTGCCACAGGTTCCGAAAAATATGAAATCTGATGGACTTGATGTGGAGTTTGATCGTGATTTAGCCGATCATGATGATTTAGAAGCAATGGCTCGTTCAAATGCAGCTGATAAACGAGCGAAAAAGAGGAAATAGAGATTTGTCAGTGGGGCACTTCCCCACTGACTCAGGCTGTTGACAAACGCTCGCTTTCTTCGTTGCTTCGCCTTGTCCGGTGCTCATTACCTACTATGGTAACTCCGCTCCTCCCAAGACTTCGCGCCTCGAAAGACAAACGTTTTCAATCAGCCTGATGGTAACTGCTGTAGATTATTCTTTAATTTCAGTGGGGCACTTCCCCACTGACTTTATACTTCTAAAAGATCGCGAATATCTTCATCTGTTAATGCCCATGCTTTATTCTCTGAGGACTTCACCAACTCATCGATGAGATGTCGTTTCTTATCTTGAAGTTGATCCATTTTTTCTTCAATTGTTCCCCTGGAAATTAATTTAATGACTTTAACCGTATTCTCTTGGCCAATCCGATGGGCCCTGTCTGCTGCTTGTTCTTCAACAGCAGGATTCCACCAAATATCATAAAGAATAACCGTATCCGCTCCAGTCAAATTTAGCCCTGTCCCACCAGCTTTTAATGAAATGAGAAAGAAACTATTTTCCCCCTGATTAAATCGATTGCAGATCTCTATTCGTTCTTCAGATGGAGTATTTCCATCTAGATAGAAATACGCCTCTCCTTTTTCAGCTAGCTCTCTGCCAATTAAATCGAGCATTTTCGTAAATTGTGAAAAAATCAATACTCTTCTGCCCGTTAGTTTAGCTTCTTCGACAATTTGCATAAGCTTCTCAAACTTTGCTGACCTTCCCTTATATCCATCAACAAAAAGGGCAGGATGACAACAAATTTGTCTCAATCTCGTTAAGCCTGCCAAAATTCTAATGCGATTTTTTCGAATCGTATCTTTGTCTAGATGTTTAAGGGTATCATGTCTGAGCTTTGCTAAATAAGCTGCATACAGCTTCTTCTGCTCATTGACCAGATCGACTGATTCCTGAAGAGCAATTTTCTCTGGAAGTTCTTCAAGTACATCCTCTTTCATTCTGCGAAGAAGAAAAGGCCTTGTTCTTCTCGCAATTTGTTTACTAGTCAGGTTTGCGTAACTTTTTAATCCTCTAAAAAGTTCTGGAAAAACGACATGATAAATGGACCAAAGCTCTTCACTTGAGTTCTCGACTGGTGTTCCAGTTAAAGCAAAGCGATAATGCGCTTGAATCTTCTTGACTGCTTTTGCCGTTTGCGTCGTTGGATTTTTAAAGCTCTGCGCCTCATCAAAGAAAACAGTGTGGAATTTTTCCCGTTCAAGCAAGTTCAAATCTTTCCTAAGCAAAGTATAGGAAGTGATGAAGACATCTGTATTTTTCAATTCATCATATAGACTTGTTCTTTGCTTCCTCCCCCCGTCCATCACAACAGCTTCAATCCCTGGTGTAAATTTTTTTATTTCACTTAACCAATTATATGTGACGGAAGATGGACAAACGATTAATACGGGTCGACTACTCTTGCGAATTTCATCCACCACAGATTGGATGTAAGTGATGCTTTGAAGCGTTTTGCCAAGGCCCATATCATCTGCTAAAATACCCCCAAAACCATAACTGGCAAGAGTTTTCATCCACTGATAACCCTTCTTCTGATAATCGCGAAGAATATGCGTTAAATTTTCAGGAACTTTCGCATGACTCACGTCTGGATCGGTCATCTCTTTTAAAAACTGGCGAAACGATTGTTCTGGGGTAAAAAGTTCATTTTCCATAATGGAATCGAGATGGGCAATCCCCTTTAGCAACGGAAGCTCAAATGAATGATCGGCATCCTCATGTAACGGTACCGAATTTAAAAAACGTTTCATCTCTTCAAACTCTTTTGTCTCGAGAGAAAGCAGAGAACCGTTACGTAAACGATAATACTTCCTTTTTTCTTCTAATGCTTGAAGAAGTTCGCGAATTTGAGTTTCTGGAATCCCATCCATTTCAAACTTAAATTCGAGCCAGTTCGTCCGCTCTTTCTTAAATTTCACTCTTATTTTTGGTGGGGCATGCCCTTTGAAAATTCGATTTCGAACAGCTGTCGTGGCGTACACCTCTGTTAGCTTTTGCAGCTTCGGAACGGTATACGTTAAAAATTCATATTCGAGCTCTTCATTATGCAGAAAGTAGCCTTCATCCGTATTTGCTAATTCACTCTCTTCAATTAACGATAAAATCGCTTCTTCTTTTCTTGTGTCTCTCACGATCATCGAGGTGATATTTGAGTTCCCAAGTGGATTAATAACTAGTCTCCCGTAATGAAATTCAAGCCCGACAAGCAAACGATTTTTCACTCTGTCTAAAAATAACTTCGCAACAAGAGGTGTTCTCACTAGCTTCTTCTCTAATTCGCTTGCAATCGTTACCGTCCCTAGCTTTTTTAAGCCAGGCAATATTTTTTCCAAAAAGAAATGAACTTGTTCTTTCGGAATTGGAATATGATTGGTTTTTGACGAAAATAGCATTTCCTGCAAATTAGCTAATCGTACGCAGTCATCATAGTTTAAGTGAAAGATTTGTCCGTCACAAAGAACGTATTCATAGGTGGTTAAAACAACTAAACGATCTAACCCTGTTACGATTAATTGGTAAGCATCCCCGTCAGTTGCTTGAAATTCAAAATGCAAATCTAAGGGCTTGTTTGAGACTTGTAGACCTTGATAAGCATTTCTACCATATTTAAGTCTTGTCTGCGGGATGCTCGTGAGTAATGGTAAAATCCTTTTCCATGAAGTTGGAGGAACGATTAAAATGTTGTTTTCAGAAGATCCTTGCTCAGACAAAAGTTCCTCATCACGATTAACCTGAATCATCTCATGAATCACTTGATCAGCTTCTCTTTGAAAACAGTGTGCTCTCGGATCATACGTAAAAGCTAAGGAGAGCACACTTCTTTTTCCACTTCCTACACATTCTAAAAAGTTGCTAATATTCAAGATTGGGGTCGCCTCTATTTGAATATCGATACCAAGCATCATTTGTCCAGTTTCTCCTGTAATCGGTGTACATGTGAAAATGGGATTTAATACTTGCCTGTCTTCAAAATGAAGCTGTTGTCCACTTGAACGTTTCGGCTTCTCTTGAAAAATGGATAATAGTCCTTCTGCTAATTCAGAATGTTGAGGAGCGGTTTGCTTATGATAAAGTGCAATTAAGACTGCCGCAATATGCTGGCAATCTTTTTGGAAAGAAGCAAGGGTTGGACAGCTGCAGCTTGTTTCCAAGTCTCCTTGTTCATTGATATTTATTGATACTTGAAATTCTTCTCCTGCCATGACGAGCGCTTCGCAGGAGTCGGAGCTGTTTTGTTGAAATTGGACTTTATTTTTATGATAAAAGGTTTCGCCTTTTTTGAAGGAGATATCTCCACACATTTCTTTTATTTGTTTGCGTGTTAGCTTTGTTTCCAAAATGTATGACTCCTTCCTGCCTGTTGAATACTTTCTATATTATAGAGGATTTGTGGATAAGACAAGTGGATGGAACTTGTGGATTTGGTCTACTAGGATTAAAGTTTCAATAATAAAAAAAGAGGTGCCTTAAAAGCTAAGCTTTTGGGACAACCTCTTTTATAAGCTTTCTATTAATGAGGATTTGCTGCTAGGTTCTTTCTTTTGTTTAGTAGCTCTTTTACGTATGGGATTGCAAATCTGTCAACACCCCAGTAGTAGCTTCCTTTACCTGCGAATAGGAGGATGACTGCTGTTGTAAAGAGAATTGGGTTTGTGCTTACTGTACCAGCCATTAGGAAGTTGAAGTTCATGAATGCACCTGCGATTAAGGCTGGGATTGTTGCTACTCCAAAAATTAATCCTAAACCAACTAGAACTTCACCATAAGCAACCATAACACTGAAAATATCTCCATTTGGCAAAGCGATATTTTCTAGAAACGCTGCATACCAACTTTGTACTGCTGGATTCTCACCTGCTGCTTTGGCAATTGCCCCTTGCATAAACCCTGTTGCATCAAAACCGTCTACTACTTTATGCCAACCGCCTTCAATCCATTGGATTCCAAGCCAGATTCTTGCTATTGTCCAAACGATAGCTACTTGCGGATTTGTCCACCATTTCATTTTAACCGTCCCCTTTATTTGTGATTAATTTCACAATTGTAAGTAAAAAAATTTAATTCGTTCTTCATTAAGCCGGCCCGCTTATTTAGCAGAGAATGCCTTTTACTATCTTGTGAAGTTTTTCACTTATTCTCTACACTCATAATATATACCTTATGCATAATGAAAACAATGCTTTTCACAATTCTTTCACAAATTATAGTTCAACTGTGAATGAATTGTGTACATATTTATCCACAGGGATGTTAATAGTGTGGATGAGATTTTTTAATCCAATTTTCTTCAACCTTTTTGCCTTGATAAGAATTGTTAATAAAAATCCTCTGAATTTCTGTGGATAATGTGTATAACTTTGTGGATGACTGCTATTTAAGCTTTTTTACTGTGGAAAACCATTTGAGGGAGTTGAATAATTTTTTACAAATAAATCTATACACACGAGATGATCTTTGTTTCAATATTAATGTAGACGTACTTAATTTCTTTTAAGGGGAATTATATATGGAAAAAAATTATCAGACAAAGCACCTTTTTCTAGCCATCGCGATTATAACAGCTGTGTTTGCACCGATTCTTTACTTTTTCCTTCCACAAACGGTCGCAGACATTGTACACCATAAAGAAAACGTATTTTTTGTCTCTGTGCCCGATGAGAATTTCACCGTTTTTGCTTTTGGTTATGGATTTATTTTTTTGGCTGCTATCACACTTTTTTTATTAAACATTAGAAAGCTATCAATTATCATCAGTATCGTATTTTTATGCTTGGCTCTTACTACCTTCTTTATTGGTTCGCAATCCTATCGGGCATTAGCAACTGATCATATTTCCTATAGCCCATTATTTTCCTTTGAAAAAGAAACTTATTCTTGGGACGAAGTGACAGAAGTCATCCGTTATCGAGATGAAATCGGAGATAAATCAGAGTACGAATTCGTATTTGCGGATGGAAAACGAATGAAGATTAAAGATAACCGTTATTTACAGCACGCCTCCTACAAATTTAATAAAAAGCTTCAAGAAGAGAATTTATCAGTTGAGTTCAGGCTAATTGAATAAAAAAAAGTCCTACTCAGGACTTTTTAAGCTTTTAACCATATATTTTGAATAGGGATTCCAGCATCCTTTACCGTTCTAAATAGAGGGCAGCGTAAATCGACAGCTTCTTGCATTTCGTTCACTCTCACTTGGGTTTCACTTGTTTGAATGGAAGCCTTGATCGTTACTTCCTGAAACTTCGGATCGACATCCAAATTCCCCATCAAACCGCTGATATCGATATTCCCTTCCGCTTCAAAGGTAATGCCTTGGAGGTCAAATTCCATTTCCTTCGCAATAATCTGCGCCATCACATTCTCACATGCTAAAAGTGCTCCTAAAAACGTCGATAACGGATCGGCAGCTGAATCCTTTCCACCCATTGATACTGGCTCATCTACCGCGATACCATGTTTACCAGCCAAGGCATCTAATCGCATTCCTGAACCCGTTCCATTAACCTTAACATCTAAAATTTGCACCATTTTTTCTCCCCCTAGTCCATTTCTCGTAATATTTTAGCCGCCTCTACCATCATCTTTAATTTATCAAAAGCAATCTCGTCACTATTCATCGGTCGTTGAGCAAAGGTTCCAAAGCCACAATCAGGATTCAAAAAGATCATCTCATCATCCAATATTTTTCGAACCTCTTGTACACGGCTTACAACCTCTTCCACCGACTCAACTGCTTCTGTTCTAGGATTGATAACCCCAAATCCAAGTTCTTTTCCAGCGAATTCCTTGATTACTTCTATTTCTCCAGCACGAGGAGTCGAATACTCTAAAACAAGTTGGTCTACTTTCACTTCAGCTAGATACGGAATTAATGGATCATAAGGTCCACGTAAAAGGACTTCCTCCTCCGTACTCCAATTCCCACGGCAAACATGGACACCTATTTTCGTTTTACGCCCAAGCATTCCTTCTGTTACCTGGTTCATTAAATCAAGGGCAAAAGCAATCTCTTCTTCCGCATCCGCTTTAGCAGTAAGAGCCCCACACATAAAGGTACGGTTAGCATTCTTCTTCGTAAATACAACCTCTGTTAAAACAGGTTCATCAAATTGAACAAAATCAGCTCCTGCTTCGATTAAGTCTTCTAGTTCTTCTCTAAGCACACGAATAATATCTATGGCCAAATCTTCTTTAGTCGGGTATGACTCTTTTGATAATCCCTCGACCCACATCGAGCGTGTTAAAAGATACGGTCCTGGCAACGTAACTTTAATGGCTTTATTTGTATGTTTTTTTAGAAATAAATAATCATTTAGTGCGAGTGGTTTTTTGCGACTGATTTTTCCAGTTGCTGCTGGATTGGTCATCGAATACGCCGGGACATCCAATGTACCAAGAATCTCTTCAAAACTTGCTTTATCTTCTACATAATCAAGAAGTTCAGCTACGGAAAGCATGCGAACATTGTGTAAATGCTCAGCTACAAAGGAGATATAATTGTCTCTTCTTTGTTCACCATCTGAAACATAATCAAGACCTGCTTCTTCTTGCCACTTCAGGATTTGTAAAATTGCTTGATTGGCAATTTCATTAAATTGTTCTTCGCTGATTCGCCCTGCCTTTTTATCACGCATTGCTCTTTGAACTTCTTTCGTTCTTGGCCAACTCCCTATCATGCTCGTTAAAAACTTCACATTTCTCACTTCAATCTCATCCTTTTTTCCAACCGTTTAGAAAGCCATCGAAAACTTAATGTTAATTTGAATCGTATCTTTTAATGTTTGATATATTGGTGAACGCTTTAACGTCTCTTTCCAAATCTCTTCTAATATATCTTCCTCACTAGGAGAAGAAACATAGAATGTCCCCACTATTTTACTGATTTTTGGACTACCTACCTCTTCAATTTCCATGTGGTAGAGAATATTATCTAAGCTACCTTTAAGACTAAGTTCAGCATCGTCAATCTCCACATTTCTTTTAGAAGCAAGTGCTTTAAAACCAACAGTCAAACAGCTCCCTAACGAAGCAAGTAAGTAGTCTATCGCACTTGGTGCATCTACCTTTGAGCTAAAGTCAGCAGGTTGTCCCGCCAAAAATGTATGGTTTCGCGAATGAATCTTTGCTGTTAGTTGGTTTCCATTTTGAACACGAACGCTCCATTGATAGCCTTTCGCTGCTTCTAAATCTTGTTTTAAATCGGAGTGTGTTTGCCCTTTACGGATAAAATAACGTGTCGTACCTTCACCTTGCTCTGAACCTAGAAATTCATGATCAACCATCCGACACCAAGCAGGCAAATCCTCTGAAACTGTTCTTTCCCTGCTACGAACCTCTAATATTTCACCGGACTCGAGAGGATCCATCGTTTTCTTTATAATGAGGAGAAGACCTGAACCACAGTCCAAATCTCCTCCATCACAAACTGCTTGAGGATTGTACACTTCCTTCACCCTCTATCTCTTCATTTTTAAATGGATTAATAGGTGATAGATGCAGCTCCCTGACTTAGGAACTCTACTAATTTTGCACCACCAACAATTGTAGCTCCTTCGATAAGGTCTTCCTCTTCAAGACCACGTTTTTTATAACAAGGACTACATACCCAAAGAGTGCCACCCGCTTCCACAAATTGATCCATCAGCTGCTTTAACGGTGCAAAGCCTTCTTCATTGATGTCCTCTGCATATCCTTTTGCAGCAAGATAAGCTCCTTCTACATTTAAAAATACAACCGTTTCCTGACCTGATGCCACAGCCGCATTCGCGACTACAAACCCGACCGTTGCTTTATCTCCATCATTATTTGCATTTGTTATACTTACTAGAAATTTCCCTGACATGTTCATTCCTCCACTTTAGTTTTTTTGAATGTAATACTGACTTACTTTGCCTTCATCTTCACGTTTCAATAGAGTTTGGTTCTGTAATCTACACCATGCTGGGATGTCTTCCCTGGCTCCCGGATCATATGATATTACCTTGATCACATGACCACTCTGCATTTTTTTCATCGTTAAAAAAAGGTTCATAATCAACTCTCCACAGCCTGTGGGACCTGCATCATAGGTAATATCCGCTTCTAATTCGGATGTCACTTAGCTACCTCCTCTACTTGGAAAGCGCATACTAATTAAATCAGGAGCACACACTTGTCATAATCTATTAATATTTACGGCCCTCTTTCATTATAAAAAAGTGATAAACTTATATAAATTCAAGTTATCGATAAAACCTATGTAAATGAATCGTTTTGATGAATATGTTTGACGGAGGTTATAGAAATGGAATTACACCAGCTATTCGTTTTCACGAAAGTTGTTGAACATAAGAGCTTTTCAAAGGCTGCTGAAGCTGTTTATTTAAGTCAATCGACGGTCAGTTCCCATATTCAAACATTGGAAAAAATGTTGAATGTACGACTTTTTGATCGGGTTGGTAGGGATACAATCGTTACTCCATACGGGGAGCGCTTATATTACTGGGCATTGAAATTACTAGAACTAAAGGATCAGGCACTCTACGATATTAAGGAAAGTGTTACCGATCTGAAAGGGAAGATTCATATTGGCGTTAGCTCTGTTCCTGGACAATTTCTAGTCCCCAAAATCGTGAAGGAATTCCGACTCCAATACCCAAATGTTACGTTTTTGCTAAGTGAATTCCCTTCAAAAATTGTTGCCGAAAAAGTCATGAGTGGAAAAGTAGATGTAGGATTTCTAGGTGAAAAATACGAGGACGAGAGACTTCATTACCTCCCTCTACAGAAAGAGAAGTTAGTGGTGATTTCATCTGATGAGTTTCATTTAGAAGATAGCCTGTCAATCGAAAACATTCTTCATTATCCTTTTGTGATGAGAAAGTCTGATTCAGGAACGAAGGCCATTTTAGAAAAGTTTTTGAAGAAGAAACAAATCAAAGAGGATCAATTGAATATTGTTGCCCATACAGATAGCAGTCAAACGTTAATTGAATTTGTCAAACAAGGAATCGGCATTGCCATTATTTCAGAAATTGCAGCACAGGAATATGCCCTTTCGAACAAACTTCATGTTCATGAACTACAAGGATTTGAAGATGAGCGCTATTTCTATCTTGTCTATAATGAAATGAAAACATTATCTCTTGTGTCTAAGCTTTTGATTGAGATGGTGAGTAAAAATTCAGAATGAAACTAAAGGAAATATCAGAGAAGAAAAACAGGAGCAATCGAAAGATGGATACCATTCGATATTCAAAAAAAATGGTATCCTAAATCATCTTTCCTTCATTCTCCTGCTTGATCATTCTATTACTTTAAATTGTCCGGATGCCCTTGTGTTTTTAACCCTTTAATTTCTTCAAAAATGTCATTCTTCTCTGATGAGAGATTTCGAGTTCTATTTTGGTCATCATTTTGTTGGAGAGGAAAATAAATATTAACAAGTTTTTTGAACTCACTGACAGTTAACGGTTTCGCATCATCATTCAATTCATACCCAAGCAGTCCATTCGGTTCAAGGGTTGCATATTTTACATCTTCTATTTTTGAAATTCCTTGATTACGCAACCTCATCTCTAATTGATCGACTGTTAAACGCAACTTCTTGAGATTCTGGAAATTCAATTTACCGTTTTCGATAATAATTTTCGATTTTCCTGTAATAAATTTTTCAAAGAAATTAAATTTGACTTGCATATATTCAAGGATAACGATTGAAGCCATGAAGATAGCTGCTCCAACAATAGCTTTAAGTATACTTTTTTCTACAATCGGTTGAACGATGATGGTTCCAACAGAAATCATAACTACTGTTTGAGCAAGAGTCATTTGAGATATAGATTTCCTTCCTGATATTCTTAACAGCAAAATTCCAGCCATAATTAAGACAAATGGCTTCCAGATATAAGATAGCTCCATCAAATTGGCCCTCCCAAAGACAACTTTGTTTTTTAATTTTCCCACTTTTTATTTTCTTATGTTCTTCTGAAACCCCTTTTTATTATTAACGAAAAAAAGCATACCAATTTGTAAATTGATATGCTGATTATTATGCTATTTAAATATTTCTCCACAAAAACAGAACTACGTAATTATTATATATTTTGAACATATTGCTCACTTGGAATTTTATTCAGCATGACATATAAGCTCGTATTTTCATCCGTGTCATTTACGAAAGCAAATTCTTCTTCCCCATCTGCTACGATCACGTCATTGGCCTTTGCCTTTACTTCCTTCCCATCAATCGTGAAGGTGCCTCCACCGTTAACAACGAGTAGATAAACATTTGTCCCTGGATGCTTGTGAGTTGGTAAAGACTGCTTTGGGGTAAAGTTAAGGACAAAAACGGTACTTTCTCCTTCTTTAAAAACAATTCGCTTCGTAAATCTTTCTACACTATACTCTATATAATCATGAAGATTGACTTGTTTCAATATCATGCACACCTTTCTATTCCTATAGGATGTATTACATCCTCATCATAATCATTTTCAACTGTTAAAGGTGTGATCGATATCATCAGTCAATACGATAAATTTTATTTTTATATCCCAACCAAACAAACAGGAGAGATTGGGCAAAAAGAATGATTCCCCAAATTTGAGCAGGGATGATCCTTGTTGCTCTTGCAAGTCCAGTAGCATCTCCAGCAGTATGTGGCTGCATGAAGCTTAACATTTGAATCGTAAAAGCACTTGAAACAGATTCGACTAGTAAAATGGTTGCAATAAGAAGTAAGCAGTTTTGAATCACATTCGCTGACCCTTTGTATAACAACAAAAGAAAGGCTGCCCCAAAAGAAATAAGCCAAAATATGCCATACAAATTACGAACCCAAAAAATAATATTGAGGAGAATCAAGCCAATCAATATACCGGTCAAAACCTTATACTTTTTTCTACTAATCAACCAAAGTGCTACGAATGCCATCGCTGATGAGGCTACATATCCAGCTGCACCTGTAAAAAATCCTCCAAACCACGATTTATGACTCGTGTACGTTACGCCCTCTGTGTTCATGAAAAGGGAAATCGAATGGACATCTCCACCAACCAATGCAATGAGGGCATGACCTGACTCATGAACAAGAGTATTGACGACCCCCACATAATTTCCAAGGAAAGGGACATTCGTCAACAGAATGGCAATTCCAATGAACAAGAGAAATTTTAAACTTATATGTTCTTTTATCGTCCTCAACATCTTCCCTACTTTACGATTTTATTTCTTATTTTTTACGGTTATGGATTGGAAAAGTTTCAACTACGACAAAAATGACAGATTGGTAGTATAATGAAAACAGATTTTGCGTTTTATCGAAATATTTCAAACTATCTTCATAATAGCAGTAAACAACAAATAGGAGTTGAGAAAATTGAAACAAGATTTAATTGAAAGACTCGTTCGCTATGCGAAAGTCGATACCCAATCTAATGAAGATTCACCAACATGTCCTTCAACACCAGGCCAGCTTGTGCTTGCCAATATGCTTGTGGACGAGCTTAAATCAATAGGCATGAGCGATGTGACGATCGACGAAAACGGATATGTGATGGCAACACTTCCTGCCAACACAGATAAGGATGTGCCAACAATTGGCTTCTTAGCCCATGTGGATACAGCAACTGACTTTACTGGTGCTGGTGTCAAACCACAAATTGTTGAAAGCTATGATGGAAATGATCTTGTCCTCAATGAAAACTTGAGCGTCATTCTTTCTCCAAAAGACTATCCTAATCTAAAAAATTACATAGGTCATACCTTAATGACCACAGATGGAACGACTCTTTTAGGTGCAGATAACAAAGCTGGCATCGCCGAAATCATGACCGCGCTTGTGCACTTAATGAAGCACCCTGAAATTAAACATGGAAAAGTGAGAGTTGCTTTTACTCCTGACGAAGAGATAGGTCGAGGTCCTCATAAATTTGACGTAGAGGCATTCGGTGCAAAATATGCCTATACGATGGATGGTGGGCCACTTGGACAACTTCAATATGAAAGTTTTAGTGCCGCTTATGCGAAAGTAACGTTTAAAGGCAATAATATCCACCCTGGTACTGCGAAAGGAAAAATGGTCAACTCTGGGAAAATAGCGATGGAATTCAACAGCAAACTCCCTGCTGATGAGGCACCTGAATATACAGAAGGCTATGAAGGCTTCTACCATCTTCTCTCTATTAATGGAGATGTAGAACAGACGACTCTTTATTACATTATCCGTGACTTTGATCGTGACAATTTTAACCATCGTAAAGAAACAATCGTTAATATCGTCGAAGAATTACGAGAGAACTATGGTCAAGACAAGGTTGTTCTTGATATGAACGATCAATATTACAATATGCGCGAAAAGATTGAGCCCGTGATGGAGATTGTCGATATTGCCCATGAAGCGATGACAAATCTCAACATTAAACCAGTGATTGAACCGGTCCGTGGTGGGACAGATGGTTCTCAGCTGTCATATATGGGACTGCCGACTCCTAATATCTTTACTGGTGGAGAAAATTATCATGGGAAATTTGAATACATTTCCGTTGATAATATGGAAAAAGCAACAAAAGTGATGGTCGAAATCCTGCGCTTATTTGAAGAAAAGGCTTAGAATCCACATAATAAAGCTCAGGGGCATCATGTCTCCTGAGCTTTGCCTTTTCGATGAAATTATTTCATATACTCTTCAACTAATTCGAAACATCTTTCTTCTGTCAGATCGTTCAGGACTGCTGTATATTCTAATTGTTCCTGTGTTCCACCTTTATACTTTTCGGATGCCTCAAGCGCGGTACTATCACGATATTTTATCCATTCACGCTGTTTTTCTCTTAACTGGTCCATCTCTTCGGTAGGAAGTTGCTCTTTGAGAACAGCATAAACTTCATTTAATAATCCATCCCAAACATCAAATCTTTGACCTTCCGCGTTTTTCATTGCGTATGTGCTTGAGTCGGTTGGATTTTGTCGCAACTCATCCATTTCTATTTTCGTCTCATTCAGTTTCTTAACATAGTCTTCCTTCAGACTGACTTGGTCTTCTTTTTCCTCTGTATTAACTGGTGTTTCCTCGTTTTCAATTGTGCTATTACTTTCTGAATCCGTATTATCATTCTCTGAGTTAGCATTATTACCTTCTGAATCAGTATTATCTGTATTCGAAGGTGTCTCTGTCGATTCTTCGTTAATGTCCGGTGAAGCATTTGATTCATCAGTAGATTTTCCACATGCAGCTACAATTACAATTAGTAGGGTAAACATTACGAGTAAAAATTTGTGATTTTTTTCATTATACTACCTTTCCTTTTTAGTAATCTATTTTCTCAGGGAAAATTCCCTCATAAATTATCTTAACATAAGTTCCCTTTTGTCGTTTCTCTATAAGCAATCCCACACTTTCATAATAGTCAGAATTGTTATAGAATGTTTATAACTTTGTTTTGGGAGTGTATATGAATGGAAAAGGCCCGTGCATTAACATCAGAAGAACAAATAACAAGAAATACCCTATTAATCTTAGGAATTATTTTCGTGGCCTTCAATTTAAGACCATCGATCACTTCTGTCGGACCACTTATTAGCTTTATAAAAGAGGATACAGGCATGTCAAATAGTGTAGCTGGATTCATCACAACACTTCCTTTGCTCGCATTTGCTTTCCTTTCTCCCTTAGCACCAAGGCTTTCTCAAAAAATCGGCAAAGAAACTACCGTCCTTGTTGCACTTGTTTTTCTAGGGATCGGTTTATTTATAAGGTCATCAGGAATGCTCTTTACGTTATTTCTTGGAACGGCCATTATTGGACTCGGCGTTGCGATTTGTAATGTCATTTTACCAGGGATTGTGAAACAAAGCTTTCCAACTAAAGTGGGCTTGATGACGGGTATGTATACTGTTTCTATGGGGACGATGGCCGGAATTGCACCTGGAATTAGTGTCCCTTTATCTGAAACCTTACATTTAGGCTGGCAAGGTTCACTTCGTGTTTGGATGATTTTAATTATTCCTGCCCTATTGATTTGGCTCATTCAGAGCAAGCGCAAAGAAAAAATCCCTGGTCAATATTTCCAAGTAAAACCAGCTAATTCTTCTCTGCTTTCTTCTGGACTTGCATGGCAGGTAACATTATTTATGGGTCTACAATCAACCATCTACTTTTGTTTTATCACCTGGCTTCCAGAGATGCTTTATAGTCATGGTATAAGTATCTCGACTGCTGGTTGGATGGTCTCGATCCTTCAATTTTCAGGAATACCAGCCAATTTTATCATCCCGATTCTCGCAGACCGAGTACCAAATCAAAAGGGAATCGTCATTGCCATCGGCGCACTTTGTATGAGTGGCCTTATTGGGTTACTCGTTGGGGGAAATTTGGTTCTTTTGTGCCTTTCGATTATTTCAATTGGTCTAGGAACAGGAGCGGCCATAAGTCTTGCTTTAACTCTAATGGTATTACGAGCAGCTAATGCCGAACAGGCCGCTAACCTTTCTGCCATGTCTCAGTCGATCGGCTATTTTTTAGCAGCATTAGGTCCCATCCTTTTAGGCTTTATTTTTGACGTTTTTCATTCTTGGATCATTGCCTTGTTTCTCCTAATGGCTCTTACAGTTATTATGACTGTTGCGGGAATTGGAGCTGGAAGAAATCAATATGTATTAGAAGAAAAAAGAGGAGCTATTCATACCCTTCAGCAATGACGAAACGATGAATATATGTTATGAATATAGTTAGAATCGAGGTGCTAACAAATGAATAAAAAAGAAATCGAATATAAAATTCAAGATTTGAAGTACGAATATGTCCGTTTGCAAAACGATTTAGAGAAATTGGAGTTTGTCCAAGGAAGGCTTTCTCCACTTGAAAAACAAATTAGCGAGATTGAAGTGGAATTGAAGGCCCTTCATCAACAGTTAGCAAGTCTATAAAATGGCCAAATCGTGTTGATTTGGTCTTTTCTTTTGATTACTATTTGACATGAAACGCGTTTCATCCTTTACGCTCTTATCAAAGAGATAAGGAGGCGTATATGTGATGTTCGGATTAATCATTCTTTGTTTCATTATTTTATCTTCTTCGTATTATTGTTTGAAGGCCTCTGGCCAATCAATGGATGTTCAGTCATTTGAGAAATTTGATGATTATTTTAGTTGATTACACGGCGATTATTGACGCTTTAAAAGGATGATGTTTATGACAAATATTAAAGACTTAGCCAAAATGGCGAATGTATCTGTCTCAACTGTTTCTCGAGTATTGAATAACCATCCTTATGTAAAGGAAGAAAAAAGACTAGCCGTATTAGAAGCAATTAGAAAAAGTAATTATCAGCAAAACATCAATGCGGTTCACTTAAGCAAAGGAACAACACAACTAGTGGGAGTCGTCCTCCCTTTTACCGATCTTCCGTATTTTGGACAGTTGCTAAAAGGGATTGCTAATCAAGCCCTCGAACATAATTATAAGCTTATTTTATTCCAAACCGATTATATAGAAAGCCGCGAATTAGAAGCTCTGCAAATGTTAAAGCAAAAGCAAATCGACTCCTTAATTATTTGCTCTAGAGCTTGTGAAATGTCCATTATTAAGGAATATCTCCCCTATGGCCCAATCGTTTTATGTGAAAAGGTAGAAGATGACGATCTGGCAGCCACTTTCGTCAATCAATATCAAGCATTTATGATGGCCTTAGAGTATTTATATGAAAAGGGACATAGAAGGATTGGCTATACGGTAGGCAGAAAAAAGGGGACGAATAGTCGTGAGCGTCAATTAGCCTATGAGGATTTCATTAAAAAATATCAGTTACCTTCTAATCCAGAGTATATCATTTACGGATACTACCATTTAGAAGATGGGGAACATGTAGTCAAGCGCCTTCAAGAGATGGAAGAGCCTCCAAGTGCAATACTTGTTACATCGGATCAAGTCGCAGCTGGAATCATTACTTATTGTCAAAACGAGCAAATCTCAATTCCTGAAGAGCTTGCCCTTATCGGCTTCGATAATCAACCGATTGCCAAAATGCTAGACATTACCACCATCGAAATTCCACTCGAGGACATCGGGAAAGATCTTTTCCTTCAAGCGATTCATGAAGAAATATCTTCTATTGAAATTCAAGCAAAGCTGATTGAAAGAGGAACGGTGTAAATGATGTTCCTCTTTCATTTTCGCTTTTTTTGGCATATAAAGCTGAAAATTTCTTCTGAACTTAAGTTTGTGAAATGAGCCTTCATCTTTAATCTGAAAGATAAATACTATCTCCAACCGCAATATTTCCTGTTTTTACAACAGATGCATAGACGCCAAAGCAATTGTTTCGTTCTTTGTAAACAGTCTTTAGTAGTGTTGGATCGGATATTCCGTTTTCAGGGTCAATATTAATGATTTGGCAGCGTTCGCAATGCCTTTTCAAAATGATTTCTGCTTCTCCTATTTGCATCCTCTTACCAAACCATGTTTCTTCAATAAAA
This sequence comes from Robertmurraya phoenicis, assembly GCF_047302285.1. Taxonomy (GTDB): domain Bacteria; phylum Bacillota; class Bacilli; order Bacillales; family Cytobacillaceae; genus Robertmurraya. The sequence continues at coordinate 3,888,518 of NZ_CP154845.1, forward strand.
GGTTCATTTTCGTTTAAGGAGAGAACTAAATTAGGCCGAAACCTCCTATAGTCCACTTGCTTGCCCCAAATCTCTGACATCTTTATGAGCGAGGCCTCTGTCGTGACTAATAAATGTTCTTCTTCGATCGCTCCAAATGGAACATAGTCTGGAGAATATTGAACTGGCGTCACTTTTCTACCAGACAACTCCTCCAATTCTTCCGTTAATTTCGCTTCTTCCCATTGGTAGGTGTTACCTGATGGCGATTGTATTTTGAGGGTTGGAAAACTTTCTAAGCTTTCTTCTCCTACAAATGTGGCGTGATAGTTTGCTAGCTCTGGTACTTGTGTGAGGGTCAAGTATTTTCCAGGTCTTTTCTCGTCTAAAAAAGCATGGCTTCGATCTCCATACAAACCGTACGAAAAAACTTTCGTATTTAAGACATTTTCACCTCGAAATGATTTTACAGGATGACGCACGATTTCTTTCAATGCTCCAATTTTCACTTTATCTCCCTCTCATTCTTTTTCCTCCTATTTTACATGGATGATGTTCATTTTGGTAATGATAGTGAAACCAAATAAAGCATTATTCTGGTGATTGATATTTGAAAATAATATAAAAATTACAATTCATTCCATTTGGACCTGTGAAAACCCTTAAAAAATAGGAATTTACTCCCAATCCAACAAATTATTTTGACAATACTAAACTATTAAAAGTATTATGGAATAATGTTAAGGGGGATTCAGAATGAGTAATGAAATGAAACAGAAAATTGTGGAAAGTGTACCTCAAAAAGGATTTTTTGGTCATCCTAAAGGATTATTTACCCTTTTCTTTACAGAGTTTTGGGAGAGATTTTCTTACTATGGAATGAGAGCCATCCTTGTTTATTATATGTACTATGAGGTATCAAAAGGTGGTCTTGGTCTAGACCAGACAACAGCCTTGTCTATTATGTCTATATACGGCTCATTAGTGTATATGTCCGGTATTATCGGTGGCTGGTTAGCTGACCGTATATTGGGTACATCTAGGGCTGTTTTTTATGGTGGTATTTTGATTATGCTTGGTCATATCGCTCTTGCTATACCAGGAAATCTTACATTATTCTTTATTTCAATGGTTCTTATAGTACTCGGAACTGGTTTACTGAAGCCTAACGTATCAAGTGTTGTCGGAGATATTTATAGTGAACAAGACACACGACGTGATTCTGGTTTTAGTATTTTCTATATGGGGATTAACCTTGGTGGTTTCCTTGCACCACTTATCGTTGGTGAGGTAGGGATGAAGCATGACTTCCATTTAGGTTTCGCAATTGCTGCCGTAGGTATGTTTATCGGACTTCTATTATTTATTTTTACAAAGAAAAAGAACTTAGGACTTGCTGGTACAATTGTTCCTAACCCGATGTCAGCATCAGAGAAGAAAAAAACTTTTACAGTCGTAGGTTTATCTATTATCATTCTTGCCATCATTATTGCTTCAGCAATTCCAATGGGGCTACTTACTTTTGATAGCTTTGTAGCACTCGTTGGGATTTTAGGTATTGGCTTACCAATTATTTACTTCACTGTGATGTATCGAAGCAAGAAAACTACATCTGTAGAACGTTCTAGATTAATTGCTTATATCCCGTTATTTATTGCATCTGTGATGTTCTGGGCCATTCAAGAACAAGGGTCAACCATTTTAGCAAATTACGCAGATAAACGTACACAGCTTGAATTCGCTGGATTTTCGATTTCTCCAGCTTGGTTCCAATCTTTAAATCCATTGTTTATTATTACTTTGGCACCTATTTTTGCATGGTTGTGGATGAGGCTCGGAAAACGTCAGCCGACGATTCCACAAAAATTCTCATTTGGATTATTATTTGCTGGTTTATCCTTCCTCGTCATTTTGATTCCAGGTTATTTCGCTGGAACAGATGCGCTTGTGAATCCATTATGGCTAGTATTGAGCTATTTCATTGTTGTTCTAGGGGAATTATGTTTATCTCCAGTTGGACTATCAGCAACAACGAAATTAGCACCAGCAGCCTTCTCTGCCCAAACGATGAGCCTTTGGTTCTTATCTAACGCAGCTGCACAGGCTCTCAATGCTCAAGTCGTGAAATTCTACAAACCGGCAACAGAAATGATTTACTTTGGTGTCATCGGTGGAGCATCCATCGTATTAGCCGTCATTCTATTCCTATTCGCCCCTAAAATTCAAGGATTTATGAAGGGGATTAAATAAGAGTTCCAATTTCGGCCCCCTTTATCCTCAAGGATTAAGGGGGCCGTATTAGGATAAGCATCCCGAGTTGATATATAGGCGGAGAATTTCCGCTTAATTATCAAATATCTCTAAAAATAGCTAAAATAGACGGAGAATTTCCTCCTATCAATTCAAAAAACGTTAAAATAAGCGATTTCGCTCTGCAGAAGCGGAAAAATTCCTCTTATTTTCCCAATATGGGCACCATTGAAGTATTTAACAGGAAATTCTCCGCTTATATTACGTTTGCTGAATTCGTAGCAGAAGACCAAGACATCTCATTTAAAAGAACCTATTGGCTAGCTCTTTTCCGATGATTTAAATCAATCACCAATTCCCCGATCCCCATTGCAATCAATCCATTAAGTAAGGCGAATAATGGAATCACTGCTTCTCCACCATGTTTTGAAAAAATCGACATCAAAACTAAGACGATGCTAAATAATACAAAGGCCAATCCTAATATATATAACGCGCGACCAACGAACATTTACCTCATCCTTTTTTAAAGTATTTATGTATTTTTCATTCAAAGCTATTTTATAGTTTTAATCTTATAAATGAAATAATAGTATTTATACACTACTACTAAAATAAGCATCACTCGTACAAACCATTTATCAACCGAAAAAAAGGCAATTGCAATCATACTATCCGCAAAAACATTTAATGTAATTTTCTGTTTGAGAGTCATCGATTTATTATTCACGAATCCCTCTAAATGCTTCTTAAAGATCTCCGTTCCCTTAAACCATACCGCGAATTTTTCCGATCCTTTTACAAAACAGTAGGATGCTAACAGCAGTAGAGGCGTTGTTGGGATAACAGGTAAAATAATGCCTATTAGGCCTATTCCTAAACTTAAAAAACCAGCACAGATGAATAATAATTTTGTCATCTTTTTAATACGATCACCCTCAAGACAAGTCTATTACAATCATTATAAACGAAAAATCGACCGGGAGTCCCCAGTCGATTATTTTGTTTCTTAGTTTTGTCCAGTGTAAATATGAATAGCATCTCTTAAGAATGCTGCAGTTCCAGGCTGTTCCTTATCATAGTAAACTGTAAATCTTTCGTCGTCGACATACATTTGAGCAAGGCCTGCGTGAGCTTCTTTACTATACTCAGTCCAGTAATATGTGAGCCATTGTTTGTGCAATTCAGCTGCCTTTTGCGCAAGTTCCCCTGCAGGATCTCCTGTTTTAAAGGCTTTAGCCAATGTAGTTCGCACTGCCGATTCAAGCTTCGTCACGGCCTCATAATCTTCTTGACTCATATTCATCAACTTCGCATTTGATTGATTAACCGCTTCTTCCCCATATTTTTCACGAATTTCTTTTCCATATTTCTGTTCGTTCTCTTCCACCATCTTTTTCTTAAAGCCTTCAAATTTTTCCTGATCACTCATGGTCATTCTCCCTTCTGATGAAGCAATTGTTTTTTCTACATTTGTAATAAGCAGATCTAGCCGCTTTCTTTTTTCTAACAGTTGTTCCCGATGTTCTTTCAATGCCTGCTCAGCATCAAATGTAGGAGAAGTGATAATCTCCTTAATCGTCTCTAAAGCGATACCCAATTCCCGATAAAAAAGAATTTGCTGCAATCGGTCTACTTCCTTTTGACCATAAATACGATATCCCGATGAATTGGTCCTTGCCGGGGACAAAATACCGATTTCATCATAATAACGTAGTGTTCTAGAACTGACTCCTGCCAGTTGAGCTAGCTTTTGCACCGTATACTCCAAACTGCTCACCTCCTTATGTCTTTACGATACAGTTTGACGTAACGTAAAGGTCAATAAGTTTTTAAAAGAAATTTTTCTTCATTGTAAAAAGAGAGGAATTCCACTTATCATTACCGAATATTGAATATATTGAAAGGAGCCAAAAACTCATGTATACTCCCTCTTATTTTAAAATCGATGACGAAGGAAAAATGTTCTCTATTATAAAAGATCATAGCTTCGCAACACTTTTTTCAATTCACAATGGTACCCCCGTTGCTACTCATTTACCGCTAGTCTTGAACAAAGAAAACACATATTTATACGGGCATTTTGCTCGACCTAATCCACAGTGGAAAGATATAGGAGGTCAGACAATCCTAGCTATTTTTCATGGTCCCCATTGTTATATATCTCCATCTTGGTATGAATCAAATCAAGCTGTTCCCACTTGGAACTACGTAACCGTTCATGTATATGGAGAAGTTGAACTAGTCGTGAACAATGAGGAGTTAAACGATTCCCTTCATGAGATGGTATCAAAATACGAATCTCCGAATAGCTCGTACCATTTGCAAGATGTAGACGCTGCATATCTTTCTGGTATGAACAAAGGTATCCAAGGATTTAAAATAAAGATTAATCGAATGGAAGGAAAGGCTAAATTAAGTCAAAACCATCCTGATGAGAGACAGCAATTAATCGCAAATCACCTTGAGCAAAGTTTAAGAACTGACGAACAAGAGATTGCTCTATTAATGAAAGAGAACCTAAAAAAGCAGTAAAGCCGTGACATATTAGGTCACGGCCTTGATTTATTTGATCCTTATTTTCTCTTCTCCTTGAATCCACTCTGGGAAAGCGGACAATTCGAATGTAATCGGATTAGGATAGCTTTTCAAATTGGAAATTTCCACTCCCATCATGGCATAACCTTCACTATATCCTCTCCAAAAAGTTGAATCCGTATCTATTTTCTTTCCTTCTCCATCAAACACTTCATTAAAAAGCCCGTATGGGAATTCTTTCTCTGTATATAAGTTTAAACGGATCTCACGCCCTGATATTTCAAGGTCTCTTAATTTATTCCCCTTTGGCTGATTTATAATTTCTCCCTTTTCCGTATCCACAACAAGCGCACTATTTTCTTTATCAAGGGCCTGAATTTTACTGAAAGCCAGATACATCTCCTCAGGCTCATTAAAATAATTACTTTGTAAATAAAAAATCCACTCATGATCTGAAATACTGCTTGTGGTAAACCCATTTTGGATTTTTGACCAAACCTCACCATTTTCGTCTACGAGACGAATATCCTCAAATGCTAGCAACTTCTTATTATTATTCGGATCCGCCTTGACATGAACAGCCACTCTAAGTGGGTACACAGTCGCCTCTATAAAATCGATCTTTTGTCCTTCGATTGTTACTGTTTTATTAATCCCAAACGTCTTTTTCTCTTTAATCTCCCCTTTTAATGTAAAAGGAAGAGAATAAGTTTCACCTTTCAATTTTACTTCAATCTCCAACTCTCTATCAGTTAATGGTTCGTCTACGAAGAAATATTCCATTGTTCCGTTAAAGGTTTTTTCTCCTTTGTCAGAATAATGCGCATTACCAAAAAAAGACATACCATACTCCACTTCTTCCCCTTCCCAATTTTTCAGGAAGACCTCTTCCATTATAAGTTCCTTTTGCTTCTCATCTGAATTTAACGTATAAAATAGCACTAAGCCATTTTCATCCACAATCGCCCCATCAATCACAATCTCGATCCCATTCTTTTTCTCCGACACTCCAATTGGCTCGTAATAGTCATGTTCAATCGCCGTCATCATCCCTTTATCATGGCGAATCAACTCAACAATCTTTTCCATGCCGGGAATTTCAGCAATATAGCTTGCAAAAGCAGGAGACACTCTTATCGATGTGAAAAAAATCAAAAATAAGGCAGCAATCATTGCGGCACTCGACCACCATTTTTTCCGAACTCCTCTCTTTTTTTCATTCCGAGCTTTGCGAAAACCCGCTTCAATGGCTTGATCAAGCTGTTCTTCTTGCAGCGCCAATTGTCCTAAACCTTGATTATATTTATCTAGCTTTTCTTCTTCATTTGAAAGCATGTTAGTTCTCTCCCTTCTCGGAAAATTTTGTTCTCATCGATTGCAATGCTTTATGGAGCCATGTCTTAATCGTGCCTTCTGGGCAATCCATTTCAGAAGCAATCTCCTTAATTTTCAATCCATTTAAGTACTTGAGTGTAATCAGTTCCCGCGAACGAGTATCTAAACTTTGTAACACGTCCTCAACTTCAAGTGAATCATGCGAGTCTGTCACTCCTTGTGCCATTAAATACTCCTCATTCAACACTTCTCGTTTCTTTTTCCTTAGCTGATCGTGACAATAATTAATCATTATTCGAATAAGCCATGTCTTAAAATAGGCAGGCTCCTTTATCTTTCTCATACTTTTATAGGCACGGTAGGTCACTTCCTGCACAGCTTCAAGCGCTTCTCCTTCGTTTCTCAAATAGGAAAGTGCCGTTTTGTATAAGTCAATCTTGTGTATTTTTATAAGCTCTAAGAACGCTTCATCATTCCCAGATATCGCTTTTTTGACTAACTGCTCATTCGTCGTCAAGTCCTTCCCCCCTACTCTCTATCTATTAGACTGTCGAAATTCAAAAAGGTTTTAACATTTTTTCCGAAAAATATGGAATATGGTCTCATTTCATGTATAATTATTCCGAATTGGTTTCTTATCAATCATCAAAGTCAATCCTATCATAGGTTTATCAAATTTTTGCACGAGGGAGGTTGCCATGTTTTGAAAAGCGAAACAATTATTCAATTTCAACATGTAACAAAACAATATGATAACGATCCACCAGTCCTTAATGATGTAAGCTTTGAGATCGAGCGTGGAAAATTTTATACCTTGCTTGGTCCTTCAGGTTGTGGAAAAACAACGATTTTGCGTTTAATCGCAGGATTTACGGAAGCCACACAAGGGGATATTTTCTTTAACGAGAAAAAGATTAACAATGTTCCTGCCAACAAAAGACAGGTCAATACCGTTTTTCAAGATTATGCTCTGTTCCCTCATCTAAATGTGTACGAAAATGTCGCATTTGGATTACGGATTAAGAAAATGAATCACATTGAGATAGATCAGAAAGTAAAGGAAGCCCTTAGCTTCGTGAATCTTAAAGGCTATGAAAATCGTGAAATTAGAGAAATGTCTGGTGGTCAAAGACAACGTGTGGCCATTGCAAGAGCGATTGTTAATGAGCCAGAGGTCATCCTATTAGATGAACCACTTTCCGCTTTAGACTTGAAGCTTCGATATGAAATGCAATATGAACTTCGTGAACTTCAACAACGTCTTGGAATTACCTTTATTTTCGTCACACATGATCAAGAGGAAGCTCTTGCCATGTCAGATGAAATATTCGTTATTAACGAAGGGAAAATTCAGCAAAGTGGGACTCCAAAGGATATTTACGATGAACCAATCAACCGATTTGTTGCTGACTTCATCGGCGAGTCTAATATTTTGAAAGGCCGTATGCTTGACGACTACCTTGTTGAATTTGTTGGAAAACAGTTCGAATGTGTGGACCAAGGATTAGATAAAAATGAGACGGTGGAAATCGTTATCCGTCCGGAGGATTTAGAAATTACAACTCTGGAAAAAGGAAAACTACAAGTGCGTGTAGATTCGCAATTATTCCGTGGCGTTCATTATGAGATTAGCTGCTATGATAAGGACGGTAACGAATGGCTCGTCCATTCCACAAAGACAGCTAATGTGGGTGATGAAATCGGTCTTTATTTCGACCCTGAGGCCATTCACGTTATGCGTTTAGGAGAAACAGAAGAGGAATTTGACAAACGACTAGAAGCTTATACTGATGGAGAAGAAGACCATGGAGAATAAGCTCACCCGCAATCTATACATGGTCCCTTATGCGTTGTGGATTGCTTTGTTCGTCATTGCACCGATTATTCTTGTCCTTTATTATTCCTTCTTCGATGTTGAAGGCAATCTTTCGCTTATTAACTACCAGAACTTTTTCACACCTGTGTATTTAAAAATGACCTTAAGCTCCTTTTGGTATGCGTTTTTAATTACTCTCTTTTCGTTATTGGTTGCTTATCCAACCGCATACCTACTAACGAAAACAAAGCATAAGCAATTATGGCTCTTATTGATTATCGTTCCTTCTTGGATTAATTTACTTTTAAAAGCATATGCATTTCTTGGGATTTTCGGTACTTATGGGGTCACGAATAGCTTTTTAGAAGTGATTGGAATTGGTTCACAGCAAATTCTCTTTACTGATTTCAGCTTTATTTTTGTATCGGTCTATATTTTTATCCCATTTATGATCTTGCCGATCTTTAATGCGTTAAACGAATTAAATCCAACCTTACTTGATGCCGCGAATGATTTAGGCGCATCTAAATGGACGACATTCCGACGGGTCATTTTCCCATTAACACTCGATGGGGTAAAAGCTGGCTGTCAGGTTGTCTTTATTCCTGCGCTATCTCTATTCATGCTTACTCGCTTAATTGCTGGAAACCGTGTCATTACATTGGGTACGGCGATTGAGCAGCATTTCCTAGTAACGCAGGATTGGGGTATGGGTTCAACGATTGCCGTATTCTTGATTATTATTATGTTCCTCTTTATGACGATAACTGGAACTAGAAAGCGGGGTATGTAAGTTGGAAAGAAAGATATCCCCTTTATCGAAACTATTTTTACTGATGATCTTTTTCATTCTTTATGCACCGATTTTCTTCCTAGTGTTCTACTCCTTTAACAGCGGTGGAACGATGTATAACTTTGAAGGATTTACATTGGATTGGTATCGGGAATTATTCCAGGATACAAGACTTTTAATTATTGTTTTAAATACACTGGTGATTGCCCTTTTATCCGCCTTAATCTCGACGATTATTGGGGTATTAGGAGCTCTTAGCATTTATCAAGTGAAAAAACGAAGAGCAAAAAATACAATTCTTTCATTAAATAATGTATTAATTGTAAGCCCAGATGTTATCATCGGTGCTTCATTCCTCATTTTATTTACAATGGTAGGAATTAAGCTCGGATTTTATTCTGTTCTTCTTTCCCATATTGCCTTTAGCATCCCGATTGTCGTATTAATGGTTCTGCCAAAGTTAATGGAAATGAGTCCTACATTAATTGATGCGGCACGAGATTTAGGAGCAAGTAGCTTGAACGTGTTGACGAAAGTCATTTTACCGTTCATAACACCTGGGATCTTTGCCGGCTTTTTCATGGCATTAACGTATTCACTCGATGATTTCGCCGTTACCTTTTTCGTAACAGGAAATGGATTTTCCACCCTTTCTGTCGAAATCTATTCTTTAGCACGTAGAGGGATCTCATTAAACATCAATGCTCTCTCCACACTGCTATTCTTATTCACAATTCTCCTTGTTGTGATTTATTACTTTATTACACAACGTAACAAGGCTCAGGTTGGAGGGATTCGGAAATGAATAAACTAATCCGTGTCTTTATGACTGTTGTAATAGCTTCCCTACTACTGTTATTTGCGATTAATCGCTTGAATTCAGCAGAGGGATTCTCAAGTGGGAATACATTAACGGTTTATAATTGGGGCGACTATATTGACGATGAACTCATTGACCGTTTTGAAGAAGAAACGGGGATCAAAATCATCTATGAAACCTTTGATTCAAATGAAGCAATGTTAACGAAAATTCAACAGGGTGGTACGACTTATGATATTGCCGTTCCATCTGAATATATGATTGCGAAAATGCAAGAGGAAGACTTGTTGATCCCTTTGGATCATTCAAAGCTTCCAAATCTTAAAAATATCGATGAACGTTTCATGGATTTACCATTTGATCCAGACAATAAATATTCCATTCCTTATTTTTGGGGTACAGTAGGAATCGTTTACAATCGTGAAATGCTCGGAGATATGGAGATTACGAGCTGGAATGATCTTTGGAACCCCGCCTTTGAAAATGATATATTGTTAATTGATGGAGCTCGTGAAATTATCGGGATGGGCTTAAACAGCTTAGGCTATTCCTTAAATGATACAAATGTCAAACATTTAGAGAAAGCAAAAGCAAAACTTGATACGCTTACTCCAAATATCAAGGCAATTGTTGGAGATGAAATCAAAATGCTCATTGCGAGTGAAGAAGCTTCTATTGGTCTTGTTTGGTCTGGTGATGCAGCCGATATGATGTGGGAAAATGAAAACCTTGATTATGTTGTACCATCAGAAGGTTCGAATCTTTGGTTTGATAATATGGTCATTCCCAAAACAGCCAAAAATATAGAGGGTGCACACGAATTCATCAATTTCATGCTTGATGCAGAGGTCGCTGCCCAAAATACCGAGTGGGTTAGCTACTCCACTCCAAATAAAGAGGCGCTTCAATACATGCCCGAAGAAATGGTTGAAGACGAACGCTTCTATCCATCACCAGAATTAACGGAAAAGCTTGAAGTCTACGAAAACCTCGGAAAGAAAAACCTAGCCCTGTATAATGATTTATTCTTGCAATTTAAAATGCACCCTAAATAACCATAATAGGTCGTAAGTGGAAAATCCCCCACTTGGGACCTATTTTTTTCGACAAAAATCACTTATATTAAAAAATTATTTAAAAAAACCCCCAAAACCAGTCAAAAAATGTCGAAATATATATATTTATAGGTTATAATAGTGAAATAAATGATTCTATTTCACCAGGCGAATAATCAAGGTTCCTCACATTGACCTATTGCCTTAGAAAATTGAATCCATAAAGGTTAATTTGGCAAAGCCATTGAAAAATGGGGACGCAAAGCTATAGGGGCTAAAGTATATCACATACCATGCCAGCCAGTTGCATGAAAGAAGACATAGTTTAAATGTTCCCTCATGCCAATGAGGGATTTTTTATGTTGAACATCATTTGCTTCCTTGATTACGATCCGCTTTGCAGATAACTTAAATTTTGGTTTAAAGGGGAATGTAATTTGAAAGTATTAAATCAATCAACACGGTATGATTTGCTTCGTGCCCAATTCAGTTTGGATTCAAAAACGATTATGAATGATGAAATGAAAAATTCGCTTAACCGAATTTTTTCGTATGTGTTTAACCACACAAAAATTATGTATATCGAGTTTATCGATGAAAAGATTTGCTGTGGTTATATTAAATATCACCATTCAAAACAATTTGAAGAAATCAGCTATATGGAAACATTAAAGGATATTAAGCACTTTAACAATTATGTTCAAAACATAAAGTCTATTAAAAATGCCCCAAATATTAAACCTTCGATTATCAATTATTCCTTCTGGATGAAATTAGATAATTGACTCAAAAGCGACCTTATCTGGTCGCTTTTTTTTGAGGATAAAATATCTCTCATGGTTTGTCCCACTCTATCATATAGTGTTGATGAGGAGGGATATGATGAATACAATGAATCTCGTTCGATATTCGGTCGGATATGTGTTTACTATCTCCGGTCTTATGAAACTGGTAAACACAGAAATGAGCCATACATTTATTGATCTTGGATTACCATTTCCACTTTACTTTATGTATGTTCTCGCATTAACCGAGGTCATTTGCGGGCTACTTATTTTAGCAAAAAAACATGTTCGTACAGCTTCTATACCATTAATACTGATTATGATTGCAGCTCTCATCCTTACCAAATTTCCATTGCTCCATCAAGGAATCCTGACCTTTGCTTTTCAAGCCCGCCTAGACTTGGTCATGTTAGCACTTGTTGCCATTCTTTATAAAAGTCATCGATAGGGTTGGGGCGTCGCGGAACAAAGCTCCTACAAAATGTAGGAATTCCGGTTTGTCTAATTCGTTCCAAACATCTCTTACCCTTAAGCGGAATTTTTCCTGTTATCTCCTCAATGAAGTCCATTTTAGGGAAATTAACGGAAGATTTTCCGCTTATGGAGGGCAAAATCGTTTATTTGGGCATTTTTTGAGGGAATAGCAGGAATTTTTCCTGTTATTTCGGCTCTTTTTCATGATGGTTGCTCATTAAGCGGAATTTTTCCTGTTATTTTTTCATACCGATACTACTACCGCTTATACGAACACTTATCCACAAATCGAGGGAATTCCCGGACAACCAAAAAGCAGCTTATTACGTCTTAAAAAATGTAATAAGCTGCTTATCTTCAAAGCTAAGAGGATAGGCGATTTTGTACTTACTAACATCGATTCGTGTGTCTAACGTACTATCCCTCGGCTGATTTTCTTCTGAATCCCAACAAGAATACACTTCAATCGTTTCCCCAACAACTAACTGTTCCTTTAAATAAGCAAACAATTCCTTAAAACACTTTTCATTGCATTGATATTGAATTCGATTTTGAAAATAATCCTCTCCAGTCAATTGAAAAGACCCACCCAATTCATAAATATAACGTTTATTCATCGGCAATTTCGTTTTTAAAGATAAATCCTGCAGCTCGCTAACCGTCACAAAGGCAAAATCCACTTCCGTTTCATATACTTTAACCCACTCGTCTTCAAGGTCTGAAAGGTCTAAAATATTTCGCAAGTCATTTTTATTTTTTGGCTTTGGAATATCTCTCATCTTTTTTAACGTATATTTTTCTCCATAATTCCCTAAAGGGAGCGGTTTATCCGCCCCCACATAATGATACAAGGTCATTAATTCCTCACCCATTCATATAGGATCATCACATTTATTGTAGCATTATTTTATTGAAGATTCTGTTATTTATTCTCATTATTTCTCATGTACTCAATTGTCTGCCTTAAGCCTTCTTGATAAGACGTGCGGGGAACTTCACCAAACACCTTTTCATATTTCGAGCCGTCGAGCACAACTGGCTCCTCATTTAAATAAAACATTTCCACTGCTTCACGCATCATTGGATTAAACAGCCCTAAAAATCGAATCATGTTTTTTGAAATGGTTGAAACTCCTTTTGCATAACCCGTTAACTGCCGTGAAATTTCGATGAGCTCATTCCCAGATATCGTACCGTAAGCTGGTATATTCCAGTTTTGCCCATAACTCCCTTCATCAATTGCCAAATTAACGATCGCTTTCGCGCCATCCGGAGTAAAAATAAACTCTCTCTTCATTTCTTGATTGCCGACATAACCGGCTCTTTTCCCTTTAACAATACCATCAAGTGTATAATAAAGCAGAGAACTCTCCGCATTTGGACCATAGAAATCAGGAAAATGAGCAATTAAGGCTTCCACATCGGATTGTTTAATAAGGTTTTCCACATTTAAGCGAATACGTCCCTTTTTCGTATGGGGATTCTTCGGGAATTCTTCTGTTACCATTTTGCCACCACTTCGACCGTAGGCGTAAATATTATCAACAACTGCAAGCTTTGCCCCATTTTCCCTTGCAGCAATTAAAATATTTCTCATAAACAACTCCAGTTTTTCTTCCCATTCCGGATATGGAATATTTGCCGATTGAAAGATCACATCCACATCATATGCTGCTTTTTTGAGATCTTCCACCTGAAAAATATCCCCTGTAAAGATCGTCACATTCTGCTCCTTTCCATACAGTTTTTCTAACTTCGCTTTCGTTCGTGCAAATGCCGTAACTTTAATCCCCCTCTCTAATAGCTCACGCACAATCGAAAATCCCATTCCCCCAGATGCCCCTAATACGAGTGCTCTTTTCATTTATATTCCTCCCTTTTTGACCACTGGTCAATTATACGCAAAAAAAATTACTGAATGGCTTTTATCAGAAAATTAGCATGCGCTTCTGCCAAACCCTTCACTTCTTCAAACCCGATGACATGTCTGCAATAATGCGTCACAAAGCCATGTAATGAAAGAAAAATCGACCATACATCTTGTATCTTTACATTCTTTCCGCATAAGGAATAAACACTTTTTGCGAAATTTTCATAAGTATGATTCGGTTCCTGATTGATAAAGTTTCTTACTTCTTCATCTTTGATAAGGAACATAATTTCATAATGACTTTGATAGGTTAGACCGAACTCTATATAGCCAATAAATATTTGCTTCAGTTTTTCATGAGGCTCTAGTTCTTTCTCCATAATTTTCTCTAAAACTATATTTAACATGGAAAAATGACTTTCTACTAATGCATAAAACAGTTCTGCCTTATTTTTAAAATGATAGTAAAGTGCTCCATGACTGTACCCTAATTCCTTCGCAATTTGTCGCATCGATACGTGCTGGTATCCTTTTTCTGAGAATAGTTCTCTTGCTGCATCCATAATCATTTCTCTTGTTAGTTCTTGTTGTACAGCCCTTCTCGGTGACATAATACCCTCCTTCATTCATTGTTTAGTTACAGTGTATAACTTTTTTAACCAGTGGTCAATTAAAATAAGGAAAAAGGAGGAATTTTTCATTCCTCCTCTTCCTCGTCTAGCGCTGTTACTTTGACCTTCACAATTCGGCGCTCCTTGATTTCTTCGACAGCAAACAGATGATTCTCATATTCAATCGTTGGACTTTCTTCAGGATCAGGAATATAACCGAGTTGTCCTATAATAAACCCGCTTAATGTGCCATAGTCTTCTGTCGGGAAATCCACTTTTAACATATCTTCCACATCGTCCAAATCAGTTGTTCCCATCATCATGTAATTATTCTCATCGATCTGTTCAATTTCCTCGTAATCCAACTCTGGCTCATCGTATTCATCAAAAATATTGCCGACAATTTCCTCTAATATATCTTCCATCGTCACAATACCATCTGTGCCACCATATTCATCAATAGCAATTGCCATATGAACTTTGTTTTTTTGCATATCCTTAAATAAATGATCGATCCCCACTGATTCAAGAACATAAAAAGGTTCTCTGATGAGTTCGTTTAAATTAAAGTTGTTCTGATCGCCATTTTCAATAAACGAAAAAAGATCCTTCACATGGAGAATCCCAACAATGTGGTCAATATTTTCTTCATAAACAGGAAATCTCGTGTATTTTTCTACATTCGCTACATGAACAGCCTCTTGAAAACTTAAATCACTTGAGATCGCCACAATATTCGTTCGGTGTGTCATAATATCAGAAACGGTTTTGTTATCAAATTCAAATATATTATTTATCATTTCCTTTTCTGTTGCCTGAATCGTTCCTCTCTCTTGCCCTACATCGACCATCATACGAATTTCTTCTTCCGTTACCTCTTCCCCCTCTGCATTTGGATCCACTCCGAATAGCCTAACAATTAAATGAGTCGAAAAAGTCAGGAACCGAACAAATGGGGATGTGATTTTCGAAAGAATGGCCAATGGTCTTGCCGCTAAAAGAGAGATTTGCTCAGCCTTCGTAACAGCCAGCCTTTTCGGAACAAGTTCACCTAATACAAGCGTGAAATAAGATAAAATTAAGGTAATGATGATCGTAGCAATTACTTCAAGGAGCTGTCGTTCCATTGGTAACTTAACATATTTATTTAAGGAATTTGACATCATTCCCACAAAATTTCTCGATGCAAAGGCGCTAGCCATTAACCCTGATAATGTGATCCCAATTTGAATGGTTGCGAGAAAACGACTTGGTTCAGATAAAAGCTTCTGAACCAATTTTGCTTTTTTATCGCCTTCTTCAGCCAATTGTTTGATGCGGCTATCACTCAAGGAGACTAACGCCATCTCTGAACCTGCAAAGAATGCATTTAAGACAATAAGTATAGCTAGAATTATGATTTCAACACCCAAGAAAGTCACCTACCAAAATAGCCTAAAAAATTGATATTCTTTTTATACTATACCCTGACCTTCAAGGGGTTATTATGTTTCGCTATCTAGGATTCACTTTTTTCGTTTTTACACTGTAGGTGTTTCGTTTTCCACACTCTCTTTATCCTTTGATAAAAACCAACCTGCAGCAGCAATTCCAATTAAGACTGTATAGAAAATAAGCTTCCATAGTGTAGAGTGTGCAAACTCATATGAAATGATAGCGATATCTGGATGTGATAACGTTAAGACAACGAGCTTTACTCCAACCCAACCGACAATGGCAAATGCAGCTAATTCTAATCCAGGTCTAGCATGGAGTAACTTCACAAACATGTTTGCAGCATATCTCATAATAATGACACCGATTAAACCTCCAGCGAAAATGACGAGAAATTTACCGCCATCCATTCCACCGATATTGGGGAGATTCGTATTCGGAAGTGTCATCGCTAAAGCGACAGCGGCTAAAATCGAATCAACTGCAAAAGCAATATCTGCAAGCTCTACTTTAAAGACAGTCAACCAAAATCCAGATTTCTTTTTCGGCTTTTCTTCAACAACCTCTTCGTCCACCCTTTTCATTATCAGTTTTCGAACGATATGATTAATGGCGATGAATAGTAAGTAGACAGCACCAATCGCCTGAACTTGCCAAACGTCGACGAGAAATGAAATAACAAATAAAGAAACAAAGCGGAAAACAAAAGCACCGGCTAATCCATAGAATAGAGCCTTTCTTCTTTCTTCCTCCGGGAGATGCTTTACCATGATCGCTAAAACGAGCGCATTATCTGCTGCTAAAAGTCCTTCTAATGCAATAAGTAAAAGTAATACCCAACCGTACTCCAATAAAATCGATATATCCATTTTTTAAAATTCCTCCTATTTCGTTTATGTTCTTAGTTTTACCGAATTTCAGTTAATTCACATCCGCAACACCTTCCTTGTCCTCACCAAAACGAGAAAAGGCCTTTACCAATATTGGTAAAGGCCTGAAAAAAACGAAAAGACCTTTACCCTGTTATTGGTAAAGGTCTTGCTAACTACGGATTGAAATGCCCGTTAGCCAACAAAGCCGAGAGACAAATGCCTCCGAAATGACGACTTTGCTGTTAAAGCTACTCCCCTTTAGGAGAACGATTAATTTATATTTTTACTATACTCGAATTACTAACTATACGTCAATCATTTTTTAGCAAAATGGTAAAATTGGAGCATTAAACCATTTTTAGCCTTTTGCGATATGGGTGATACTATTCTCTAAAGGAGGAATGGGTATGACAAACGATTCAAAAGGACGAACGAAAAATAAAAACGTGGCCAATTTCAGTAGCGCCACCTTTAGAAGGCTTGCCCTTTCCCGATTGGGACGACCAAAGAAAAACTCTCTACTTTAGCGCTTTTTCAATCGCTTCTGTGAAAACCTGTATGATGTCATCTGAATGCTCAATCCCAACTGATATTCTTACTACTTCCATCGTAATCCCTAACTCATCACATACTTCTTTCGGAAGGGCGCGATGGGAGGTCGTTAATGGATGTGAAACCGTTGTCTCAACTCCAGCAAGAGTAGGGGCAATTTTCACCCATGATAATGATTTAAAAAAGGCACTTGTATCGACTTGAGTTCCTAGTTTTATCGTAACCATAGCTCCATAGCCTGTATGAGACTCAGCGAATGGATAATAAACTTTTTCGATATTAGGATTCCTGTTAAGAGCTTCAGCTAATTGTTGCGCATTTTGCGATTGACATTTCATGCGTAGAGCTAATGTTTTTAGTCCCCGACTTGTTAACCATGCTTCAAATGGACTCACATTTGCACCAAGATTGACTACCTTTGCTCGAGCTTTTGCGATTAAGTCAACTCTGCCCACTAACACACCAGCTGTCACATCACTGTGTCCCCCAATGTATTTCGTTGCACTATGTACGACTAAATCAACTCCAAGCTCATAGGGGTTACAGTGAAAAGGAGTCGCAAAAGTATTATCAATAAGGGTTAATAAATTATGTTTTTTCGCAAGAGCTACGACGCCATGTAAATCTTCTACTCTCAGTAGTGGATTAGTTATCGACTCTGTATAAAGCATTTTCGTATTTTCTTGAATTGATTTTTCAACCTCTACTAGATCAGTGAAAGACAAAAAAGTTGTCTCAATCCCTAAATTATGAAGTTCTTCTTTCAACAGATGAAAGCTTCCTCCATATAAATCTTCTGCGGCAATGATATGCTCGCCACTTTTTACAACGGCTAGTACCCCTGCCAAAATCGCTGATAACCCTGAGGAGGTCGCAATCCCCGCTGGCGCACCTTCAATGGCAGCTACGGCCGCACCTAGTTCATCAGGATTAGGATTTCCAGTTCGAGAATATAAGTAATTCCCTTCACCTTGATAGTAACCTTCAAGTTCTTCTAAGTCCTTGAATACAAAGGCAGAAGTTTGATATATAGGAGTTACTTTACTCTTTATTGACTTCTCATTATGTTGAACTGGATGCAATAATACGGTCTCAAACTTCTTTTCCAAAACATTCACCTTCTCCCATAAATTCCACAACTACAAATTGATCATTAGATCAAACTTGTCGGAATTGCAAGTGAATAATTTGTCATGCCTTTGAATCTTCGCTAACTTGTATATTTTTGACCTTCTTTTTAAATATTTTCCGTAAAAGCAGGATCAGGATCGGGAGACTAATCGTTATTCCCATCGCAACCCAAATCCAGTACGTTTCTAATAATTCAATTGCCCGTGCATGATCAAATACAAACCAATACCCAAAGCCTCCTAACATGAGGGCATTAGGAATGATAACCGGTCGATAATCCTTTAATCCCAACAGTCTTTGAAGAGCAATAGATGAACAAAGAAGCGTAATCATAATTTGGGTAATGGAAGATAAGGCAAAAAAGGCGATCATAATCATTTCATATCGATGGAAGAATACACCGATTTGTGCACTTCGAGCCATCTGCATGCAAGAGACAAAATATTGGGCAGCTACTTCAGCCGTTAACACCCCTGCCTCTAGAATCGGCCAAATAAGGACAAATAGACCTCCATAAATGATTCCTGCCATACCAGACTTCGTCCATGTTTTCTCATTTTTAACATAGGGAAGTAGCATCGTTGCCATCATCGTCGCTAACGCCCAATCCGCATCATGATGCCTACTCGCCCAAAGTGTATTATAAAAACCTGATTGAAATGTAGGTAAAAGTTCTCTTACATCGAAATCCTGAACGGAACCTAAAATGATTAAAATATTCAAGCATAAAACAGAAAAAACCCCGAGTAGGGCCATTCTACTAATAACCTCAAGACCAAAAAATATGCCATATATACCGATAAAAAGGGCAGCCAATACCACAACAAGCAGCGGGGATTCTGGCAAAAAGAAATCCTTAATATGATAAACAAAAGTAGCTAGTATTCCACCAAAGGCAAAAAGAAAAAATACAAACACCATTGCTGCAACCAGCTTCGAAAACCATTTTCCAACCAATTTCTCACTGTGCTGGATGATGTCCTTATCTGGCATTTTTTTAATCAGATATACGACTAAGGTCATCACTAATAGACCTTGAAGAACGGCGAGAATCGTGGCAATCCACATATCACTACCTACTTCTCTCGCCATAGAGCCTTGTGTAAGTCCGATCGCCTTTGCATACACGAGATTAATAATGATCGCCATAAACATTCCATTTGTAATTTGAACCTTCATATGTAGCTCCTAGTGGTTTTTAGTTGGTTTAAAAAGTAGCGCTCCATCTGTAATCTCCGCTTCTACGTTAACCGTTATTTTTGCTTCTTGTAGTTCCTGTTCCCAATTGTTTCTTATTTCCTTCCATTCATGTGGATAACGATTATTAAATACTTTGCCGAGCTCGAGAATATCTGACTTATACTCATTCTGAACCTTATCAACGACCTTGCTGATTTGTTTCTTAAGGTAGCTTGATAATTCTCCTTCTAATTGTTCCACAGATTTCTCATCATCCATTGAAAATTCACAGCCAGCTTCGACAAGACTTCCGTACACTTGTAAATTAACCTCAAATTCCGCATGCTTGTTTTTATATTTGGGGATGACATCTACATTTTGTTTCCGTAATTCAATACTTACTTTTTTCGTCTCATCCTTTGGACACTTGAGAGAAACAACGCCAGATTCAGGGTTTTCAATAAAATATAATAGTCCCCTCGCCTCTTCAGCTCCCAATATGCCGACTAATTTATCCCCTTTAAAAACACCAGCACCAGACAATTCTACCTGCTCAAGCGCTCCTTCTTCGCCCGGTTTTTTATTTGAAATCCCTCTGTTTACGAGTCTTAATCTTGCTAAAACAGGTTCAGAGCTTTCACTCAAATAAGCAGCCTGTAAATCCAAAATCTCAGTCCTTGGCGAACGAGCTGCAATGGAGCTATACCAAAATAGACGATCAATCGCTGAACCAGGGACTACTTCTAGTCCAGTTAAAGTCGATACAACCTGACTTGCCTTTTCTGGCGTGACAGTCACCCAAGTTCTCATTCGAAGCTCGGGATTTCTTGTGAAGAAATCAATAATATCTCGTATTCCTTCCCTTGCTAGATCCTCATTTATGACAATGACATGATTATGTGCCCAGAAAACCCGCCTCGAAGAAAAAGTAGATAGATTTCGAATCGCTTCAAAAATCGTCTCCCCTTCTGCACTAGCCGACCAAATAGGCTCTCCTGTATTCCCAGCTGGAGCTCCTGTTTGTCCAATCGCATCAGCAGGCCGAACGACTTGAGCTGTAATCTTGATGTTCCCTTCCTTTTCTCCCTTATCTAGTCCGACTGCCATGACGAGGGCCAGTTCGTTTAGCTCCCTTTTTCCCATTCCTGTGCACCCAGTTAAAAAAATGGCGCAAATCATGAATGTATATAATACCAGCCTACTCTTCATGTTGATCACGCCTCCGTGACTTGCTAGCTTTTCTCTTAATTTTCACAAGTCCATTTCCAAAGGTTTGACGACTTTCCTTGGATTTAGATTTCTTCTTATCAGGCTTTGGAATCTGATTTTCTCCAAGTCTCTTTTCCTTTCCTTCGGCTAGATCTGGTTGCTCATCCATGGCCCACAATGGAGCACGGAAAATGAAATCTTTTTGGTCCGATGGTTTAAAAGGTGTCGCTGGTGCCAAATAAGATTCTCCAAATGAACGGAGCGACATTGCATGAATGGCAAGGAATGCAAAGGCAGTCGCAAATCCCAGTAACCCCATCGTTCCTGAAGCGATGAGGAGGACGAAGCGGATTAATCGGATCGAGAAGGAAGCGGCATAATTAGGGATCACAAACGAAGAAATTCCCGTTATGGCGACAATAATGACCATGAACGGAGACACTACCCCTGCCTGAACTGCTGCTTGCCCTATAACAAGGGAACCCACAATACTAACTGCTTGTCCTACTGGCTTCGGCATTCTTAAACCAGCCTCTCGCATCAATTCAAAAGCTATTTCCATAATTAACGCCTCAATTAAAACCGGAAATGGATTGACATCCCTTCCTGATGCAATCGTTAATGCTAATGACGTAGGGATCATTTCTTGATGAAAGCTTACGAGCATCACATACATGGAAGGAAGAGTCAAGCTGATAATAAAAGCAACATAACGTATGACGCGATTAAAGCTACCTGCCAAAAATCTAGAATAATAGTCATCACTTGCTTGCATAAATTGCCAAAAATAAGTTGGGACAATTAATACAAAAGGGGTGTTATCAACAAATATGGCCACTCTTCCTTCAAGCAATGAAGAGGCTACCTTGTCTGGCCTTTCTGTACTTTGGACCGTAGTAAAAGGAGAAAATGGAGCATCCTCAATCAACTCTTCAATATAACTGCTTTCTAGAATGGCATCTATTTTAATCCTACTGAGTCGTTTTTTAACCTCTTCAACGAGACCCTCTTTCACTGTTTCTTGAAGATAAGCGATATTAATATCCGTTTTTGACTTTTTCCCGACAGTCATGGCCTCGAACATCAAGTTCGGGTCGCGAATTCTTCTTCGTACAAGTGATGTATTCGTTCGTAGTGATTCTGTGAAACCATCTCTTGGCCCTCTTACGACCTGCTCCACCTGGGGCTCCTCAACTGAACGTGATGCCCATTCTCTTGAAGACACGAGTAAACAAGCATCTGAACTATCGATGAAAAATACCGTATCTCCTGCAAGAATCGCGTCGATCATCGGATCAATCAATTCCGTAACCTTGATCGATTTATTTATGAGAACAGAGGACTTGATTGCATCAACAATAGAAACAGAGCTTGGTTCGTCTATAATAAGTTCTGCTTTATACATAAGTGATTTAATGACTGCATTAATCTCGCCACTATTAACAAGTCCATCGAGGAAAAAGCAGACTGCTCTTATTTTCTTGTTATCTTGAAATTCGAATTCGCGCTTTGTCAAATCAACACTTTTTCCAAAACGTTTTTCCACAATCGCAATATTCTCATCTATTGATGGTGAAATTTTCGATTCATCTTCTTGAAGTTTTGTCATACGTTGAACTCCTTCTATTCACTACTACTTTTCTCTCCATCCTCTTTACTTCTTATGCATGAGTTGAATCATATTCTTTTAGAATGGTTAGGATAGATAGAAAATAATCCAGGAGTTACCTAGTATGGATCTATATCACACTTTTATTTATGAAAAAATATTCAATGCACCTTGGTTCATTCTGTCATTTGTTTTTATCGTCATTCTCCTAAACTTCTTAGGGCCAGTTATCGTGTGGTTTATCATGAATAGCAAACCGATGCCTATTCTTCGGCATTTAAAAAAGAAAAAAAGCTAACACAAAGGGGGCAAATTTTTATATGACATGTTTTAGGGTCTCGTGATGGGAGCATATGACTTGATTCGTAATTCCAGTAGATTTTCTTTTATCTGCCTTCAAGGGGGCGCTCCAGAGAAACATTAACAGGAAATTTTCCTGCTATTTGCCTCATGGGGTTTATTTCTGGGCAAATAAGGGAAGTTTTTCCGCTTATAAAGTAAAAAAGCGCTGTTTTATGAATGTTTCGGGTCAATAGGCGGAATTTCTTCCGTTATTTCTGCCAGTTGGAATAAGAGTTCGATAATAACAGGAATTTTTCCTGTTACCATCTGGGCGGAGAGCGCTCCCTTCGAAGAAATTAACAGAAAATTTCCCGGTTATTAAAGCGGTTCGGAGGAATAACCAGGTGGTCGTCCCGCTCCTCACCTCTAGCGGTAATTAATAAGAGCAGGCTCATAATTTTCCCCAAATAAAAAAAGGCACGGATAATCCGTAGCCTTATTTAGATGGAATGCCTCTAATTATTTAATTCCCAACAAGCTTTGATTTTACTTGTGGTTTTGCAGTTTCTTGTTGTGGATCTTCTGATTCTTTTGAGCGTTTGATAAAGAATGCTAGGATAAAGGCAAATATCGTAATGATGGAAGCTACGAAGAATGCATCGTTAATTCCTTCTAACATTGCTTGCGCTCCGATTTGTGCTTGCATTGCCTCTGTTGGTTGTGTTGTTAATGATTTCGCTAATTCAGTTGCATGTGTTTCTGTACGGGTAGACATAACCGTTACTAAAAGGGCAGTACCAATCGCACCCGACACTTGATTGAGTGTATTGTTCATGGCCGTACCATGTGGGTAAAAACGTTTTGGTAACTGGTTTAGGCCGTTTGTTGAAACAGGCATCATGACCATAGACATTCCAAGCATGCGAATTGCATTTAAAATCATTAAATGAGTATATCCAATTTCAAAGGTAAGTCTGCTAAATAAGAATGTTGTTACGATCATAATACTTAATCCAATAATTGCTAGCACTCTACCGCCAAATTTATCAAAAAGTCTTCCCGTAATTGGCGACATAAGAGCCATCGCTAAAGCACCTGGAAGCATTAATAATCCTGCATCCATTGGTGAAATACCTCGTAATGTTTGCACATAAATTGGGATAAGAAGCATTCCTGAGAACATTGCCATGTTGACAATCATAGTAATAGATGAAGATAATGCAAACATTGGATATTTAAATACATGGAAGTTAAGCATTGGTCGCTCTAATTTTGCTTGACGAAGAATGAACCAAACTAATGTTATAACCCCTACTGTAATCGCACCATACACATGGATGCTATCCCAGCCTCTACTTCCAGCCGAACTAAATCCATATAAGATTCCACCAAATCCTAAGCTTGATAAAATAAGTGAGAATATATCCAAGTGAATATTCACTTTTTCCTTCTTATCCTTCAACAAAACAGAACCAAGAATAAAGACAGCAACCGCAATTGGTGTAATGAAATGGAAAAGCATTCGCCAGTCATAATGTTCAATAATCCAACCTGATAATGTTGGTCCAATTGCTGGCGCAGCCATGAGAATTAGACCAAACATTCCCATCGCTGCTCCTCTTTTTTCAACTGGAAAACTAATTAACATTACATTCATCAATAATGGCATCATCACTGCTGAACCGGATGCTTGAAGCATCCTTCCCGCTAGTAATACCGGAAAGACATGAGCCATCCCAGCTACCACGGTACCAAGCGTGAATAAGCCCATTGCGACTAAAAATAGTCTACGTACACTGTATTTTTCAATTAAAAAAGCAGTTGCAGGTATTAACACTCCATTTACAAGCATAAAACCTGTTGTCAACCACTGTACGGTCGATGGTTCAATTTCTAATTCCACCATGATAGACGGTAATGCGATATTTAATAATGTATTATTTAAGAACGCAATAAAAGCACCAATCATCAATATCGCTATAATTCCATACGGTGGACGACTAGTATTTCCAATCGTGTTATCCATAATATTTCCCCCTTAGACGTATAGTACATTATATTATACTCGGATTTCACATAAGACATATCATATACCAGCGGTTCAAAAAAAGCAATTGAAAATATCCAGTCTTTTTACCACATTGAGGAATTAATAAAAATCATGTACTATCGAATTAGACAATTGGTACAATCTCATTATTAAAGGTGATGATTATGAAAGACAGAAAGCAACATGTAATTAAAATGGCTCATCAATTATTTATCGATAAAGGCTTTCAAGCAACCTCTATTCAAGACATTCTCGATCATAGCGGCATTGCAAAAGGAACCTTTTATAACTATTTTTCATCTAAAAACGAATTATTAATCGCTCTTTTTACCACCCTTTACAAACAAATGGAAAAAGAACGGAACGAACTGTTAATCGGACAAGATCCTTCTGATCTAGAAATTTTTATTAAGCAAATGGAACTTCAACTCGAAATGAATCGTTCCAATAACTTAACAGCCCTTTTTGAAGAAATCTATGTTTCCAATGATGAGGAGCTTAAGCAGTTTATCAAAATCGGTTCTTTTAAAAGCTTACGTTGGGTATATGAACGATTTGTAGCGATCTTTGGTGAGGACAAGAAGCCTTATTTATTAGATTGTGCCAGCATGTTTATGGGAATATTGAGTCAAACGTTACGAAACTATTCGATAGCTGTGAAACCTCCGCATGCAATTAGTCGTGTCGTACGCTACAGTGTCAATCGAATGGCAAAAATTGTGGAAGAAGTGTCCCAATCAGGTGAACAGCTTCTTGAACCTGAACTTTTAGATTCTTGGAATCCAAACGGAAAGAAAAATAATAGAGCCTTTCAAGAAGCCATGCACCGGACGATTCTCAGCTTAAAGAAACCATTTACTCAAAATACAGGCTCTCAGAAACAGATCGAATTACTCGATTTTATTTATGATGAACTGATTAAAGCAAAGGAACCTCGCACCTTTTTAATTGAAAATGTTATGGAAACGTTGAGGAGAGAACCTCTACTTAAAGATGCAACTAGCTTGAAGAAGCTTGAACAGCTAATTGAAGAATATAAAAATATGTGAACGAATGAACTTTTTCATTGATTTCAATTCAATACACTGCTATATTTGAAAAATAATTTCATATTGAATCTATTTATTAAATGGATTCACTTTAGCGATGAATGTTATGGGTAACACTATAACAGGAGCAGCTTCTGGAGAGACCCTTGCGGCGCCGAAGGATTCACAATCTCAGGCAAAAGGACAGAAGAGTAACGATTGTTATTCTAACGTCTATTGGAGATTGGGAAACCCAGTCTCCTTTTTTTATACTATTTTTTCGAGGTGATTTTGTTGGAACAAAAAAGAGCGATTGTCAGTGTTGTTGGAAAGGATCAGGTCGGAATTATTGCGAAAGTAACGACGATCCTAGCAGAAGAAAAGATTAACATTCTTGATATTAGTCAAACGATTTTACAAGATTTTTTCACGATGATGATGATTGTCGACGTAACCAATTATGAAGATTTAGAGGCATTACAACAGGAGCTTTCTAAATTAGGAGAAGCTCTTGGATTAACCATTAATGTCCAACTTGAAGATATTTTTCAAGCGATGCACCGTGTGTAAGAGAGGAGAAATCAAATGAAATTTGCAGTTAACGAAATGATGGAAACGATCAGAATGGTCCAAATGGAGAATCTCGATATTCGTACCGTAACAATGGGGATTAGCTTACGAGATTGTGCCGATTCTGATTTTGAGAAAATGCAGCAAAAGGTGTATGACAAAATCACCCATTATGCAAAAGATTTAAAAGCAACTGCTGAAAAGGCGGAGCGGGAATTTGGGATCCCGATCATCAATAAACGAATTTCCATTACCCCGATTGCCGAGATTCTTGGACAGGCTTCTGCCCGACAAGCGGTCGAGTTAGCGAAAACGTTAGACAAAGCAGCCATCACCCTTGGTGTTGATTTCATTGGTGGCTATTCCGCTCTTATACATAAGGGTATTTCCGTAGGCGAGCAAACCTTGCTTGATGCTCTACCAGAAGCCTTAAGTGTCACGGAAAGAGTGTGTGCTTCTGTCTCAGTTGGAACAACTCGTGCTGGAATCAACATGGATGCTGTTCGCAGAATGGGTGAGATTATTAAAGAAGCAGCAGAGAAAAGTAAGGACAGGCATGGTCTAGCCTGTGCCAAGCTCGTTGTTTTCTGTAATCCGGTCGAGGATAATCCTTTTATGGCTGGTGCTTTTCACGGAGCTGGTGAAGGAGAAGTTGTTCTAAATGTGGGAGTTAGTGGACCTGGTGTCGTGCTGAGTGCGTTGAAGCGCTATCCAGATGCAGACCTTGGTGAAGTAAGTGACATTATCAAGAAGACCGCCTTTAAAATTACCCGCGCAGGTGAATTGATTGGACGAGTCGTGGCCGAGAGACTGGGCGTTCCATTCGGAATTATGGATCTTTCCCTTGCACCAACTAATGCGATGAATGATAGTGTCGCAGAAATTCTTGAGGAAATTGGATTAGAACGAGTTGGGACACACGGAACAATTGCCGCTCTTGCCTTAATGAACGATGCCGTTAAGAAAGGTGGCGCTATGGCCAGTTCCTATGTTGGCGGATTAAGTGGAGCGTTTATTCCGGTTAGTGAAGACAATGGAATGATTCGGGGGATTCTCGATGATGCCTTATCGTTATCCAAGCTTGAGGCAATGACTTGTGTCTGTTCCGTTGGCCTCGATATGATCGCGTTAACAGGGGAAGCTTCTGCGGCTACCTTATCTGGTATTATTGCCGACGAAGCAGCTATCGGAATGATTAACAAAAAGACGACAGCTGTTCGTATTATTCCAGTACCTGGCATGAAAGAAGGAGACATGGTCGAATTCGGGGGATTATTAGGACGAGCCCCTGTCATGGGCGTCAATCCATTTAGCTCAGAAAAAATGATTAGGCGCGGTGGAAGAATTCCTGCTCCGTTGCAGTCTTTGATTAATTAATTAGTTGGTTTGGCGGCGGACTTTGTCCGCCTTTTTTTGGAGTGTTTGGGGCGTTTTGAGGCGTTTCGCCGATATATTGGTTTATTCGCCGATAAATCTCATTTTTCGCCGATATATTTTTATAAACGCCGATATATTCCTCTTTTCACCGAAATATGAAAAAAAATGCCGATATCTCCAAATCCACCTACTCATCCCATGCATTTTTACAAAGAAAATCTAGTGAAAATCTCCATTCACATACTTTCCATGGTCTGGAACGGCAATTTGATCAAATTCCCGCACTAATTTCGTAAGATTTTCACTTAAAAGTTCTCCAGACATCGGTAATCCATGCCCTGTCACGGCAACTGCTGGACTTAATCCATGCAACAGAGTCACCGATTCCTTCGCTCCTTTCCAGTCATTGGTAAAATATCTTGGTGGTCCGCTAATTTCCTGCTCTTGCGTTATCACCTTGTATAGGTATTCTTGCTTCACCGTTACAAATGTATCTCCGACAATTAACGACCGATCAGACTCTCGAAAAAACGAAACATGCCCCAGAGTATGTCCAGGCGTGTGTATCCATTTAAACCCCGGCATAAAAGGAACTGTTCCATCATCAGGTAGCTTTTGTACATGCTCACCTAAGTTTACTGGTTCATTCGGAAAGAGCTTCGACATCTTCGCTACCATTCCTCCTTCAACCGTTGGATCCGGTTCAGGGTAACTTTTTTTCCCTGTTAAAAATGGCAATTCTAGTTCATGTGCATAAACTGGGACATTCCAATGTTCGATTAATTCAATAATGCCTCCAACATGATCAAAATGCCCATGCGTTAAAAGTATCGCCTTTGGGCGACTCCCAATTCCGAAGCGTTTCTCTATTACTGAAATAATCTCATCCGATGATCCTGGCATTCCTGCATCAACTAAAACAAACTCTTTGGCGCTACCGACTAGCACGATGTTCACAATTTGAATCGTATGTGAATACAAATCGGGTAATACTTCGATTCCAATTCCGCTTCCTATCGAAGTGGCGGGAATAAATTTATAGTCACTACCGTAATTCATTTCTTTATCCACTAAAATACCTCCTAGTATGTTCCAGCTAGCATTATTTTCCCCTCCAATCAAAAAAAGATGCCCAGAAATCTGGGCATCCCTTAACAATAATTATTTTAGATCTTCGATTGAATCTGCTTCTACATAAGTAGGTACGACAAGACCGATTGCAGCACCTTCAAGGTTTGGTCCTAAGTCTACTACTTTGTCACCGTACTCTTCCATGTAAGATGCATGTGTTCCTGGTAACCACGCTGCTACCATTGCATCAGCATCACCTTCAGCGACTGCAGCAAACATTGGACCTGCATCTAATTGAAGAAGCTCAACATCGTAGCCAAGGCTTTCTAGCACTTTTCCAACAACATTTGTACTAGCGATTTCAGAATCCCAAGCTACATAAGCAAGCTTAATCGATTCTCCGTCCACTTCCTCAGCACCGTTTGTCCACTCTGCAACTGTTTCTGCATTTTCTTCTACCCATGCCGCAGCAGCATCAGCAGCATCAGTACCTTCTTGAATATCTACCATTACTGCAGCCATATCATCTGGAGTCCAGAAGAATTGGTCTAAAACCGTGTAAGCACTTGCTTGATCTTCCTGTAGCCCTTCACGTACAAGTGTTTGAATCACTTCTGCTTCTCCATAAACACCTTTTGGATCCTCTAAATATTTCAAATCAAACTTCGCGAATTTCCAGTGTGGCGTCCAACCCGTCACAATAATTGGCTCTTCATTGTCATAAGCCTTCTGAAGCTCTGATGCCATTGCAGCAGAAGAAGATTCAACAAGAGTCCAGTCTGCTAAATTTTCATATTCTTCTAGGGCAGTTTGTGTCGCTTGCATGATACCAGCGCCAGGCTCAATTCCAATAATCTTGTAATCTACTTGTTCGCCGATTCCTTCACTACCACCATCAGTAGATTCTCCACCTTCTGACCCCTCATCATTTCCACCACAAGCTGCTAATAGCATGGTGAAAAGAAGTGCCATTGCTAATAAAAACTTTTTCTTAAACATAAAATGTGTCCCCCTATTTTTGTTTTTTCATTCCTATATTTTGAGAAATCCGGTCTAACACAATCGCTAAAATAACGATCGCTAAACCAGCTTCAAAACCAATTCCTACCTTGATTTGTGTGACAGCTCGGTACACATCAGCACCAAGTCCTGGTGCCCCAACTAGGGAAGCAATAACAACCATTGAAAGGGATAGCATAACACTTTGGTTAACCCCTGCCATAATCGTTGGTGTTGCTAATGGAAGCTGTACTTTTAATAGTTTTTGCTTCGTTGTTGAACCAAACGCATTCGCCGCCTCAATTAAATCCTCTGGTACTTGACGAATTCCAAGATTCGTTAAGCGGATAGTCGGAGGCATAGCAAAAATAACGGATGCGATAATCCCTGGTACCATACCGATTCCAAAGAATAGAATCGCTGGAATTAAATAGACAAATGCAGGCATCGTCTGCATGAAATCCAGTATTGGTGTAACAATATTGCGGGCTGTATTATTTTGGGAAATCCAAATTCCAATTGGAACCCCAATGATAATGGAAATAACGACTGAGGTTAGCACAAGGGCTAAAGTGTCGATGGTCCCATCCCAGTATCCCAGGTTATAGATTAATAGAAGGCCAACTGCTGTAAAAACGGCATTTGTCCACTTGCTCACCCATAACATAAGTGCTGTAAACAGGATAATTAGAATAGCAGCAGGAATAGATGATAAAATCCAAACAATAAATTCGACAAAGCCTCCGATTCCATCTCTTATTAAATCGAATAGGGGCTCTAATTGTACTTGTAAAAAACCGACAAACGTATCGACCCAATCGCCGAGTGGTATTTTTGGTACGGCCATTTATTTCACCTCATTTCCGTTTAATTGAATATCGTCTCCAGCAAGTGCAGCTAACACCGCACCACGAACGATAATCCCTTTTAAACGTTCTTCTTCATCAATCACTGCGACTGGTAATGAGGCAGTAGCCACTTGCTCAAACATATCGGAAAGTAACGTATCAGGCGTGACCGTTTGTAAATCACGAATCATGATATCTTCAATTTTTTGATTGCTCTTTAAAGCGTTCGCTGCGTCTTGAGCGGTAATCGCTCCAATCAGTTTTTGCTTTTTATCGACAACATAAAGACTGGAAATACCAGCATCTTTCATAATTTGTAAAGCTACTCTTAAACCGCGATCGGCAAGAATTTTTTCTGGACGTTTCATAACGTGCGCTGCTGTTAATACCTTGGATAAGTCTACATCCTCTACAAATCGTTCTACGTAATCGTTCGCTGGATTCATAAGAATTTCTTCCGGTGTCCCTACTTGAACAATGGAACCATCCTTCATTAATGCGATTCTATCTCCGATTCGTAATGCTTCATCTAAATCATGGGTTATAAAGATGATCGTTTTTTCCATTGTTTCTTGAAGCTCTAGCAATTCGTTCTGCATATCTTTTCGAATTAAAGGATCAAGGGCACTAAACGCCTCGTCCATCAATAACACATCGGGATCATTCGCAAGAGCACGAGCTAAACCAACCCGTTGCTGCATTCCCCCACTGAGTTCACTAGGATAACTATTTTCATAGCCTTCGAGACCAACTAGTTTAAGAGCTTCTAACGCTATTTCACGTTGTTTCTTCTGATTTTCCCCTTTAACTTCTAGTCCATATTCTGTATTACTTAAAACAGTACGGTGTGGAAAAAGGGCAAAACGTTGGAAAACCATACTTATCTTGGAACGACGTACTTCTCTTAGCTCGTTCGGTTTCATCTTAACAATATCTTGTCCGTCGATCAGTACTTGACCATCGGTTGGATCAATCAAACGATTGAACATGCGGACTAATGTTGATTTTCCACTTCCTGATAAGCCCATAATCACAAATATCTCACCACTTCTTACTTCGAAGCTTGCCTTATTGACCCCCACAGTCATTCCGGTTTTTTCGAGAATTTGCTTTTTACTCAGGCCTTCATTTAGCATTTTTACTCCTTGCATAGGAGACTTTCCGAAGACCTTCGTCACATTTCGGACTTCTATTTTCGCATCATTCATTCTTTCACCTCTATTATCTTTATAAGGCAACAGCACGATATTTTTAGAAATTTTATCCATTGTTTTTTATTATACCTTTCCAGAATTATTTGAACAAACTCGAAATTTAGCTTTATTCTGTTAAAAAAGTATGTTCAGAAATAACTGTACAAAGTTAAGTGTCATATCCTTATAAATCATCCATTTTCCTCTAAGATCCTCCCGTATGCTCCTTCTTCACATAGAAAAAGCCCGTCACATCAAGCTTTAGATGCACGGGCTTTCTACCTATTATTTAAATACTTTTAGCTGTTGCTCTTTATTAAATAGACTTGGATAGATCAGAAATCCTAGAATGATAGCTGTTAAACTCGCCGCTGACATGATTAAGAAGACGATTAATAGTTGAAATTTGACCGCTTGTATCGGGTCTGCTCCTGCAATTATTTGTCCGGTCATCATTCCAGGTAGCTGTACAAGACCGATTGTTCTTTGTCCTTCAATCGTTGGAATTAAGCTGGCACGAATCGATTGTTTCAAAATCGGAAAGATCGATTGTTTGACGCTCCCTCCTAAAGATAGAACAAGATTGATTTCCTCTCTTCTCATTTCAATTTCTGCTTTCAATCGATTGAGTAAGAGATTGGCGATAATCATCGAGTTACCTATAATCATCCCACTAATCGAAATGATATATTGTGGTTCTGCTGGAACAATTTTTAATCCTAATAAAAAGCCTTGGGTTATGATTTCAACAACAGCAATGGTGAGGAAGATTTTCCAAAATACATTGGGTATTTCCTTTGCTCGTTTGGCAGCATTTTTTGCTGCTACAGACACCATCATTAGAAGCATCAAAATGATCACAAATGGATGATCAAAGCCGAAAACAAACTTTAAAATATAGCCTACGATCAATAATTGAATCGTTGCGCGAATGCAAGTAATGATAATATCTTTACCTAAACCTAGTTTAAAAGCATTCGATAAAAATAGAGCTAAAATAACAAAAATAAAACTAAAAATAATGGCCGTTAAGCTCATACGTTACTCCTCACCAAATCTAAAAAGTCTATTGTCCGTTCATCCTTTGGTTTGGAAAAAAATTGCTTCGTTGGGGCTGCCTCAACTAGTTGTCCATCTTTGATTAGCCATGTTTCATCTCCAACACTTTCTGCTTGGGCTAGATCATGCGTTACCCATAGAATGGTTACTGTACGTTCTTTATTAATTCGCTGAATAAGCTCCTCTATTCCTTGAGATGTTTTTGAATCAAGAGCAGAAGTTACTTCGTCCAAAAGTAAAACAGACGGATTATTGACCAACGTCCGAGCAAGAGATAGCCGTTGTCTTTGACCACCTGATAGCTCCTTCGCTTCTCTCGACAATAAGTCAGTAGACAAACCGACATACTCCAAATATGTTTCCGGATTTTCTAACTCTTGGTCCTGCAACCTTAACGGCAGGGATAAGTTATCACTTACCGAACCTTGCATCATCGGAGCGGACTGAAAGGCAATCCCAACATAGCGTCTCAGGTTTTGAATATGCCATTCTCGAATTTCCTTTTGATTCACATAAATTTCACCAACATCTGGTGTTTGAAGGAGGTTACAAAGAGACAAGATCGTGCTCTTTCCGGATCCTGAGGGCCCGACAATCGTCAAAAGCGACCCCTTTTTCACTTTGGCGCTTATCCCTTTTAATACAGGTACTTCTTTGTCTCCATCTGCGAAAGATTTCTTTACCCCCCGCAGTTCGATTTCTATGTTTTCCATACGATTTTCTCTCTCTTCATTTCTCATTAGATATTGGAATTTTTTCCTTATCTACCATATATTTTAACATTTTTCTATCCAGTTTCTTCTATAATATATTGGACAATTGATTGACATTCTCATCATCTAAAATATACTTAAGCAATAGCGTTTTGATAAAAGTTCGAGCAGTTTAATCCCGGCGATACTATTTCCGATTTCATCGAGTGATGGGCCAAATATACCGATTCCGAATTTTCCTGGAACAGCTCCCATAATTCCGCCTGAAACACCGCTTTTGGCCGGAATCCCGATTTTAATGGCAAATTCTCCAGAAGCATTATACATCCCACACGTGACCATAAAAGTTTTGCAAATACGAGCCACTTCAGATGGCATTAATTGCTTTCCACTTTCAGGGTCTACTCCGTCCATCGCAAAAACAATTCCAATTCTCGCTAAGTCCAAACAGTTCATTTCAATTGCACACTGCTTCGTATACAAATCAATTAATGGTTCAATCTCTTCTTCAATCATTCCATACTCTTTTAAAAAATAACAAAGAGAGCGATTTAAGTGAGCGGTTTCATACTCAGATTGCGCTACTTCCTTACTAAAGCTAATCTGTGAATCAGCAGATAAACCCTGTATAAACGAAAGAAGTCGATTAAATCTTTCAGCCACAGAAACTCCCTCAATCATATGGGTCACCACTAATGCCCCTGCGTTAATCATAGGATTTAGTGGTTTAGCTACTGCCATTGTTTCAAGCTTGACAATCGAATTGAAGGGATCACCAGTCGGCTCCATCCCCACTCTCTCAAATACATATTCTTTTCCTCGCTCCATTAACACAAAAGCAAGGCTGATCACTTTCGATATACTTTGTAACGTAAACTTCTTTTCGATATTCCCAGCTGAAAAGCAATCTCCATTCGGATAGTGAATCGCAATCGATAAATCATCAGGATTTGCTAGACCTAAGGCAGGGATATAATCGGCCACTTTCCCTTTTGTTGTCCAGTTTCGAGCCTCTTCTACCATCGCTTGTAATTCTTCATTCGATTTGCATAGCATTTACATCACCAATCCTAGTATGAGCACATGGACATACATGTATGTGGGAGAATTTGACTAAAATAGTATTTTTATGAGAAAATCAACTAAACTGAATTTTCTAAAATGAAATATTATTCAAATATTATAATTTCACAAAAGTCATTCGAATGATTAAAAGGAGGTTCTTATGGGTTGGGAGTTAATTAAGAGTTCACTTGTTTTCTTTTTGATTGTTATTGCATTTATTCTCCTCTTGCTATTGCCTAGAGAAATGAATGTTGTTCATCACGGTGGACTCGTATTCACTGCTGATTTTCCTTTTACACTAGATTTATATAAGGAAAATATCGCAGCATTTATTCAGCATTTCCAAACAGAAAAAGGATTTGGAAATAACAGTACAGGTGTCCCTATTGTCGAAGAAGTACAAAAACTATTAAAACGAGATTTTACGATTATTATTCCAGCGTTGTTCTTAAGTATGGTTATTGGAACACTGCTCGGTGTTATCCAATTTTATTTTCGAGAAAAAATCATCGGAAAGGTACAAGCCTTTTTTTCATGGATACTGTCTTCCATCCCTGACTTTTTTCTTTTTATCGCCATTCAATACATATTAATCAAACTATTTTACAAAGGGCTCCCCCAGTTTAGTCTCTATGGAAATGATCATTGGTATAACTTTCTTATTCCGATGATCGCTATTACCGTATTTCCGCTGATCCACATGGTGAAATTTACTGCCGCCTCATTAGAAAATGAAGTTGGTCAGGATTACTTACGAACCGCACGTTCAAAAGGATTAAAGACATTAAGCATCCTCAAGCATATGCTTTGGAACTGTCTCTACTCCATTTTGAACCAAACACAATTTGTCATGCTTTACATCTTAACAAGCCTGCCTATCATGGAAAAACTATCAAGTTTTCAAGGAGCCGGTTATCATTTATTAGGAAGTATACTGGCCTATGATGAACCGAGAGCCTTGGCATTTATGTTGCCTTACCTATTGATTATGTTTGCCACGATCATTCTTTCAAAACTATTGAAGCATAGACTATTACCACGAAAATCAGGTGAGTTACGATGACAGTTCTTACATTTTTAAAAAGGAATATCTTATTATGCATCGGCAGCATGATGTTACTTTTTCTCCTTTTCATCACTTTTTTCGGAGAATACATGCCCTTTATTGATTCGGAATTACAAGAAATTGAATATTTGTGGAACGAAAAGAAAATCCCAGTTGTTCCCCCTTACGAACCTTCAGACGAATTTCCATTAGGAACGGATCGAGATGGAAGAGATATTCTTAGTTTGATTGTTGTAGGTGCAAAAGAAACACTATTAATCATTCTTTCTATCACACTCATTCGTTATCTAATAGCCATTCCCCTTGCTTATTTTGCCCATAGGAATTGGTTTGGAGCTAACGCATTACTCAACTGGCTCAATGGCTTTCTTTCTTATGTACCGACAATCATTGTCGTCATATTACTCGTGACATTACCACCTTTAATCATGGCAGGGTCCAGAGCCTTTTTCGTCGTTCTGATTATCGCAGCGATGGAGGTGGGAAGAGTTGCCGATATGATTAAACTTGAATTCAATCAAATTTCTAGGAAAGAATTCGTAACAGGTGGAACGTCAGTAGGAGTCTCTTCTTTTAGGCTTCTGAATAAATACTATTTGCCATTTCTTTATGGAAAGCTTCTGGTTAATCTAGTTGGTGATTTAGGTAAGGTCATGTTTCTACTCGGCCAATTAGGATTTCTAGGAATATTTGTGTCACAAGCTTTTGTTCAAACGGATATCTCCTCATTTACTTTTGAAAACACATCGATTTCATGGCCGATGCTCTTAGCTAATGCATACAGCGACATTCGCGGACCTGTTTGGATTGTCTTTTACCCAGCGCTCGCCATGACCAATGTCATTTTCACATTCAATGTATTAGGACAAGGTCTGCAAAAACTCTTCCGTTAAAAAATAACCCAGTTATCGTTTTTCACGATAACTGGGTTATTCTATGAAACGATTGTCATGAAGCTATACGAATGTAGTATTCTTTGCTAGTATGGAAACAATGTTATGTAAAAAGAGTGGAAAGAGGCCAACAGTATGAAATACACAGGTGAGCGAGTGATCCCAGAATTAATGAAACCTATGAACGGTCTTTTGTTAGAGCATTTAGCCAGGTATCATTTTGCTATCCATTATGCAAAAGGACGAGTCCTAGATTTTGCCTGTGGAAGTGGATTTGGAAGTAATGTGATCGCAGGTGCTAAAAAGAAAGAGATTGAAAAAATAATCGCTGTCGATATTGACCGAGAAACGATTACTTATGCAAAAGGAAAGTATTATCATCCGTTAGTTTCCTTTCAGGTAGAAAACTGCGTAGATCCTATTCTCCCAGAAAAAATGGGCCAATTCGACTTGATTGTTAGCTTTGAAACACTTGAACATGTAGATAAAGAAGACATATTTATGCAAAACATCTATCAAATGCTCAAGCCTGGTGGAACACTTGTGATATCAACTCCTTTTGGTCAAGGCAGAGGGAAACCAACAAGTGAGCCCTACCATGAACACCAGTTAACAGAACAAGAGTTTCAAGAGCTGTTCACTCTATATGAAGAAGTGGAATTTTACTACCAAAAAGGGGTGCTCATTGAGCCTGTACCAGGTCGAAAAGGCCGCCATTATCCAATCGGGATTGCAGTATGTAAAAAAAGAAACTAGTCCACATTATCATGGCTAGTTTCCGTACAGTTCTTTATATGCGATCACCTTTAAAGCTAAAAATTCTTCCTCTGATAGCTTGCTTTCAAGCTCTTGGAGAATTTCCTCTATTGAAGCGGAACCGACTTGTGCCTTCTCCTGAATTTCATTAAGCGTCGTTAAGCCCACTTTATTAATGAGAACTCGCGTTGCCTCCCCTTTTGTTGTAAAAGGCAAATCTTCATCAGCAGCATTTCGAGCTTCTTCCATATGAGATTTAAGCTCTGGATCGCTTTCTATCATTTGTTTTATGTTGTCAATTTCTCCACTATTTTCTAATTCTGTAGTCACTGAATCCATTAGTTTTTCCGAAGCAATATTCGTACCAATATAATAGATGGCATATCCAGCAACTCCAAGAAGCACTAGTGGGATCAGCAGAAACTTTATAATTTTCACGATTCCAACACCCTTTCGTTACCCTATCATACATCGAGATGAAGGTATATGTAAAAATTCGTGTTCTACATAGATTTTGTATTCTAATTATTCATATTATTCTTTACTATAAAAATAGTTTTAATTCACTAAGAAAATAGTATAAAATAGAACTATTATAACATTTTTCGACAGAAGCACAATACTTAGGGGGTACCTGAATGAAACGGCTAAGAATCAAAAGACCTAGATTAAACCTACATCTCTCAGTTTCCAAAAAGTTGTACATAGGATTCGCATCTGTCCTCTTAATTATGGGGATTTTGGGCTATGTCGCCATTAGTTCAACCAATAACATTAATGAGAAAAGCACCGAGATTACCGACATTTGGTTACCTAGTGTTGAATCAATCAATACAATTAATTACCTAACTGAACACCTCGCTTCCCTCGAATATAAATATGTCATTGAACCAGATGAAAAGAAACTCAACTTATTAGTTGAGAAGATGGACGATACGTTTACAGAGATTGATAAAGTATTTGCCAACTTTGAATCAACGATTACCTCTGAAGAAGAACAGCAAAATTTCAATACCCTATTAGATAAATGGGAAAGATATCAAGCCATTCATGCAAAATTTATTGAGCTAGGAAGAGATATGAATATCGTTCAAGGGACTGGTAACGTCAATGGAATTCGTCTTCTCTCAACGATTGGCGAAGCAGATAATATGTTTTCTAGCATCCAGTTTACCGTTAATGAATTAGTTACATATAACCATGATAACGCAATCGCAGCAAGTAACGAAGCGAATAAAGTATTTAATGGTAGCTTAGTTTTAATCATCGCCTTTTTAATCGGTGGAGTGGTCCTAGGATTATCAATCGCCTACATTACTTCACGAATGATTTCTAAGCCGCTAAAATTTGTTACTGATAATGTTAAGGAAGTGGCAAATGGAAACTTGACGATGGATCCAATTAAAGTCAAAAACAGGGACGAAATTGGTGATTCTTGCTGAAGCCTTTAATGAAATGGGGACAAATCTAGCAAACCTTATTCGTCAAGTAACCATAACGTCCGAGACGGTTGCCTCCTCATCAGAGCAGTTATTAGCAAGTTCTGAACAAACATCAAAAGCAACTGAACAAATAACGATTGCGATTCAGGAAGTTGCTGCTGGTTCGGAAAATCAAGTTCAAAGTGCTATGAATGGAAATCAATCGATGCAGGAAATTTCTCATGGAATGGAGCAGGTCGCAGGTTCTATCCAAATCGTTTCGAATTTGAGTGTTTCTACGAGTGAAAGGGCTGAAGCAGGCAATGTTGTTGTTTCTGAGACCGTGACACAAATGAACACGGTTCAAGAGCAAGTATCAAAGATTGCTGATAATATTCAAGTACTTGGTACCCGTTCGAAAGAAATTGGCAAAATAGTTGATTTAATCTCACAAGTATCCGAGCAAACAAATCTCCTTGCTTTAAATGCAGCAATTGAAGCTGCGAGAGCAGGCGAGCATGGAAAAGGTTTTGCTGTTGTAGCGGATGAAGTTCGCAAACTAGCTGTGGAATCCAATAAAGCAACGGACAATATCCGTGCCCTTATTGGTCAAATTCAAAAAGAAATCAATCAGGTTACTCTTTCCATGGAAGAAGGAAAGAACTCTGTTAAATCAGGAATTGAAAAGGTGAATGAGACAGGTAACTCATTCCATGAAATTACTGACATGATTTCAAGTATTAGCACCCAAGCGCAAGAAGTATCGGCCATTGTAGAAGAAGTAAATGTAAGTACGGAAGACATGGTCCAAAAAATGTCCGAAATTGCAACGATTTCCCAACAAGCTGCTGGAAATTCACAACAGGTGGCAGCTTCTGCAGAAGAACAAAATGCTTCCATGGAAGAAATTACAGCCTCTGCCCATACATTAAGCAGCATGGCCCAAGAACTACAAGAAAATGTTTCTAAATTCAGAGTGTAACTTATTAGAAAAGCCAGTCTTCATCAACAAAAGAAGACTGGCTTTTTCATTATAGCAACGCATCTGCTTCAACTATATCAAGCGCAGTATATTTAGTTGCCGATAAATCAATTTCATAAGGTTGTACAGTTTGATTCTCTTGATCTTTTATAATCCGTACCACTGGTCTACCTACTATCTGGAAATTATATTTTGAAACGATTCCAGTTCTTCCATCATTTAAAAGAACCGTCAGACCTGGCGGGTAAATGGCCACACATTCTTTGAATAGTTCCACTTGCTTGGCCTCGAATTGTGTCCCCATCCCCCTTTGAAGAATTTCAATTCCCTTATGGGGTAGCATCGCAGGTCGATAGGTTCGATGACTTGTGACGGCATCAAAAACGTCAGCAACACTTATGATTTTGGCATACTTATGAATCTCATTTTCTCTTAAACCCCTTGGATAGCCTGTTCCATCTATTCTTTCATGATGCTGCAAGGCACAATGGGCTACAGGTATGGGAATCTCATGAATCTTTCTTAACCGCTCAAAGCCTAATTCACAATGAGACTGAATCAGCTCATATTCCATTTCTGTCAGTCTTCCCGGTTTATTTAGAATCTCTTTCGGAATATAAAGTTTACCTAGATCATGCAGCATGGCACCTAAACCAATTTCCTCAATATTCTTGATCGGCAATCCGTTTTCAATCGCTAACTGACAAGCATAAATCGAGACATTTAGAGAATGATTATAAACATGGTCTTCCTGAACCTTTGCCGTTGCCAGTAGATTCAAGGCCGCTTGACTCTCATTGAGACAAGACAAAATATCCTTAAACACCTTCTGAATACTACGTACAACTCGACCTGTTTTCATGATCCCATGGACATTTGGACGTTTATGTATATGGACTAACTCATCTAATCCTTCGGTTATTGCCATTGCTGCTTCTTGCCGTAGCTCATTTGGAATCGTTTCCGTAACTTCAATTCCCTCAGATACTTCATCCTCTATAAATACAGTAAAAACATTTAATTCTTTCAACCGTTTAATTAAATTATTCGTTAAATAGGTTCCTCGTGTCAAAAGGATGGTCCCATTTTCACGGAATATCGATTTTCCCAATTGCGTTCCAGATTGGCAGTTATCTAACTTCACTAAACGCATTCCACTTTCTCTCCGCTTCTTATCACTAAGTTATAGTACCTACATATATAATTAAATCATACTACAAAAGATGATTCATATGTATGATAAAAACAGAGAGTTTCATAGGTAATTTGGCTCTTTCGTACGTACCAATCTCACAAACTCATCTTTACTCACAGGAGGACTGAACAAAAAGCCTTGTATTTCATCGCAACCCATTTGCATTAAAACTTCTTTTTCATGATTTGTTTCGACACCCTCTGCCACAACATTGAGGTCAAGCCCATGGGCAAAAGACAAAATCGATTTAACTAACAGTGCCTGCTTGTCATTTTCATTAATATCCTTGATAAATTGTCGATCGATTTTGATCTCATCAATCGGTAGATGTAGAAGCTGGTATAGGGCAGAATATCCTTTTCCAAAGTCATCAATGGAAATTTGCACCCCCATCTCTTTTAACTGCTCCATCACATTGGACACATGCTGAGGATTTCTAATAAACACACTTTCTGTTATTTCTAGCTTTAAATAACTTGGTTCTACCGCTGATTCTTCAAGAGCCTTTTTTACCATGGAAACAAGATATTCTTGTTGAAAATGTTTGGCAGAAATATTAACCGAAATCGGGATAAATATAGCCTCTTCTTCTTGCCATTGTTTTGTTTGTTTACATGCTTGAATTAACGACCATTCATCAATTTGAAAAATTAACCCCATCTCTTCTGCAATCGGAATAAACACACTTGGAGAAACAGCTCCAAGTTCAGGGTCTTTCCATCTTAATAACGCCTCAACACTTGTCACTTTTCCTGATAGTGTTTTTGGCTGATAATACTGTTCAAATCCGCCAGTATCGACTACAGCACGTAAGGCATTTTCAATAAAGAGACGTTCCTGAAATTTATCTTTCATTGACTCATCGTAAAACTGAACCGTGTTGCCACCCATTTCCTTCGAAATGTACATGGCAATATCAGCAAATCTTACAAGTGTATTCAAGTCCTGTCCATCATCTGGGTACATACTAACGCCAATACTCGCCGTAATATAAAGATCCTGTTCATGAATTCGGAAATAAGTAGATAATTCTCTAATAATCAAATCCAAGGTAGCTTGAATTTCATCTTTATGTTGTAACCGATGAACAATCACAAATTCGTCTCCGCCTAATCGAAAGACTTCACGGTCATTATTCTGTAATACCTTGAGCTTTTTGGCTGTTAAAGTAAGCAATACATCCCCTGCATCATGCCCAAGTGTGTCATTGATTTGCTTAAATTGATTGAGATCAATAAAAATAATGGCGAGCATTTTATTCAAAGGATCATTGATCAGTTCATTCACATAATTTTGAAAGTAATGACGATTTGGCAAAGATGTTAGACCATCATAATAAGCCAAACAATGAAGTTGTTCCTCTGATTCTTTTAATTTTTGGTTCATTTCTGTACTTTCTTGGAACAATTCAGTTAATTTATCTGCCATTTTCCGCAAATTCCGTCCCAGTAGTTGAAGCTCGTAAAGCGAACTCTGTGGCCACTCAATCCCCTCAAACCTCCTTAACTTTTGAGGAAGGCCCGTTGTGATCACTGTTAGATGCTTTAGATTATTTGTAAGCATGCGATTAAAAGCTAGAAGTAACAATACCAAACATAACACCATTAATAACAGGTATTGTGATTGTTCAAGGGAAAGCTGAAAGATGTCATTTTGATATTGATTAATTGGATATTGAAGCAGGATAGTCATCGAATCCACACTTCTTATGTATATATATTGACCTTCCGACCATTTATTTAGTGATTGGAGATTTTCTTTGTTTTTTGGAAATGCCTCATACAAATGGGGGGCCATTTCTTTGATCGAATACTTTTCTTGCAAATCACGAGAATTATTTAAGATCATTGAGTCGGTTGTCACAATGGTTCCTTCTTCACGCTCGAGTAGTATCTCATTCCCTTGTAATTGGTTACGTAGGACTACTTCCTTTATCCCAGAAACATCTTCCTCATCCAATCCAAGTAGAGCTTGCTCAATTCGAGTAGCAATA
Source organism: Robertmurraya phoenicis (assembly GCF_047302285.1). GTDB lineage: Bacteria > Bacillota > Bacilli > Bacillales > Cytobacillaceae > Robertmurraya. The sequence goes on from NZ_CP154845.1 coordinate 3,931,391, forward strand.
CCTGCTGCCTCTGTACTTATTTCTTTAGGAAGAGATTCATAGGTATTAAACGTATTAGAAATAACATTGATATAAAATGGAACTAAAATAGAAAACAAGGTAATGTGGGATAAAAATTGATGTATTGATACATGGTTTTTATTTAAACGGTTACTTTTAAGCAAACGATAAAATGGAAAATACGCAAGCAGCATATCTGCTAGTAGAACATTCAATAATCCGTTTACAATATCTTTACTGATTGTAAAATAAAGGGCATAGTCAGTAAGGGAATTACGATTAAGAAAGAATAATAGAAATCCACCAATCACAAGCCAAAATAAGGCATCGACATAAAACATTTTTGCCTTTCTGCCTTTGAGGAAGAATAGACCGACAAACAATACTTCTATAATTGGGATCGCGCTTAAGCCTAGAAGATGTAATTCTCTTGGCACAAAAAGGAGGGCAGCAAGACCTGTTACTACCGCCAAAGATAAACCATAAATACGGAAAACAAGAAATAAGAACAAACTAGAAAAAGTAAATGTAATACCAAAAACTAGAGTCAATTTAAATTCTGTTGTAATAAATACGAGACCTATTAAAATAAGGAGGAGAACACTGTCTTTATATAATTTCAGGGCTTCACTTTTATATCTGTTCATGGGCATCTCCCGTTTCCTCATTTTCTAAAAATATTCAGAAATCACGCAACATTCAATCGATTGACTCACTATTTATAATATCACAATAGGATAAACTTGGATATTTTTTCCCGAGTCCTCTTTCGTGCAATTGTTCGGAAACTAAAAAGAGCTTAATCAATAAGCTCCTCTTTTAGTGATGATTATTAAGGTAATATAAAGACCCTGGCCGATTTATTGGCATGAAAGTCCCATCAATAAAAATATCCCTAATGGGTTATGAAAGATTTCCTCAATTCTCCGTGTCGATGAAAATACCTTTTTTCGAGTTGGGCCTTTGTATATCTCAATTCTGTTCAAAGCCTCATTCGAGTGAAGCCTTTTCAATTTGAATGAGGATACCCGCTATAATTTCCTAGGACACAAAAAAAGGAGTAACGACCCTTAATGTCTTTACTCCTTCATTCTTATCGAATATAAGATGGTCCAACTAATGATTCTGGCGGCATCCCCAAAACGAGGAGGGATATTTTTGAGTAGCCAGCATCACAAAACTTTGCAAACAATTGCTTTAAAACAAGAAAGTCTTGATCTTCTTTTAATTTTTTGAGTTCCTTTTTATATACTCTAATTACAGAACCATACACAAATTGCGGTGTGTCAACACCAGCCTCCTCATCCATGATTAAACAACCCATATACCGATATTTAAATTGCAGAGCTCTTGTTAAATATACTGCATCTAATAGTTTTTCAAACAGCACAGGGTAATCTTTTTTGATTATATCAATACTTTTTTGTGCCTCTTCTAACTCATTTATACTTGATAATGTGAACATAGCTTCATCCTCCTTTTATTGATCCCACGGTTTTTTAAGTGAAATATATTCAGCAAGTTCTCTACTTTTCTTTCTTCGAATCCTTCTCATTTCAGCCCGCTCTTTACCGGTTTCGTAAAGAAATTTCTCTTCTTCTGATTCAGGTAAAATACGCGGTACTTGGACAGGCTGTTTATTTTCATCAAGTGCGACAAAGGTTAAGAATGCTGTAGCTGCAACTCTCCGTTCACCAGTGATAATATCCTCGGCAACCACTTTACAAAAAATCTCCATTGAAGTTTTTCCTGTATAGGTAACAAACGACTCTACACAAACTGAATCGGTTTGATGAATAGGGTATAAGAAATCAATCGAATCGGTTGAGGCTGTCACACATTCTTTTACTCTTGAATGTCTACGAGCAGATAATGTTGCAGCATCATCCAGTTTTTTCATTAATACTCCACCAAAAAGTGTATTGTAATTGTTTAAGTCACAGGATAAGACTTGGGCTGTATTAACAATGCGACTTTCACTTGCTTTTTTTGCTTCCATCTCTTAAGTCCTTTCATTCAAACAATTTCATTGGTTTTAATCCTATAAACGACTTGTAAATAGAAATAACCTTTCTTAAAAATTGTACGTCTCTACTTACGTCAAGTAAAATGGTTATATTTCATCTGAAATATTCCATTTATCTATGAAAGAGTTTACATCCATTCTCAAAACGAATAGTTGAAGCACAAAAAAAGAGACGGCATCATTTCCTCCGTCTCTTATGTATTCAGCTTTATATTGTTTTTTCTTCCTTAAGCTTTTCCTTCGTAAAAGAAAGCCATTCTTTGGCAGCAAATGAAAGATAATGATGTTTACTCCAAATGATTCCTAACTTCCATTTAATCGAAGGATTAATGACTTTTATGGCCTTAATTCGATGGTTTAAATTATGGCAAATGCTTTCAGGGATGAGGGCGATGCCAAGCTTCCAAGAAACCATGTCTTCGATAAAAGAGCGTTGTGAGCTCTCCGAAATAATATTGGGAGTAAACCCAACCGATTGACAAGCATGCAGGATACGATCATTGAGAACAAAATCTCGATTATAAGTAATGAACGATTCGTTCGCTAATTCCGCTAATTCAACTTCCTTCCTTACGGCAAATGGATGTGACTTATGGAGAATTACCCGAAAATCTTCTTCTTTTAATGCTAAATGTTCAAAGATATCTGTTTGCGTAGGTAAAACAACAATTCCTACATCTAGCAGATTTTTTTCCACAGCCTCTTCAATTTTTTTCGATCCTTGTTCCATAAGCTGAAATGTGATTCCAGGATATTTCTCATGGAAGCTACTTACAATTTTAAGAAACAAATGAGCATTAAAAATAGGAGGTAATCCGATACGAATATGTCCTTTTTTTAATCCTAAAAGATTATCTAGTTCATTTTCTAAGTTATGATATGCTCGATTAATTAATGTCGCTTGCTCGAAAATCAATTTTCCAGCATCTGTAAGAGTCAATTGCTTTCTGGACCGTTCAAAAAGTGGAACCCCTACCTCCTCCTCAAAATTTTTGATCATCTTACTTATCGTCGGCTGAGTGATATAAAGATTATCAGCAGCTCGAGAAAAACTATTTGCATGAACCACTTCAATAAAATATTGTAAATGTTTAATGTCCATTTCTTTCACCTAACTTTTTATTTTTTCCCGTACGGATTTATGATGGATAACTTCTTTGGATGAAAGAGTATGAATTGTGAAATCTTAAAGAAAAAGGAGTGACGATACATGCGCATTATGCTGTTAGCTATATTCATTGTTTTTTCTTCGATACCTGTTCATGCAGAGTCAGTAAATCAAGAACCAACCAGGAAAAAAGAATTGGCCATTGTCATTGATGATTTCGGAAATAATATGGAAGGTTCAAAGGAAATGCTTGCCCTTCCCATTCCCCTTACGGTAGCGATTATGCCCTTTTTATCTACTACGGAAAAAGATGCTAAGCTCGCACATGAAAAAGGACATGAAGTCATCATTCACTTGCCGATGGAGCCCAAGAAAGGAAAAAAGAGTTGGTTAGGTCCTGGTGCAATTACAACCGATTTAAGTGATAAAGAGATTAGAAAAAGAGTTGAACAAGCGATTCAAACCGTTCCCTATGCCGTCGGTATGAACCATCACATGGGTTCAAAAGCGACTGAGGACGAGAGAGTGATGCGGATTATTCTTGAAGTATGTAAGGAAAACAATCTTTATTATCTCGATAGTAAAACGGCTCAAAAAAGTGTCATTCCAAAAATCGCTGAAGAATTATCTGTTCCTTTTCTTGAAAACGATATGTTCTTTGACCATATTTACTCTGAAAGACATATATACCAGCAAGCATCTAAATTGACCGATCGCCTTGATAACCGCCAACAATTCATTGCCATTGGGCATGTTGGCATAACTGGCAATAAAGTGGTTAGTGCTTTAAAAACATATTTACCGGAGTATGAAAAAGAAGCAAAGATCGTTCCTTTATCAGCCTTAATTACTCCCATGATTCCTTCCCTTTGACGACAAGAAATTAAGATACGAAAAAGAGTATTAAAAACGTGCAGTCATTTTTAATACTCTTCTTCTATATTTGGATTGTTTTCTATAATAAGCCAACCATTTTTAGTCCGTGGAGAATGCCATCTTCTTCCACAGATTTAGTCACATATTTAGCGACTGCCTTTGCTTCTTCCTCACCATTCCCCATGGCAACACCATGATGAATCATCGACAGCATTTCCAGATCATTTAATCCATCACCAAAAGCATATTGACGCTCTTTTGGGATCCCTAGTTTTTCGACGATCTTTTCGATTCCTTTCCATTTCGAACCACCTCTTGGCAGTACATCACAAGAAACAGAATGCCAACGGATAAAATCAAAATCTTCAAAGCTATCTTCATATTGCTTTTCTTCTCCTTCAGGACAAAATAGAAGGGTTTGAAAAATATCTCGCTCTTTATAATAATGAGGATCATGAGTAGGGAAGTGCTCGATTTTTAAAGAGCTTATGCTTTCATTAATATACGAATGCTCCGGAACATTTGCCCTCATGCCCACATGGTCCATATAAACAACTGGATGATCATTCGCAAGTGCTGCTTCTGTCAATTTTAGAAGGGAAGGATTAGAAAGAGGATTCGTGTACAATACTTCCCCATTTAACACGACATATTGTCCATTGTAGCTAACAAAGGTATTGATCCCTAATTCATTTCGTAAATCCTCGTACATGAATGGGGCTCTGCCTGTTGCTATCGCCACTACATGTCCTTGCTCCTTTAAATCGAATACAGCCTTTTTTGTTGACTCTGGTAATTTTTTATCATGGTTCAGAAGAGTCCCATCAATATCAAAAAAAATAACGCTTTTTTCACTCATTTTTAGTACCAACTTTCTTTGCTGTTCTTCTCTCTATTTGAATACAGTTGCATCCCCATATTCATTATTTTCACTTTTATGTTATCCCATTACGTTACAGCATTGCAATGATAAAGAGTTCTCTCCTCATTAAATTTCGATGATGATCGGTAATATCATCGGCCTTCTTTTAGTTTTTGTATATAAAAATTCACCAATGGTTTTCTTTAAGTTTTGTTTCACGGTGCTCCATTGACCTCTTCCAGAAATGTTTAAATCCTTTACTGTTTTTTCGATGATTCGATTCATATCCCTTATTAATTCTTCAGAATCTCTTACATAGATAAAGCCTCTCGTTATCGTATCAGGACCTGATATCAATTTTTTATCTACCTTACTCATCGTTAGGACAATGACGAGCATTCCATCTTCTGAAAGTTGCTTCCGATCCCTTAAGACAATATCACCGATATCACCAACACCTACTCCATCTACATACGTATCTCCAGCATGAATACGTCTTGTGTGACGAGCAAGCGAATGTTCAATATCAACCACTTCACCATTTTTGAGGATAAACGTATTTTCTTGTTTGACCCCAACGGATTCCGCTAATAATCGATGCTGATGGAGCATCCGATATTCTCCGTGAATCGGGATAAAATAATTCGGTTTCATAAGCGTAAGCATCAATTTTAAATCTTCCTGATGTCCATGACCAGAAACATGCATTCCTTTTCCAGAACCATAAATAACATGGGCACCAAGTGAAAATAAATTATCAATGATTTTCGATACACTTTTTTCATTTCCTGGGATTGGACCAGCCGCGAGTATTACCGTATCACCAGCTAACACTTCCACCCCTCTGAAGTTTCCAGTCGATAAGCGGGATAAGGCTGCCAATGGTTCTCCTTGACTTCCCGTACATAAAATAGCGACCCGTTCAGGAGATAACTCATTGATTTCATTTGGTTCAATCAGCATTCCTTCAGGGACATGTAAGTACCCTCTTTGAATGGCCACATCCACAACATTGACCATACTTCTCCCAAGTAAAGCAAGTTTCCGATTTGTTCTTATTGCAGCATCCACCACTTGTTGCACTCTGTTTATATTAGAAGCAAATGTTGATAGGATCACCTTTTGCTTTGCCTTAATGAATGCCTCCATTACTTGCTCTCCAACCATTTTCTCCGACGGTGTACCTCCTGGCCGTTCAGCATTTGTGCTTTCCGAGAGTAATAGTAATACGCCCTCTGTACCGATTTGGGCCATTTTATGAATATCCGAATACTGTTGATTAACAGGGGTTAAATCAAATTTAAAGTCACCTGTATGGACAATATTTCCTTGTGGTGTTCGGAATACAACACCTAGGCAGTCAGGAATACTATGATTCACCCTGAAAAATTGTACGATCATTTGACCAATTTTTAATTCAGCATCTGAATCTATCTCTACTAGTTTGGTCTCCCGTAATAATTTATGCTCTTCCAACTTTAATTCAATTAATCCAAGTGTAAATCGCGTCGCAAAAACAGGCACATCAATCTTTTTTAACAGATACGGGATCCCTCCAATATGGTCCTCATGCCCATGTGTCACAATTAACGCTTTAACTTTATCTCTGTTTTCCTCTAAAAATGAGACATCAGGAATAATCAAATCAATCCCCAATAAACTCTCATCTGGAAATTTATTCCCACAGTCAATAACGATCATATCATCTGCATATTGAATACAGTACATGTTTTTGCCTACTTCATTAAGTCCACCTAGAGCAAAAATAGACAATACCTCATCGTTTGTACTCATACCATTCCCACCTTTTTTTTACATATAGGGATAGTATTTGAGTAATGCATGACTTTATATTCTCTGAAATCACTCATTCAGCGTTTTTTTGGAAAAAATTTCGTTATCGAGACATACAAAAAAGGAACCAGGTTTGAGGTTCCTTTCATTACGGTTATTAGTGTGATTTACGATAATTTTTTAAGAAAAACGACCTTCAAATAATCGCCTTCTTTAAATTCTTTAATCGTTTTAAAATCTGCAGGAAGCCTGAACTCTTCAAGAATTTGATACTTGGTATTAGCCTGCTGAAAAGCTTTTTCAATGAAACCTTTGAATTTATCCATTCCAAATGTACTGCAATTAGTAGAGGCGACAATAACTCCACCCTTTTCTGTGATGTGAATAGCTTTTTCTAATAGGTCCGGATAATCCTTTCCTGCACTGAATGTATGCTTTTTAGAGCGAGCATAGCTCGGTGGATCAAGGACCACTAAATCAAAGCTAAGATTTTTACGAACCGCATATTTAAAATAGTTAAACACATCTTCAACGATAATATCCTGTGCTTCGTAATCGATTCCATTGACACTAAATTGTTCAATTGTTTTGCTTTTACTGCGATTTGCCACATCGACACTTGTTGTTTTTATGGCACCACCTAATGCAGCAGCGACTGAAAAGGCACCAGTATACGAAAAGGTGTTTAATACCGTCTTGCCTTCTGCATATTTATCACGAATCTTCTTCCTTACCTCTCGTTGATCTAAAAAGATTCCAACCATCGCACTTTCATTAAGATAAACGGCAAAGCTCATGCCAATTTCCTTTACAAGAAGTGGTTCAGGAGCTCTTTCTCCGGTGACAAAATCATCGTCCTCCATATAAGTCCCTTGCTCTGCGAAACGTTTCTTTTCATAAAGACCTTTATAATCGACAACCTTGTTTAGGGCTTCGCTCAGCACATCTTTAAACTGATAAATGCCCTCACTATACCATTGAATAAGGAGGTAGCCATCAAAATACTCAATCGTTACTCCACCAATTCCATCTCCTTCTCCATTAAACAATCGAAAAGCTGTTGTTTCAGGATCTTTAAAGAGAAACTGACGATGCTCTAAAGCTTTCTTTATTTTTTTCTCGAAAAAAATGGCGTCAATTTGCTCGTCCTTCTGTCTGCTTAATATCCATCCAATTCCTTTATTTTGTTGCCCATAATATCCTTTTGCTAAGAAGGCACCTTTGTCATCTGTTAGTTCAATGAGAGTCCCTTCCTCACCTAGTTGATTTGCATTTTGAATCGCTTCCTTTTTGATTAGAGGAACTCCAGCCTTAACACTCTTCACATATGATGACTTTACTTTTAACTTTATTGTTTTATTCATAAAAACCGTCCTATTTAGTTATTTCGAGAAAAAGAAAAGAAGCCTCATCCATTTATAGAATGGGCTTCTTCCTTCTTTTCTAATACCTTTTATTATACCTTTCTTTATCCTTAGGTCGAATTTTTTTATTAATTTGCTATGCCTTTAAGCCATTTCCCCTTGTTTTTCGATAGTTTAATGTGTCCATCTTCAAAAATGATATTCCCATTATTTATTGTAGACTTTATATTACAAGGAAAAGTATGCCCGAGATAGAGACTTTCTTTATGTTTTGCAAAGAAGTTAGACTCCGTTACGGTGAACGTTTCTTCTGTTGATACAATCGCAAAATTGGCAGGTTCGCCCACCGCAATTTCCCCTTTAAAAGGAAGTTTAAACCGTTCCGCTGGATTCGCTGACAGTTGCTTAGCAATTTTTTCAAAAGGAAGATCATACTTTAACGCTAACTCAATTATGGCAAGTAAGGTAAACTGCCCCCCGCTAATTCCACCCCATGCCTCAAAAAGATGATGAGTCTTTGGATCCTTTAAGGAAAAAGGACAAGGAGAGTGATCAGAGGCAATCATATCAAACTTACCATCTATGAATAAATGAATTAATTTCTCCTGTTCTTCTTTCTCTCTTAATGGTGGTGCACATTTCGCAACTGTTCCTTTTTCTACTAAATCTTCATGGGAGAATAGTAAATAATGGGGACAGGTTTCCACGGTTACATCAATGCCCTGTTCTTTTGCTTCTTCAATTTTCCCCACGGCAGCCGCACTGCTTATATGGACAAAATGAATCGGACAGCCTGTGATTTTTGCATAGGACAGGACTCTTTCAACCGCCTCGACTTCTGCAAGAATCGGTCGCGTTTCTAGGTAATCATCTGCACTGAATTGTCCTTTTTGTCGCTTTTCAGCCGTTAGCCATTTCGTTATCGCATCACTTTCCGAATGGAGGGCAAGAACTTTGTTCAATGAAGCAATCTCTTTCATTCCACTCAACAAAGTAATGTCATCAATGCGCTCAAATTCCTCATTTCCAGATTCGGAAAGAAAAGCTTTAAAGCCTATTGCTCCAGCCTCAGCAAGTCCTCCTAAATATTCGACATTTCCTGGGACAAGTCCGCCCCATAAGGCAAAATCAACCATTGATTTCTCTTGTGCTACCTCTACTTTTTGCATCAGGGCTTCCTTGCTAATGGTTGATGGAACCCCATTTAATGGCATATCAAAAAAGAGCGTACAGCCACCAGCTGCCATCATATCAGAACCGGTTTCAAAGCCTTCCCATTCTTCTCTTCCAGGATCATTGAAATGGACATGAACATCAATGGCACCTGGGAAAATATATAACCGACTCGCGTCCATTTCTTTGTCCGCTTGCTCAGTTAGATTTGCATCTATTTTAGCAATCTTGCCATCTTTAATCCCAATATCAGCTTTCTTCACACCTTCCGGTAAGACGACGAAACCATTACGAATAACTAAATCGAAAATGAACATTTATCCCACCACCTTGGCGTCATAATGATCAAGGGCTGCTTGCAATGCATTTCCTCGATTGACTGCCACTCCATGGCGGATAAGTACTGCCTCTAACGCTCCTAAGACTGAAAGAATATTTTCCTTCCTGCAACTATAACCCATCGTTCCAATTCTCCAAATCTTCCCGTGTAATGGTCCAAAAGATGAAGCAATTTCAATCCCAAATTGCTGTAGGAGCATGTTTCTTACCGCGTCTCCATCGACACCCGTAGGAATCTTGACACAGGTAACACAAGTGAGCTTGTTTTCAGGATCACCAAAAAGTTCTAATCCCATCGCTTCAATTCCTTTTATTAATGCTTGCTCATGAAATTGATGGCGCTCAAACCTCTCTTCCAAACCTTCTTCCAATACAAGTCGCAAGCCTTCCCTCAAGGCATACACCATCGAGGTCGCTTCCGTATGATGATTCAATCTTCTTGGGCTCCAATAATCTTGTAACATCCCTAAATCAAAATAGTTACTTGCAATCGGAAGCTTGCTTCGCACATATTGACGGTCCTCATCGGTCGCAATTCCTCGTTCCACCTTTTTACGAGAGAGAATAATCTCCTCAATCCGCTCATTATAGGAAATGGGCGCCATTCCAGATGGGACAGACAGGCACTTTTGTGTTCCACCTATTACTGCATCAATAAACCATTCATCTGTTTTTACTTCAACTCCACCAATCGAAGCCACAGCATCAACTACCAATAAAACATCTTGCTCACGACACGCCTTTCCAATTTCTTGGAGCGGCTGTATTCTTCCAGTAGAAGTTTCGCCATGTACAATCGCAACAAGTTTTGGAGATACCTTTTTCATTTCAGTTATAATCTTTCTTGGGTCAAAGACCTCGCCCCATGGACAGTCGAGCGTATAAACATCTGCGCCATATCTTTCACAGATTTCCACAAGCAAATGACCAAAACGGCCATAAATCGGAACAAGTACTTTATCCCCTGGTTCGATTATGCTCGATAACACTGCTTCATTCCCAGCACGAGACGTTCCATCAATCGGGAACGCCCAATGATTGTTCGTCTGAAAAACCTTTCGTAGCATTTCCATTACTTCATTCATAATATTTGTAAAAGCTGGATCGAACTGCCCTAATATCGGTGTACTGAGTGCTCTTAGAACCCTCGGGTCCACTTCCACTGGTCCTGGTGTCATAATCGTTCTCTTCGGTGTATTTAGCTCTGAAAAACTCATCTTCCATCCCCCTTAGTAGGCCAATTTGTATAATAGCTCTGTCAGAAGCTCTACTCCTGTCTCCAAATCTTCTAATTTTGTAAACTCTTGAGGAGAATGACTTATGCCTTTTTGACTCGGTACAAACAATAAAGTAGTAGGGCAAATCGTGGCAAATACTTGGGCATCATGTCCAGCACCGGAGACGATATCCTGATGGCTAATGTTTTTATTGGATGCAAGCTGACGAACCATCCTGTTCATCCCTTTATCCATCGCAATCGGTTTGACATCCATCCACTGTGATACTTGAACGTTCATCTCTAACTCGGTTGCGATTCTTTCAAATTCAGCAAATATATCTTCACAATATCGGTTAAGCATGTCTTCGCGATGATTTCGGATGTCTAAGCTGAATTCCACAACACCTGCCACCACATTGGGCACATTAGGTTTTACATTGATTTTCCCTACGGTTGCCACTAACTGTGAATCGAATTCTTTTGCTTTATCGGTTAAATACGTAATCAATCGTGACGTTGTGGTCACTGCATCCTTACGATAAAACATCGGAGTCGTACCAGCATGATTGCTTTCACCGCTCACTTTTACCGTATAACGACGTTGTCCTACAATATGGGAAACGACGCCAATGGAATTCTGGTTTCGTTCAAGAACCATTCCTTGTTCAATATGAATCTCAATAAACCGCTCAATATCATGACGAATCGAAGAAGTATATTGGTTTGGATCGAAGCCTGCAGATTTCATCGCATCTAAAAAAGATATTCCCTCTTCATCTTGTAAATCCTTCACATTTTCTAAATTATAAGCACCATTTATATTTCTCGAGCCCCAAAACGTTAAAGGAAAGCGACTTCCTTCTTCTTCACTAAGCGAAATGACTTCAATCGTTTTTTTCGGGTAACCAAATGCCTGGAATAATCGCGATGTAGCCAGAAGGCTTGCAATGATTCCATATGCTCCATCATACTTCCCACCATTTCTCACCGTATCAATATGGGAGCCTGTTAAGATCGATTTACTACTCGATTCCGTTCCCTGCAGTTTGCCAAATAGATTCCCAGCACTATCAAAATAGGTAGCTAACTGGAACGCTTCCATTTTATCCTTTAATGCTTTTTGGGCTTCCTTCCATTCTTTTGAAAATAACAGCCTTGTATTTCCTCCAGTTTCTGTTTTTCCGAACTGAGCAAGCCATTCAATCATTTCCTCTACTGTATTTTCCTTATACATCTGTTTCCCAACTTGAATGGCCATCCGATTCACTCCCCAACTAAAAAGTTCATGTTAACTTTTGTTACATAGAATATTTAAGTTAAGTTTACTTATTTCACCATGAGAGTTCATTATCGTTTTTATACAAATTTAAATATCAATTTTGTTTATATTAACCAAGTGTGATTTCTGTGCTATGATAAAAAATAAATTATTCAGAATTTTTAAAGAGGTGTCATAATGAAGGTAATCGAGTTATTATCCGTGTCTGAATTCACCGGAATGTCGTTAATCGCAGGAGCATCTGGGAAAAACAGAGAAGTAAATACGGTCAATATGATGGATGCACCAGATATTATCAATTTTCTCAATCCTAATGAAATGCTCATTACAACCGCCTATCATTTAAAAGATCACCCGGATCAACTAGTGGAATTAATTCGAGCTATGCATGCACAAGGTTGTGCAGCATTAGGCATTAAAACAAAGCGATTTTTACAGGAAATTCCTCTAGAAGTGTTGGAGCTTGCCGATGCTCTTGCCTTTCCGATTATCGAACTTCCGTTAGACTTGTCCCTTGGAGAAATTGTTAACTATACGTTAAGAGCGATTTTGGATCAACATGCTGCCGAGCTTGCCCATGCCTTTGAGACTCATAAACAATTTACGCGAATCGTTTTACAAGGAGAAGGAATTCCTAAGTTGCTACTAGATTTATCAGCCATGATTGATCACCCTGTCCACTTAATTAATCAACATTTAAAACCAATGTACACCACGAATTCTGATTCTGCCTTTTATTCATTTATGGGCTCTATCCGCAAGGACGTCTTCTACCAATCGATGACCAACACAGCTCGCATTTCCTTTTCACTTTGTTCAACAAAACAGTCGTACACTCTTTTTCCCGTTTATTTTAACGAGAAAAAAAGTGGCTTTCTTACGATTTCAGGGAATATTCATCAACCTGCAACATTATTAACGATCGAACAGGCTATTAACGTTATTTCCTTTGCCCTTATGAAGGAACAAGCCCTTAAACAACAAACACGAAGTATCCGAAATGATTTCTTTACCCATTTCCTTGATCAAGCCTTTTCCTCCGACACTGAGATTGTTAATCGGGCAACAGAATTCTCTCTTTCCAATGAACAAAAATATATCTGTGCCATCGGCAAAGTAGATGATACGGACCAGTACTTTTCTTATCGAGAAAGGCAGCAAATAATCGATGATATTTATGATTTTCTGGAGGAAGAACTACAGAACCCAAGCCCAATTGGACATCTTTTTACAATAGGGGATCGTTGTATTGTTCTGTATGAAATCGAGGAATCAAGTTCCATTGTTGAAACTTCTCTTATCCAGCTACAACAAAAGGTCAGTACCTACTTTAATAAAACCATCTCTTTCGGTGTCAGCAATGTCAGTCATACTTTCCTACAAACTAGACATGCTTACAGTGAAGCTTTGGATGCTTTGTCACAGGGGGAATTATTGAAACAACGCCATTTCATTCAAGTCTTTCAGACGAAAGATGTAACCGAACTATTGCGCCTTATTCCAGCAAAGGAATTAAGAAACTTCTGTAATTACGCTTTACAAGGTTTTACCCGTCCAGAAGCCGAGGACGAACAAACATTAATTCAGACGTTATCCGTTTTTTTGGCTTCAAACTGTCAAATCTCTGAAACAGCCAAAAGATTATTTGTTCATCGCAACACGGTTGTCTATCGGATTGAAAAATGCGAGGAAATTCTCGGAAAGTCATTAAAGGAACCGGAAACGACCTTACAGCTAAGAGTTGCACTACGAATCAAGGCACTGTTAGAAATATAAGCTAATTTTGTGCATAACGCACAGTACACATTTGATTATTCGGCTAACATGAACAATGACAACGCTAAATTATTTTATTATTATGTAAATAAAAATAACTCTGAATGTTATATCTTTTAACAAATCTAAGTAAAGGAGCGATAAACATGCTCACAATCGAACAAGTCAATACGTTAACGAAACATGATTTCATAGACCTTTTCGGCGGAATTTTCGAGCACTCATCTTGGATAACAGAAATGGCATTTGAGGCAAAACCATTTTTTTCAGTCGAACATCTACATGAAGAGATGGTTTCAATCGTTAAAAAATCTACAGATGAACAAAAGCTTACCTTAATTAAGGAACATCCTAATTTAGGCGATCGTGTAGAAATGAGTCCTGACTCTGTTAATGAACAAAAGGGGGCTGGCTTAAAAGATTTGACACCTGATGAATATGACCAGTTCATCTCAATTAATCGAAGTTATATGGAGAAATTCGGATTCCCCTTTATCATTGCCGTTCGTGGCAAAAGTAAAGAGCAAATATACAAAGCGATGGAAGCGCGAATTCAAAATCCAGTCGAAACAGAATTTGAAACGGCATTAGAACAAATTTATCAGATCGGGCTACTTCGTTTACAAGAAAAAATCAATGAATGATTCTAAAAAAGGGGGGGAAAATATATGAGTTTAGAAGTATTAAATGAACAAGTGAAAAGAGATCTTTCCTATTTAAACTTCGGAGGTCCAGAATGGGTACAACCTCTCCATCATCCTGAAGGACATGTGTATGATGTAGTCATTATTGGAGGTGGGCAAAGTGGACTTAGTGCAGCATTCGCTTTAAAACGCGAGCGGATCTACAATGTACTAGTAATCGACGAAAACCCTAGAGGCTATGAAGGTCCCTGGGAAACATACGCACGAATGGTCACACTACGAACACCAAAGGATTTAACATCCATTGATCTCGGCATTCCTTCCCTGACTTTTCGCGCCTGGTGGGAAGCTCAGAAAGGAGTAGAAGGTTGGGAAAAGCTTGATAAAATTCCTCGAGGCGAGTGGATGAATTATTTACGTTGGTATCGCGAAATTCTTAATTTACCTGTTGCAAACGAAGTGAAACTAAAATTAATTGAACCTTCCGAGGCAGGCATTCACCACTTGCACATTGAAGGTCCTGGTGCTCCAAGCGAAAAATTACTAGCCCGTAAGGTTATCCTTGCAACAGGAATGCAAGGTGGTGGCGAATGGCATGTCCCTCCATTTATCTCTGAGAAATTACCAAAATATCACTATACACATACGTCTGAACCGATTGATTTTGCTACACTTAAAGATAAGAAGATGGCCATTTTAGGTGGCGGCGCTTCCGCCTTTGATAATGCCAATACAGCCCTTGCTGAAGGCGTTGGAGAAGTTCATGTATTTGTACGTCGCCAGGAGCTTCCTCGCATTAATCCAATACGGCAACTGGAGGTCTCTGGCATAATCGAACATTATCACACCTTATCGGATACGGAAAAATATACGGCTATTTCCCACTTCTTTAAATTTAACCAACCTCCAACGAACGATACCTTTAATCGTGCCACTTCATGGCCAGGCTTCGAGTTGCATTTAGGTTCACCATGGCTCGATGTGGCGGAAATAGAAGATGGAGTTCTCGTTACTACTCCTCAAGGCACTTACACGTTCGACCATTTAGTTATCAGTACTGGACTTGTAACCGATCCTGCTCTTCGTCCTGAATTAAAGTTAATTGAAAAGCATATTGCTCGTTGGAGTGATAAATTTTCCGCACCTGAGGATATTGCAAATCGGCTCGTTGATGCCCATCCTTATCTTAGCCCGAACTTTTCGTTCATGAGTCGTGACGAACAGGGAAAAGAACAATTATACGGCCTATTCGTATTTAATTATTCGACGTTAATTAGCTGCGGGCTTTCTGCATCTGCCCTTTCTGGGATCAGATTTGCCTTACCAAAGCTCGCACTTGCGATTTCCGACCAGCTTTTCCAAGACGATAAAGAGCAAATTTTAAATCGTTTCCTTTCTTATGATCAGGAAGAATTTGTTGGGGAATGGCCGAAGAAGGAAAGTGCAACTTCTGTAAAAGAGTCATGAAGAGGTGGATATTATGGCAGGATTGACGACACATATTTTAGATTTAACCCACGGCGCTCCCGCTAGCAATGTGAAAATCGAGCTTTATATTCAGTGTGACGATGAATGGCAGCTACTCATGTCTACGGTTAGTAATTCAGATGGGCGGATTGATAAGCCCCTTTTGTCTGCTGAAAATATGATTAGTGGCGTATATGAACTCATTTTTCATATCGGGGAATATTTTCAAAGTAAACAACTTGATCTACCCGAACCCGCTTTTTTAGACAAAGTGCCAGTCCGCTTCAGCATCGCGGATACAACTGCACATTATCACGTACCATTACTCGTTTCACCATGGGGGTATCAGGTTTATAGGGGTAGTTAAAAGAGAAACACACCCTGGTAATTTGACTAGGGTGTGTTGTTTAAATAGGAAGATTGATAGTAAAAACAGCGCCTTTGTTCTTTTCACTTTCAACGGTAATGAATCCACCATGCGCTTTCACAAATCCCTTGGCAATGGATAACCCTAGACCAGTACCACTTTCATTACGTGTTCTTGAAGTATCCCTTTTATAAAATCGATCAAAAATGTGAGGAAGCACGTCTTCTGGTATTCCTTGTCCGGAATCAGCTACTTTGATTAAAAACCAATTTTCTTTTTGCAAAGTAGAAATCTCTACTATTCCATTCTCAGGAGTATGACGAAGAGCATTCCCAACAAGGTTCACAATCACCTGTGTCATTCGATCTGCATCGATTTGCAGCAATCTTTCTTCTTGGTTTTTGTTATATTTAAGTTCAATGTCCTTTTCATCAGCAAGCACCTGAAAGTGATGGGAAATTCTTTTTATCATTCCAGATATATCAACAGACTGAATATTTAGCGGAAGTTTGCCCGCTTCTGCAAGACTTAACTGTTGTATATCATTTACTAAACGACTTAAGCGATACACTTCATCTGAGAGTTCAAGAATATTTCCTTCCGTAGGTGCACTCACCCCTTCTTGCATTAATTCTAGTTTTCCTTGCAAAATTGCTAAAGGTGTACGCAATTCATGTGCCACATCCGCCACGATAGCACGTCTTTTTTCTTCATTTTGTTGTATCTTCTGTGCCATATCATTAAATGCTTCCCCAAGTTCATAGAATTCATCGGTTGACTTTATATGGACTTTGGTTGTTCTTTTTCCACTAGCTAACTGTTTAATTCCGATCATTAAAACCTTTAAAGGTTCAGATATTTTTCTTAATATAAATAGACTAAACACCGCTGCCACTATAGTTGCCAATAAACCACTAATTATAATAGCCTTATTGGATGATTGCAGAAACTCTTTTTCAAGATTTTGAAGCTTATTTTGATAGAGGACTAGGGTCCCTTTTTTTTCGCCATTGACACTTAAAGCCACTTTCTTTCCAGATATATCCGTACCATCCAAACCAATTCTCTCACCAGTTGAATCACCGATGATAACCCCATTCAAGTCAAGTAATAATAAATCGCTATTAGGTGTGGACATATTCATGAACATAGCGCGTCTCATCATACCATGACCTTGCTCTTTTGTGGAATCATAATTTAAAAAAAGCTCCTGTGCCTTATTCCACGAGCCTGTTTCTTCATAATATTGCTCCAGAGTCTGTTCCATTCGCAGCAAAAAATTGTTCGTGTGTTGGTCTAGATAATTTTGGAAAGTTGTGCGGATACTAGATTGTACAAAGATTGATTGGCTAATTCCCATTAACAAAACAATCAAGATAAATGCAATGATCAACTTTGTTTGCAGCTTCATCTTTTTTCACCAAAACGATAGCCAATTCCATAAACCGTATGTATGTACTTTGGGTGAGCTGGGTCTTTTTCAACTTTTTTTCTTAAGTTACTAACATGAGTATCAATCGAACGCTCATAATTAACATACTCCTCTCCCATCACACTGTTCATTAATTGAAGTCGACTATAGACACGGCCTGGCTTTCTAGCCAGCGTCACCAAAATATTATATTCTGTAGGTGTTAGATTTATGATTTCGGTGTTTACCTTTACTACATATGTCGATAAATTAATTTCAATATCGTCACGAATCAAAAGTTCATCTATTTCATCATTAATCTCATCGATACTGTACCTTCTCAAAACCGCCCTTATTCTTGCAGTGAGTTCACGCATACTAAAGGGTTTGGTAATATAATCATCCGCACCCATTTCAAGACCTAATAATTTATCTATTTCCTCAGATTTTGCTGTTAACATGATAACGGGTATTTTTTTATGTTTAGAGCGGATATCTCTTAATGCTTGTAGTCCATCTTTTTTCGGCATCATAACATCTAATAGGATCAGGTCTAGATCATGGTTTTCTACTAATTGAACCACTGCTTCTCCGTCTGCTGCTTCAACTGTTTCAAAGCCTTCTTGCTGTAAAAATGTTTTCACCATATCTCGTATTCTCACTTCATCATCCACAACAGCAATGACTCTACTCACATTCTAACCTCCTTACCTTCCTCATTTACTATTATACTAGGAGGAAAAACTGTTCAATCAGGACAAATATGTCTGCCAAGTTAAATCGGTACATAACCAAAATAACTCTGAAGCAAAGCCCCAGAGTTTAAACATTGTTAGTTATCCTACTAATATTGTGTACCGGTTCCGATTTGAGTTTGCTGAGGTTTGGCATCATTACTCCATCTGCTAGCTTGCTTCATACCCATTTTACTGCCGCGCATATGACCTGTACCATCCTGTTCGAATGCCCGGTTCATCATCGTTTCCATATTTCTTAATCTATTTTCCATTTGATCTTGTGTTAGTACTCCATCATTCACTTGCTGGGCAAGTTCGCTCTTTCTTTCTTCTATTACTGCCTTCACTAAGTCTTCAAACTTAATCCCTTTCTCTTCAACCATCTCAGCAACAGACTTACCTTCCATACGTGCTGTCTGGAATTCCTCTAATGTCATACCTAGTCCATCAGAAAGTAGCTCTGACATAGAAGTCATCATTCCGCCTGTCATACCCATCCCAGTTCTCATCCCGTTGGATTCTCCTGTCACTGGGCAAATCCATTCCGTTTCTCCTTCTTGATTGCTCTCCTGTTCATCGACTGTTTGAATAACGGACAAACCTTTGCTAGCATCTTGCTGTTTTACCGTTGCTGATGACATGCCATTTGGAGTAACCATAACACCTAATGAAAAAAAACCTACGAAAGCAGTTGTTGTCAACAAATAACTCCATTTCATTACAAGTCAACTCCCTTTCATCCATTTCCTATTTCTTCTTTCAAGTTCATCATATTAAATTAATTTCCAGAACCTTTATAGGAAATATCAAGATAATGTTAAGATGAAAACCTACCATAGTAAAGCTACAATAGTGAGATAATCTTGTTTAGGGTTATAGTATATCAATCCAAATCTTAATGGCTGTTGCTAAAATTAATAAAGCTAATATAACTTGTAAAATTTTTGTGTTTACCTTTTTTCCAGCCATTGCACCTAATGGTGAGGCAACAAGGCTGGCAATGATCATGATGACGGAAGGTAAGAATTCAACTTGTCCCGTGGTAATTTTTCCAACTGTAGTGCCAATTGAAGATAGAAACGTAATAGCCAATGAAGAAGCAATCGTCATTCGTGTTGGTATTTTTAAAACAACTAGCATGATTGGAACTAATAAGAAAGCTCCTGCCGCTCCAACAATTCCAGAACCAACTCCTACAAATAATGCTAGAGAAGCTGCAATCCATTTATTAAATTTCACTTGTTTAAGAGGAATATCATCAATTCCTTTTTTTGGGACAAACATCATCACAGCAGCTATGATTGCCAAAATGCCATATACTAAATTAATACCGCCCTCTGTCATCATCCTTGAACCTAAACTGCCCACAAAACTACCAATTAAAATGCTTATTCCCATATACCCAATTAGTAATTTGTTTAAATAGCCACCTTTACGATATGCCCAAACCCCACCGATTGTCGCAAAAAGCACCTGAACAGCGCTTATTCCTGATACTTCGTGGGCACTAAATGCAGCTAAACCAAATAAGGGCGGGATATATAAAAGCATCGGATATTTAATAATGGAACCACCAATTCCTAACATCCCAGAAATATAGGAACCAATAAAACCAATTAAGAAGATGGTAATGATAAATCCAATATCCATCATACAGTCTCTCCTTTAAGAAAAGGGAACCCAATCTGGTTCCCTTTTCTTAACCTTTTTTAATCCAAAACTTTAAAACATCGTTATCGATTTCGTGTTTAATTAACTCGTGACCGCTTGATTTTGTCCATGCCGGAAAGTCATTTTTTGCTCCTTGATCCGTAGCATGGATTTCTAAAACTTGACCGCTTTCTAATTCACTCATTGCCTTTTTTGTCTTTACGATCGGCATAGGACATGCCAATCTTTTTGCATCCAAAATTTTAGTTACTTCCATTTCTTTGCCCCCTACTATTTGCTTCCCCTATCGAACTGCACAACGATTTGGTCCTATTTCCATTTCACGTTGCTTTTCTTTATCAGGATTGATTTTTCCCATATTCGTTTTACGAATTTCTTGATACGAATTCGGTTGAGGTGGTAGATTTTCTGTTACCATCTTTCTAAACTCATTTTCATCTTTAATATTCAAGCCATGGTTGTTAGCGTATAAAGTTCCTAATTTTTCTGATACACTACCATCTTCATTTAGTTCTTCCAATATCATAAAGTGAGCAGGAAGAACGATTAATTCCATTGACAGTTCTCTATAACGTTGATATAAACTTTCTCTTAAATCTCCTACCCAATCTTGAGCCAATCCAGCTAAGTCAGGTCTTCCAATTGAGTCAATGAACAAAATGTCACCTGAAAGCAAGAACTTTTTATCAACAATAAACGAAGTAGATCCAATGGTGTGGCCTGGAGAATATAAGGCATGGATATTAATATTGACGTTTCCAATTTCAACAACATTTCCATCTTCTAATGGTTCGTAAGGGAACGTAACTTCTGTTGCATCTCTTGGAGGCAGCCAATAGGTTGCACCTGTTTTTTCTGCAATATCCCTTCCACCGGAAATATGATCCGCATGTAAATGAGTATCAAAGACATGAGTAATTTTGGCACCCATACTGTCAGCAAATTCAAGATATACATCAGTCATACGAGTGGCATCAAAAATAGCAGCATCACCCTTCGATATCAGCATATAGGATAAACACCCTTTCCCAACACGCACAAACTGATAAAGCTCGCCGCCATCGTTCAAATTCCCGATTTTTACAGGTTCTAAATACTCACTCCAAGCTTTCATACCGCCCTTTAGGTAAGAAACCGTAAGCCCTTCATCAGAGAGCATTTCAGCGACCATAATAGAAGATCCCTCCTTTGCACATGCTACCAATACCTCTTTATCAGAGGGAAGTTTATCCATAATTCCTTCAACACCATCAAGCAATTCGAAATATGGAACATTTAGATACTCAAAGTTTTGACCTTCGATTTTCCAATCCTGAAAGTCATCTGCATTACGAACATCTAGAATAAACAATTCTTCCTTATTAAATACTTTTTTTACTATCTCTTTTGACGTCATTACTTTAACAGCCATCAATATACCCCCTATAGTATTATTTAACTTAAAAAATATATGTTCAATTTTATTTATACAATATGGATAATCACTTTTTATTACTTTCATTGAATCAATTTCATCAAGTCGTACTTCAAGTAAAAAACGAACGTTAGGGAATGAATTCTACAGAAAATGAGTATATTTCCAGTACATCAACAAAAGAATTTCTGTAATGGTTCGTTTTTTAATTTACCTTGGTAAAATCGACTCAATCGGGTTCATTTTGAGACCTCTATTCTTTTTCCAGTCCATTGGCTCATCCCCGGTACGACGTTAATGACTTTAGTGAATCCCTTTTTAGTTAATTTTTGAGCAGCAAGGTCACTACGGTTTCCTGTTCGGCAAATAACATAAGTTTCTTTTTCTTTATCTAATTCATATAAACGCTTTTCTAGTTCACCCAATGGAATTGAGATAGAATTTGGTATATGACTAAACTCATATTCTGCTGTTTCTCTCACATCAAGAACCACAATATTTTCACTTATGTTAAGTTTCAGTTCGAGTTCATCATTGTTAATTACGTTCGGATGTTTTTTTTCGATTGATTCATCATTAGAAGACTTTCTTATATAATGCTTTAATACTTCACCTTCTTCTAACGTCCCTAAATACTGATGACCAATACTTTGAGACCATGCCTTGATATCAGCTTTGGATCCCTTATCTGTAGCCTGAACTTCCAGTACTTGACCAGCTTCTATTTCATTGATTGCTTTCTTTGTTTTTACAATTGGCATCGGGCATGCCAATCCAGTTGCATCAATAATTACGTCTGCTCTCATGTTAACCATTCTTTTCCCTCCTGCTTTATACCTGTATGGGTATCTTTGTGATTAAAAAAATTATTCTACATTTCCTCCCCAAGAAAGCATTCCATCTTTCATATTAGTTACATTAAATCCGTAATACTCAAGAAATTGTGAAACACGGCCGCTTCTGGCTCCTGACCGGCAAACGATCAAATATTCTTTTGTTTTATCTAATTCATGCATTCGGAACTCAATAAGTCCTAATGGAATGTTTACGGCTCCTGGTATTTTCCCAGCCGCTACCTCATCAACTTCGCGAACATCAATAATATTTAATTTTTTTCCTTCATTTAACTTCGATTCAACTTCTTTTGCAGTCATTTCTTTCATGGTTCGTTCCTCCTTATGTTCACTATAACCGGCGTTCATGTCGCCTTTGACATTTGTTACTTTTGTGTACCCATTTTCTTTAGCCGTTTACTATTCACCTTGGATACATGGTGAAATCTACTCAATTAGATGAATAGGTTGACATTCCCATGTTCAGCTTCTGCTAAATATGCCGCTACTCCTGCATATTCAATATTGTCTAAAAGTTCTTCTTTCTGTAAACCCAGTAATTCCATCGTCATAGTACAGGCAATTAATTTCACATCTTGCTCTTGTGCCATCTCAATTAATTGTGATAGAGGAATTGCATTGTGTTTTTTCATTACTTTCTTGATTAACTTAGGTCCAAAACCAGCAAAGTTCATTTTGGATAATCCCATGTTTTCAGCGCCTCTAGGCATCATTTTGGCAAATAATTTTTCCATAAATCCTTTTTCAACGGAAATACTTTCATCTTTTCTTAACGCATTTAATCCCCAGAAAGTATGAAATATTGTTACTTCATGATCATAAGCTGCTGCACCATTCGCTATAATATAAGCTGCCATTGATTTATCATAATCTCCGCTTAATAGGACAATTGTTGTTTTTTTCTTTTCTGTCATTTTATGACCTCCTATATATTGTTTATTTATCATACGGGTATTTAGCTAGATATAATCAAGTCATTACCCTTACCCCTATAGGTATTATATTTATTAAAATAAAAGAGGGTGTCAACCCTTTTTTATCGACTTCTTACTAATAGATTTACTGCTTCTTTTACCAATTCTTCTGTGCTTTTTTCATTTGTATCATCCGCTTGTTTAACACACTCGATTAAATTTGAACTTACAATTACCCCCATTGTTCGATCAATTGCTGTTCTAGCAGCAGATAGCTGTGTTATAACCTCTTTGCAATCCTTGTCTTCTTCCATCAAGCGTAATATGCCTCTAAGCTGCCCTTCGATACGTTTAACTCGATTTTTAATTTGGTCATTATAATCCATTTCTTTTCCTCCCTCTTTAAAGTATCAACCATTTTGTTTAGTTTACTCATTTTATAGAATCGTTTTAGACTTTAGAAAATTGTATATTTACTTAATCAAATTCATAATTGCGCATTTCAATTAAATATATCATTTATGCCTCTAACAACGAAACAATTATCCATGACACGTTTATGATATACCCCTATAGGTATATTGTCAATAGTTAAAAATTAGATTCACCAAGTTTCTCTTACAAATAAAAAGCTGAATCATAAAAAAGCAAGAGATTAAAAACAATACGTTTTTATCCTCTTACTTTTTATTTTTTTCGATTTTTATCTGCTGGCAATGGAGCCCTGCTGAATTGAGATTTATCCATTTTCGCAAAAAGCCCAAGCTTCAAATTTCATTCTACATTAAGTGGTGTACGGTCTATTGCGGCAGAAATTCTGTCGTGAAGATTTCACTTGCATCAAATTTCTCATTCACAAGTCCTAGTTCGTATAGTTGGTCGATGAGAGTTGCCCAGCGTTCTTCCGTCATGTAGCCCACGCCGTGTTGTGCGGCATCCATTCCATAGACGAACTCTTCTTGAGATTCTGATTCAAATTTCAGTGATTCGATTTCAATATCTGGATTATCTTCTTGAATGATTGGATTAATCTCTTCATATGAGTCCTTATACGCATTCCAACCTTCCACAAAAGCCTCCGTAAAGGCTTTAACCGTCTCTTTATTATCTTCTAAATAGTCCTTTGAGACATATAAGACTACATTATATGGATCATAACCAGCATCCGAAACAAGCTTTGTTTCAACTTCAACACCTTCTAATTCCATGAAATAAGGTTCAGATGTTAAAAAGGCTTGCGTAATCGCATCCATATCATCAATAAAATTGACATGCTGACCTGTATAAGCTAATTCCTCTACTCCACTTAAATCATATTGATTCTTTAAAAATTCCCAGTAAATAATCCCTGGTTGGATAAATACTTTTCTTCCATTTAAATCTTCAAACTCATCAATCCCATATCCTTTATGAAACATAAAGGCTTGTGGACTGCCTTGCATCGCTGCCGCTACAGCTACTAATTCAATCCCTTCATTTCTCGCCATAACAATTTGGTCTGCATGAGCAAGTCCAAATTCCGCATTGCCTGAAGCAACCATGTTGATCGAGGATACCTGCGGGCCTCCTGGCTCCACGGTCACATTTAATCCATTTTCCTCAAACAAACCTTCCTCTATAGCTGAATACACTCCGCCATGCTGTGATTTCGCGAACCAGTTCAAGACCAATTTCACGTCTTTAGCTTCCTCTGACGACGAACCAGATTGTTCTCCACCACAAGCTGCTAGAACCATAATGAACACCATCGACACCAAAATAAATCGTAATTTTTTCCACCCTTTCATTCATCTTCTCTCCTCTACTATTTTTATTCAATGTAAAATCTATTTTTCATTCTTAATCGCGGATTCATGCCATGACTTAAGCATTAAATGAGAGAAGTAGCTTACTAGAAGGTAGAACGTGATCCCAAAGATCGCCCCAGCAATGGCACATGCAAATAAGTAAGGTGTTTTCAACTGAACAGCAGCCACCGTTATCGCATACCCAAGCCCACCTTTTCCTCCGCCTATCCCTGCAACAAACTCTCCAGTAATAGCCCCAACAATCGCTAACGTACAGGAAACCTTTAAACCAGACACAATGTAAGGAAGTGCAGCTGGAATTCTAAGCTTCCACATCGTTTGCCATTTTGAAGCATTGTATAAGGCGAACAAATCACACATATCCTTGTCTACTGATTTCAAACCCATCAATGTATTCGAAACAACGGGGAAAAATCCAATCAAAAAGGCAATGATCACAATCGAGTTAAAGCCTGAGCCGAACCAAATGACAACAATCGGTGCCATAGCAACGACAGGGATTGTTTGTAAAATAACAGCATAAGGATAAAGACTAATCTCAAGCACTTTTGAGCTTGCTAGTAAAACTGAAACAGCAATTCCAATAACAGCACTTAATAAAAATCCAATCACCGATTCAGTAACAGTAATTCGGATGGCTGGCCACAATAAATGCCAATCTGAGATCGCAACCGCGATAATGTCTGATGGCTTTGGTAAAATAAAAGGCTTTATATCAAGCATAAGAGGCACAAATTGCCAGATTGATAGAAAAATAACGAGCGCGATGATCGGTCCAATAATCGTTCCTTTCAGTTTAAACTTAGTCTTTGATGGTTGGACGTCTTGAACGATATTTTCATTTTTACTCGTCACCGTTTGTACAGACATTTACCCTAGCTCCCTTCGAGCGATACTATGTTCAAGACTTCGAGAGGCAAGCTCCACATATTCTGTAAACCGACGATGCGTACGTTCTCTAGGAGTCGGTAGTTCAACATCAATAAATGTTGATAATCTGCCCGGTCTAGCTGACATTACAGCAATTCTCGATGATAGATAGACTGCTTCATAGACGTTATGAGTAACAAATAAGATGGTCATATTTTCTTTTTCCCAAATGTTCAACAAATCCCCTTGCAAGGTTTGCCTTGTCATTTCATCTAAGGCTGCAAAAGGTTCATCCATCAGGAGCATCTTCGGCTTTGCTGCTAAAGCACGAGCGATTGATACCCTCATTTTCATCCCGCCCGAAAGCTGTCTCGGATAGGATTTCAGATGATCTTTAAGCCCAACCATTTCTAAAACGTTGATGGCATTTTCCACGCGACTATGTTTATCAGAACCCCTTAATTCTAGCGGTAATAGTACATTATCAAGGACTGTTCTCCATGGTAGTAAATTTGCGTCTTGAAAGACAAATGCCAGATCATTTGTTTTCTGGATGATTTCTTTCGGATTTTGACCAAATACTTCAACCTTCCCCTTTGTCGCATCTCCTAGTCCTGCTACCATCCTCAGAGCCGTTGATTTCCCACATCCTGAAGGACCTAGGAAACTAATAAACTCTCCTTCTTGAATGGACAAATCCAACTGACTCAGTGCGACAGTACCAGTCGTATAGACTTTATCAACCTGTTGAAATGAGACTACCTCGTTCCCCAAACCTGATCCCTCCTAAAAAAACGTTTCATGTTATATTTTCTGACGTTATATGTAATATATTCTCATTATATAATTCACATTCCGCTTTGACATTAGTTATTGCTGACAAACTTTTCATTCCGTTTTGTTGATCTTAACTAAATATCACATAAAAAGAGTCTAGCCCGAAGACTAGACTACTATTTATCATGTTCACTTTCCTAACATCATTTTTTTAATATCCTAATGCTGCTCCATCACCTCTTGGATCCGCACCGCCATATTTGACTCCTGTAGCATGGTCAATCTTAATCACGCCCGCATGACCCATGACATCTGTAAAATCCTCGTGAATTTCTACATCATGACCTTTTTCACGAAGTGCTTGCAAAACCTCTTCAGACACCCTTCCCTCCATCTTTAAACGATTAGATTCAACGCCCCATGTTCGTCCATATAACCATCGCGGAGCTTCTATCGCCGCTTGGACCGGATAGCCATAATCAACAATTCTTGTTATAAGTGCTGCCTGCGTTTGCGGCTGGCCCTCTCCTCCCATCGTTCCATAAACTAAGGAAAGCTTGTCATCCGTAAACATCATTGCTGGGTTTAATGTATGGTAGGTACGTTTATTCGGTTGCAGACAATTGACATGTTCTGGATCAAGTGAAAAAAAACTGCCGCGATTTTGTAGAACAATACCTGTATTTTTCGGAATATACCCCGAACCAAATTCATGATATATGCTTTGAATCATAGAAACAGCATTGCCTTCCTTATCCACGACTCCAAGCCAAATTGTGTCACCCTTCGGATCCAGTTGCTGATCGAAATTCTTCACATTGGTAAAATTAATTTTATCTGCAAGCTCGAGCCCTCTTTGAGGTGATAGTAAGTATTGTAATGGAATTGGTGAATATTCCGGGTCTGTTAAATATTTATCTCGATCCACAAAAGCGAGTTTGATCGCTTCAATTAGTAAGTGATAATATTCCACAGAGCCTTCTTCTATTAAATCCAGATTAAAATGGTTTAAAATGTTTAAGATCGATAACGAGGCAAATCCTTGTGAATTCGGTGGTACATTGTAGACAGTGTTACCCCGATATTTAACCGAAATCGGTTCGACCCAATCGCTTTTATGCCGAGCAAAATCTTCATATGTTAACAAACCGCCATTTTCCTGAAAATCACGGTCCATTATTTTCGCCAAATTCCCTTTATAGAATACTTGACTCCCTTCCATTGCAATCGCCTCTAATGTTGATGCTAAATCAGGCTGTTTCATCATTTCTCCTGGGCTATATGAAAGACCATTTGACTTCAAAAAAACGTTGCAAAATTGAGGAAAACGTTGCAAATGACGCAATTCGTTATCCTCTTTATTTAAATTCGTGTTCGTCCAATATTGCTGGCTCGGAGTTACGGGAAAGCCTTCTTTCGCATAATCAATGGCCGCTTCAAGCAATTGTCCCCAGGTATATGTACCCTTTAGGTTCTTTTGTGAAAACTGATAGGCTAAATCCCAGCCAGCAACCGCCCCAGGTACGGTATTGGCAGCCAGCACCCCTCTAGAGGGGATTTTTTCGAATTGCTGACTTTTATAAAATTCAATCGTCGCCTTTTCTCCAGCACGCCCTGAACTATTTATCGCTTTCAGTTCTTTCTCTTTTGCGTTATAAATGAGCCAAAAGTTATCCCCACCAATTCCGTTCATATGGGGATAAACAACGCCAATCGTCGAGGATGCTGCAATTGCCGCTTCAACAGCATTTCCTCCATTTTGCAAAACTTTCATACCTGCTTGTGAAGCTAAATAGTGTGGTGTTGTGATCATGCCATTTGCTGCCATCGTCGTTGGCCGGAAGGATGAAAATGTTTTTTTAGCCATGATTACCTCCCTCACTTCTCCACAAACTGACTTGCCCATTTTAGCAGATTCAAGTCTTTATTCTTATTTGCGATAAAGGACAAACCGATAGGATATCTATTATCCTTCAAAAGTGGAATCGTCACTTGTGGAAAACCTGCCAATCCAGCAATACATGTTAATTGCATCGCTTTTGAGCGATATTGCTCCATTTTATCAACCGATAAATTCTTCTTAGGGGCTTCTCCTGGAGCGGTCGGTATCACTAATAATCCATCTTCCTTTAATAGATTAGATAGCTGTGTGCTAATCATTTCCCGCTTACTCTTTTTAGTCGAAAGTTCATCTTTATTTAAAGTACTAGTCCATTCAAATCTCTCGGCAATTCCTGGTCCAAAAAAAGGCTTAACCTCTTCAATCCATTCCCTATGTGTGTCCCAAATTTCAATGCCTTGAATGGTACGAAATAAACTGGCCCACTCGGAAAGACCATCTTTTGTGACCTTAACATAACTTTTCCCAGGTAATTCAGATACGGCTTTTAATAAGCATACTTTCGTTTCTTCATCTAAAAATGACCAAGCTTCCTCCTCCAAATAAAATTGAGAAAAATCTTGGCTCACTTCGGATGAGAAAGGAATCAATGATTCCCCAACGCGCAATAAAACCTCGGCATCTCTCGCCATCCATCCTACGGTATCAAAGCTTGAAGCTAATGGAATGACACCAGTAATATCGACAAGTCCATGAGTGGGTCTAATTCCAAAGACGCCACAGTAGGATGAAGGAATTCGTACTGAACCTCCCGTATCCGTTCCAATGGCAAAATCAACAAGTTCACCTGCGACCGCAACAGCAGACCCGCTTGAAGACCCTCCTGGAATTCGGTCAGGTACAACCGGATTGATCGGAGTCCCATAATGAAAATTTTCGCCGTTTAAGCTATACATCAATTCATCTGTATGGGTCGTGCCTACTATTGTCGCTCCCTGTTCTAATAACAGATTAATGACAGGAGCATTTTCCTCAGCAGGCTTATGAGTTCGATACCAGTCGGGATTGCCAGCCGTATTTCGATAGTTTTTTATAGAAAATACGTCTTTGACAGCACCTCTTAAACCTGTTAATCTACCTTCTCCCGCTGGTTTAAGATGAAGGTCATCTTTAACAAAGGCATTGCAAGTATCGTTCATGAAACTCCTCCTTTTTAGAAGCTCATCATTCACGTTGAGCTTTGAATTAACTTTTCCCTTTCCAATTTCTTATTCTTTTGAATTTCCCCTTTGCTGACTTTGATAATTTCAGCAATGATGCTGATGGCTATCTCCTCCACCGTCTCAGCACCGATTTCGAAACCGATTGGAGTGTACACATGCTCGAGTTGTCCCTCTGTACATCCTAACTCTTTTAGTTTATTAAAAATTTGCATCACCTTTCGCTTACTGGCAATCATGCCAATATAGGCACATGGATATTCAAGCGATTTTTTTAATACTCTATCATCACCATCTTTCGTACAAATGATAACAAAGGATTTTTCATCAAGTTTCGCTTCTGTCACTGCCGCTTCGATCCGATTATCCACATGAATACTTGTCGCATTGGGGAAGCGTTCCCTTGTACAATAGTCCGGCCGATCATCGACGACTCGATACGGATATTCAAGAAAATCAAATTGCCGTGCTAATGCATAGGCAATATGACCAGCCCCAATAATGACCATTTCTGGTCTATTCGTATACACTTCAATAAAGACAGTTAAGGTTCCACCACAATGCATGCTGATACCGTCTTTTGCATTTTTGTTGAGCTTATATTCGACGACTATGGAGCGTCCATTTTCAATTGCTTTGATGCTCTCAGCAATAACATAATGTTCAGCTAACCCTCCGCCAACTGTTCCTTCAATGGAGCCATCTCGATAGACAATCATTTTTCCCACATGCCTCGGAGTCGAGCCTTTTGATTCAATAATCATTGCTAACGCAAACGGTTCGTTTTGACGAACTAATTTTGCTACTTTTTCCATCAGCAACATGTTAAAATCTCCCCTTTGCTTCTAGAAAGTAGCGTAATAAATTTAGAGCAACGGTTTTTCGATAAAAAGCCGTTGAACGCTGGTCATCGATGGGGTGGATAATGGTTGCAAAATCAGCCACGACTTCATTTAAGATTCCTTCTTCTAAAGGAAACTCTTTATCTATTAATTTCTTTTCACATCGCAGCGAGCGAACCATCGTGGGTCCCACTGCCCCAAAGGCAAAACGAGCATCCTTAATTTTGTTGCCAGTGACCTGCAACATTCCAGCAAACGAGATTTTTGAGATGGCATCTGCTTTTCGATTGGCTACTTTTTCAAAAATAAAATGGGTATTCTTTTCATCTAATTCAGGTAAGATCACTTCTACTAATATTTCATTTTTATTCCGGGCGATCCTTCTTGGACCTAGAATAAAGTCTTTAATACCAATGATCCGCTCACTATCAATCGAACGAAGAAGCAGCTTGGCATTAAATATATAGAGAAGGGGGAGTGTATCCCCAGCTGGTGATGCATTGCAGATATTTCCACCTAAAGTTCCTCTGTTACGAATGGCTGGTGCCGCAATTTCACGAATCGCTTTCTTGAAAATAGTGGGGACAAAAGAGTTTACCAATAATTCTTGATATGTGGAACATGCACCAATATGAAGCTCCCGTCCATCCATGTAAATTTGTTTCAACTCTGAAAGATGATCGATAAATACGACTGGTTTTTCTATCTTCGCTGGAACCCCACGCCTGTTCTTACTCTGAACCATCACATCTGTGCCACCGGCAATGAGCAAACATTCTTCTTCATTGAGCTTTGTAATCGTTTGTGCCAACGTATCAAATCGATACGTGGTTAAGGTTTGCATCACCATAAGCCTTCACCCTTTTTCGCTGCTAATTGAATGGCATCGACAATCATGTTATATCCTGTACAGCGACATAGATTACCAGATATCCCTTCGCGAATTTCCTCTTCCGTTGGCCGAGGATTTTTCGACAGTAGGGCTTCCGTCGCGATAATCATTCCGGGTGTACAAAAGCCACATTGCACACCACCAGCTGTTGAATAACATTCATTCAAGACCTCATATCGTGGTGTCTCGCAATACCCTTCAATCGTTTGGACATCCAGTCCTTCCATCGCACCTATCGGAATTAAGCAGCTATTTTGCACAAGATTATTGACAAGAACACTACAAGCACCACATTCTCCTTCTCCACAGCCTTCCTTTGAACCGATTAAACCGAATTCATCTCTTAGCAAATCTAATAATCTCGTTGTAGAAGGGGCCTCTGTTTCGACAACCCTTCCGTTCAGCATAAATTTAATCACCGGCTTCCCCTTCTTTCTTATTCAGACTTTCGATCATTACCTCTGGTGTAATTGGGATTTGCTGAAAATTTATTTGTAGTGCATCCTCAATTGCTGCTTGAATGGCTGGAGCACCACCAATCAACGTTAGTTCTCCTGCCCCTTTTGCGCCGTACGGTCCTCCAGCATATGGATTGTCATAAAGCTTACTTTTAATCGGAACAATATCCATTGAAGTCGGAGGTCCATAGTCCGTAATACTCCGTTGCTGTATTTTTCCTTCTTTTGAAGTCATTTTCTCCATATACCCATAGGCTAGCCCTTGTGCCATTCCGCCATCTATCTGTCCTTTAATAATGCGTTCATCGATCGCTTTGCCAATATCAAAACCAGCATGAATATTTTCTAGTTGGACAGTGCCTGTTAATGTGTCGACCTTGACTTCAATCATATTGACGCCCCAAGAATAAGCTGGATAAGCGTCTCCAGTGAAATTTTCTTCATCCCATGGAATCATTTCCTCATGAACATAATGCTCCATGATTTCTTGCATGACTCCATGTTGCCATTGTTCCTTTAGTCTTTTCGCTGCACGTTCCAGTAATTTTCCAACGATCATCGTTGTTCGAGAAGCTACCGTCGGTCCTGAATCAGGAACTTCCTTTGTATCTGGATATGGGAATTGAATATTTTCATATGGAATATCTAGTTCCTGAGCGACAATTTTACTCAATGTTGTAAAGATTCCTTGCCCCATATCAGAATTTGATATTTTCACGAGTACTTTCTCATCTTCTGACTTGATTAACTTAACGGTCGCTTTAATATGATCTCTTTCTCCACTTCCTGTAAAGCCACATCCATGTAAAAAAAGAGACACTCCTAAACCTTTTTTGAATCGGCTATTTTGACGATTAAACTGAGCAATTTCTTCTTTCTTCTGACGATAATTAATTGTTTTTGAAAGGTCGGTTATCATTTCTTCAACTAAAATCGGATCGCGAAAACGACCATTCGTAATCGTTGGATCCCCTTGCTTCACTAAATATTTTCGCTTGTATGCTAATGGATCCATGTTTGCTACTCGAGCAATATGCCCCATATGACTTTCAATTCCTGCGAAGCTTTGTGGTGCCCCAAAACCTCTAAATGCGCCGTTTGGAACGGTATTTGTTTTCAGCACATATCCTTTTGCATGATAGTGAGGAATTTTATACACACCTGCGCTATTAAGCAATGCCCGCTGAAGAACAACAGGACTTAATCCGGTATTGGCTCCCCCATCAAGGAATAATTCCACATTCATACTCAAAATATTTCCCTGTTCATCGAGCGCCGTTCTATACTTCATTTTCGCTGGATGTCTTTTTGTCGTAACCTCTAAATCCTCCGAGCGTTCAAACAGAAGCATGACTGGCTTTTTGACAACCTGTGCGGCAATCGCAACATGGCAAGCCATCATCGAGGGAAATTCTTCTTTCCCGCCAAAGCCGCCACCTGTTGGACTTTGTATCACCCTGACTTCATCTTCATTGCAAGCTAGGGCACTCATTAACGCATTTTTAATATAATAAAGACACTGCATCGAACCTTTTACTTGAATTTCATCCTCCTCATAGATGCCGAGCATCCCTTGAGGTTCCAAGTAGACATGCTCTTGATAACCTGTTTCAAATACTTCTTCAATGATTTGATAAGCATTTTGTTCCACTTCTGCGATCTTTTCCGACTGTTCTCCGAATTCATGGGTAGCCATCACTCCATTCATAGAATCGATCGCTTCATCAAGTGTGTAGGTTGCTTCATGTTCTTCCATTTGCACATCTACTTTTTCAAGCAAATCATAAAGTACAGCTAACTCTTTTCCAACCAACATAAAGATCGGTTCGCCAATATAGTCGACCCATTCGTTAGCAAAAATCGGCTGGTCAGGAACGAGGATTTTGACAAAATTATCTCCTGGGATATCATCTGCACCTACTACATGATAGCCATCTGGAAGTGGTGGATATTTAATAGAAAGGACTTTCCCAAAAGCGACCTTTGAACGATACAACACCCCATAGAGCATATCTTCCAATTTAACGTCGCTAATATAAGGGAGCTGTCCCGCTACTTTTTCAACATGATCCTTTTTCATGACCGATTTACTAATGTCTTTCGTCAGCATAATAGCCACACCTTCCGACCGATGATAAAAGGCATCTACAGTAGACGCCTTAAAAATAAGAATATCGAACTCGTAAATGAATTTTATTTATTATAAAGGAAGTGAACATTTTTTTAATGAATCTTGTAAGATAATCTAACAGTGTTTTTTCGAAAGATTCTGTCTTTTTATGTTGAAAAATATTTTCTATAGTATTCTTCAATTCCTCTATAATCTTCTGGCGTATCTAAATCGATAAGTATTCCAGGGTCATCTACGTTCATGTAATTCTTTTCAAAGGCACGTAGGACGCAACGTAAATTGCTGTTCGGATCTGCATGAAGAATGGCTTCCTTTACATCTTTTAATAGTTTAATCGGATGCCCTGCTTTATATTGGTTGCTCGGGATCACAACTTCGCCTTTTTCATTAGCTAAGCTCTGTATCGTGTTTTTACTGACAAGAGGGTAGTCTCCAGGCGTCATAAAAAATGTTGAAGAACTTAAATACTGACAACCTTTTTGAATCGAACTAAACATTCCTCGTGTGAAATTATCATTGTGAACACAATCGATCTTCAAATCTGTTATATCCATTTCGGAAATCGATTTTTCTATCCTCTCCCGCTTGTATCCAGTGATGACGATGACCCTTTGGCAAACCCCTTCGAATTTAGATATCGTATGCTCTAATACCGTTTTTTCCCCAAGGGGCATGGTCATTTTAAAGTCCTTCGCACGGCTTGAATAGCCAGCCGCTAGAACAATGGCTTCAATGACTTCTTTCATTTCCTAAAAAGCCCCCAATCAATTTTGTTAACCTCATCATAAAGTGAGTTCTAGTGATGGTCAAGATTATAAAAAAAAAGCGAGGGGATCTCCCCTCACTTTCTTCACTATGCAATTATTCGCCTACATACGTTAACAATGCAACACATTCCACATGTGGTGAGTGTTGAGTTTGGACAATTTAAATAACAAGATGTAGTAGAATCACCTAAAATAGTTTAACTCGTTTACTAAACTGAATGCCCTGTGATTTAATCCGTACATAAAAAAATCTTTATAGAACTTCAACTTAAACACAGTAGGAAATCTAATTCTACTTTCTTGATACAGTCATTATTCTTCCTCGATAGGTTCTGTGAAAATAGCGTGCCTATATCCTGAGTAAGGCCTACATGACTGATATTCAAAATCAGTATACGGAATTTCTTCGATTTCATTTCTGATGTAATCATCAAAATATAAATTTCCTTCTATAAGTACAACTTGTTCCGATAAAATCTCTAACAAATACTTTGTAAATAAAAGAAGTGAATCTTCACCTGACTGATATATTCTGACAAAATCTGTTTCTTTTTCATAGTCATAACTTTTAACAGTTAGTTTCCCAGCTTTTAAAAATAATACTATATCAGGCCATTCTACATATAAATCTTCATATTTAGTTAGCTGCTCTTCCGTAAAATTTTCTCCGCCATTAATGAAAATTGCACAAGTTTTTATAGACTCTGAAAGGCTTAGATAACCTTCATATTCTACACCGTTTCTTAAACTTTCTATTTGTTGTTCTATATTGAAAATCCTACTATTTATGGTGTTTCTATGTTGTCTTATTACTTGTTTAACAGTTTTAGATTTTTCACTAACATTTTGTTCTGACACAGAGTTATAATTCGTTTTCACTTCAATAACAGCATTAACAGATTCTGCAAAAAACATAGAGTGTCCATTCATCTTCAAATTTGGAAAATTAAATGAATCCCATAAAACAATATCTGTTTCATTGCTTCTGTTGAATTGACCATAGACCATACCTTGTCCTATTTCAAAACGCTTTGGAATGATATCATTTAAATAAATTTTTATTAAATCTTCTCTATGGCTACCTTTAAGTCCATTATGCTCACAAATCGCTTGATCTGAAACAGCTAAAAGTTGAATTGATTTATTTTTAAAGTACTGTTTTATTAGCCTGCTTGTTTCTGTAGTAATCATATTAATATCTCCACTTACAATTTTATGTTTTTATGTTATTAACACTATTAAGATAGTTTCCCAAAGATACTTCCACTGTTATTCTTGCAAATTGTTTCTTTTAAAAATCACTTAATTTGAATATACATTTTCAGTAACTGTGGTTTCTTCATTTCATAAATCGTCGAATTACTTTTCTTATCTAAACTTGTTCTACATAAAACATTAATCTTCTTGGTTATGAATCAAATTATGAAGTGTAAATAATAACTCCATTAAAAACTGAAAGTTATACGCCATATTTCCACGCTCATACATGTAACGGAAAATCATGTATGCTTGACCAATTTCCTCTAATGATAAATCAAATGTATCTCTTTTAATATTTCCACAAGGGTGGCCTTCCTTTAATTCATGTTGTATTTCATTCGGGAGTTTTTTAAATAGCTTATAAAGGTTATGTTCTTTTCTACAATCCTTTTTATTTATTAAAAGAAAATATTTTAAATATAATTCGCAAGCAAATGAAACATTCGTAAAAAAAGCATTTCTATAATCGTTAAACATCATATCCTTGCATCTATATGACACCTCAAAATATGCATTAGCCTCGTTCAAGCACTTATCAGCCCAATTTGAATAATCTTCATCTGATTTCAAATCTGTAATAGGATTTTTATCCATTTTCAAATATGCTATCGAACGATTTTTATCTACCATAAGAATCCCCATCCCCAAGCTTTTATGGTACAACAGCGTAAACAAAATATGTTATTTAATATTTCTACAAAAAAAGATCAAATCCCTTCAAAGAGATTTGATCTTAATAATTGATAATTTAGCTCCCTTTAATGATAACATCATATATAATTTCATAAATGTTGGATAAATATTAAGTATAAGCACCCGACACATACTAAAAATAAACCTTCCTCCACACAGTAAAGAAGGTTTATTTGCATGTTTATTAAATTACAATTAATTAGCAGAATTATTTTTGTTCCTGGCACATAACTCAGTAGAGCTTTGATTTACGCACCAATTCACATAGAAATACTCAAATTTTCGTAAATAATCGGTATCTTGATTGAATACGAATATAATAAACGTTCCTTTTATACACTAAATCTTATATATGTTTTAAATGCAGTTTTTAATTCGTTACTTGTTTCACCTCCAATGCTTAAAAGCCGAAGTACATAATCAATATAATAATCTTTTTTCCATCCAAAGGTATTTGGTAACTGAGTATATGGTAACAATCCCTTATTATTAATAACTCTTAAAGCCCCTAAATAATCCCTTTGTTCTATGATCTTATTTAACTCTTGCATACACTCGTTATAAATATAATCAACATTAACTGAGGTATTAATCGAAGTCAGGTTAGCTTTGTAGTCTTCAAGTGAATTAACTTTATTGTTCATTAATCTATAAACTTCATTTTGACATTTTTGCTTACTGAATAGTAATGCCTGCGACTCTAATTCTCTATTTAAAAAATCAAAAGTCTTCTCTTTAATAAAATTTAGAATACTTTCATATCCTTCTTTATTTTGCTTTATACAGATTATCTGTATTACTTCTGGAAGTAAGAATAAATTCTCTATTTCTGCAACATCAGGGGCGAATATATTGCTAGCGTTTAGAGATTGTATTTCTTCATCGGTTCTTCTGTCTCTATCAATTAACCCTTTCACTTCGGCATAATGGATTCCACTTAAGTTTTGATAAGCTTTGGTATAATGAATAACACTATTACAATTGTCTACTGGAATTATGTTATATTCTGTGAATAACATTGCATATAATTTTCTATCAATACTTTTATCAGGAGTACCTTCAACAAGCAGTACTTTTTGTCTATTTCCAAGTATCTCCAGCATTAAATTATCGGAAGCATATACATTTTCAATTAGTTCATAATCCCATTGCAAATTACTTTTTAAACCTTTTGCCCATACAATTTGCGCATTTATCCTAGAACTAGAAAACTCTAAACTATGCGTAATATATATAAATGTACAATCCTGCCTAGCATTTTCAATTGCGTTCCATAATCTTATTAAGACTGACTTATGTAGATGATTTTCTGGTTCATCAATAATTATTAAACTGTTTTGCGGGACACATAATGCTTCTCCAATATAATAAAAAATTGCTCTTTCACCATCACTCATCTCATTACCATTATAATATTGCTTATCCGTATTACTCGGATCACTATCAAATACTTCTATTTTACCTGCACCTATTTTCAGTTCTCGATGAGTAATGACATCTTCCCAAATTTTTTTGATTTTTTCTAACCTAGTTTCATTATCAAAATCTTTATTGCCTCCTTTATGACTTTCTCTATATTCTATGCTCTTTTGATAGTTTTCTGTCATAAGGTATTCCATTAGTATTTCAAAGTCATTTAGCAAGTGAGTCTCAGGTTTATTTCCCCACCGATTATTTCTCTTCCCGAAATTTTTTAACCATTGTTTATCATTATGTGTTCCCCCATATAGGAACTTCTCTTTAGCTAATTCGATTTCAGTTGGACTAACTATGGAAGGCATATTTAACGATTTTTGTGCTGAAATTCTATGAATTTGAATATCAGGATTATTTTCCTCAATCCAAACACTCATTCTTGTCTTACCCGAACCATTAGCACCAATTAGTACAATTGATTGCTTGTCCTCTATATACTTTTCTTCACCGTTAATGTTTGGTAACTTTATTTTCATAAATGTTTTTCCATTTTCCTTTCAATTTAATTTGTTAATGCTAGGTAACAAAATTCAAACTAATTCAGGAATTTTAGATAAGTCTTCCACTTTGATTTTATATTTCTCTTCTATTAACTTTTGATGTTTCTTTATCAATTTAGGAAACACAATGAACAATCGACTTTCCGCTCTGCTCAATCCAACATAATAAATCCTGTGTTCCTCATCATTTTCTAAATCTGGATTGATTAGAAAATCCAACGAATTAGGGATTAATAAAACATTTTCAAATTCGTCGCCTTTTGCTTTATGAATAGTACGATGATCACTAATGTCCTCTTTGAAATTTATGCATATTGAGAGATGTTTGTATGAATTAGTATTATAAAAATCTTTAGCTGCACCAGCTTTGAAACCAGCCATTGAAATATGAGTTTTCAGAATATTATAAAACTCCATAATCGCTTTTGATTCATAGTTACTATACTCGCTTAACAACATCTGAAGTAACGCTATAGATTTGTTAACTTGATCTTTCTCGGATAACCCAATGAAAAGTGCTTTCATTTTTTCTAATGCATTCTTATAATCACCTATTCGCGCAAATTCCACTGACTCTATAGAATTGATTATTATTCTTGGTCTATCCGGATTACTATCAGATTCTTGAAATTTAATTAAAAGTTTAGAATCCAGCCCATTTAAAGAAACCATTGACTTCATTGAATTAGCTCTAGAATTATCTCTAGAAAGCGTATGGATGACAGTATTTTCTCCATACAAATCCTTAATTCTTTTATAAGCGTCTATAGTATCCCCAATAAATAATATAGGCACATCCTCATCAACATTTTTATATTTTTCTTGCACAATGTCATTTCGAACAATATTTAGTAAATCAATGATTTGATTTGAACTACGCCTATTTTCGAGAATCCGATATTCTGCCATGTTTCCTAATCGGAAGTTAGTGAATTCTTCTATATTCGCACCTTGAAAGGCATAAATAGACTGCGCCGGATCACCTATAACACCAACAATAGTTTCTTCTTCCGCTATTAACTTTACTATCCTTGATTGTATAGGATTTGTATCTTGAACTTCATCTAAGAAAAAGTATGGAAATTTCGCTCTTAAAACTTTTAATATAAACGGATTTCTTGTAATTAACACATAACTAAAGAACAAAACATCATCGTGATCAATCTTACCTCTTGCCCAGCTCAACTTTTTATAGCTTATTAAATCATCTTCTAAGATTTCCGCTACTTTGCTAATAAAACCAGCCTTGTCTTTCTTACCAACTAATTTTAAATGTCCATCAGAATCAAACTTATACTCTAAATTTGAAAGCCACACCCACAAAGAATTTTTCTTATCCTCTATAAATTGTAACTGTTTTACCGAATTTGGATGCTTCAAGTCCGTTTTACGGCTATGGTTTTCTAACCAATTTTCAACAGTAGCGCGTCGAGGTAATACGGTATCATGTCCATTAATCTTTTCTATATTCACTTCAAATTCATCAGCAATTAAAAATAAATATGGCTTAATAACATGCTTATACAAAAAACTATGAATTGTTGATACTTCTACTCTATTGGCCATATTAGTACCAAGCCTTTTAAAAATCGTTTCAACTGCGATGTTTGTATATGTAATACAAGCTATTTTACGGGTCTTTTCTAATCGCAACGAATTTTTAACTGTATTTTTCATATGGTTAACTAGCCAATGTGTTTTTCCTGCACCTGGGCCGGCTGTAACTTTAAAATGTTGTTCTACCTGAATATGATCGCTAGATGAAATAGTAATCAATTTTCACACACCCATTCTATAGCGTCTTTAATATAGTCCGGTACAACAAAATCTACATAAGCTTCCGTACCTCGTTTAGTTAAATTCTCTTGCAAAACATGGGCTAATTCCAAAGCATTAACTCCTTTACCAACTGAATTTAAATATCTAGCTGCTATTAGTGCAATCTTTTTAGCATCATCTGTCCAATTTAAATCCTCGTGTCCTAAAGCACTTATAATTCTAATGTTTTCTTTTGAATTACTTAATCGACTATAAAATTCGTCAATTTCTTTTCCTTCCTTAAATAACTTCATCAAACCTTTTATTTCTTCCTTATTTGACATTGAATCAGTTACTAATTCTTCAAGTGTTGGGTTGAAACATGCTAGATCGTATTCAAGGGTTTTACCCTGCACTTCATCTTGTGAATAGAATTTTATATTATGTGAACAATCTAATTCTTGCTGATTAATTTTATATTCGTATTTTGCAGGCTCTATATTCATCTCAAATGGATAGCATTTTTTATAGGATGCACCTTCACTAGAAAATTCTTTTCTTACCGGATCCCTATCAGTAATACAAACTACTTTTCTATTAATTGCAGCTGAATTATTAGTGTTAAATAGATTTAAGAAATGATCAAAGTATTTTCCGCCTACATTTATTACTGCAACATGATTATCCTCTAAGGACTTCCCTACATATTCAGCAAAAATAGACATTAATAATTGCTCCGCTAATCCTTCTACTAAAATAAGTTTTTCTGCAAAAAGCATATTAGATTTAGTCGCATCTAAAAATCTTTGTACATACTTTTTACTTTCTTCGTTACCTTCAAAAACTTTTCCAGGATAACTAACATGTGTTTCATTATTAGCTTTATATAAACAAATTAGTTCGTCTAAACCTAATGCTCCCGTTATATGAGTTGAATGGGTTGTTACGAATAATTGACGTACCTTTTTATCTTTTAAATTTTGCTTTAAAAAATTTAGTAGCTGCCTTTGCATTGATGGATGTAAATGCGCTTCTGGTTCTTCTATTACAAGCATCGGAAAGACTTTTGCATTACTACCTAAATAAGTTTCGCTCGCATTAACTTGCATTTTTGCTAATAATAAAGACATGAAAATCAAATTATTATAGCCAAGACCATTATGTGTTATAGGCAATTGAATTCCCGTTTGATACTCTACAATTAATTTTAGTGCTGAATAAAGTTCAATATCTGTAATACTACCTGCAAAATTCGGCTCTGCATTATCGAAAGATGCACCTATATCTTTTGAATAAGATAATATCTGTTTCTTCCCTTCCAACATCCTAATATTCAATGAGTCCATTAGAGTCTTCGCTTGATTTTCAAATTCCATTTTTTTTTCTTTAATTTGTCGTTCTTTATCACCATCATCTAATCTCTCATTAGATTTAATATCAAAGTCCATAAAGAAATCCAAGACGTTTTTTAATAGCGTATTTTTACCACTAAACATGTCCCTTTCAACATCCCTAATGGCATCTAAAAACTGAAAGTCGAACTTCTTTAAATACTCGCCATCTACTGTAATTTGATTTTCTAAATTACCACCATAAATTTTGTATGTATATAAACGTAAAAAGTTTCTATCGATAATTTCCCATGCTTCTGTTATGGCTGTTGCGGAAGATAACATTCTTCTATAATCTTCATGGTATTTAAAAGGCAGACAAAATTCATAATGTAATTTTGCTTCGTATGGCTCTTCTAACTCAGTTAGCCATTGACTAACAATAACTAAATCGTCTCCCATTAAATCTTCATTGTTTTCTTGGCTAAGTGTTATTGAAATACTTACGCTTGGAGGCTGTACTTTTAATTCCTCTAATGAAATAGCTTTATTGAAGTCATCGATAGACAAATTCTTTCTTACAGATGAACTAAAAATTAATGCCATCGCTCTCAATAAATTGGATTTCCCAGCATTATTGTGGCCAATGATTACATTGACACCCTCGTTAAATTCAATTTGATTGGATTTGAAATTCTTATAATTATTTATTTCTATTTTTGAAATGAACACTCTTTCTAATCCCCTTTAATATAAGTAGTTTTCAACTGAATTTAGTAGCTAACTAATAAATAAATTACACTATAGTTAAATTATAGCTTGTATTAAAAATAAATACATTTTTTTACATAAAATATTGAAATATTATTTTTACAAATTATACGTCCTTTAATCACTAAAGAAGAATTCCATAAGAAAACATATATTTGCGTCTAGTAAAAAAAACTCTGGTGAAACTGAAACAACGGTAGAATACGGAAAAAATTCTAGAGCAAGAATGGTTACTAATATTTCGCTATATAACAGTCAGTTACTCCTTGTACTACTCTTATAATGTTATTAGAGGCTTTTATTGGTCACTATTATCAGTGTAACAAAGGCCGCTAATTAATAATTGCTTAGAATCCTTTTTATTTCTTTTCATTTCAATAATCCAGCTTTTCATTTATCAACTGTTTCTTCTTATCCTTTTACAGACAGTTACTTTTCATAGTAACTAATAGTAGATTACCTAACGGATACCTACCCTTCTGTATTCACCTCAATAAATAGAAGTTGCATCTTCTTCTGAATTACCTAGAGTAGTCCAGCTCTTTTTTCGTTGCTTTATTGAGTCATAAAATAGATTGTCCGCCTTGAATTGTTTAAAAAGAGCGGTTCTCTTTACACTGGTAAAAATAAATTTCAAATAACCCTTCCTCACTTATTCGAATAAGAAAAAGTTGGTGTTAATCTATAAATATAACTACTTTTTATTTACTTTTATGTTTTGTTTAACAATTCCTAAGGTTCTTTTGGAACCACTTCATTTACAAAAAATCGCTATCTTTAAAATTTAACAATACATCTTTCATGGGAAAATCAAGGCATAAGGTTGCCAGGTTTCTTCACCAAAAATCCCCGAACAAATTCTAACAATCCATTTTTTGGTTTATATACTAATTTCGATTTACTGAATAAAATAGTCCGCTACTATTTATTCAGCTTAGTAATTAGCGGTTCATATAGATTGGAAATCCATCCACAGATCGTGCCGTTGCCTAACTCAGTGGTGGTCTAGTGCAAATAGCCGTTGCTGCGCATTAGTTACAAATCCTCTATCTCAATCTTAGCTTGGAGATAAAAAAATGATGGTAACACATCTAAAAATGTAAGAAGCTAATCTTCTGGGCGATAAGAAAAATCGTCAAGTGCTTATGCGACTGCCCTGGCAGGTACGTTTTAACTTTGTTTTGTGAATTGTCTACGGACAAAAAACT
Source organism: Robertmurraya phoenicis (assembly GCF_047302285.1). Lineage (GTDB taxonomy): Bacteria > Bacillota > Bacilli > Bacillales > Cytobacillaceae > Robertmurraya. The sequence goes on from NZ_CP154845.1 coordinate 3,975,288, forward strand.
CACTTTTCATCTTGGGTTTGAGATGAAGCCTGTGGAATACAGGTACAAGTGAGCTGCACCCACCACCTAGGTGACAAGTGAAGAACTTGTAGTGTGCAACCAAAGAACCCAACTTTTCTAAAGTCTTTCTTTTATACCATATAGACAGTCTATTTAACTGTACGCAGAAACCCCTTTTTTTAGCTTTTCTGAAGGGAACTGCATATAAATTTTATAAAGATCAGACTTTTTCGAAGTAGGCGAAGTCTGTCTTTTTTTGTTTTTCATTTTTTAGAAAGGAATGTTGCAAATGCAGTACAAACGAGGATGGATTAAATCAGATGATGAAATCCGGGAATACGCAAATAATGATATTGAATTAAGCAACAAAGGAGCATATATCAATTTAATGACGCAATTAAATAAATTAGCAAGGCATAGCAAAGGTATAAGTGTGCATAAATCAATGCCGCAATATTATCATCATATGCACTTATTTTGTTTATTTCTTGCTGACTATTTTAACTTAAAGACGTTAGCGAATATTCATGATAAACATATCGTTCAATATGTGATTGAACGACAAGATGAAGGTAAATCAGCTTCGACAATTAAAAACGATTTAGCTGCAATACGATATTTTCACGATCAGATTCCAACTTCACGCTATCGAATCAGTAGCAATCAAAAATTAAAAGAAAAGTATCCAGAATTTGAACTAGATAGAAGACGGTTTGGTGGAGTAAATCGCCGCGCAACAGAATTTGAATATCAGGCTTTGGTTTCACTTGCTTCTAAATCCAATAATCCAAAGCTAGTTATTATTATTCAACTGGCTCGTGAATTAGGATTACGAGTACATGAAGCAGTTAAAATAGATCGAGCTGCTGCGGAAAAGGCTTTAAGAACCGGTTATCTAACGGTGAAAGGTAAAGGTGGATTAGTTCGTGATGTACCTGTTCAGCCAATCGCTATTACGCTTTTAAAATCTGCCATGGAACAAGTCGATCGAGGGGAAAAACTCTTTGTTCCTCTCCATCTAAAAACACATCAAGTAATTCAGCAAGCGCAAGATTTTGTTCGCAATAATCGTGACAGAATAGCAGATCCCTTTAGTGGTCGTCCAGAGGGCGTGAAGGTAACAATGCATAGCTTCAGACATGCATATGCAAAAGAACAGTATGAAAGTTTTATTGCACAAGGATTCGAGCCAGATGCCGCGAAACGCAAGGTTTCAAAGTTGATTGGACATCACCGCGCTGATGTAACAGATATCTATTTAGCGGATTAATGAAAAATTAATCAACACTTCTAGTAATACAAAATTTCGCAGATATAATGATTTACGAATGTGAGGTGATATGATGAATTTAGAACAGGCACTAAAAAGAATCGAAGAACTTAATGGTGAATTAAAACAATCTACTTTAAATTTTAAAAAGGAAAAGGACCGGCTAATTGGATTGGTTGCTTCTTGGAAAAGAAAAGTCGAAAACAAAGGATTAAGACGTGAATCACTTCGTGAAGGTTATAATGCAACAACAGGTATGCATTATAAAACCTATGAAATTGCATTACCGGGAGATTTAGCTATTACAGCCGTCTTAGACTATTTGAAAGAAAAAGAACTTCCTCATTTATATCCATATACTTTCCGAAAACTTGATTTTATGCCAAAGAAGAAAACTTGGATTTATGAAGTCGAACTAGATTTAGAATATGACATTCGATTAGAGGAAGAATTTTTAAGAAAGTATTATGAAAACAATCCCTATTAATTAGTTTTTTCTTATATCCAGCGGTTCGTTTCTTTAAAAATACCTAGATGGTTTGGCGAGAAACAGACCAACTGGTAAACTATCCCCCCTTTATTCAGTATTGTAAGAGGTGGTATATTTTCGACTGAAAATACCTAGATAGTTTGGCTGAAAAATATACCACTATTGCTGGTAGAAACGTTTGAAACTTAGAGCCACAAGGGATTGGAAGTTTTAAAGGGTGGTACATTTCAGCCGAAAATACCTGACAATTTTTTGAGGAAATGTACAAGAAGAAATAAAAGAATGTTTTATTTACTAAACAAACTTCGAAACTTTTTGGATCAACCTATTTCATGTTCTCGCCAAACCTCGGTACCTTCTAAGCATGTATTAATCGCTAAATTAGAATATTGTCCCCATTAAGTAATTTGAGACAACATATTGCGATGTTTTTTTTCAGAAAATCGTTTCACCCTATTAAAATATCAAAACTCATCGAGTAGAATGTTTTTACTTTTAGCTAAAAGCCTTATTTATCTACTTTTACAGGAGGAAAACATTCGATGAAAATCACACGTAAATTTGAAAATGATAATCCAATTGTTGCAATTAAACAAACGCTCGAAGTCCTGTTTGACACTTATATTGATCAGTTTTATGCTATTAACAAGGTGAATTCTACTACATCTTCTGATAACAAGGAGGATGTATAACATGCGATGTGCAGTTTATGCTCGTGTATCAACAGGGTTAGATAGTCAAAAGACATCAATCCCTTCACAAATTAAGCTCTTTGAAAATTACATTAAGGAAAAAGGCTGGGAGCTTTATAAAGTTTATTCAGATGTGCAATCTGCATCTAAATCAAATCGCAACGGTATTCAAGATTTAATTCAAGATGCAAAAGATAAAAAATTTGATGTCGTACTTTCGAAGGAAATTTCACGAATTTCACGGAATGGGATTTTTTCATATGAATTTAAAAATATCTTACTTCTTAATCAAATTCATGTCATTACTTTAGATGGTGCAATCAATTCAATGGAAGATAACTTCTTCAACTTCGGTTTGTTCGTATGGATGGCAGAAGCAGAAGCAGCTCGTACTAGCAAACGTATAAAGGTTTCTTATGAAGTCCGTGCTAAATCGGGACGGTTTGATGACGCTCCCTATGGCTACGATTTAGAAGATGGTAAACTCTATATTTCTAAGAATGGCAGTGCAGAAGTTGTGCAACGAATTTATAAAGAATATATTGCAGGTAAGAGTTTTGACGCGATTGGGCGCTCATTGTTTAATGAGGGTGTTCCTACTCCTGCTCAAGAAAAGGGACACAAAAATGCAAATGTATTTTGGCATGGCTCTACAATACGTCAAATCCTTGAACGTGAAGTCTATACAGGCTGTTTAGTCGCAAAGAAAACTTCTACAATTTCTCCGACAACAACTAAGCGTATTATTAATAAAGAATCGGACTGGATTGTAATTGAAAATACGCATGAGCCAATTATAAGTAAAGAGGACTTTGCATTAGTACAACAATTAATCAAATCTCGAAAACGTATTCGCTCACAACAAAGCACACATCTGTTCACAGGTTTACTTGTCTGTGGTAGCTGTGGAGCTGGAATGCATTTTAAGCGTGATCGCTATGTGTGTGGAAACCAGAACAAACATGGAAAAAAAGCTTGTCCTGACAATTTCCGCCCCATTGAAAAAGAATTAATACAAGTATTATTGAATGATTTAAATACTATATACTTTTCAAATGTTTCCGTGGCTTCAACAGAGAAGCTGCTAGACAACAATCTAAAAAAGTTAAACTCAAAGCCAGTGAATAATCATGAAAAATTACTAAAACAGCTTGCTAGTCTCCGTACTAAGAAACAAAAGGCACTCGATTTGTTGTTAGATGACAAAATTAGCCAAGAAGATTATGACGGTCTTGTAGTTATTTTAAATCCTGAAATAGAGAAACTAGTTGAACAACTAAATCTGTTGCAGTATGAGGAAAGTAATATGCAAGTAGATGTTGCTAATTTGAAAGCGTATATCCTAAATCAATTAAATCCTAAACAACCACTTACAGAGCTAACTCCAACAATTTTAGCTCGCTTCATTCATAAAATAACAGTAAAAGCAGACGGCCAATTAGAAGTGCATTATCGTACTTCTAAACCGTCTGCTTTTTATGTTTCAACAAATATTAAGTTAGCTATTCCAAAGACACATCCGAGTATTGCACATGTAAAAAAGCATGCTTAACTTAGGATTAGTCAGCTAGTTCAAGCAACGCACAGCACTCAACATGTACCGTATGAGGGAATAAATCCACTGGTTGTACCTTTTCGAGTCTATAGCCAAATGGCTCAAGTTCTTTAATATCGGTTGCAAATGTATCTGGATTACAGGATACATAGACAATTCTCTCTGGCTTGGAACGACCAATTCTTCTCATTACTTTTCCACCAGCACCTGAACGAGGAGGATCAAGTAATAACAATTCAGGTCGCCCAAAACTTTCAAGTACCTCATCAATGCCTTTTCGAGCATCCTTTGCTAAAAAGTAAGTGTTCGTTAAGCCATTATCCAAGGCATTACGCTTCGCAGATTCAATCGAACTTTCCACAATTTCAATTCCTGCAAGCTTTTCTACTTTACTTGCAAAAGGTAGAGAGAATGTCCCAACTCCACAGAATAGATCAATCATTTTCTCTGTTTTCTTTGGTTCCCCCATCTCGACAGCAATATCCACAAGCTTTTGAGCTTGCGTGGGATTCGTTTGGAAGAATGTATCAAACCAAAGACGGAATCGATATCCATCCATTTCATCGTAAATGAAGTCTCTCCCGGCAAGCACATGGCTTTTTTCAGATTGGGTACGGTCTGCCCAATCCGTATTTTCAAGCCACATTAAACTTTTTACTTGAGGGAATTTTTCTTCAATACGTTTGATTAAATCGTTCGAAGCTTTTTCTAATTCTCCTGTTGGTGCCTCAGTTGCAAATAGTCCAAGCATCATTTCACCAGTAACAAAGGATTGACGCACCATCAGATGACGCAATAAGCCTTCGTGAAGGTCTTTATTATAGCCTCTTAATTGTTGTTCTTTCGCCCATTCAGCAACTTCCATTGCCGCTTCAACCATTTCTTTGCCTGCAATTAAGCATGTTTCTAAGGAGATTATTTTTCGGAAATTCCCTTGTTCATGTAGGCCAAGTTCGCCTTCTGGTGAAAACGTAAATTCCATTTTATTACGATAGTGCCAATGTTCGTCCATCCCAATCGTATCTTGTACAAGCTCTGGATTGAACCCTTGAGCCTCGATCGCTCCTTTTACATGGGAAGTCTTTTGCTGCAGCTGACCACGATAGTCCCAATGCTGCCACACACATCCTCCACATCGGTCAAAATGAGGACATGGTGGTGCAATGCGCTCAGAATGTGTTTCAACAACTTCTTCTAAAATCGCACGTCTTCTTCTGCGGTCTGGCTTGTCTACTGTTACACGAACTTTTTCACCTGGAAGAACTTGAGGAATAGTTAGTCTCAACTTTTTCGGGTTTCCTTTTTCATTTTCACGCCAAACATTCGCACGTCCAGCACCTTTTTCATCTAAACTTTTTATATCAACAATCATTTCTTCATTTGTAATCGTCATGTTAAAATCCTCTCCATTAAATCTTATCCTTCAATTAGTATAAAGGACTAACATGGATTTGGGAATGTTTCTTGTTTTAGTAGATATTAACAAGGGAGTTGAGGTTGTTTTAAAAGCTTTACTTTTATGGCATCTCTGTTTTTGTACTTTCTATGTACTTTGTTGATTTCTAATACAGGCCGCGCTTTTTTGCGGGCGGACCGTGAACTTGTCGCACCTAAGTAAGGTGCGACAGCGATTTTTAATCAAAAAATGTAAATTTACACTTATTTCATATTAAAATGCTATTTTTCTTGTTGTACAAGAAACAATTTTAAAAAAGGGTTAAAGTTAATGGAATTGTTCTCAATTTCAAGGTGCGAATCCCCCAGGAATATCATGTACACTTCACATTCGCACTTAAGAATTATATGTGTTCTTTAACATACAACTTTCTATCCTCTTATAAGTACTAATGTACCGACTCTGCAAGTTCATCCAAATTTCTTTATTAATAGGTACAGGTACGAGAACTAATCTTCTTTGGATTTTCACATACTCACGCTTTTCATACAGAACAGTTTATTTTCCCTGAATAGTAGCAAATATGTATGAATCGTTTCTCATATTATAGCAAAACTTAATATTTTCTTAGACGATTTCAAACTATGAATGACAATTGCGAGCTAACTTCATCTAAAATGAGCCTTGTTTCAAAAACTCTCTTCCTTTATATTTTCCTCAACTCCTCAAGCACTACTTGAGCCTTATAGCCAACCTCGAAATCATATAGTTCTGCTTCTTGTCCTTGCACAGCCTTCGTGATTTCTTCGATTAAGAGATTAGGAGTTACCCCTTCTGTTAAAATCGTCTCAAGCTCTTCTCCCAGTTTAGCAGCTTTTAATTGACCCCAGTTTTCAAGTGATAGAGTTCCTTCTGAGCCATATGCAGTGAAACCAATATATTCTTTTCCGGCAATTTCGCTTAATCCTTCAATCAATACGGGTGTGCCGTCCTCTAGCTCTGCAGTGGCAATAATTCCTGTCTCGCATTTAAGTGAATCGCCAGGTAATTCTAAACGAGTTTGTATATTTTTAATATCGCCGAAAATCTTTAATGTTTGTTGAATAAAATGGACTCCTACTTCTAACACAAATCCACCTTGCTCACGTTGCCCTACCCAATCATTTTTTTGCCATGGACGTGGCCATTCTGGAAAATGCATAGTAAGCTGCAATCTTCTTAGCTTCCCAATATAGTTTTCACGAATTAACTCAGCGAATTTTGTTGCAGCTGCCCCATAATTAAGCGGGAAATTCATCGCATGAACCACCCCTGCTTTTTTTGCTGCTTTTAGCATTGCCTCTGCCTCTTCAACTGAGTTTGCTAAAGGTTTCTCACATAAGATATGCTTCTTTGCTTGCAGCACTTCCATCACAATTGGAAAATGATATTTTGGTGGGACAGCTACGTAAACGAGGTCTACCTTTGAGTCAGAGATTAATTCTTGATATTCTGTGTAGGCGTGTGCTTCCCCGAGTGAGACAGCAGTTTCTCTTGCCAGTGATTCTAGCTGATCACAAACTGCCACTACTTCTATATCTGGATGTTCCGAAAATTGTTTGATTAAACGTTGCCCAATTGCACCTAAACCAATGATTCCGATATGTAACAAATGAAAAATCCCCTTTCCTTATGCTATATCTATCGTACATGAGGAAAAAGGAACTGTCATTTATTTCTTAATTTTCATTATTTACTTTTTTGTTACCATTAAAATAATTTGTTTTGCTAAATAGTTTGGGCTATAGGGAGTATCTTCGCTTAACCACCACGTCACGATTCCTAATGTCGAAGATGCAATCATTTCATTTGGCACATGAAACGTTTTTCCTCTTTCTAATCGATCATTTTCCCATAACGTGACGATTTCTAATAAAAGTTCAAACATTCGCTGACGGAAATCATGATTTTCTAGCATGACGTTGAAAAGTGTCGAATGCTCATATATATGTTCTAGAAAAGAGATCAACCGTGAACGAGGTGGTGTTTGTCCCTTCTCACGTTTATCTTGTGAGGGTGGCGCGATGGTATCGTACATATCTTCTAAAATTTCATCAATCATTTGCTCCATTAAATCTTCAATATCCCGGTAATGCAAATAGAAGGTGGCACGATTTAATTGTGCCCGGTCCGCAATGTTCTGGACCGTCAATTTTCGAGTATCTTCATCTTCCTCGAGTAAAGATATCAGTGCTTCTTTAAACATTCTCCGTGTTCGAATAATTCGAGGATCTACTTTTTTAGACATTCCATCCATCCTTTGACTATTAAAGATAACTTAATCGACATCTTTTTGAAAAACGTCAAGTACTTAACATTTCTACCAAATGTGTAAATGTCATTTTTGCCTTTTACATGTTACTATTTATTTTATCGACATTTTGTCAATTAAACAACTATATGATAATTAAGTGTAACTCTGAAAGGAATGTAAACTAGATCATGGAACAACCTAGAAAAGAACTAAATAGAGGAATTTTATTATTTGTCATTCTTTTAGGAGCGTTTTTATCCGTTCTTAATCAAACGATTTTAAATGTTGCTTTACCAGACTTAATGGTTCAATTTGAAGTATCACCTACAACTGTTCAATGGCTTGCAACTGGATTTATGTTGGTCAATGGGATCCTTATCCCCGTTACTGCCTTTTTAATGAAACGATTTACGACCCGCCAACTATTCATCGCTTCTATGCTTTTTTTATTAATCGGTACCTTTTTAAATGCAGTTGCACCGAACTTTGCCATTCTTTTAACTGGAAGACTTGTTCAAGCAGCTGGCGCTGGAATTATCATGCCATTATTAATGATGGTTGTGCTAGTTGTCTTTCCTGAAAATGGTCGAGGTACAGCGATGGGCCTTATTGGTTTGGTAATGATTTTCGCTCCAGCAATTGGTCCAACTTTAGCAGGATTTGTTATCGAACAATACTCTTGGCGCTGGATTTTCATCGGGATGTTTCCCCTTGTTGCCATTGTCATCGCCCTATCATTTAAATATCTCGTGAATGTTTCTGAAACATCTAAAGCAAAAACGGACATCATTGGAATCATTTATTCTACGATTGGATTCGGTGTCATATTGTATGGTTTTAGTAGCGCGGGAACAAAAGGTTGGGGAAGTCCACTAGTATTATCTTGTTTGCTTATTGGAGCTTTATTCATTGTTCTTTTCTGTCATCGTCAGCTCGTTTCAACCGATCCCATGCTCGATTTACGTGTGTTCAAGGAAAGAATGTTCACGATGACCTCCTTGATTAATGTTTTTCTGACGATTGTCATGTATGCAGATTTGATTTTACTACCGATGTATTTACAAACTAGTAGAGGATTTACCGTATTAGATACAGGTTTACTTTTACTACCAGGTGCTCTTATCAATGCCCTTATGTCTCCAATAACAGGGCGATTGTTTGATAAATTTGGTGCTAAACCTTTAGCAATTATCGGGCTACTTTTCGTCATCCCGTCTGTATGGGAAGTGACACACTTAAGTGATTCAACTGGTTACACCTTTTTGATGGTTCGAACGATTTTCCTACGTATTGGTCTTTCCTTCTTGACGATGCCGTTAACAGGTGCTGGATTGAATGCTCTTCCGAAGCATCTCAACGCTCACGGCTCAGCTGTAACCAATACGGTGCGTCAAATAGCTGGAGCGATCGGAACAGCTTTAGTGATTACGATTATGACAACGAAAACAACTAGCCATACAACTGAACTAATGTCTGCTAATCCAACCCTGTCCCAAGCGCAGATTTTAAAAGACGCATCTATTATGGGCATAAGCGACGCCTATATGTTCACCGTGATTTTGAGTATCATCGCATTCCTATTGACGTTGGTGATGCCAAATAAAAATCAGTCTACGGAGGAACAAGTAGAAACTTCTAACTAAAGAGGAATGAGGCTGGATCAAAAAGTCGGTGGTAACGACTTTTTGATTCTAGTTTGGAGTGTATAAATTCCCTCGTCTTGTGGATAAAGTATTCGTATAAACAGTTGGAGTATCGGTATTAAAAATAACAGGAAAAATTCCGCCTAATGAGCAACTATCATGAAAAAGAGCCGAAATAACAGGATAATTTCCTGCTATTCCCTCAAAAAATGCCATAATAAACGATTTTGGTCTTCATAAGCGGAAAATCTTCCGTTATTTCCCCTAAAAGGGACTCCATTGAGGAGATAACAGGAAAAATTCCGCTTAAGGGTGAGAGATGGTTGGAGCAAAATAGGGTCTTATAAATGATTGATTCCTTTTATCAACAACTCATCCACCTACTTCTTTGTTCTAGTTATCTTATTCGTTATCCCTTATCCGATCCCTTTATAAAAAAATCATCCTTTTTCTACAGAGAAAGGATGGCATGTTGTTCGCTTCTTTATTTACTTGCTACTCCCCATACACGTCCTATCTGCTCAGCTGTCCTCCGCAAATTTCCCCTCGTAACATCTGGAGCCATCGCCACGTCCAAAGAAACTGGCCCACTGACAATCGTAAAATATGCTGTAATTCCTGAGTCATACAAGGAAGGGTTTCCATCCGTAACATCTCCTGCAAGAGCAATGACTGGAATGTTTCGCTTTTGAGCAAGTTGAGCAATTCCAGCTGGTGCTTTTCCCATGGAGGTCTGGCCATCGAGTTTCCCTTCGCCGGTGATCACTAAATCAACAGCAGAAAATCTTTCTTCTAGTTTAGCAACATCTAGTATTAACTGTACTCCTGATTGTAATTGACCTTTCAACAATCCAGCAAAAGTAGCGCCCAATCCTCCTGCTGCCCCTGCACCTGTAATGCTCTGAAGGTCAATTCCAGTCTGTTCGATGATGACATTGGCAAAATGACGTAAACCTTCGTCCAATTCTTCGACCATTTCTGGCGTGGCACCTTTTTGCGGACCATAAATATAGGCAGCCCCATTTGTTCCATATAAAGGGTTATTCACATCACAAGCTACACGAAATGTTACCTCTTTCACTTGATCTGGGACCTTACTTGAATCCATCTTCGTGATCCTTTTTAACTCACCTCCACCAAAGCCGATGGACTCTCCTTTCTGATCGAAAAATTGATACCCAAGGGCTTGGAGCATCCCTACTCCTGCATCATTCGTGGCACTCCCACCAAGACCGATGATAAAATCCCGGCAACCTTTTTGGAGCGCATCTAAAATCAGCTCTCCTACTCCATAGGTTGTCGTAAGTTTCGGATTCAGCTTTTCCTTCGTGAGCAACGGAAGACCACAAGCTTCTGCCACTTCGATCACCGCTGTCTCCTGCCCACCTAAAATCCCATACTTTGCCGTAACTGGATATCCTAATGGTCCTGTCACAATCGCTTCCACAAAATGACCATTAGTTGCATGGACTAGTGCTTCAACCGTACCTTCCCCACCATCAGCTACTGGGACAGTTTCGATCATAAAATTTGGATTGGCTTGCAATAATCCTTTTTCAATTGCTTTGTTTGCTTCAATTGATGAAAGACTTCCTTTTAACGAATCCATGGCAATTAATATATTCATATGAACCCCCTCTGAGTCAATCTAATTAAGCCGATCTTGTATTCTCTCAACAACTTCTTGATAAAAAGAGTTTTCATGAGGGACGAATTGTTCTTTGCCGACTTTTTCTTCTATCTTGACCTTATTTCCTTCTTTATCGATTCGAAACCCTCTTAAATTAATCATATTCCTTTTATCAAACCATAACTCACTAAATTCTTTAAATTCCACTAACATTAATCCAGCAACTTCTTCTACTTGGAGGGTAAAATCACTTAGGCGATTTTTACTTTTATACAAGAAAACATTGGCAAATTCTTTGTCAATTAGTTCGCCTTCAACGACAGAATAATTCAAAATCCCTAGAGAAATTAACTCTTCAAATCGAAGATCAATCCCAATCTCTTCCTTGATTTCTCTCACCCCATCCCGAACACTTTCATTAGCCAATAAATGTCCTGCGGCCGTTATATCCAAGAGACTCGGATAGTCTTTTTTCTGCTCACTACGAAGTTGCAAATATAGATAATCTTTCCTGTCTATCGTTGTCACAAACCAGCAATGAAAAGTCTCATGCCAGTAGCCATATTTATGGACATCATCTCGTGAAGCGACCCCAATCTCCTTTCTATCTTCATCAAATATTTTAAAATGTTCCTGTTCCATTTGGTTGCCTCCGCTTCGATAATCTGTAAATGTGAAACGCTATTATCTGCGTTTTGAGCGTTTCGCCGATATAATTGTTATTTCGCCGATAAATCTCGATTTTCGCCGATATATTTTCAAAAACGCCGATGTAATCTAGTTTTCGCCGATATATTGTAAAAAACGCCAATATAACTAAATAGCGATGTCCCCGAGCCAATATTTTAGGCAAATTGAAGCCAACAATCCATCCATATTTTGGTTCATATCCTCTAGTTTAGCTCAAGACCCTCTCTATTCTTCAGATAGTATTAACTCTCTCAATTTATTCGTCATTTGCGAATTCGTTTCATATGACACTGTTTCGTCCGTGATATATTTCATGACACTAGGTTTATTTTCCTCTCCCAGCCATAAATGAATTGCATGAGTAGGTAAGCCACCCTCATATTCAACCATAACATCGTATTCAGGTGTAGAACTACCAGCTAATCCTGATTTTTCAACTGCCGTAGTAATAGCTTTTTCAAATATGCGGATAGATTCTTTATCTTGAAAAGACAACTTTATATCTAAATTCATATCTCCAAAACCTTCAGACTCGGAAATCAGAACACCAGAAACTTTTTCGTCTAAAAGAACCATTGTCTCACCGGAATTTGGTTGGCATGCCACTAAAAAGATTCCCATAAACACCATAAAACCTATAAAGTATACTATTTTCATATTCTTCTCTCTTTTCTCATTTTGTTAAAAATATTCTATCACACGGAACTCTTTTTTCGTTAGTCATATCAAGCATTTGCACGTATTTATACAAATTTTATCAAAAAAATGTTTGACTTCTTTTGTCTTATGCGATAAATTAATAACCAAGTTAAATAACCGAATAGAAACACTTCTTATCAAGAGAGGTTGAGGGACTGGCCCAATGACACCTCGGCAGCGGAATCATTTGATTCTGTGCCAAATCCAGCAAGCATGTTCGCTTGAAAGATGAGAAGAGGACGGACTCGTTTCGTAAATTACCCTCTTCTTACTTTTAAGAAGAGGGTTTTTATTTGGAAAAACTTAATATGAACATTTCTTATCAAGAGAGGTTGAGGGACTGGCCCGATGACACCTCGGCAGCGGAATAGTTAATTCTGTGCCAAATCCAGCAAGCAAGTTAGCTTGAAAGATAAGAAGAGAATCCTGTTTGATTTTGCATGGATATGCCCTCTTCTTTCTTCAAGAAGAGGGCTTTTTATTTACACGAAAAAGGAGATGAGCATCATGATAGAATTTCAGAATTTAAGAAAGGTCTATGAAAGTGGTGGTCAACAGGTCACTGCATTAGACGGGATTGATTTAACTATCAATAAAGGAGAGATATTTGGCGTCATCGGGTTCAGCGGAGCGGGAAAAAGTTCGTTAATCCGCTGTGTGAATTTATTGGAACGTCCGACATCAGGAAAAGTCATTGTCGATGGACACGAACTCACCTCCTTGCCAGTAAAGAAAATCCGTGAAATCAAGAAAAATATCGGAATGGTTTTCCAGCATTTTAACCTTCTTAATTCAAAAACGGTTTTTGCTAATGTGGCGATGCCGCTTACACTCGCAAAGATAGATAAAGCTCAAATAACAAAACGAGTTCAAGAATTACTGGAGTTTGTTGGATTGGCGGATAAAGCAGATTATTATCCAGACCAGCTTTCAGGGGGACAAAAACAGCGAGTCGGAATTGCCAGAGCACTTGCCACGCAGCCATCCATCCTCCTTTGTGATGAGGCCACTTCCGCATTAGACCCGCAGACGACGAGCTCAATCTTGCAGCTTTTGAAAAAAATTAATCAGGAGTACAAGATTACGATTTTAATCATCACGCATGAAATGGCTGTAATTCGAGAAATTTGCGACAAGGTTGCTGTAATCGAAGGTGGAAAAATCATTGAAGAAGGTTCGGTATTTGATGTCTTTTCTGCTCCGAAGACGATAACAGCACGTAATTTTGTCAGCACCGTAATGAATGATCAGCTTCCGAATTCTATTAATGAACTGATTCAAAAGCAAACTGGTTCTCAAAGAATTTATCGTATTAACTTTGTTGGGACATCTGCTGGGCAGCCTCTTCTTTCTGAACTGGCTAAAAAGTTTGATGTACATCTCAACGTCCTTTTTGGAAATATCACCGAGTTACAAGGAATCCCTTTTGGAAACCTCATTGTCGAATTCCAAGGAGAGGACAAAGAAGTATTGCGAGCCTTAACGTATGTCAACGAGAAGAAAATCAGCATTAAGGAAGTGAGTGCATATGCTAGTTAATTCAGAACAGATTATCGAAGCGTTAATAGAAACGATTCAAATGGTTGCCTTCTCCCTCTTGTTTTCAATCCTACTAGGATTACCACTTGGGATATTACTAGTCGTTACAAGAAAAGGGCATTTAATTGAAAACCTTACTATTTTTAATGTACTAAATGGAATCATTAATATTTTCCGCTCTGTCCCATTCATCATTTTATTAGTAGCAATGATTCCAGTAACAAGATTCATCGTCGGGACATCGATTGGTACAATAGCAGCCATCGTCCCTCTCGTATTCTATGCTGGACCGTATATTGCCAGATTAGTAGAGAATTCATTATTGGAAGTTGAGCCAGGCGTAATTGAAGCCGCGGAAGCAATGGGAGCAACACCTTGGCAGATCATTACAAAATTTCTTTTACCAGAAGCATTAAGCTCACTTGTCCTAGCCCTCACAATTGCCACAATCGGGCTTGTTGGTGCATCAGCAATGGCGGGAGCTGTCGGTGGCGGTGGAATTGGAGACTTAGCCATTACATATGGTTATCAACGTTTTGACACTATGACCATGATTATTACAGTAGCTATCTTAATCGTCATCGTTCAAGGTCTACAGTCATTCGGCAATATTGCGGCAAAAAAAATTAGAAGAAGATAACTCGAGGAGGAAAACAACATGAAAAAACTATTACTATCGATCATTTTACTTACATTGGCAGTATTTGCAGCAGGATGTTCATCTGACAGCACGCAAGGAAAAGAAATAACAAAAGTAAAGCTAGGAATTAGTGGAACAGATACACGAATTTGGGATTTCATTTCTAAAAAAGCTGAAAAAGAAGGCATTGAAATTGAGCTCGTTAAGTTCTCAGATTATGTGGCACCAAATACAGCTCTTGCTGAAGGTGAATTAGATGTCAACGCATTCCAAACAGTTGCATACTTTGACGTATTCATTAAAGAACATAATCTTGACTTAGTACCTATTGCGACAACTGTTTTAGCCCCAATGGGAATTTATTCTGAGAAATATGAAGATATAAATGAAATTCCGGAAGGCTCAAAAATCGCCCTTCCAAACGATGCATCCAATCAAGGACGTGCCTTACTTTTACTACAAGAAGCTGGATTAATTGGTTTACCTGAAGATTTTGATCCGAATGGAAATGTCAATCAAGTAACTGACAACCCAAAGAACTTAGAATTGATTGAAGTCGTTCCTGCTCAAACACCGAGAGTATTGCCTGACGTAGCCGCTTCATTAATCAACAACGGAATCGCTCGTGATGCTGGACTTACACCACTAACAGATGCGATTTACCATGAAGGCGAGACGGCAACTCCATACATTAATATCATTGCTGTACAAGCAGAAGACAAGGATGACAAAACGCTTAATCGTATCGCCGAACTTTATCAAGAAGAAGATACCGCTAAATTTATTGAAGAAGAATATGACGGGAATCTACTCCCAACCTTCGTCCCGTTAAGCAATATCGGTTGGTAAAACTTTTTCAAAAATAGAGGAGGAATAAGAATGACTACACTTGTTGAATCAATTGATGTTTTAAAAAAGGGAATTATCGAGAATGTTGAGAACAATAAAGAATTGTATATTGAAACAAGCCACAAAATTCATAAGAGACCAGAAATCGGGAATGAAGAATTCTACGCATCTTCACTATTAACAGACATTCTCGAAAAAGAAGGTTTTGAAGTTGAGAAAGCTGTTGCCGGACACGAAACTTCTTTTGTTGCTCGAAAAAAATCGTTAAAACTTGGTCCCACAATTGCTTTCCTAGCAGAGTATGACGCCCTTCCTGGTATCGGCCATGCATGTGGACATAATATTATTGGAACAACAAGTGTTGCAGCTGCCATTGCTTTAAGTAAAGTATTAGATGCAACTGGTGGTGAAGCAGTCGTTTTTGGAACTCCTGCAGAAGAAGGCGGACCAAATGGTAGCGCGAAAGGAAGTTTTGTTAAGCATGGTTTAGTGGAAGGAATTGACGCTGCACTAATGGTACATCCAAACAGTGAGACGCGATTAACTAGTTCGTCACTAGCCGTTGATCCACTTGATTTTGAATACATCGGCAAGCCCGCCCATGCTGCCGCCTCCCCACATGAAGGAATTAATGCTCTTGATGCCGTCATCCAGCTCTTTAATGGGATTAATGCATTAAGACAACAACTGACAGACGATGTACGAATTCATGGCATTATCACCCATGGCGGAGATGCGCCAAATATTATTCCTGAATACGCAAAGGCAAGATTTTTCATTCGTGCAGCAACGAGAGCTGGATTAAATGAAGTTACTCAGAAGGTAAAAGCGATCGCAGAAGGAGCCTCCCTTGCTACAGGAGCACAGCTAAACATTATCGCCTTTCAAAATGAAGTTGATAATCTCCTACTTAATCGTAAATATGATGAGATTTTTAAAGAGGTCGTAGAAGAGTTAGGGGAAACAGTATTCGAAGACCGCAAAGGAATTGGCTCAACCGATGCCGGGAATATCAGCCAAGTCGTCCCTACGATTCATCCTTATATTAAAATCGGTGCTAGCGATCTCATCCCTCACACCGTCCCATTTAGGGAAGCAGCTGCATCACCAAGAGGAGACGAAGCTCTGATAATTGGTGCTAAGGCACTTGCTTTAACGGCATTAAAACTCATTACAGAACCTGAAACACTAGCTAGTGTTAAGGCAGAATTTCAGAGAAGGAAATTTGAAGAATAAAAATTACTTTATTACTATTTTAACTTTCTAAGGGGACTGTTCCCTTGTGAGAGTAGGACGTTGCCGGGCGAATGAAAGAGTATCCATTAGATGGGTGCTTTTTTTTTGATCTGATTCTATAAAATAGGTATTTAAGTGACTGGGTAAGAAAGTTTGTATTTATAGAGAGTCCATGAGGACAAGGTCGAACGAAATCGAGAAAAGTTTGTCCTCATAGAGGGTTCATGAGGACAAAGCCTTTTCATTTTTAATCAACTATGATTAAGAAGGCAGTATTTATCAACAGTAAGAGAGCGATTAAGAAACCTGATAATAAAAATAGAAGGAAAATTTCCGCTTAACATTAGATTTCAACGAAATTTATGAAGAGGCGCTTCAACAGAAAAGCAACTATTTTTCTCCTCTAGTTTTGCCATGTCCATGAGACAAGATAGCAAATTCTACAATTCCAATCAGCGATGCTTCATCTAATTCCTGTTTCAACATATTTTGAAACACTAAATTTGTAAGAATATCTTACACGAATATTCTGAATTATTAAAATTTGGTATTGATCCATCTAGGAAAATAGGTATAATTAATTACATAATATGTTATATAAAATGACATTAAATAGTTTTTCAGACTATTCATGTTATTTTATATAACATACAACAACTGGAGAGTCACTACATAAACACAAAAATTAAGGGGGAAGAAAATGAGGAAAAAGTCATCGTTATTCGTTTTTAGCTTATTATTGGTGTTCGTCCTAGCCTTAGTTGGCTGTACAAAGGATGAGGAAGCTGGAACTGGAGCAGAAGGAGATAGTGACACAACCGCTGATTCGTCAGGTGGTACAGCAAGTTCTTCTGGTTCAATCTTAGAAACGGTGGAAAGTAGAGGAAAATTAATTGCAGGTATTAATGATGCATTACCTGGATTTGGCTACGTAGATTCAGACGGAAAGAACACTGGATTTGATATTGATTTTGCGAAGGCAATTGCAGCAGGTGTCCTTGGTGATGCTGAAGCAATCGAATATCGACCTTTATCCGCTCAGGAGCGTTTTACTGCTGTTCAAACAGGAGAAGTTGACGTCTTAGTGCGTAACACTACATGGACCACTAACCGTGATTCAGAAGTAGGATTGAATTTTGCACCTGTTACCTTCTACGATGGTCAAGGAATTATGGTACCAGTAGATAGTGGGATTGATAGCTTAGAAGATTTAGAAGGAGCTCGTATTGGGGTTGAAACTGGTACGACAACTGAATTGAACTTAGCTGACCAAATGCGTGCAAAGGGAATAAACTTTGAAGCTGTTGTGTTCGACAGTGCTGATGCAACTGTTGCCGCATACGAATCAGGAAGTATTGATGCATGGACAACAGATAAATCAGGATTAGTTTCTCGTCAATCTATTATGCAAGATCCATCAGCACACAAAATTTTAACCGAAACCATCTCTAAAGAACCTTTAGCTCCTGCTGTCAAAGGTGGCGATGATAAATGGTTTGATGCGGTTACCTGGATCATTTTTGCTACCATTCAAGCAGAAGAGTTTGGGATTACATCAGCAAATGTGGATGACTTCCTAGATGATGAAAATCCAGACATCAAGCGCATGCTTGGAACAGAAGGAAATCTTGGCGAGCAATTAGGGTTACCAGCCGATTTTGGCTACCAAGTTATTAAGCAAGTTGGAAACTACGGAGAAATTTATGACCGCCACCTTGGGCCAGACACAGTATTCAAACTTGAACGTGGTCTAAACGATCTTTATACAAACGGTGGAATATTATACGCAGCTCCATTCCGTTAATATCTGAAAAGTAAAAACGGTCTGCTTTTGGGAGGCTTCTCTAAGAGCAGACCCCTTTTTATAAGAAGAGATATCTCTAGAACAAGGAAATTTTTATTAAAAGAGGTGACCAATCATGAAAAAAGCTGTTACAACACCTTTTTGGCGCGATAAAAGGATTGTTCCTATCCTCTTACAAGTTCTGTTCGCAGCACTCGTACTGGCTGGTGGGTATTACTTGATCACGAATGCCATTACAGGTTTGCAACAAATAGGAATAAACCTAGGATTTAATTTTTTGAAAAACACATCGGGATTCACTATTTCAGAATCAATGATTGATTTCCAACCGACGGATACATACGGAAGAGCGATCGTTGTCGGTATATTGAATACATTACGGATTGCCTTTTTTGGAATCATTCTTACGAGTATTATTGGGTTGTTTGTTGGGATTGCTAAACTCTCAAATAACTGGCTTGTCAGTAAGCTAGCAACTGTATATATTGAGATTTTTCGAAACACCCCTCTCCTTGTACAAATTTTCATTTGGTTTTTCGCAGTCCTCCTCCCACTTCCCAGAATTGAAGAAGCGTTAAAGCTTGGACCTGTTTTTTTCTCCAATCGAGGCATTGCCGTACCTTGGTTTGAAACTCATTCAAACACCATTCTTTGGGGAATCACAATGCTAGTAGGACTCATTATTGCCTTTATCCTTTTCAAGGTGTTAATGAAAAAGCAATTAGAATCTGGAAAAAGAAAATATCCTTTTATTTCAGCAATTGGTTCGTTTATCGTGATCATTTTGTTCACATCTATATTCACAAAGACCGGCCCTATTACAATTCATACTCCATCCGTATCTGGAAGAGGCTTTGTTGGGGGATACACTCTATCACCCGGTTACTCAGCTATTTTGATCAGCCTTGTCATTTACACATCTACCTATATCGCTGAAGTCATTCGTGCAGGGATTCAAGGGGTTCCAAAAGGTCAAATTGAAGCAGCAAAAGCATTAGGACTAAAGAATTCTACAACGCTACGCTTAGTTATTTTTCCACAGGCCATTCGTATCATTATTCCGCCTTTAACGAGCCAATATTTGAACCTGGTGAAAAATTCGAGTTTGGCGGTGGCAGTTGGATTTCAAGATATTGTCAGTGTCGGTGGGACCGTCATGAACCAAACTGGTAGAGCAGTAGAAGTGATCGCGATCATGATTGCCGTATATTTAACCTTTAGTTTAATCACCTCAATCCTGATGAATATCTTTAACAAAAAAGTTCAATTGGTGGAAAGGTAGGTGAAGAAATATGGAAGAAATAAAGCTAGAAGCAAATAAAGAGTTAAATATAATAAAGCCTCCGACTACCCAAATAGGCGCACTACAATGGATCAAGAAAAATCTATTTAGCAGTTGGTCTAACGGACTGTTAACGATTATCTCAGCATTCGTTACTGGTTATATCCTCTTTAATACGATTCAGTTTATTTTCACAGCAGACTGGTCCGTCATTGCCGTCAATTTCCGCTTATTAATGATTGGGCAATTTCCAGTTGCTGAAATTTGGCGGGTTTGGACGATATTAGGAGTTCTAACCGTGTTACTCGGATTATCATGGGGACTATGGAAGGGCTCAATGGCCCATGTCGCTGTCTCTATCGGTGGGATCATAGTCATTATGCTTGCGATGCCATTTATCCAAATGAGTACAAGATTGATACTAGGAGGAAATATAATTCTCCTATTTCTCACCTTCTTTGTAGGCACAAAACTTCCTAAACTGAAAATACCAGTCATTGCCGTTTGGATCCTTTATATTCCACTGGCCATTTTTATTTTAAATGGATTTGGAGTATTGGCTCCTGTTTCCTCGAATATTTGGGGCGGATTTTTATTAACCCTTTTAATCGCAAGTGTAGCCATTGTTGTCTCCTTTCCAATTGGTCTCTTGTTGGCTCTTGGAAGAAGAAGTTCATTACCTGTTATCAAGTATTTTTGTGTGATTTACATCGAATTTATCCGTGGAATTCCACTTATTACCGTTTTATTTATTGGACAGTTAATGATTCCGTTGTTTTTAGGAAATGGCGTAGAATTAAGCAATGTATTGCGGGCAATGATCGGGATGACTCTCTTCAGTGCCGCTTATTTAGCTGAAAATATTCGTGGAGGGCTTCAGTCTCTCCCACGAGGGCAATATGAAGCAGCAGAAGCATTAGGGTTAAACAAAACGTATATGATGACTTTCGTTATTTTGCCTCAAGCGTTAAGAGCCGTTATTCCAGCTTGTGTTGGTCAATTCATATCCATATTCAAGGATACGTCCTTGGTTGCGATAGTCAGTTTAACAGATTTATTAGGAATGGGACAAAAACTTGTTGCCAACCCTGAATTTCTAGGAAAACAAATGGAGGTCTTTGTCTTTGTAGGCTTTGTTTATTTTATCTTCTGTTATTTAATGTCACATGTGAGCCGCCGTTTAGAAGTATCACTTGGAGTCGGACAACGATAGGGGGAGTGAAAAAATGGAGAGTGTTTTTGCAGTTGAAAAATTATCCGCACCTCTTGAAGAGCGTGAGGATATCGTTACCGTAAAAGGCTTGAATAAATGGTTTGGAGATTTACATGTTTTAAAAAATGTCGACCTCACCGTAAAACAAGGTGAAGTGGTCGTGATATTAGGACCTTCTGGTTCTGGGAAATCGACCTTTATCCGAACTCTTAATGCACTTGAAGAGTTTCAAGAAGGCGAGATCGTTGTTGACGGTATAAACTTAACCAATGATTTACGAAATATTGAAGAGATTCGCAAGGAAACTGGGATGGTCTTTCAATCTTTTAATCTATTCCCACATATGACGATTTTGAAGAACATCTCATTAGCCCCTATTTGGGTCCGAAAATGGAAAAAGCAAAGAGCGGAGCAAATCGCTTTGGAATTATTAGAGCGCGTGGGAATTCCTGAGCAGGCAAACAAATACCCTGGACAATTATCCGGAGGTCAGCAACAACGGGTAGCAATAGCTAGAGCGCTAGCGATGAGACCAAAAATCATGCTATTTGACGAACCGACTTCAGCACTCGATCCAGAAATGGTTAAAGAAGTACTTGATGTTATGAAAACATTAGCTGAATCAGGAATGACCATGCTAGTCGTAACCCATGAAATGGGATTTGCTCGCCAAGTTGCGGACCGTATTGTCTTATTTGATTACGGCGAAATTATCGAATCTGGACCACCTGAACAAATCTTTGATAACCCTCAGCACGACCGAACAAAATTGTTTTTATCACAAATTTTATAAAAAGTTTCCAAAATGATCCTCTTGAAGAATTTTTATAGGTGTGTATAATGATAGACAATTGAACATTTCAAATGTTTTCTAGGGTTCCGCAAATTTATTTGGTCTGGTCCGAGAGAAAACTCACAGCATTTCGCTGTGTCACGGAGGGACAAAAGCCCGGGAGATACTGTTTTTAACAGCATTCTCTCAGGGCTTTTTTTGTTTGGTTAAATTTCAAAGGAGGTATTTAAATTGAATCGAAATTGGTTTTTTTTAGTTATTGCAGCCATTTTAGAAGTGGTCTGGGTTATCGGCTTAGCCCACGCTTATAGTGTTTGGACTTGGACCGGAACGCTTATGGCGCTAGTTATCAGTAATTACCTGATGATTTCAGCAGGTCGAACGCTGCCCGTTGGAACGGTTTATTCGGTATTTGTCGGGCTCGGAGCAGCAGGCACTATTATCTCTGAAATTTTATTTTTCGATGAACCCTTTAAATGGGAAAAGATCGCTTTAATCGCACTATTATTAATCGGTGTTATTGGCTTAAAAGTAGTAACTGATGAGAAATCCGTGAAAGGAGCTGAATCTTAATGGCTTGGTTTACATTAATTATTGCCGGATTCTTAGAAGCATTTGGCGTGGCTATGATTAATCAATGGCATACAAAAAGAAAATGGACATCGTTATTACTTCTTTTTATCGGCTTCGGTTTGAGCTTAGTTTTATTAAGTAATTCCATGCGTGTGATCCCAATGGGAACGGCTTATGCGATTTGGACAGGAATGGGCGTTGTTGGTGGTACAATCATTGGGATGATTTTTTACGGGGAATCAAAAGATTGGAAACGACTATTTTTTATCGGAGTTGTGATTAGTTCTGCAATTGGACTTAAGCTAGTTTCATAAATTTATAGCGTCTCGAATAGCCTCGAGACGCTTATTCCTTAGACTAAAAAATCTGTCCCACTCTGCAAAAAATCGACTAACCAGATGATTCCCATGAATAAGATCCATACGAGGAGCGGAATGGCTAAACTCTGAAGGGCATTCACCCATCTGTATTTGTCTCTCTTTTTCATTAAAAATCTGTCCATCGCGAAATACACAATGGATGCAAAAAGACTGACCCAAAGCAAAATGGAACCAAAGAGTAAATGAAACAACGCGGAAATCGGCATTTCCACTTTTCTCAATTTGCTCCTAGCAATTAAGCCTGCGAGAAGATCACTGATTACAGACGTTATCGTTCCATAAATAAAAATAACGGGAAAACTGTACATTAAGTAAACTGGAGTGACCATGACAAAGGCCCACAAGTAATCTTTTATGGAATTGATCTCATCCCCAAAAGGAGATGGCATGACCAGACCCATCAAGATGGCGAATAAAGAACCTGCAATTGCTGCGGTTATAAGTTTTCTAGGCAATACATTGGTTGTGATTTCTTTTATGTCCAAGGTTCTCCCACCTTACCTCATTTACCTATTCTTTTTCTCTCCATAAAATCTTCTTCAATGATTTCCGTTTCAGGAGATAAAATTGATTGGAATTTCTTAAATAGCTCTTGAATCTCTTTATGTTCATTTACAAGATCGATGCTCTTTTTATACTCATTTTCATCTTTATAAGTGGAGATTTCTAGCCATTTCGTTGCATCTTCTTTACTATTTATATACACGGTTTGGAAATCTACATATTGGCAGTAAATTTTAGATGCCTGATCTTGTATTCTCAAATATTCTTCTATTTGATTCGGCTGTATATGGTATTGATACATTTTAACAAACAAGAAGGCACCCCTTTTCATAGTCAGTTCCAACACCTACATTATTACTCTTCAGAAATCTCTTCAATGTGATAGGCTGAAATTCTTGCTGGATAAGATTCTCTTAAGAAGTCGCCATGAACGCGAATCTTTTCGTTAATGTTGAGACCTTTTAATATTCTCTTATCCTCTGCATCCTTGTGAACCGTCACGATAATTGTGGAATATCCATAGTCCGAAGTAAGCATACCCTTTATCCTTTTTCCCATACTGACTGGTTCATCCAATATCCAAACTTCACCTGACCTTTTTGAAACAACATAGCCTTCTACAGTATATGTATCTAAATAGTCAGAAATTTCGGTAGGGATTTCGCTTTTTGAATCAGATTCTTTTAAGGTAAAAGAAATAACCAATCCCATAAAAATAGCAAGCAATAATCCTAGGAAAATTTTATTACTCAAGGCTCCCCTCCTATATTTTATTAAGAAAATCACACAATGCTTCCCCCATGCATAGAGAAGATATAAAATTCATCCTCATCTGATAAGGTCCAACCATCAAAAAAGGAGCTGGCATGGAAAACATCCAAGAAGAATTCTCCACATTGGACGATTAGTAACGGGCACTGTTCAAGTAATTGAACATCTTCGATGGTTTTACCTACCAAGAGTTCCTTCACAGACTTCCATTCTCTTTGATTAGAGTTCACATCTGATTCCCCTAAAAGGATCACATCATCGTTACGAATTCGCCATGGACATTCAATTGTCAATGCTCCCTTTTCAAATAAGATGGTAAAATGAACGACTGTTTCAATAGCCGTTATTTTTTGCCCAATAAATTCTTGAAAAGTGATACTGCTTATTTTTGTATGCCATAATTTTCGTGCACACTGAAAAATCATTTCACGGACCTTTTCGATGGACAAACCTTGCACATTGTCTCCATACTCAAAATCATCAATCGCATCACTTACTTCTTGCCAATTCATCTGTTCATCAAGTAAGTCATTTGCTACAGCACAAGCATAAATCTCTTTTACAATATGGAGTGAATTCTGATTTGGAAGCAATAATTTTGAATGTAGGGATTTCATATGATAACTTACACATTCTTCTTTCGATGGTACTTCTCTCTGGATCGCCTTCATTGCATCATCAAACATCTTTTCCATTTCAAAAAGATTTAAATGCTTCACGGCACTCATACTTGCTAACTTATTAATCTCACGTACCTCTAAATATAGAGAATCCACAGCCCATTCAATATAGTCAGTAGGCTCTACCGTATTCATATACTTCTTGTAATATAGTTCTAGTAATTCTATTTGAAACCCTCCTGTACACATTTTTCCTAATTGAAATCAAGTCAACTACTTTCTTGAGAAATAAGGACCAAGATAACCGCTATCATGAGTTCTGACATAGGTCCAATTAAAATCCTTATCTACTACATATACATCCTCTTCAACTTTAAAATCATCTGCTGTTACAGTTGCAGCATTTTCAAGAATATAGGCATCGTCGTAATGCTGAAAAAACACATAGCAAAACTTCTTTTTCTCCTGATTAAAAGCTTTGTCTGCCTCTTCCAGTTGCAAAAAATTCCTTTTTTCATAACTAAAGACATGCCATAGATAACCACTAGCCCAATGACTAGAATATAAATAAATGTCTTCCTTCTCCTGCACAGTCAGATGACTGACAAACTCGTCTTCCCACTGTTTACGTAAATATGTCCCCCATTTAGGGATTTCCCTTACCTTCACTCTTTTTCGTTTTAGAGCTTGAACGAACTCAATTCGATTCTCCAAATAAATACCTTCTTTCTACAAATCATCTAATAAAACCAACTCTCCACTTCCTGCATGAACTCCATATTGACAATCCAATTTTCCACATAAAAGATATTTATTTTGTTCGAAATCATATACATAATAAAGCTTTAACTCAAATCAATCTTTAAGCTTTTCGAAAGCTTCTTCCTTCGTCATAGCTACTGTTTCCGCAACCTCAAATTCATTATTCACAAACTCAATTCCGTTCTTTGCGTACGTTTTTTCCATCACAAAAATAACACTTTCAACCTTACCTATTTGAACGTTGAGCGAAATTGATGCAATCCCATCAGGGTTTGAATCTTCATCGTCTCTTTTTCCGTTAAAATTTTTCCACCTTGATTAAATACATCTTCTAATTCAAGACCTTTGTCTACCAATCTATCTGTGTTCCAATCAATCCACTCTCCATAAGAATGACTCCATGAAAATAATCGCTTTATTAAATCATCTGAAAGTGGTAAAGCTTCTATGTCAATGTTACAGCCACACTGTTCACACCAAAAAGGATCCGCACCGACATCCCCTTCGATTTTCAATTTCGTCCATTCTCCTTTTTCACAGCAACAATTCAATTCCTTACCCCTCCATTATAACTTTGCCTTATCACAAATTATACAATATTTCCCTATAATAAAACCCTGAACCTTTTGAAAAGGTCAGGGCATGAGTCATTTTATTCTGTTAAGGTTGAGATTTGCCAAACCACACCATATTTATCCTTTACTTGTCCATACGATGGACTCCACGGTGTTTCTTGAAGTGGCATGACAACTTCTCCACCATCAAGAAGCTTTTCGTAAACTTCCTTCGTCTTATTTACATCATTAATCATCACGGCTACGTCCACTTGTGATCCTGTTTCATATGGTTGACCTGGAAATGTATCAGATAGCATCAGAAACGTATTCCCAATTCTTAGTTGAGCATGAACGACCCGATCCTTCGCTTCTTCAGGAAGTGGAAATTCTGGATTCTCAGGAAATTCCCCGTAGGTTTGAACTCCCAAATTTTCTGCATCTAATGCATCTTCAGAAAACGTTACAGCTTCCTTCGCATCACCATTCATTCTTAGATAGGCATGAACTCCTAAAATCATAGCATACACCTCTTTCAAATATTTTTTTATGTATTATCAACACAGATATACATTCGTATTAATCTTTCCATTAAGTCGATCCATTTAAACGCTCAATTGTTCTTGTCTTTTTTCCTTATATTTATTAACTAACATAACAGGAATATACCCCAATACCCCTCCAACAGTATTCAAAATCAAATCATCCACATCAAAGCTTCCAAACTTAAAAATAAGTTGAAGTAGTTCGAAAGTGAGACTTAGACAAAACGTTGCAAGGGTAATTCTTTTGAAACTATGAAACTTAGAGAACAATAACGGAAAAATAATACCAAAAGGAACAAATCCAAGGATATTTCCCGTTAAGTTTTCAACCCTTATATCGAAGTTGATGTCATTAGCAAAAAATAAATAATAGCCAATCGTTTTAAAGGGGATAAAATTGTGAGTATTCCATACGAATCCCTCATAACTAAAGGTAAAACGACTTATAATATCAGGAATACTCAAATACTTAAATAAAATAAGCCATGAGAGTATGAATAAGTAAAAGCCAAAAGCAATGGATAAGCATACTTTCATTATCTTTTTCATTAACACAGTCTCCTTCATTTTATATCGTTCTTCGGAATAAACTCCCTTTTGATAACGTTATTGCACTGTTTATAAACTTTAAAAGCAAGAAACCAATAATAGCGCCAAAGGTATTCAATATGACATCATCAACATCAAACTGACCAATTTTTAGAGCAATTTGTAGAATTTCGATTGAAAAGCTGATTACGATTGAAGTAGCTATTATTTTTGACATTCCATTATATTTTTTAAATAACAACGGAAGAAAAATTCCTAATGGTAAAAAAATTAATAGATTCCCTAATGTGTTATTAACGATAATATCCAAATTAAAACGATCTGATCCATTTAAGTATTCCAATGTATTTTTGAAAGGAATGACATTCGAGTTGTACTTTAAAAAATCAATAAAACCCTCTGAATCCATTGAAGCAATAACATATCTATTAAACGTATCACCATTTATGTAATAGTCTGTAAGCCGAATGATGATTCGTTGAAATAGCAGCTTAAATAGAATAATAAACGAATAAAGACCAAATAAAATCCAAGTCCCGATCTTAAATACTTTATAAAATGGAAATAAGGATTCTTGTAAACCATTTGTTAATTGTTTTTGTTCTCCGAAGCTTTCCAGTGCCTTTTGTGTTGCTTCATCCTTTGAGAATCCTTGCTCTATATATTCATTCTTCAACAAATATAGGTGATCTCTCATTTCATCGATGATGTCTCTTTTTTCTTCCTCCTCACAATTTAGGCTGACTGTAATTTCAGCAATATAGGATTCAATAGTTTTATCCAAGCCGTTCCCTCCGAACACACTTTAATTAGGTTATTAATTTGCTGCCATTCTGTTAATTTCTTTTCTAATTCCCGTTTCCCATTATCGGTAATTCTGTAATATTTTCTTCTCCCGCCATTCTCAGCACTATCCCAATAGGACAGAAGCCAATCTTTACCTTCAAGGCGTTTCAATGCAGGATACAACGTTCCCTCACTCATATTGTAGAGCTCATTACTATTTTGTTTTAACGTTTTAACAATTTCATAGCCGTACATATCTCGCTGATTTAAGAGGGATAGAAGCAAAATATCGATACTGCCCTTCATAATTTCTTTATCCATCCTCACACCACCTTCTAATTTATTCCATTTACATCGTATCACGTTGTTACCTCGTATCGCAAGGGTGTGTATTAAAAATTTGTTAGCCCTACTAAAATGGGTGCTGTTAAATTACTAGTCCGTTATATCAGGGAGGGTACGTAAATATCGGGATTGTGTTTGAAAAGGAGTACCACTTAAGGGATACTTTTGAAAAATTACTCAATTTCCTCTTAGATAAAAATTGGCATTTATCATCCTTAAAATATGCTATGGATATAGATGGAGAGCAGTGGATGGAGCACAAGATTGAAGATAATATGTTCCATATCCCCTTACTGAATGAGTATTAAAGAAAAGGAATAAAAAAGCAAAAATAACAGGAAAATTTCCGCTTAATTAGCAAATATCATGAAAATGAACTGAATTAGCAGGAGAAATTCCTGTTATCGCTTCCAAAAACGTGAAAATAGGCGATTTTGGTCTTCATAAGCGGAAAAATTTCCGTTATTTACTCTCACATAAGCCCTAATGAGGCATTTAACGGAAATTTCTCCGCTTATTTTCAGGTTAATAGATAGCAAACTTTCTATTCATTTGAAGAAGGCGTGGATTTTCCAGTTAATAGATAGCAAACCTTCTATTCATTTGAAAAAGGATTGGATCATGGCTGATCCAATCCTTTTTCCCATTCTTTTAAATTCCAAATAACCCTAACTTTCTATTTAAGAATCCGTCGATATCAAAACCATACGTCCTCATCAATTCTTCATTCAACTCGTGTAAAAAGGTTTCAACCTCTGCCGTGATCGTTTCAATAGTCTTGAAAAACCTGGCCATAGTGATAAACATTGAATCAAACCAACAGCCAATGCTTGCTTATAACTAATTTGATCAACTGAAACAATTTGAGGATTTTTTGATCGAAAGAGATCGGCGATAATCATAAAAATCGCTCCAATCAATAAACCGATTAATACAGTTTTTGTCGTAAATAAATTTTTATCAATATAATCTTCAAACAGAACACCAAATACCCCTGCAGGAAGTAGGCCTACAATTATATGAGTAAGCTTGAGATGACTTGTTACTTCTTGACGTTGCTCGCCTTTTTTAAAAATGCGATTTAGACCTAAAAGATCAATAAACCGATCTTTGAATACAATTACAACAGCTAAAATAGAACCAAGCTGAATCACGATTTTAAATGTGTTGGCTGCTGATTGTCCTAAAAATTCAGTTGACTTTAACCACATGTCATCAACAACAATCATATGACCTGTTGATGACACAGGGGCAAATTCTGTTAACCCTTCTACCAACCCAAGTATTATTGCTTTTAGTAATTCTATGAAATCCATTCCGTTGACTCCTTACCATTCGTATGCTAATTAGTTGTTAAGACTTACCTTAGTATTTTTATGCTATTTCAAGTCAAAGTATAGTTACATTAACATTTCAAATAGTAGAAGCAATATAATAAAAGGTAACGAATATGATGACCAATGCGAGGACTATTCCGATCGCAATCGCCAATAGATTTGTCTTCCAAGTATGGCCTTTGAAATCTTGTACTGAGGTGGAACGATCCACTTTTTTGAAGTGAATCATCATTCCTATATTCAGAAACAGCAGTATGAAAAATATGATCACGACCATGAACTTAAGGTCTACTTGAAAAACAAGATCTGTTCCAAACCAATAAGAATTGAAAAAGAACAAACCGCTTAATATTAACTGCCAAACATTGCTTACTTTTCGCTGTTTAGACCACTCTTTTCCCATTTTTTGTTTTTCATATATGGCGATCTTTTCATAAATCGAAATGATTGATTTCGTAGAATCCCCCTTAATAAAACCGTAAATTGCTTGGATAAGTATTATTCCTCCAAGGAAAATATACATATGTGAGATGGTAACTGTAAAACTACTAATAATCATTAAATAGATGATCATTACTACCACCATCACAAAATTTGTAATCGCAACCTGTTTCATCCTCATGCTTCTTAATTCTGTAAATTCCATGTCCCCTCTCCCTCCATTCTTCGCACCTTTGCTCGTTCATCTTTTTATCCGTCTTGCTGTTGATAAGCTGTGGAAAAAGGGCAAAACGATTTTGAGCCTAGCGAAATCCCTCTTGCTCCAAAAACGTCTCTGCCACCTCTCTAGAGCTTTTTCCTTCAACATTTACCTCATAATTCATTTTTCTCATTTCATCATCGCTTATTTTTCCTGCCAATTTGTTTAAAGCAGAGACAATCTCTGGATAGTTCCGAGCGGTCTCCTCTCTCAATAAAGGTGCACCTTGATATGGCGGGAATAAAAGTTGATCATCTTCTAACACTTTCAGTTCGTATTGTTGCAACTCACTATCTGTGGAGTAGGCGTCTACCAGATTTATCTCACCTGATTCAACTGCTACATAGCGTAATTTCGGTTCCATTGTGACAAGATTAGGAAGTGTTATCCCGTAAAGCGATTGAATTCCTACATAACCGTCTTCCCGATCAGAAAATTCCAATGTAAAACCAGCGTTAAGTTGATCTTCAATTCCCTTCAAATCAGAAATGCTTTCCAGCCCAAATTGCTCTGCTACATCACTCGGCACTGCTAAAGCGTAAGTATTGTTATACTGCATCGGTTCAAGCATCACCATATCGAACTTTTCTAACATCCCGTCTTTTGCCTGCTGGTAAACTTCTTCACTCTCCGTGCTAATAGCTGTTTCTTTTAAAAACTCTGAAATCGCCGTTCCTGTGAATTCGGGATAAATATCAATGTCTCCAGAATCAAGAGCATTAAAGACGAAAGAGGTTTTTCCTAGACCTGGCTTTAATTCCACTTGCAAATCGGTATCGTCTTCAATAAGGATTTTATACATATTAATTAAAATTTCTGGTTCTGATCCCAATTTTCCAGCAATCACTATTTTCTCGTCCTTTTGCCCAATTAACGGTGCTACAATGAGGATAATCGCCAATAATGCTATTGCACCAACTGAAACAATCGCTTTTTTATAGGAAATTTTCTCAAATATTTTTAGTAAAAGGTCAAACAGAATTGCAAGCAACGCTGCTGGTATGGCCCCAAGTAAAATCAATTGAGGATTATTTCGATCAATACCTAAAAGGATGATATCTCCTAGTCCTCCAGCACCAATCAACGCAGCCAAGGTAGCCGTTCCTACGATTAATACCATTGCTGTTCGGATTCCAGCCATAATAACCGGCATGGCTAAGGGCATTTCCACTCTCAGCAATCTTTTTCGGGAATTCATCCCCATGGCTCGTGCTGCCTCGATTAATGATGGATCGACTTCTTTGATCCCGGTATAGGTGTTTCTCAAGATCGGCAGCAATGCATATGCTACTAGCGCGATCGTTGCCGGTACCCTTCCAATACCGAACAACGGAATGAGAATCCCCAATAGTGCTAACGAAGGGATCGTTTGGATGACTGAAGTGATACCGATAATTCCTTCTGCGATTTTTTTATGCCTCGTAATATAAATCCCTAGAGGAATCGCAATTACAACCGCAAAGAAAAGGGCAATAAAAGAAAGCTCGATATGCTCCAATAGTGCACTCAATAATTGACTTTTTCTATCTTGAAATATTTCTATCAGCATTTTGTTAGACTCCTTCCCTCAATAGATTCGCAGATACATATTTCATGACAGCACTGCGATTTATGGAGCCAATGTATTGACCTTCTTTTTCTATGATCACTTTATCGTGTTCTGCTAATATATCCACGATCTCTTTCAATGGAGTCGATACAGATGCTACTACTTGATTGGATGATTTTGCAGAATCTAGTGGTTCCATTAATTCTTCCAAGTTAAAGATATTTAACACTTTTCCGTATTTATCACCAACAAATTCTTTCACAAAATCTTCGGCAGGATTTGTGACAATTTCCTGGGGAGTCCCGATTTGAACGATTTTCCCTTCCCTCATGATACAGATACGATCTGCTAGTTTCAGAGCTTCTTGCATATCATGGGTTACAAACACCGTTGTTTTTTTGAGATTTTTTTTCAAAGCTAACATATCATCCTGAAGCTTTTCTCTGCTAATTGGATCTAGTGCACTGAAAGGTTCATCCATTAAGATAATTTCAGGATCGGCAGCAAGGGCACGAATCACCCCAATTCGTTGTTGTTGGCCACCTGATAGTTCACTTGGTTTCCGATGAGCATATGTATGATAATCTAATCCCACCATATCCATCAGTTCATGAATTCTTGCTTTAATTTGTTCTTTTTTCCATTTCTTCATTTCAGGGACAATCGCAATATTCTCTTCAATTGTCATATGTGGAAAAAGGGCAATTTGCTGTAGGACATAGCCAATATTCCATCTTAATTCATGAATGTCATATTCACTTATTTTCTTCTCATTGATATAAAGTGTCCCGTCTGAAAGTGGAATCAGTCTATTAATCATTTTCAAGGTCGTTGTTTTCCCACAACCACTTGGTCCAATCATGACAAAAAATTCGCCTTGATGAATCTCTAAGTCCAACGAGTTAACAGCAACTGAACCTTCAAAAAATTCTTTCGTTACATTTTCGAATCTAATCATAGAATGATTTCTCCTTGTTTGTATTTACATTCCATATTTTTCATTTTCCCATATTTTTGAACGAGGATAAAATAATTTCACTTATCTAGAATTCATCAACTTTTATTATTTGTCCAGGGACACCTTCTCATTACTTGCAAAAGAAAAACACCTCTAATTGTTAAATTCTTAACAACTAAGGTGTCATTTATTAACCCAAACTTTCAATCATTACATTGTCTGGCAGTTTATACGGATGATCTTGGTTGATTCTGTCATAGAACATCATTCCGTTTAAGTGGTCGATTTCATGTTGAAAAATGATTGAACCATACCCTTTAAATTTCAAAATCACTTCTTGTCCATCGATGTCATAGGCTTTTACCTTAATCCTTTCATATCTCGGAACAAATCCCTGTACCTCTTTATCAACTGAAAGACATCCTTCTCCTTGAGGCAAATAAATCATATTAACTGAATGACTGATGATCTTTGGATTAATCAGCATATATTCCTTCTCATCAAAAAATGCAGCAAACATTCGTTTGTTTAGTCCAATTTGATTGGCTGATAACCCCACGCCTGGACGTAAATGATACTTTTTTGAAATGGTCGGATCTTGACTGTTCTTCAAATATTGAAGCATACATAGCAAGACATCCCTATCTTCTTTCTCGATCGGAATATCAAGTTCCTCTGTCTTCTTGCGCAATATAGGTGAGCCATCTTTAACGATATCTTTCATGGTAATCATGTATTGTGAATGAAACTTACTCATAATCGGTACCTCTTTTACTTTTTTAATTGAT
The DNA here is from genome assembly GCF_047302285.1 of Robertmurraya phoenicis. Lineage (GTDB taxonomy): Bacteria > Bacillota > Bacilli > Bacillales > Cytobacillaceae > Robertmurraya. The sequence continues at coordinate 4,008,723 of NZ_CP154845.1, forward strand.
AATGTAATTCGACAAATTGGTTAAAGTTCCTCGTTCCTATTAAAGTGAGTTCTAATTGATAATCTCCCCCTTTAAATAATGGGATTCCTTCACCTATTATAGTAGGAGCTACTGTTATGAAAAACTCATCAATTAATTTTTCTTTTATAAAATCATGGAGTAGTTCTCCACCACCAACGATCCAAATATTTTTACCTTTTTGTTCTTTTATTTCATTAATAAATTGAGTTACATCTCCGTTTACAAATGCGACATCTTCTGTATCATTAATCTGCGATCTTGTAAATACATAGCATTTCTTATCTTTGTAGGGAAATTCTTTTATACCTTGCTCCATCACCCAATCATAGGTCCGTTTTCCCATAATAACCGTGTCGATCGTTTCATAAAACTGTGAGTAACCGTTATCTCCCTCGCCTTCAACCTTAAATAGCCATTCAAGAGAATCATCTTTTGTAGCGATATAACCATCTAAACTTGTCGCAATAAATAACACTACATTTCTTTTTTCGCTCATAATTTCTCCTTTTAATGACCAGATTCTTTTCCTTTAATTAATTTTAACGTCGCGACAATCAAAAAGCTAACAATCACTAACAGCAACCATGAACTGACTTTTCCAAGATGGACGAGGCTCCATGCCTTCGTTTGATTTGGATATTGCCAAGCTTCAAAGAAGGTGGCGATATTTTCCGCTACCCATATAAAGAAGCCAATGAGGACAAAAGAAAGAGCAAGTGGCATCCGGTACTTTGTTCTGTTGATCTGGTATATCACGGATGATTTCCAAAAGACAATTAAGACGAGAACAGATAACCACCAGCGGATATCGATCCAATAATGGTGAGTAAAGAAATTAAAATAAATGGCTGCAGCAAGTGGGACAACGATGTAAAATGATGGCCATCTCACCAATTCCACGTTAAGCCTTCTCCACGCCTGACAAAGATAACTCGCTACACTTGCGTACATAAACCCACTATATAATGGGACGCCAAAAATTTTGAAAAAACCTTCCTCTGGATACGACCAGGATCCCATATGCACCTTAAATAATTCAAGGGCAAGCCCAATAATGTGAAACAAGGTGATCACTTTAAGTTCATCCCTTGTTTCCAGTCCAGAGCGGACCATCCACCACTGCATCAATAGACAGATAAGAAGAAGCCAATCATATCGTGGGAGAAATGGCAGAGGGACGAGTTGTGTAATCGCCAAAGAGGCAAAAATAACGACAGGGAATAAACATGATAATGCCTGTTCCCAACCAAAACGGACGAGTTGCATAATGGCTCTTGAGATTTGCGCCTTAAACGTTTTCTGTTGAGACTCCTTTTGAATGATTACATTCATGTGCCGCTCCCCCTGTCCAAATTCAGCAAATCGTTATGATTCATTTCCCTATTCATCATCACTTCGGTACTCTAAAATATCTCCAGGCTGACAATCTAAAGCCTGACATATTCCTTCTAAAGTTGAAAATCGAATCGCTTTCGCCTTTCCATTTTTTAAAATCGACAGGTTCGCCATTGTGATTCCAACCTTCTCTGAAAGTTCTGTTACACTCATTTTCCTTTTTGCCAACATCACATCAATATTGATTATAATTGCCATTGTTCTCACCTCAGACCGTTAAATCATTTTCAGATTTTATATCGATAGCTTCTTGTAAAAGCCTTTGCAGTACCGCCGCAAAAACAGCGATTACCATGGAAGCAAAAATTATGACCATGCCAATTAAAATAACCCCAGGTGCGTCATCTGCTTCTGCTAAAAGATAGAACAGTGGCATTCCAACGACAAATAAGCTACTAATCGTAATCGCACATTTTTTTATCTTCTTTAGAGCTTCAACGGAAATTTGTGAGAATGCATGATTCTGATCAATATACTGTAGCAATCTAAAAGCCTGATAAAGCGCAAAGTAAAATGGAATAGCTGCTGCATATAAAATCAGAAACACTAAATACTTTAAATACGTATGATCTGGATATAGCTCTGCCATGTAGTTCCCCACTGCCGGAACGACAAATATGCACAATGCCAGAATGGGAATTCCAATCAGTATGACAGCGAGTTTTAAAAATAGCGTTGAACCTTGTTTCATATTTAAACACCTCTTGAATTAATTTGTTATGAATTGATTATAAGTATATTTTTATCGTTTTGCAATAAATAATTATTGAAAATAAATATTATAATATTGAATATCAACTACTACAGAGATAAAAAACTCCCCTCACGACAAGTTCTTCTTGCCGTAAGGGGAGCTGATTTATCGCTCATTTATCTTGGTTGACTGGGATTTCCACCCACTCATTTAAATACTTCATCGTTTGATATCCGTAGATCTCCAGTTTTGTAGGAATCACAGATTCTCCGACATTTGTTTGACTGCGTAATCGATAAGTTTGTTCGGTTTGAAGAAAACGTGGCTGCTCTATTTCATCATACCTGAGAGATGGGTCATTCATGTCATATTGCTTTCCGTTTTTATCGATGATGACACCCTCAGAATCGATTTCCATAGCAGGAAACTCATTTTCATCATTTGTAAGAATATTAAAGTCAAATGAATCATACTCCCGATTCTCTATATCGTGATTACTAATGATCACTTCAGTCGGATGTCCAATCTCCACTTTGTCGATCGAGATCGTACTCCCTGCATATTCAAAGGTTTGAGGATATTCCTCAGAAGCATCCAGTTCAATCACTTTTTGTTCTTCATTCCATAACTGCATCAAGCCCAGCTGAACACTTAATTCTTTTAAGTTTTCTCCTATGAGAGGGTCAAAATACGCTTCTAAAATATCCCATCCCATTCCATGTACTCCACCATAGTAAGCACTACCATATACATCGGCTTTCATTTTCTCACCATTCACTTCTAAAGCATCAAAGGTGAGTGCATTTAACCTCTGCTCTAGCGATCTCGTATTGAGCCCATATTTCAAAATCGTCGTAGTGGGTGCGAGCGTTAGTTTTTCAAAACGCAGTGGTACACCTTCCACTTCGATTTCTTCATCCAAAGCATACTCGACAGATGGGTGCTTCGTTATTGAAAACTCGAACTTCCAATCTCCAGATTTAGATTCCATTCCCATAAAATCTGAATTTTGAACAAGTTTCTGAACCTGTGTGATAATCAGTTTCACGTCTCCACTATCCTTACTAATCGGATCCAAACTTACTTTTCCGTGATACACATTCTTTTTTTCTTTGTTCAAGTCAGATTCAAGGTCAGGAGGATTGTAGCTTAGGTTAGTTCCACGGTTCATGCTTGCATTTTCGGTCCTCAAGAAAACTCCATTATAGCTATCTAGCATGTATTGATTATCTTCATTCATATCTTCAATTTCATAGAATACAAGAGTTTGATAGTCATCCGATATCGCACTTTTGATCGTAATTTTTATTCCTTCATTTTCTGCTACTAGATCGAGCCTTTCACCTAGATCCTCTTGTAAAAAGGCGCGCAATTGCACGTCATCCTCCGTCCATGTATAGTAGAGATTTTTAAACATCCCCGTAAATACTCCAAGCGCTAAAAGGAAAGAGAACACTCCTGCCATAATAAATACGATTTTTTTGCGTTTTTTATTGCGTATCTGTTTCTGATTCTCCAATTCTGCCAACTTCTTCTTGATGTTCCCCATGAAATCAAGTGGAACATGGAAATCCTCAAGTCTCTCAGTAATATTCTTCATCATAAACATCATATCCTGAAAGGTCGCTAAATCCTTCTGGCAGTCTTGGCAATGATAAACATGTTTCTCTAAATCAATCTTTTTGGGCCGTTCAAGAGTTCTTTCTAAATAATCGATGTAATAAGGATAATACTCCTTACAACCATTAGAGGCTTCGTAACCCATTTCTTTTTTTAGAGACTGAATGCCATTGAACAAATACGCATTGATTTTCTCCACAGGAACCTGGAGTAGATTTCCCACATCTTCTTTTGAGCTTCCATTAACATATGTAAGAATGATGGCTTCCTTTTCAAACTTTTTTAATCGATTCAATGCTTGATTTATTTCAGGGTTTCGTTCGCCTTCCTCTGTTACATTTTGATCATCGGAAATCTCCCAGCAAGTATGAATAAAAATCGATGTTGCCCACGTTTCAAAAGATCTCTCTTTCTTCATTCGAGATAGGCCTTTTTGCACCTTGAGAATCGACTGGTAAAATAATTCTTCCAATTGCTGCTGGGTAGAAAGATAGAATCGACCAAGACTATAAAACGATTGTTTATGCTGCTCAAACCAATCGACGATAGACTCTGGTCCCAATTCACTAATCGTATTGGCTGAAGTAGGATCTACTTTTGCTGGGATCATATACAAGCTCTTCCTTTATCTTAATATTTTCGGGTCAGAGGGACAGGTTCCTCGTCCCCATTTAATATTTGCAAACTCCTGGACACTCTTTTTCTATAAAAATACTTTAAATTAATTATAGCCTTTCTTTTCAAAAAAATCTAAAAATGTTAAAATTCGGCAAGAATTGCTTCAAAGGGACAGGTTCTGTGTCCCGAATCAAAAAAAAACCTAGAAATCTCGGGATTTTTTTCACGAGTTCTAGGTCTGAAATTTATTTGACGACTTGTATTATTCTAAATGAAATTCGTTTCTTTTGCAGCATTAATCTTTCTCCGGAACGATTCTATAACATCATCATGGTTCAATAATACAGCACCTTCAGCAACCTGCTTTTCAGCAGTTAAAAGCTTGGCTTGCAGCCGATTACGTGCTTCCTTCTTCTAAAAGTTTCGTGGCTCATTACAACCAAATCTGCTTCACCATTGCGAGTGAGTATTACTGGTTCATCGAGTTCATGACAAAATTTTGAAAACCCATTATAATTTTGACGTATTGTGGTTGAAGGTTTGATATTCAAAAGCAGCCCCTCCTTAATAACATTATTTTGACGATATTATAACATGTGGAAAAATGATTGATTGATGAGTTTTCTGATCCATGAATCGTTATTGATGAAATGGGGAAGTAAATTTGATGATCTGAAGAGAGTGGGAGTATTTACATCTGAAGTGTCTCATTCATTAAAATTTTAAGCAAAAGCAACTCTTACATTTCCATCTCTTTGAGCAGTTGCTAAACAATTTTCGATAAAATCTCGAATTTGTTTTAGATCAATAATGTTAAAATCATTTCTTGACGAGAGGTTTATTTTTCCAAATAACCGATTGAACTCTCTCAAGGCTTCTTCAAGTTCATGAGTTGAATAGCTCATACTATTTCCTGAACCACTAACTCCTGCATCATATTGAGTTGCATCAAGCAACGTATACAGTATGGACACATTTCTATTTTGCATACTGAAACGAGCATAGGCAATTTCTTCTCCGGCTCTATTATATCCTGAAATATCATGCCCCATCAGATTCCCTCCTTCCATTTTTAATTTAGAACCTCTTAGTCCTTATTAACTTTTTCAGTTTGGGCATCACTCCTTTCAATCGATAAAAAAAGGGCTGGGAAAGAAAAAACATTAAAGGTGGAAAAAGGAAGTTTCAATTAAGTGGGATTAAAAACGATGATTTCATACATGCTTATTTTCAAAGGTTAAAAGGAAACGAGAGTTAAACGAGTGGGATAGGTGAAGTTAATGTAGGGGTTGTTTCCATTCAATAGTTTCATTTTTTATCCATCTTGTCAACTTCCAATAGTTCGACAAATTTCGTATGTTTCTATTTATATGATAGTTCCCAATGAAATTTGGTGAAACCCATGAGACTGAAACCAATTGAAAAGGTTCAGTCTCATGAACTATCATTTAGAATTGCCATATTACGATTTATTTCAATAATAGACTACATGTTAAATTGTAATATCACGCTTTCGGAATCCAACTAAGCTAAATATTATTAATACTACCGCAATCACACTTAACACAAACATAGGCATAAATGTTGCGTCTTCGATAGGTACATGCGGAACATGACCAAATGGTGAAAGCTTCCCTACCCAATTTGGAAATTGCATTAAATTTCCTAAATAGAGAACGAAGAATGAATAAATAAAATAAATCCAAATTAGAGAGGTCAGCTTTGGTAGAAATCCAATTAAGAATGCCGTAATGCCAATCATCACTAACATGGCTGGGTAATAGACAAGACCAGCACCGTAGACCATGCCAAAATCAAATCCTTCCTCCATGACAGCTGTTCCAGCAGACCAAAGCCCAATGGTACTAAGGGAAATCATTACAAAACCATTTACAATCGCAAGAACTAAATATGAACCGATCAGTTTCGACCTTGATACAGCCCTACCTAGTAAATGATCCAAACGGTCTTTTTTCTCTTCACCGCGAAGTTTATTCATGGCCATAACAGCTGGAACCGTTGATAAAAGAGAAATAACGATCATTAAAGTTGGTAGAAATTGTTCAGCTACAGATACTCCTTCAGCTTGTTGTAGCATTTGTTGATACATTTCATTCCCCTCAAAAAACGATTCTAAGTCACCAAATATCGATCCATAGGACGCCCCTAGCACATACATACCAATGCCCCAAGCGATAAATCCTGTTCGCTGTAATCGAAAGGCAAGACCAATTGGGCTTTGCAAAAGATTGGAAGCATATCTTCTCCCTGGTTTGGCTGCTATGAACCCTTGTTCCAAATCACGAATACTATTTAGGTAATTGGCAATGACATATAATAGAAGAGACACCACCAGCATCAAAAGAACGGGTCCCCAATTATTAGAGGAATAGACTTCTGCTTTTGATATCCATCCTAATGGAGAAAGCCATGACAATGCTTCGTTACTTATATCTGTAATCGCTCGGAAAAGGTAAGCAAAAATCAGCAACCCAATCGACCATCCGATCGTTCCTCGAGAGCTTTCTGAAAGTTGCGCAAAAACGGCTGTCACCCCAGCAAAAACAAGCCCTGTACCTCCTAAAGTTGCACCATAAAGCAAGGAACCCTCTAGATCCAAAGAATCAATCCCAAGTCCATATAATCCAAATCCTATACATAATGCCAAAACAATAAATGCTCCACTTGTTACAATTAACGTAGCATTTAAATAAGATAGTCGTCCCGATGGCAAGGAACGAATCATCTCAATACGACCGTCTTCTTCATCCGCTCTTGTGTGACGTGTGACAATTAAAATGGCCATTAACCCAACGATGATTCCCGTCATGACAAGCATTTGATGGGCTGTCATGGCACCAGTTGTATAATATTCTAAATCACCGGTCCCTAACATGGCTGTCATTGCCGGATTTGCCATCGTTTCAGTAAGGAAATCTCTCTCTGCCTGCGTTTCATACAAGCCATCAAACGCAGAGGGAACGATTAATGAAAATAATGCCAATCCAATGATCCATATTGGGATTCTTATTCGATCAAGACGCAGTATAAAGCGAGAAAGCCTCCCGGTGTTAGCAAATCCATTCTGATCCATTACTGGACACCTCCTGCTTCTTTCCCTTCATAATGACGCATAAATAAATCCTCCAAGGTCGGTGGTGCACTTTCTAGCTTTATAATTCCAAACTGACTAACATATTTAATCGCATTATCCAGTTCTTCTGTATCCACCTGGAAGCTTAATCCTTGGTCCGTTTTTTCAATTTCATGGATACCTGACAATTCCGTTAACGCTGTAATGGACTGTTTTGTCTCCACAAGAATTTGGGTACGTGTTAAGTGTCGAAGTTCGTTTAACGTTCCCGTTTCGATAATTTTACCTTGCCGAATGATCCCCACTCGATCACATAGTTTTTCTACCTCTGAAAGGATATGGCTTGAAAGCACGACACTTTTCCCTTTACTTTTAACATCCATCACACATTCCTGAAACACCTGCTCCATTAGTGGATCCAGCCCAGAGGTTGGTTCATCTAAAATATACAAATCAGCATCGGATGAAAATGCCGCAATTAACGCCACCTTTTGTCGGTTTCCCTTAGAGTATGTTCGGCATTTTTTTGTGGGATCTAAATCAAATTTCTTAATCAATTCTTCTCTTCTGCTTTTATTATTGCCCCCTCTTAATTTAACAAAGAGATCAATAACTTCCCCACCTGTTAAATTGGGCCATAGATTGACATCTCCTGGTACATAGGCTATTCTCTTATGAATTTCTACCGCTTCATTCCAAGCGTCTTTTCCAAATACCTTAACTTCACCTTCTGTTGATTTTAATATACCAAGAAGTACTCGAATTGTCGTAGACTTACCTGCTCCGTTTGGCCCGATAAACCCAAAAACCTCCCCACTACCTACTTCCAAATTAACACCATCTAAAGCAGTAAACTTCCCAAACCTTTTTGTTAAATTCTTCACTTCCAATATGCTCATACTTCATCCTCCTCATTTGTGGAACATGGGGACAGGTTCATCGTCCCGTTCAATTATCAACATCACTGTATTGACCACATGGGTCAACCTAATCTAAAAATTTTTTCTTACCGAGAACGAGTGACTCTCTCTTCACCTCGATCTCAAGTTAAAACACAGTAATGACCACATAGGTCAACTAAAAACAAAAAAAACACCTATAACATTACTACTCTTTTAACACACAGATTTTATTCATTCATTAATCATATTCATCCTCCCGCCGATTTACCAACTCACCACTATTCGCTGAAAAATGGCATCAAAAAAAGACCATCACAAATAAGAGTGGTCTTAGGAGATATCAACCCTTTGACCTTTCTCTCGGATATTACTTGTAACGCTTACGAGGTTAGCTGTCGGATTAGGGACTGAGAGTATCCCCTCTTACTAAGTAAGATTCACCCCAAGATAGACAAGCGTCTATCGAAAATGGTTCCCCCGCTCAATAATGATTCAGCGAATAAAAAGGTGTTCGGAATTATTTAATTTATTCTAATCAATTTCAGCACGTTTTACTTCAAGTTCAAATCAACCTGGTAAAATGGGAAATTAATTGAATTCAACTAAAAAATACTCCCATTTTCCATCTTTGTCAACCCTCTTTTTTACTAGTTGCTTCCCTGAGAGAACTTTGAATGCAAGAAAAACCATTAGCTAAGAACTAAAAATGTGAAGAAAAAGTTTACTCTTATGCATTATTAGACCTGATTGAAGACTCTCCAAAAAAATCGATTAATGCTTGTCTTTCCACGATAAACAATTTGCTGCTGAATCCACCTATGTAGACGATTCTCCAACCTTTAAATTTCAATTTAAAAGAACCCACTCCTGTTACTACACCTAAAATCAAAATCGCCACCAACATGACTATAGTTATTTTGTCATCAGCTGATGTATCAAGGGTAGAACCGAGCGCCTTTCCTAAAGATGTTCCAAGTAAAACGAAACCGTAACCAACGGAAACGACTACCATCATTGTTCCCAAGAAAACACCGATCGTTTTTTTAAAATCTGTAATTTTTCAAGATTCCACCTTCCTATATTTTTTCATGGGGACAATCACTTAAATTGCTTTAAATCGCTGATCAATCTCTTCACGACAGTACTCATCAATCCAATCCCCGTATTTATCATATAAAGGACGTATCGTTTCAAGATCTCTCGCAATAACTTCGCATCCCCTATCATCATATATGTAAAAAATAATGTTTCTCGTGACATTAATAAAAAACACATCTGGCTCATATAAACCGTATGGATTGTGTAATCTTGGTTTTAATCGTCGAAAATCCCGATGAGAAATTGCCTTCAATAATAATGGATAACGAATATCTTGTTTGCGACACTGTAATGAAAATTGGGAGGTACAATTGTCCTCAGCATCTTCTTCACCGTCAAACATATAGGGAAGGGCTTCCTGTTTTAAATGCGACCTTACATGATTATTTCTTATATAATGATGATATACTTTCAATCTTCTACTTCTTCTTACATAATTTTTAATTTGATAAACATTCGTAACCAAAAAAATCATATCATTAGGTAAAAAAATCTCATTAAAGAGAGATAGAGTTTGTTGATACGCTTGTTCAAAGTATTCAGCATTTAGCTTGTCTGTTCCACTTTTAAATTGATAAAGCTCTTTAGCCAGTTCGAAATGAATGCTATGATCCCATTGATGATAGAGGCTCGGCCTCAGAACAAGTCCAGGGAAATGACTATCTATATAATCTCTTAAATTCATATTTTTTGTCTCCGTCCTTAAATATATTAATCCGCTGGAATTTCCCTTAATACCCATGGGATCCTTGCCTCAAACCCCAATTGCAAAACAGATCGTGGGAAACCATTCGGTACAAACATCAATTCCTTTTCAAAACCGAATGTAAAATTCTTCATATTAGCTGTGTTCGAATCATTCCAGTCAGAGTCTGTACGATACTCTCCTTCAACTAAGCTGCCGACAAGATGATAACAACCTATATAAAGACGTTGTTTCCCATCCACTTCACCAAACTCAGACAAATGGCTTGGCTTTGCAGGATCAATTCCAAATGAAGCAAGCATTGCAACGATATCTCGATCAAAATGTTTACATGCTTCCATATAATTTCGACAATACAAGCAATTGCATAACTCCATCTCTTTGCCATAGAATTCTTTCGTTCTACTTATATCGACTTCTATTGTCCATTTCATTAGGTGGATTTGTTTCATTCTACTTTATTCTCCTCTATTACTACTATAGTAGACTCCTAGTGGCGATATTTCTAAGTCATAGATAAAGTACATATCATTTTTCCCAAGAAAAGTATAATCTCCTTTAATGAATTTTTCTACAAAAAAAGGTGTACAAGGCCTTGCGAATAAAATAATTCAGATTAAAACATTATAATTCACTAAATATTCATAAAATTACTATTGACTTCATTCTCGTAATAGATGATTCTTAAAAAAATGGAAAACTTTGAGGTGATTTTTTGAGAGAAGCGCTCCACGTAATCGATAATGATTTATACAGGCTCCCAGATTCTGCATCCAGAGAAGAAGTGAATAATTTAAAGAAATTAGCAGAGAAGAACCTTTTCCAATGTCCCTACTGTAAGGCAAAATTAATAGTCAAATACGGTGATACAAAGGGAATGTATTTTTCACATCAGCATTCAGAAGCTTGTGAAGAATCAAGGAAAGTCGATCAGGCTGAGAAAAAGTACAGGAGACAAATTGAAAGGGAAACTAAGCTTCATCATACAATTCAAGCAATTCTATATGATGAAATCACCATGCAGGCAAAAAGAAATCCAACGATTAAAGTTGACTATGGCTACAGAGCTAAACATTGGCTGAAAGAATATCCAGATATTTGGGTAAAAATTGCTGATCAAGAATATGCACTTTCAGTTATTACCAATGTAAATTCATTAGTGGATTATAAACTTTCAAGTTCCATCCAAAAACGGCAACAATACTTTATAGAACAAGGCCTGGAACCTATTTGGTTTATTGAAAATAAGGAGCAAGCAATCGAAATAGAGAAAAATTCACTCATATTATGGGATGCAGAATTAACAATTGCTTCAAAAACAAAGCAAGATAGAGAATGGGATTCTTTACTTACTCCTTTAATAGCGGACGAAATGTTTTTCGAATATTTTAATTATCCTGTATCAACGAAGAATATATCTGTTGATGTTAAAAGTTTATATTATATCTATTCTACCAATGACAGAATTGTCGTTAACGTTCAGCGTTTTTTAAAAGACCGCCTTGTAAAACCATATCGTTCCTTCCTTCTAGGTCAAGGTTATGAAATTCCATTTTCTGAGGCTGTTCAAATTAAAAATGAATTTATTTTAAGCAACAAAGAATTAGAAATTCAATACCAAGAAAAATTCACGCAAAAATATGAACAGTTACGATTTGCGTTCCATGAGCATCAAAGAAGAGAAAAAGAATTGGAGCAACAAGAGGAAGATAAACGCCAAAAATTAATACAAGAAAAATTTCAGAAGGACCAGGAACGAAGAAAAAGAATTCTAGAAGAAGCCTCTAAACAACAGAAATTAAGAGAAAAAGAGGGCATAACTACTGTATCATCTTACAATGACCTTAAATTACTACTAAAAGAACGAATCGGTCTTACCCAACCTCAACAAATGGAATTATGGACCATTTACATGCCAAAGATTGGATTAAAAAATTCAAGAATAGTGTGGGACATTTTTATTAGTAATGAATGTAATACGTTTAATGAATTACGCACGGCTCTTCAAAATTTCATTTCCCGCCAAAATAAATAATGTTCTACAAACTTATGCAGTTACGAAATTGAAACTTTCCTCAACTTAGCACCTTAACTTGATCATTCATAATGCTGGTAAGTGTGAGAATGGGCACATTCAGTTCACTTACCAGTTTTATTTTAGACAGAAGAAGTCATCTAAAAACTTAGATGCATTAGTTTCTACGAATCTAAATAGCCACCTCTATTTAATTCAAACCATCCCATTCGGATCAATGGCGTTCAAAACATCTTCTGTAAGCAACTCTTTTTCTTCGAGAATTTCCTTTAACTTTTTATTTTGTTCATCTGCTTGCATGCCAATTTCTGAAGCCATGTCATAGCCAACTTTTGAACTTAATCCCGTCACTAGAGCCAGGCTCTCTTCCATCCATTTTTTACATTGTTCTTCATTTGCTTGTATGCCATTAATACACTTTGTTTCAAGGATTTGGATCGCATTTGTCATTAATTCAATTGAGTGTAAAAAAGTATGGGCAATCATCGGCATCATTACATTTATTTCTAACTGACTCGCTGTTCCAGCCGTTGATACTGCTGTTTCATTGCCAATCACTTGGCAACAGACCATATGGGTCATTTCTAAAATAGCAGGATTTACTTTCCCAGGCATAATCGTCGAGCCTGGTTGAACAGATGGGAGCGTAATTTCTGCTAATCCTGTTCTTGGCCCAGAGCTCAGTAATCGCAGATCACTCGTTATTTTAATGAGATGAACCGCTAATTCCTTTAGCGTCATCATACAGCGAATGGCTTCGCTCATATTTTGCATAAATGCAAAGATATTCACAGGTTCACGGAAAGGTAAGTTTGTCCGTTTACATACTTCTTTCATTATTTTCGGGGTAAATTCCACTTCTAGATTAATCGATGTTCCAATGGCATTTCCCCCTAAACCAAGCTGATACAATGAATCGAGATTTTCTTGTAAATGCCTTCTTACAGCAGTCATTGTTTCAGCATAGCCAGAGAATTCTTGCCCCAATCGCATTGGGACAGCATCATGCAAATGAGTACGGCCTGATTTCAAGATGGGCATAAACTGTTGTGCCTTCTTTTGGAATGTCTGTTCCAATTTTTCAAGTGCTGGTAGCAGTCCATGAATCATCATTTCTGCTGCAGCCATATTCAAAGCGGATGGGAATGTATCGTTCGTAGATTGTGACATATTAACGTGGTCATTAGGATGAACATTCTGTTTGCCTCCAATTATTTCAGTAGCACGCTTGGCAATAACCTCATTGGCATTCATATTCTGCGAAGTTCCCGCACCAGCCTGATAAATATCCACCACAAAATGACGATCCCAACGGCCTTCCATTACTTCTTCAGATGCTTGAATAATCGCATTCCCCATTTCAGGAGAAAGCTTCCCTAACTCCATATTAACAGCAGCTGATGAAGCTTTAATAATTCCTTGTGCTTTTATAAACGCCCTTGGCAATCGCAGTCCACTAATTTGAAAATTCTCCACCGCCCGTTGCGTTTGAGAACCATAATAAGCAGAGGAAGGAACCATGATGTTCCCTAACGGATCATTTTCCATTCGATATTGATTTGATGCATCCATGCTCTTCTCTCCTTCATAGGTGTCTATTCTAATTAATGGTATTGTTTCCATTGTGGGTGGTAATAAACAACAAATGCCGATTTAGAGTGACAAGTCATTTAACCCTAACCGAATATTTTGTTAGGAATTATCTATCGGTTCCCGCTACTTCCTCATCGATTTTCCAAATAAAAAAACCGAACATCTTCTGGAGAAATACCAGATGACCTTCGGAGCAGGAGCATTATGCGGATTATTGAAAGAGAACTACAAATTATCACAATTGAGTCGCTACAGACCATATATTTCCTGAAATATCTTTAAAGGTTTGAAATTATGCTATTCATCCGTCTCCCTACTATCTGTTTGTAATATTTTCAAATCGATTAAACAAAAAACTGGAATGATTCCGGTTCAAAACCGTCTCCATCCCAGCCAATTCAACAATTTTATTTTTCTGAGTCTGTTCTAACTCCAGCATTATCAAGCATTTGACGCACTTCATCTGTTGACTTTGTGCTCATCAATTTATTTCTTAATTCACCAGCACCACGAAAACCTTTGACATAAATCTTAAAAAAGCGATGTAGAGCTGTAAATGGGCGCGGCTCTAATTCTTTAGAGTATTTGTCATGAAGGTCCAGATGAAGTCTTAAAAGATCAAGGTATTCCTCACTTGTATGCTCTTTCGGCTCTGCTTCAAAGGCAAATGGATTTTTAAAAATACCTCGTCCAATCATAATGCCATCAACCCCATATTGTTCAGCGAGCTTCAATCCAACTTGACGGTCAGCAATATCCCCATTAATTGTCAAAAGTGTGTCGGGAGCGATCTCGTCGCGAAGTTTCTTGATCTCAGGAATCAGTTCCCAATGAGCATCGACTTGGCTCATTTCCTTCCTTGTACGCAAGTGAATGGAAAGATTGGCAATGTTTTGTTTCAGTATATGGGTGAGCCAGTCCCGCCACTCATCTATCTCTGTGTAACCAAGTCTTGTTTTCACACTGACAGGCAATCCACCTGCCTTTGCTGCCTGTACGATATCAGCAGCAACTTCCGGGCGAAGGATAAGACCGCTTCCCTTCCCCTTCGATGCTACGTTTGGTACTGGGCAGCCCATATTAATATCAATTCCTTTGTACCCAAGTTCAGCCATACCCATGCTCATTTGTCGAAAATATTCAGGCTTATCCCCCCAAATATGAGCAACAATTGGTTGTTCATCTTCTGTAAAAAGCAATCGTCCACGCACGCTTTTATTGCCTTCAGGATGACAATAACTCTCCGTGTTTGCAAACTCGGTAAAAAACACATCAGGTCTACCCGCTTTACTTACTACGTGGCGAAACACTACATCCGTTACATCCTCCATTGGTGCCAGTATAAAAAACGGTCGTGGTAAGTCACGCCAGAAATTATCGTTCATAACCAAACACAAATCCCCTCTATAAAAATAAAACATCATGATTAGCAAAAAACTCTTACTTCTTATACACTTATACCATGCTTAATCATGTATGAGCAAACACTTAAACGTTCCTGCCATGTCTAAATCTTGGAAATCCAAAAAGAATTTGTCGTTATAGATGAGTTCCTTACGCCTATTCATTATATTTCTCACAAAAAAAGCCAACATCTGTTGGCTTTTTCGTCACTCTAAAATGTTTGAGCTAGATCCTTAGCACGGGCAATGGCATTTTCTTTAATTTCTTCTGCTTTATCAGGCATTGCCGCATGACCTTCTACAAATAATCCTTCAAACGAAGGTACTCCATAGAACTGCATCGCAATATTTAAGTAACGATGCCCCATTTCTATAGCAGCTGCTGGTCCTTCGGAATAAATTCCTCCTCTAGCCTGTATATGCAAAGCTTTTTTATCAGTTAACAGACCTACTGGACCTTTTTCAGTGTATTTGAATGTTTTACCAGCAACAGAAACAGCATCAAGATACGCTTTCATCACTGGCGGGAAAGAAAAATTCCATAATGGTGTGACGAATACATACTTATCAGCCGCAATAAATTGTTCACATAGCTCTGATAAACGACCCACTTTAGCCTGTTCAACAGTAGTTAGTTCTTCAAATTCTTTTCCAGCTCTAAGTTTTCCCCAACCACTAAAAACATCAGCATCTATATGTGGAATATTCTCCTTATAGAGATTAACATCGATAACCTCGTCATTAGGATTTGTTTCTTTGTAGGTATCAATAAAAGCCTTCCCTGCTGCCATACTATATGACTGATTTTCATCAAGTGGATGTGCAGTAATATACAAAACTTTTGCCATGATTTTAGTTCCTTTCTTTCTCTTAGGTTTGTGATTCTAGATTGTAAATGAACTAAAAATACACTTCAAATATCTCAAATTGAAATATCTTTAATTCAAGGTTACAGTGTACAAAAATTTGTTTAGTTAATGCAAATGATCTGCCTAAGAAAATGATGTTTTATATACTATTCTGTAATCAACCCATAAGCGGAAATATTCTTAATTCTTCGCGAGACAAGCATTGAAACAACATAGGCTAAAACCAGAATACCAACACATGGCATGAGAACTACCGGGAACGGAATCATAAAATCCAAACGTTTTACCCCTGCACTTGATAATAATACGGATAACATCGGATTCGTGAAAAAATAACCGAGTACACCGCCAATTGTAACTGCGGTAATAATCACAGGAAGAAAACTGATCGAAATTTGATTCATCAATTGAATCGTTGAATAGCCTATTGCTTTCATTACACCAAACTCTTTTTTTCGCTTGATCATCATCGTTTTGATCACTAAATACAAAATCATCACAACCACTAAAACCGTAATCGCCAAAACTAGCAACATTACCGCAAACACTGCTGCTGTATACACACCGGTTTGGCTCTCTATATTTTCATCGAGATCTAACGTTTCAACTATATGATCCCCATACTGCTCCTGGATCATTTTGATAAAGTCTTTGTTCGATATACCCTCGAGATATACATAAAGTGATGTTCCCTTATAATCTGATTGCAATTGCTGCATTCCTTTCATCGTTACTGCAGCTACCTGTCCTAAATTACCAATTGATTGACTAAGGCCTGTTACCAAATAACTTTTTGCTTCAGCCCCATATTCAACTTCAACGAAATCTCCAATTCCTTTATTTATTTGGTCTGACACCACCCATGAAATGGATATTTCATTTTCATGCACCGGTTGTCGTCCTTCATAAACAATATTATTTTCTAATTGGTTATACTGCTCTGTAACATTTGTATATACAGTCTGGTCATCAATCGTTGTAGTAATTAAGTCGAATATCGTTACTTTCCTCACATGCTCCATTTGTTCAATATTATCCATGAGTTCTTTTGTATCAACATCTGATTTAACAATAAGCATTACATTTCCTGGTTCTGCTCCGAATAAGTTAACAAAAGCGGTTTTGTCTGAAGCAACGTTGTAATACAATACGGTTGAAAAGATTGCCGCAAACGTTAATGCACTAACAATTATAAGAATCATCATATTTTGTTTTGCATGTACCACCGTTGCTTTCATAGCAAGTAAGGAATGTAAACCTCCTTTGCCTCTATCCAATGGAAAAAAATTTTTTCGAAAACTATGCGTTTGAATCCCTCCACGAAGTGCTGCGACAGGTAGAATCTTGCGAATTCGAAAAGCTGATAATAATGTAACAATCACTACGCAGAAAATTACAAAGGAAGTGCTTACGACATTGATGAAAATGTCAAATTTTTGATTCCATACTAAGCCAGATAAGGAAGAAATAACACCTCCAATGTAAGGCATGAACACATAAGATAAGATAATCCCTACTGTACTTGCACAAAGAACAATGACGATAAACTGCAAAATAATCGACGAGAGAATTTGCCAACTTGTATAACCAATTGCCTTTAGTACTCCTATATTTTCCATCCCATCTTCTATGCTATTTGAAACACGGAATCTAATCACAATTAGAGATATAAGTACAATAATAGCTGCAAATGCTACGAGAATAGTAGCGATGATGTTAATCGTTAAGGTGTTCACATTTTTCACTAATTCAATATCTAATCCCATTATATAAGAAGTCGTTTTCCCTATAACTGATTGTGGAAATTTCTTAGTGAAATCATTCAATAGCTGCGAGGATTGAGTTTTATCTTCCATCAAAACAGATATAGCCATTCCATTTGCCTGTTTACTGATTTTTTCTGTTGATGTTTGAAAGGAAGACTCTGGTAGCATAAATTTCATAACTCCGATACTAGTTGTCCCCATAACCGTTGTTTCTAAAAATCCAGCAATCCGATATTGAAAGTCCGTATCATTATAGGTAATAGTGAAGTTATCACCTAATGCATATCCCCCATTTGTTTTAAAACTATAAGGTACATAAATATCATGGTCGCTTGGTTGATTTAGCTTTTCAATCAATTTTAATGGTCCAATCATACGCTCACTGTCTGCATTAAAGAGAGCAAGACTGCTAGATAAATCACTATGATTAAACGTAAATTTGGCAAGGTCCATGATGACAATCTCTTCTGCTTCTGTCTCGGTTACCCCTGAGTAGTTCATAAAAAATTGTTCATAAGAAGAATTATAGCTAGCTTGATCCATCATTATTGTTACATGGGGATCTTTTAATTGTTCCACTTTATTATCAAAAAATGGACTTATTTGAGTAATGACCATCAGGCCAATATTAAGAAGTAAGGAAGCAACGACAATAAAAATCAATAAAGAGGCCGTAGCAGATTTACTTTTTCTAATATTTGCCATAGCTAGATTAATCATCTTCACTTCACCACCCCATTTCTGCAAGGAAGTGTTTAAGCTTTTCGTAACGAGTGAAATTCTCTTTCTCACTATATGCGTCTAACTGCAAGTCACCGCAAATAACACCATCTCTCAAGTATAAAATTCGATTTCCCCGCAACGCAGTTTTCATATCGTGGGTTACTAAGACAACACTTTGTCCATTTTGATTTACATTCGTGAATACATCCAAAACACGATCACTAGATGAAGAGTTTAATGCACCAGTTGGTTCGTCAGCGAATAAAACTTTCGGGTTGTTAATGATAGCC
The DNA here is from genome assembly GCF_047302285.1 of Robertmurraya phoenicis. Taxonomy (GTDB): domain Bacteria; phylum Bacillota; class Bacilli; order Bacillales; family Cytobacillaceae; genus Robertmurraya. The sequence goes on from NZ_CP154845.1 coordinate 4,027,550, forward strand.
CTCACAATCCCAACTCTCTGAGCCTCACCACCAGATAACTGAGTTGGAAATTTAGACCACGAGTTTTCATCAATTCCTACTTGTTTTAATCGTTCTTTCGCTGTTTTAACAAGCTCTCGCTTATTTTTATTGACCAACAGCCCACTTGCCAATACATTATCAAGTACACTCATATTGTCGAGCAAATAGATTTGTTGAAATACAAACCCACAATGATTTCTTCTAAATTTGGCTAGTTGATCATTATTTAATGTAGCCACATTCTTTCCTGCAAAATGGATTTCTCCTAATGTCGGTTTATCCATCCCACTAATAGCGTAAAGCAACGTGGATTTCCCTGATCCGGAACTACCCATTATAACGGTAAAATCACCCTCTACTAAACTAAGATCCAGGTTCTTTAAAACATGCTGTTGTATACCACCACTTGAAAAGGTTTTACAAAGCTTCTCCGTTCTAATAATTGTTCTTGTCATGATTTTAGAGCATCTCCCTTTATTTTTATGTTCCTATTTTTAAGCGATAGGAAGTCTTAGTATTTCAATATTAGTAGCTCATAGGAAAAATCAATTTTACAAATAGCGTAGAAAAAAGACTGTAATCTAGGATTACAGTCTTATCATACAAGATCAGTTCTTATTAAATCTTTGTGCAATTCTTAACTAATTCTTAAATTTAAGCAAGTTTGATTTTCAATTCTACTGTAAATCCATCCTCTCGGTTGTAACAGCTAATTTGACCATCCATATTTTCCATAAAGTACTTTGAAATATATAGACCAAGGCCAGAACCATTTTTTCCTTCTACGTTTTGCCCACGATAATATTTATTGAACAATAATGGTAATTCATCTTCATTCGTTCCTAATCCGAAGTCTTTAAATTGGAGTACTAGATAACCTTGATTAATTTCTGACGTAATCATGACCTTTGTACCTGCATATTTATATGAATTGCTGACAATATTGTCGATTACTTGCTGCATACGTACCTGGTCGATCAAAATAATACATTGCGGAATCGGCTCATAGTCAATTTGATGATCATCATTCACATTCTCGATCAGCTCAACTAGGACATCGCTCAACACTTCAGTTACTGTTAATTTTAACTGTTGCAGCTCTTCTAAGGTGGCGTGAAACATATTGGTTACAAGAAAGTCAATTTGCTCGGCCTTGGAATAAAGAACATTCACTTGCTTAATTACCTTATCATCTCGTGCTTGCATGAGCATTAACTCACTAACTGCTTTAATGGAAGCAACAGGTGTCTTAATATCATGACTTAATGTGGCAACAAGTTCTTTTTTACTGCGATTCGATTCATACTCTCTTTGTCGTGCTGCTTCAAGTTCTACACGCAATAAATCAAAACTTTCCGTGAATGCGCCAAAGTAGTTATTCTTGTCCATATTTAAAGGGATATCTAGATTTCCCCTCGCTACATTCGCTGCAAAATTTTGCAGTTGTTGAAATGGTTTCAATAACGTTCTATAAATGTAGAGTATATAAAGAAAACTGATGATCATGAATATTCCAAATATCAAACTGATAAATATAATCAGTTCATGTTTCATTTCGTGCACAATTTCTTGTTCATTATTAGGAATAATCACTTTTCCTACAATCTCGTTATTTTTTTTCACATCTATAAATGTATCTCTATTTATTATGGAATCATGAATATTACTATACTCAATCCCCGGTGTTTGGTAAATGATATTTCCTGAGTTATCTACAATGGTAAAAAGGTACTTTATGTTGTGATTGTCAAACGTTTCTTCACTCACTCTCCCCCAGTTTTTTTCGACCGTTTTAACGACATCATTAATGGCTACAATGTCCACTTCGGACAGATTTTTATCTTTAATAATGATTGCGGATAGTACAATACCAGTACCACATAAGAGGAGAATCGTTGCAATTAATCGTTTTATATTCATTCGTTCAGATCCTCAAGAACATATCCTGTTCCCCATATTGTTTTTATAAATTGGGGATTTTTCGGATCCTTTTCGATTTTCTCACGTAAATGACGGATATGTACATTTAGAGTTCCATCCCCTACAAATGAATCACCCCAAACATGTTGAAACAATTCATCTTTTGTAATGATTCGATTTTTATTTTTCGTTAAATAGCATAGTAGTTTATATTCCATCGATTTTAGTTGCATAACAACACCATTTACCCGTACACGCTGTAGCTTTGTATCAATTTGAATCTGTCCAAACGCTAAACCTTCTTGTTGATTACTAGAATGATTACCGAATCTTTTGAGCACCGCTTTTACCTTTGCTAGTAAGATACTCAGTGTGTATGGCTTTTGAATATAATCGTCTCCACCTATGTTTAAAGCAATGAGAATATCATCATCACTAGAACGTGCGCTAATGAATAGGATCGGAATTTGCATTGATTGACGCAATTTTTTACATAAATCGAATCCAGAGGAATTCCCTAGATTTATATCAAGAAGTATCAACGAAGGTTCATGCTCTTCCAAAAATTGTTCGCACTCCTCCGCACCTGTCACAAACGCTGTTTTGACTTCAAACATATTAAAATATTCACACGTTGTTTCAGCTAATGCAATTTCATCATCCACAATCAAGCAATCTATTTTCATCAAAAATCTCCTAGCAAAAGAATTTAATAACTTTAGTATACATGAGATTTGATGAGCGAGTCTAAATGTGACATTATCCAGATTTCTAAAATAATTTTGAAAAACCCTTGACCTCAACTTAGGTTTAGGTTGTATCTTTTAAGTTGTAATATAACATTTGGAGGTGAAAATATGACAAAATTCACTTTTGTAACAGGGCTAATGGAGGAATAAGATATACAACTGTCAGTCAATTAGCTGAGAAGGATTATTATGTTTTTTAGGTGCACAAATCATTGTTAAATATGCCCTAAGTGATACACACTATAATGGAAAAATTCTTGATGAAAAGGGGATTATTTCTTGGTTAATTCAAAAGGAAAACAATAAATATGAAGTATACAATTGGGCAAGTTGCAAAAATGAACAATCTAACCATTTCTCAATTACGTTATTACGATGATAAAGGGCTGTTACCTTTTCTCCAAAGAACTGAAAAAGGGGATCGGATTTTTGACGATGAAGCACTAAAATATCTTGAAATGATCTTATGTTTAAAAAACACTGGAATGCCAATCAAACGGATTAAACAATTTATTGATTGGTCAATCCTTGGCGTTGAAACTATTCCCCAACGATTAGAAATGATGAAACAGCAAGAAGCCAAAGTTCTTCAACAAATTCGTGATACCGAAGATAATTTAGAAAAAATTCAACAAAAAATTGCAAAATATAAACACGAAATGATTGAAAGAAAGTAGGAGAAATAAATATGAAAAATTTAGAAGGAAAAGTAGCGATTATAACTGGAGCTTCAAGAGGAATTGGACGAGTGATTGTTGAGCAATTAGCTATTCTTGGTGCTAAAGTAGTTGTCAATTATTCAAATAGCACAACAAAGGCACAAGAAGTGGTTGAAGGTATCAAAAATAAAGGCGGAGAAGCTATAGCCATTCAAGCTGATCTTAGAAAAGTAGCTGGAGTAGAAGCGTTATTCACAAAAACAATAGAAACATATGGAAAAGTTGATATTCTCATTAACAATGCAGGAGTGAGCATTTACAAGGCGATTAGTGAAGTAACAGAAGAAGATTTTGATAACCAATTTGCGCTAAATGTGAAAGGGACATACTTTGCTTGTCAGCAAGCAATGAAGCATATGGAAGAAAAAGGGAGAATTATAAACTTTTCCACATCTGTTGTTGGGCAAATGTTTCCGACATACAGTGTATATGCAGGAACAAAAGGTGCAGTTGAACAATTCACCCGACAGTTAGCAAAGGAATTTGCTAAAAAACAAATTACAATTAATGCGGTTGCTCCTGGACCAGTTAACACTGAGCTATTTAATGTAGGAAAAACAGAGCAACAACTTGAAGGACTGAAAAGCTCAATTGCATTCGGTCGTATTGGAGAACCAGAAGACATTGCAAATGTTATTGAATTTTTGGTAAGTGAGCAATCTGAATGGATAACAGGCCAAACTATACGTGTAAATGGTGGATTCATTTAAACAATACTTTTAAAAGGCAACTTATTATGTTGCCTTTTTTATATACATCCATTCCTGGACAACAGAAAAAACTTCACCCGTTTCAGGACACAAATTTTATTAAAAATGGCTTATATTTCAAAGATTGGAGAAGTACTGAATAGAGGGAAAGGATTAAATTCTGATTGTGTATAAGATTGGACCGATCTTGATATGCGATGGGGGTTTTTTTCCGATTTCAGAATAAAAAAACAAAGTTCTTCCGGGAAAACCTTCGGAATTAGAACGTAATTTCTATTTAACACCCTTAATAGGGAGCAGACTTCTATTGAAAGTCAATACGGTAATAGATTACCTTAAATAATTGTTGACCCTATACGGCCGTACACGATCCCTACATTTCTGATTTTTCGTATGTTGGTGAAAGCCTGAACAGCAGTATTTGCCACTTCTATGTCTTGTAAACTTGTTCCCCCGCTCACACCGATTCCACCGATAATCTTGCCTTCTACGACAAATGGTATGCCTCCGCCCAAGATAGTAATCTTACCTTGATTAGTAGTATGGATACCATATGCGTCACCACCAGGAATAGCTATTTGAGCAATTTTGTCCGTTGGCATCTGTAAAGCTACACTTGTCCATGCCTTTCCTTGGGACACCTCTATATCAGCAATACGGGCATTATCCATTCGATGGAAAGCGATAAGGTTTGCTCCTTCATCAACGATTGCAATATCGCAGGAAAGCTCCATTTGTCTGGCATTTTGTTCCGCAATCTCGAGCAATTGTTTAGCTATCGCTAGTGTAAGTTTGATCAATTCATTCACTCCTAGGATTTTTGAGTAACTATACTTTTTACAGTTTAATCAGGTAACGATTGAACCTCCATTTGCGAAAATAATTTGTCCTGACATGTATGACGCATCTTTTGAAGCTAACAGTACATAAGCAGGTGCCAGTTCAAACGGTTGTCCTGGGCGTTTCAATGGTACTTCTGTCCCAAAGGTTGTTACTTCCTCTGCTGTAAAAGCAGAGGGAATTAACGGCGTCCAGGTTGGTCCAGGAGCTACTGCGTTTACTCGAATACCTTTATCGGCAAGTGAAAGTGATAAAGAACGGGTAAAGGAAACAATTGCTCCTTTGGTAGCCGTATAGTCAATCATGTTGGCCATACCTGAAAAAGCGGTATCAGATGTCGTATTAATAATGGAGCTACCTGCACGAAGGTATGGTAAAGTAGCTTTCGTCATATCAAAAAAAGAAATAATATTAGTTTGAAATGTATTTATCAATTGCTCTCTCGTAATATCCATAATGCTCTTTTGATGAAACTGAACCCCGTGGTTGTTTACTAGAATATCTAGTTTTCCATAAGTTTTTATCGTCGCTTCCACAACTGAATAACAGTTCCTCTCTTGCCTTAAATCTAAAGAAATAAGTAAGCATTGACGACCAAGATTGTTAATAATTTGCTTTGTTTCGGCGGCATCCTGATGTTCATCGAGGTAGACTATGACAAGATCGGCACCTTCCTTCGCAAATGCTATGGCTACTGCCCGACCAATTCCACTGTCCCCACCTGTAACAATCGCTACCTTATCTTTCAGTCTCCCGCTTCCTACATAGGCAGGGTCTTCTGATATAGGACGGGGATTCATCAAATATTCAAAACCAGGATGCCTTTTTTGTTGCTGCGGCGGAAAGACAACTGGAACATTTTCACATTGCTCCGTCCAACCAATATAAGGATAAATTAAATTTGCCATTACTTTTCCCCCGTTAGATTCAATTTCATATTTCATTTCAATTTATTCACTTAGAATAAAAATGTGCATTTTGACTAACTGGATAAGGGATTAACGAATTAGATAAAACAAAAGACTGGTTCACTATTGTTGGATCCAGCCCAAATTTTATATAGAATTTTGACTAAATTAAAATTGTGTACATGATGCTCACCTGCTCTTATCAATTTATGCTTTTATATCACCATTAACAGGTACTTGTTTTACAATTGAATCCTTTGGACTTACTGGTATTAAAGCACTTTCTTCTTCAGTTAAACTATTGAAAGCTACCATCTCAATTTGCATTTGGTTCTCGATCTTAAATGCAGAATAGAAAGAAACTATTCCTATAATCATAAATATTAAAAATACCCCTAAAATCCCAAAAATGAGAACTTTAATTGATTTTTTCACATTTCGCTTCCCTTGTACCACATGACTTCTACAAAAATTTCTCATAAAAATTTTAATAACCTTGTTAAACATAACTGCTACCTTAGTACAATAACTTCTACACGAAAGGGCACTCACCTCTTTAAAGAAAGCAGCCGTTAGCTTAATTGATAAGTTACTTTAAGTATTTTGTACAGTTATACAAAATACAATCCCATTTTTCTTCTTGGGATAGCCTATCTCCAATATCAGATGCTTGCTTTCTACCAATCTCATTTAAAGGAATATCAGATACTCCTTGTGCTTTTCCTAAAGTATTCCATTCTGTAATTCCGTGTTTAAAAATAGATAATATTAAGATAATCACAAACGAATAATAGTAATATAAATTTTGGGAAATTCGCTTAACGAAATACTAACAATTTCGTTTTTTGATTGAAAGTTTTCCAAAGAAATAGCTATTAGATGGGAAGATACATAGAAAATTATATTTTTGGTGCTATTCTAACCTTAGCCACAAAGCAGGACGAACGCCGCCTGTACATTTACCATCACTGATATTGCCTTTCAATATATTGTTTCCTTGGATGCCTATATTACCGTCAGTCCCGAAGATATAGACGGCTTTTACATTGACGCGACCGGGCGATCTAAGCCACCACCACCAACACCATTCTTTCCCCTGAAGTCTTGCTAATCGTTTACTATTGTTTTCATCTTTTCTTTCAAACCAATATCTTTGATTTTTTCCTCGGTTTTGCAGTTTCGAACGACTATCACCGAAATATTTGCACACTTCCTCAAGGCTTAATAAAAATACGCTGTCCCTCGTATCTACTCCACCCTTTGAACCATACCACTGATTATCAGGATTTTTATTAATTACTGGAATTATTCTTGATTTATCAGTTGCGCTGAATTTATCATAAAATTCACCATTAAGATATTTTCTTATTGCACATCCAGCCCATGTAATATCTTTATAAGCATCATGGTAAGGGCGTTGATCTATAATTTCTTCGGTTATAATCAAAGCAGTATTGTTTTGTATATCAAGCACACGCCACTTATAACCCCCAAATGATAATGATGAGTCGATTTTAATATCTTCCACTAGGCACCTCTTTCTTTGTAATAGGTAATCTGCGTTACCTTCGAATTTATTCTTAAGCCTTCTCCTTAATTGGAAACAATAAATCTAGCTGTAAATCTACCATTTTACCGCCTTTTTGTATAAAATTATAAAAATTCAACGTCTCTTCAAATCCTTGCCCAGCAACCGTTTCCGGGGATAACCAGCGTGGGGAACCCCAGTCATTATCATATTTATCGCTTGCGTTAACCCATTCTTTTAATAAACTCCAGTCCTGGAAGTCCCACGCCCTCAACACATGTGCGGCATATAACCCACCGTCAAACTTTCGTTTTACTAGAGGTGCAGGTATTTCTAAGTCGTCTGGAATGGATACCCATACCTCATATACATGCGATGGTTCTCCGATTACTGCTGCCCCCTTAGAGCAGTCAAAACCAAAACTTCTAGCATCGGGTTTGATTTTTAGCAATCCGCTTTCTCTTACAAAATGTGTTATTATGTCAATCGCTTTACCTTCACAGCCTTCTCCCGTTGCATAAGCAGCAGCCACAGTCATGGGTGGCAGATATACAATCCTCACATCTTTGTCCGCCAGTTTGTTTACACTTTCATTTGCCTTGTTTAATTCTTCTATCGAGACGTTCTTTTTGATTTTATTTTGGGAAAATGAAAGAGTACTTACAATGGCTAGCATGGTTTTGTCGTTTAATAATTCAAGTTTCAATGATACGTCCGCTTTCTCCTGCAACTCATCGACAAAGCGCACCAATATCGATTTGAGGGTGGAGATTGCTGTTATTTCCTCATCAAGTTCGCTTATCTTCTGGTTGAATATCTCGATAATCGCCACTGCATTTTGGTTATTGAGAATATCTTTAATCTTCTTGACTGGAATTTGCAGCTTACGCAAGATGATAATTTGTTGGAGACTTTGTATCGCAATTTCGTCATAAACCCTGTACGCATAATCATCTTTGCGACTGCTTTTTATCAATCCAATTTCTTCATAGTAACACAACATTCTTCTCGAAATACCGTAATCCAATGAAACTTGTCTTATCGTTTTTAATTCCATGACTTTCTCCCTTTCAGTTTCCTTATTATTAAGTATAAACTGTTACACGGTGTGCGAATCAAGAGGGAATTTAAATATATATTTAGGCCCACCTCAGCAAGAACTTTGCTGTAAATCATAGGATAAATCGCATCTCGTTTGTGGAATTTTCGAGAACAACGTCGACAAAATCTAAACGATACTAGAAACTGCTATTTATTTGTCAATCATAATATAGTTTTCCGAGTCCTTACAATACAAAAAAGGCTTATCCCGTAAAGGATAGCCAGTATTTTCTCACTCTCCCTTATTAAAATTTCTTTTTAAAGTATCCTATCCCTACATAAATAGGAACTATCAAATTGAAACCCTTATTTTTGTTAAAGCTACCCGTTTGTTTAAGTACAATGTATCTCAATCTAAACTAAACCGCTTCTTTTGTAAATTTTGTATATGAGTCGAAATCGTCACAATCCAATATAAGTTCACAACTCTGAGAGTGAAACATAAAGTAAGTCTGCTGGTATCCGTCTTCAAACGACTTTTCATAAAAAGCTGTTTAATGTTAAACAAAGAGAAACCTCCTAGAACACTGTTAAATCAAGATTCTAAGAGGTTATATGTAACCCAAACTTTTATTTGGAACGTTATTTTAAAAGTGATGTATGTTTATCCATTATTAAATCGTTTTAAATGACGACTCTTACATTTTCCGCTTCACAACGTAGTTTAAAGAAGTATTGGACTAATGGATGTTCACTTGCAATGGTGTCATTCATTTTCATTAACGTTCGCTTCCCAATACGACGGTCCAAAAGACACAATATTTTAATTAAAATATCGGATGACTGTAGACTATCTTGTACAGAAGCATTGAAATATTGCTCTAAAGCAAAAAAGAAATCATATTGTCCATAAATCGCCTCACTTTTCAGCATTTGATGTGCTTCATCTTGAATGTCACGATTATGAAATACGTCATCAAAGTTGAAATCGTCTAATTGTTTTCGTATAGCTCTTTCTCTGTAATATTCTTCTCTCTCTGCTGTGATTGTGCACATATTTAACTTTTCTACCTTATCTACAGTAATGACGGCTCTACCTAACTGGTCGTGCGCACGTCTATAATTAATGACCTGAAAGTCGACTCTCGAACTCAAAGATTCGCAAGTGAAGCTTTTCAATTGTTTTTTAGCTTTACTCCATTTTGGACTATATATCAAATAAATACCTCCCAATATCATTTTATATTACGTGAAAATCAAAAAGTTACCAAAGCGGTGTTTGGTAATATTTCTTAATTTAGTGTTGTAAATCCGTATAATCTGATGTTACTTCTCGTTAAACTAACCTTTACTTCAATAAGAATAAGCCATTCTCTTTATTGAAGAATAGCTACGGTTTGTTTAGTAAAAAATTGATAATCAGTTACGAAGATATCCAATTCCCACTATTTATCTCCCCGCAATCTTTACCAAGATCCATACATCGTTTTTAACTCAGGAAGATTTTTTGCTAACCAAATCATTTCATTTTGGAATTGTACTACTTGGTATCTTTCAAGACTGAGTTTAGGATGTATCCACCAAGTACTTTCTAAATACCACAATAAATAAAGAGAACGAGCAAATACCCCTTTTTCAAGGTTTCTCGTTGATCTATACCCTTCTAAAAAAGCTTTAGCACTATTTGAATTTAAAGTACTTCCATTGAATGCCCCTGACATTATTGCTCTTGCAATATCTAATTCAGGATAATCAAAAGCAAAACGATCGAAATCAAGAATCGATGATAACTGATCACCAATAAATAGAATATTGTCAACCCACACATCACGGTGCGACCAACCTGTAACACTTGAGTTTACCATATCTAAGTTAAATTGTTTAGTTGCTTTGATTTGGATTTCTACCAACTCGGCAAACATATCATTTTCTTCAACAGTATTATATAAAGATTTCCAATAGTCCATGCGTTGTTCAACACTCGGAGGAATAAATTTTGGTATGCTATCATTTTTGTATGTACCATCATTGGAAACATTGTGCATATGACCATTCATTTTGCCTAGACTATACATCTGTTTCACATTTAATGTACCCGGTCGAAGATTCTCACCATCTACATACTCCATAATAATAAATCTTTCTCCGCTTGAGCTTTTATGTATGACATTATCTTTGTATTTTAATACTTTAGGACAAAGTGTTCCATTTTTGTACTGTCTTAACTGTTCATGTATGGCAATTTCCTGTTCTAATATATAGTTACTTGATGTATACCTTTCTTTACTTAGCTGCTTAATTAATAATTGACCCTGTTCCGATTGAACTTTCCATTTTAAATTTAAGAATCCTAGATTGTTTTGAATTGGGGAATCCAAATGTAAACCAAACATAAACTCGGTTGCTTCTTTTAGCTCTAGAAAAATCTCATTAGGTGATTTCTTTATAATCATATATAATCTTCCTCCCCGGTATTAAGTTTCCCCCTAGAAATGGAACTTCTTCTTCAACTAACGGGCGTTAGTGAAATAGCGACTGCCTTACCTTACAAACGTACCCGTTCGTGTAAGTACATTTTTTCGCAAACTTATCAATTCACGCTGTTATTTTACTGCTTTCCAAATTGTCCATCTATCTTTTTCAATTAAGTTATTTTCAGTTGAAATTGATTCATCTATATAATTAATTAATAAGTTTAATTCCTTATCGTCTAATTCGTGTAAAATACTTCTCCCTGCTCTTTCACTCAAGTCTTTTAGTAATTGCTCTTTATTCTTATAGACTTTTCTTGTTTCCCACAACTGAACTTCTTGAAGTTCTCTAAATCCAACTTGCTTTAGAGTATTTAATACAAAATGGCTGGTGTATCTGCGTTTAGTCTCTTTCTCAATTAATTGTGGATATAGTTCAAAGAAATATCCTCTAATATTACTTTCATTACCTTTTAATAGGCAATCTTCAGGTGTACGGTCTTGAATAATATAAATGCCATTGTCCTTCAACAGTCTATATGACTCTTCAATGCATTTTTGTAAATCATATATATGATGTATCAATGCTCTTTCAAGAAGTAAATTGTAATCGTTACTTTTTAAGCCCGTATGGAGGGCATCACCTTGCTCAAATACTATGTTTTGATACTCTTTACAGTATTCTCTTGCACCTTTAAGTATTTCTTCGGAAAAATCGACTCCAGTAACAGAAATCGCTCCCATATCAGATAGTACCTTAGAATAAATTCCACCACCACATCCTATATCCAACGCCTTGGAGATATCGTTGAACTGTGCCAAGCCCTTTATAGCATTAACCCACGAAATATCTGCTTTTCGAGTTGAATAAGTATTACGATTTTTCTCATTATGAAAATCAATCCCCACTAAAATCCCCCATTTCAACTTCAGACCATTTCATTAGGAAGGTTTAATTACATTAGCATCGAATTCATTAGCAATACCTTCTATCTCCAATTTTATACCGAAGGATCAATAAGTAAATATTATAATAATTATTATCAAACATAAGTTTTTCTTATAATTCGTTCACTTACTATTCAACTATGGAGCAGTTTAGTTCTATAACTTCTGTAAAAGGGACATTTCTCCTTCTTTAAGCAATGCCCCCGTTTGTAAAATAACCTCAATTGCTTGGTTTACTTCCTAATTCGTTAATGTCAACAAACCATGATAAGATTGTCGTGCTATCACGGACATTATTCTTCTTTATTTCCTCCAACAACTTCCGTACACTTTCATCATCAGTAAAATTACCAAATGGTCTAAATATTTCAATTGGATTATTAAAATTTGTGTTAGGACATTCTATAAGCCCGTCAGTAGTTAAAAATAGATGATTTCTTCCTTGTCTAAGTTCTTTTGTTCCTGAACTGAAACAAGGTACTTCTAATTCAAAAGTATTCACTTTTCCAATCCATTCATAGAAGCTACGATGGTTTTGTTGGTATTCATTTAGGGCAGATAACTCTGGATGATCTAAATAAAGTACGCAATCGCCAACTGAGAACCACCAAAGAAATTTAGATTTTCTCACAACACATAAGAAGGCCGTTTCTCCTTGTACATTTCTACAAGCTTCTTTAAAATTCTTGCTATCAAAAGTAGCCAAAAATAGTTTATAAAGATGTTCATAGGATTCCCTAGGTGAAAAAGCAAGTAAGTTTTTGATGTTATCCTTTAAGGATTGAATAGTTGCCACTATTAATTCAGCACTTTCAGCTGTAGAATGCGCATCTAAAAGCACTACAAACTCATAATCTGAATTCTCATTAACCCATACCATACAGCCATCTTCATTTTTATATTGACCAGCAGTTGAATTCCCTCCAAAACGTCCTAAAACCATATGACTTATCATATAAACATTTACTTCATCTATAAAATTTTCTTGGCTTCCAATCCATGTGTATTCAACCGTATTATCCGTTTTATTCATATGGATTCGTCTCTAAATAATTTTTGATTCTATTGCACAATTGCATCACTTCATTCTCCTCTCCCATTCTAGCATTTGGAGAGTCATAGACTGCAAAAGGACCCCAATATCGTTCAGGAGTGTTTGGATAGCGAGCAACCAAATGCATATGAAGATGAGGAACTGCATTACCGGACACAAGAGCATATACATGCTCAGCTTTTTCAACTTCTTTAAGAGCTCTACTTAATCTTGCCATAATTACCCCAAATGCTTTGGCTTCTTCTGAATTCATTTCGGCAAGAGTAGGGACATGCCTCTTCAAGTCAATCATTAAATGGCCTAGATAGTTTGGTTTTCCATCATTATCAATATGACCAACATAAATATGTTTGTCTTCAAAAATGATATTTCCAGCTACTTTAATGGTTCCATTATGTTTATTACAAATAAAACACTCTTCCATAAAATTTCCCCCGTATCCGTTTTAATATTTTTTAGTAAAAAAAATCCTATCATCTCATAAAGAGACGACAGGATTAACCCTAACGCGATACCACTCTTCTTGGTTTGTTTAAAATATTTGAACAAACCTTCTCAATTACTTCTTTACGAGAGTAAACCGTTTAGACTTACATATCAGTCTAACCACTCATAGGCGAGTTGGGGACTTTATTGACTACCTTTTCAGCAAATGGTAGCTCTCTATACAATAAAGGTTCCTTAATACTCCTAATCATTGTGTTTATATTATGCGAAATTTTTTTAATCATACAATACACTAAACATTCAGTCAACTTTTTCCATGGAACTAACTTGCCATTAGTTTACGTGCAAATTTTCACATCTTTATTTCTAACACATACCGTCATTGGAAAATTCAGATAAGACTTTTCTCTACATAATTAAAAAACACAATTATTTTCAACCACAAAAAATCATAATAAAAAATTAGAACTGAGCCTAATAAGAAGCAGTTTTCGTTTAATGAACCAAATGACCTTTTAAAATTATACTCATTTTTTAGCCCTTGATAACTTGTTGCTATTCTTATCTGCTCTTCGGTTAACTTTTCTTTATTCCAGTACATATGCATTAAGCTGTAATCAAATACTTCTTTTAATTTAATAAATAGTGGAAGTTTATCTAACATTTCTTGGGACAAGTCATCTTCCTCTTGGTATCCTTCGATGATTGCTTTTGTAATACCCCTTCCAAATTCAACTATGTTGCCCCCTCCGACAAACGAATACTCAATTGCACTATATATCGTTATTGCTAACTTGAAAATCAACCATTGACAGTTTTAAATCATGATCAACTAATATATTCTCTAACCACAAATCACCATGTAACAACCCATAATTTGAGTGATCTTTTGGCATGGTTTTGTTGATAAGACCTCTTGTGCAACATCTCTAATCGTTATCTCTTCCTCAGGTATGTATTTCAGAAAAGCATACTCCTCATTATCTTTATTGACATAATAAAACAAGGGATGAACACTAAAAAGACCCGGAAATCGTAAATGTTTATTTTTACGAAAACCGGATCTGAATCGGTAATGTTTATTTTGACTGGGAGGAGTTTATTTTAGTTAGACAACTTCAACACCAACTCCGTCACTACTTCCACATGAGCAGTCTGAGGAAACATGTCCACTGGTTGCATGTATTCAACCTTATATTTTGGCGCTAGGACAGCAATATCCTTTGCTAAAGTAGATGGGTTACAAGAGACATACACAACTTTTTTTGGTTTTACTTGTAAAATGGTTTTCAAGAGTTGCTGATCCAATCCCGTCCGCGGTGGGTCGACGATCACCACATCTGGCCTCCATCCTTCCTTGACCCATTTCGGCATAACTTCTTCCGCTTTTCCAACCACATATTGAGCGTGCTTGATATTATGACGTTTCGCATTTTTCTTTGCATCTTCAATTGATTCTCGAATGATGTCCATGCCACGAATTTCCCCTGCCTTGTCGGCAATCCATAAGCCAATCGTGCCCACACCGCAGTAGGCATCAACGACCTTTTCAGAACCAGTTAGTTTCGCAGCATCTTTGACCTCATTATAAAGTCTAATTGTTTGTTCAGGATTGAGCTGGAAAAAAGTCCTTGCTGATAGCTCAAATTGAAGGTCGCCTAGGGTCTCTTGAATAAATTCAGCACCTTCTAATGTCACAGATTCATCGCCAAAGATAAGGGAAGTCTTTTGACCATTTACGTTTTGGACGATTGACTTTACTTCTGGAACAGCTTGTTTAATTTTTTGAACGAGCACTTCTTTTTGCGGAAGATTTTTTTGTGCTGTAATTAAGACGATTTGCAGTTCTCCTGTCTGAATTCCCACACGAGCAACAATGGTTCGAACCATCCCTTTTCTTGTCTTTTCATTATAAATCGGAATATTCAAATCCTGTAAAATTCGTTTTACCGCTTCTGTTGCCTTATTTGTAAGCGGATGCTGGACGACGCATTGCTGGATATTGACAAGCTTATGAGAATTAATTCCGTATAGTCCAGCAAGTATTTGTCCATCTCGACTACCTACTTGGAATTGACTTTTGTTGCGATAATTCCATGGATCATCCATCCCGATTGTTTCACGAATGTCCATTTGCGCTACTGGCAATTTCGTATGTCGCTCAAGAGACTGAATCACAATATCTCGCTTTTCCTTCAGCTGCTGATCATAGCGTAAATGCTGAAGCTGACACCCTCCGCATTCCTCATAAACAGGACATGGGGGCTGGACACGAAAAGGCGACTTCTTTCTAATTTTTTTGATCCGACCTTCGGCAAACTTTGGTTGTACTTTTGTTGCCTCTACCACAACTTCTTCTCCGGGCAATGCGCCAGGGACAAACACGACCTGTCGCTTGAAATAACCGACTCCTTCTCCATTAATCCCGAGACGCTTAATCGTCAACGGAAATGTCTGCTTTGGCTGTATTTTCACTGTTTGTTCTTTTTTCATGTTGTTCATCTCCATCTATTCGTTCTACAATAATTCACATAGCTTCTTCAATGCTTCTCCATAAATAGAGGGAGGCATAGCTTAAATACGGCTCCCAATCCTTTTTATAAAAGTCGATTTCGTCGGGTGTTGGCTTCCTTTCAAGGTTGTACAGCTTTTTCATCGCATTTTGCAAGCCTATATCGGCAACTGGAAAAAGATTCGGTCTTCCCAATCCGAACATCAGTAGGTTTTGCACCGTCCAAGGTCCAACTCCACGTAACTTAATTAACACTTTCATTATATCTTCATCAGATTTATCGTAGAGACTATTTAATTCAAGCTTCCCTTCCACGATTGCCTGAGCAATTCCAATCACATATTCTGCTTTCCGTCCGCTAAATTGAAGTTCTCGTAATTGCTCTACTTTTAGACTTGCCACTGTTTCAGGTTGTGGGTAAAAATAAACACCATCCACTTCAAAGCCAAATGTTTTTACAAACCTTTTTGTTAATGTATGGGCAAAAGATAAATTCAACTGTTGATGGATAATACACTTTAGAAGACAATTATAAGGATCAAAATCCAATACAAGGGGAGTGCCTCGATGCTGATCAAAAATCGGCTGAAGATCGGTTGTTTGAAAATGTTCATGAATTTCCGTTAATGAGCGATTCCATTGGAAAATGTGCGTTAATCTTTCCATGATCTCCTCATCCGCCTTTTCGATCTCGAATTCGGGCTCATCTGTTGTACCTACTGCTGTAACTTCAACGACCTGTGGCTCGCAGGTGATCATGAGCGGTACCTTAACGCTCCTTCTCACCTTGTCAATGGCATGAAGCGGATCAAGGGAAAGCCGCTCTAATACCAAATCAAAATTATATGGACCTGAAAATCGCATGCTAATCCCACCTACATAATTTGCTCGTATTATAGCATTTTTTGATATGAAATACGAAAAAAGCCCCTCACTAAAGAAGGGCATCTTATCTTCCGAAAATAAAAGGAAAATTTCCTGTTATATGCCTCAATGGCGCTCATTTCGGGGAAAATAAGGGAAGTTTTTCCGCTTACGCATGCGATAATCGCCTTTCTTCATGTTTTTCAAGTCGATAGGCGGAATTTCTTCCTCTATTTATGCTATTCCTATGGTTATTTTACTAGTAAGCGGAATTTCTCCTTTTATCTCCATTCAACCATGTCCGTTATAACTCGAAAACGAACGAAAAGACGTTCAATTCTGGTGGGTCTTTTTCTTTGAAAATAACATCGGATTTTTCGTTGATTTTCTTTTTGTAAGATCGTCTAGACTTTTAAATGTATAACCTTTCTTTTTCAAATCTTGAATCGCCTGTTCCAAAGCATCGGCATTGTCTTTCGAAACGGTATGCAGGAGGATAATGGCACCAGGATGGATCTGTCTCATGATGTTATCATAGGCATATTGTGCTCCTTTTTGTTGGTCAATCTTCCAATCAACAAAAGCAACAGACCACATCACATGTGTGTAGCCTTCTTCTTTTGCTAGTTGTAACGTTCGCTCGCTCAAAATCCCTCGTGGAGGACGAAGATAGACCATATTTTTAATCCCAGTAATTTCCTCCGTCTTTGCACGTACCTTTTCCAGCTCCCTTTTTAAACGGTCATCATCCACCTTTGTTAAATCTGGATGATAATAAGAATGGTTACCAATGATGTGACCTTCCTTCGCCATTCTCTTTACTAATTCTGGCTGGCTTTCTAAATAATGACCGGTGACAAAGAAAGTTGCAGGCACTTTTTCACTTTTTAAAACATCTAGGAATTTTGCTGTATAGCCATTTTCATAACCATTATCAAAAGTTAAATAAATATCCTTCGTATCCGAATCTCCTTTATAAAAAGCATCATATTTATCTAATAGCTCATCTAGCTCTTTACCTGCTTCAGCTGGTTGCTCATCTTTTCCCTTTTTAAAGCCCCATTGAACGGGAGCATTGCTTACACTTGCAAATGCTGGTGTCGCAACAAGCAGAAACATGAATAACAAACCTATATATCGTCTCATTAAAACCGTCCTCCTAACACTTTTTCCTTATTTTTTGTTAGAAGATCCTAAAAGATGATTTACAGTTATTAACATTTATTGTGAAACTTTATGTTCTTCTGTCTTCACAATGGTTTGATCGTTAAGTTTTTCAAAAATCGGATGCATCCAGCAAATTAAATTTGTTATGATCGTCAACATTCCTAATACCGCAAACAAAAGAGGGATCGAAAAGACTTCTGCAAACACCCCACCTAAAGCAGCGCCAAATGGGATCCCTGCTTGTGCGAGTAAAATTCGCACAGAAAAGACTCTTCCTCTCAAATGATCAGGTACTCTTTGCTGATATAATGTCGTATTATTGATATTAAAAATGATCGCGAACAATCCTTGCCCGAAAGAAAAGACGAGCGCGACCCAATAATAAGGTGTCCAAGCTAAGCCGAGTAAAAATAGGCCATTCATAAATAAGGAGCCGAGCATGACCCGCTTTCGATTTTTCGGTTCTTTTAATGTCCCTGTTAATAATGAGCCACCGACCATCCCAAGGGAGAAGGCTGATGTGAAAAGTCCGTATTGAAAGGCCGTGCCTCCTAATTCATCGGTGATATAAGGTAAGAACATCGGCTGTGCAGCCCCTGAACTGAAATTGATGAACATCATCATGACGCCGACCCAGAACAATACAGGGTAAATACGGAAAAATTGGAGCCCTTCTTTAAATTGGACAAACCAGCTTTCTCTTTGTTCCACCTTTTCCTTCTTCGAACTCGGGTTCATCATTAATAATACGCCCGCAATTCCTAAGGCAGAAATGAGGACAAAAAGAACCAATTCCACACTAAAGGCAGAAATCAATATTCCTCCTAATGTTGGACCTAATAAGGTCATGAGCTGCCCAGTTCCTTCTAAAATAGAGTTCCCTTTTGTTAATTTATCTTTTGGTAAAATATCGGCAACATACGCCATACTTGCTGGGTAAAATAAAGGCTGCGCTAAACCAATTGCGATCGAAACGAGATACAAATGCCACGATTGCAGAAGACCTAACGGCAATAAAATAATCGGAATGAGAAAAACAGCAGCTCGAAACCACTCCGAAAAAATCATCACCTTTTTACGATCCCACCTATCTAAATATGGACCTGCGAACATTTGAATAATAATATTTGGCAGCATGAACGATAACCAAATACTGCCCATCGCCATCTTCGATCCTGTCATTTCATAGACAAGCCACGAGATCGAAAACGTTGCAAACGTGCTTCCTAAACTAGAGGCTGCTAACGCCAACCAAAGAAATACAAATTTCCGCTCCAAAAATAACTCCTTCATCCCTCTTCCCCCTACTCCCTATTCGGTTTTAAAAATTGCTGAAAATCCTCAAAAATATCCCTTAATCCCTCTTCCCTTAGGCGAAAACGTTCTGAAGAATGCGGAGACATAATGACTTGAACTAATCCAGCTGCCCGCAAAATAACTAAATGATGATGCACTGTACTTTTCGCAAGACCAATAAACTTTACGATGTCTGTAAAACTGCGTTCATGTTGAACAAGATATCGAAGAATTTGCAGACGGCTTTTATCTGACAAAGCCACACTCCTTCTCATCAAGTTTGGCGAAGGCTCTTCAGTCGTAGGGATTAGATCAACTGGATAACCATAAAAATGAATATGTTGATAATGGGAAAACGTGTTGATCGGACTAGCGTGGTACACAGGATAAAGAACGACCTTCTTTACGTCCGTAAATCCTCTCAGAAGCAGTCCATTCGTAACTTTCTCGACAAATTCAATTGAGTGATCATTGTCTAACTGGTCTAACTTTTGCTTGGAATCCATTTCTAATGCGGAAAGGATGTTGGGGTCTATATGTTGAAAGTATTCTTCATTCCAGTTTTGCAGTATCTGAAGACTATTTTGAAAGGTACCCTGATAGGAAGCTAGTTTATCTTCTGGAACATGTAAATGCTTTATCGAGTAGTCTATTACTTCATTTTCTTCTGTTCTGAGAAGTACTTGAATGATTTGCTCAATCGCTAAATTCTTTAATTCCATGCCAAAAATGTACTCATATAAAAGGCCTAGCCCCTCCTTTTGCTCAGATTCTAAAACAGCTGCAAACTCATGACTTAGTTTTTTCTTAGTCTCGTTCCTCCACTTTGTCCCCAACTCAACCTTTTTATAAAAACTAGGCTGAACATAGACATTTAGACTATTTAGTAGTTCATACACAGGATGAAAACGTAATTCGATCGAAAAAGACATTTATTGTTCGACTCCCATCTAACTATTTAGTTCGATTATAACCGAACTATTTTGAAAAATACAATATTTTTTCATAAAAAAACAAACGCTCATTTTTATAAGCGTTTGTTTTTGGATTAATTTAATTGCATCGTTGTTATACAAGTCCCGTCTTTTTCAAATGTGGAAAGTTCAGATTCAACAGTTTTGCCATCATGAGCAATCGTAACAGCGTACGTTTTTTCACGCGGTAACCATAAATCTATAAATCCATTCTCTAGGGACGTCATTTTTTCATCAACAATTACATTTCCATCTTCATCTTCAATGAATACATCAAATTCTTGTTCTACCAATTCTCCTTGACAACCTGTCAAGCTATGATTCATTCAAGGATGGGTTTCATTGATATAAGGAGCGATGGATACAAAAAATTCATCTTCTGGGAGGTCATAAAGTGTTTCTTTATTGTTCTCGTCAGTAACGATTAATTGTGTAGCTGTAATGGCAGCTGTTTCATTTTCAATACTCCTTGTACTATAATCATTTACTAATTGCTTCATGTCTACCGACTCACTGTCGTTAGAACTTGTGTCATTTCCAGAACTACAAGCTACTAACAACATGCTGGCAAACAAAATAAGAGTCAAAATTTTGAACTTCATTCTGTCACCTCTCAATTTAAATTCCCTTATTATCGTATTATACTATTTCTCCATCACTTGAAAATCGATTTCCACGACTTGACACAATTTCTTCAACATTTTAAGACAAAAAAATGAAGACTCTTGATTTTGATTTGGTCTTCATTTTCCCGTTATTAAAATACTCGATCTTTAAACTGCGCTAGTTTTTCTAAGGAAGATTTATCTACATCTTTGTGAAGACTATTTCCATGAGCATCCATCGTTACGACTGCTGTAAAGCCTTCTACTGTCAAATGCCACATTGCTTCTGGAATCCCGAATTGCATTAAATCAACACCATCAACAGACTTGATACAATCAGCGTAGTATTGAGCCGCTCCACCAATGGCATTTAAGTAGACACCACCATGTTCCTCTAGTGCCGTTAAAGTCTTTGGACCCATTCCACCTTTTCCGATCACCGCACGAATACCGAATTTCTTCATGATATCCCCTTGATAAGGCTCCTCACGAATACTTGTCGTTGGTCCCGCTGCTTTTACATGCCAATTTCCTTCCTTATCCTTCAGCATAACCGGACCACAGTGGTAAATGATTTGACCATTTAAATCAACAGGAGCATCATTTTCGGATAAATGCTTATGGATCGCATCACGACCTGTGTACATTCTGCCGTCAATACGAACAACATCCCCGACCTTTAATTCACGAATTTGATCTTCTGTAATCGGTGCTTTTAGAGTAATCACTTTTGTTTCCGTTTCAGTCGTAGCAGCAGTTTCTTTTTCAGTTTCTTGAGCAAAATCAATTTTGTCTCCTTCTTGGTAGAGCCATTCATTGATTTCGCCTGTTTCAGGGTTAACTGTTACCCCAAGACGACGGAATGCCCAACAATTATAGGCTACAGATACGAAGAAGCTGGCAGGAATACGATTCATGACGCCAATCTTACAACCAAGTAAAGTCGTTTCGCCCCCAAACCCCATCGTTCCAATTCCTAATTCATTGGCATTTTCCATAATATATTCTTCTAATTTACGAAGGTCTTCGTGTGGATTCACATCATCATTTGAACGGAAAAGTTGTTCTTTTGCGAGGTCGTAACCTGAAGAACGGTCTCCTCCAATACCAACGCCAATGAAGCCCGCACTACATCCTTGACCTTGCGCTTGATACACCGAATGCATAATACATTTACGAATTCCGTCTAAGTCACGTCCAGCGCGGCCTAATCCATCAAGCTCACAAGGTAAGCTATATTGGATATTTTTATTTTCACAGCCGCCCCCTTTTAAAATAAGGCGCGCATCAATATAATCCTTTTCCCACTGCTCGAATTTCACGACTGGAAGTCCGAGTCCAAGATTGTCTCCACTATTTTCCCCTGTTAAAGAATCGACTGAGTTTGGACGGAGCTTTCCATCCTTTGTCGCTTGCACAATCGCGTTTTGGATCGCGTTTTTGAGTTCGATTTGGTTTACTCCAACTGGTGTTTTAATTTTAAAGGTTGGAAGCCCAGTATCCTGACAAATTGGCGATACGTTATCATCCGCCATTTTTATATTATTCGTAATAGTTGCTAGGCTCATCGCAGCACGAGTACCTGCACTCTCCATTTCCTTAGCCGCTTTAACCGCACGACGAACGTCCTTAGGCAAGTTTGTGGAAGTTTCAACAACTAACTCATACATACTGTCTTGAAATTTTTCGATGTTCATCCGTGATTCCCCTTTCCCTTTTTGAAAAACTCTTTCTTTCGTGAAGCGCTGCTACCTTTTTACCCTCAGTTAAAAGTAAACGCTTTAGATTAATCATTTGCGAATATTTCAATAATTCCTCGGTTTTTATTATACTCCTATCAGCAATTGAAAGAAAGACAAGTGATTCTGATTCTTTTTTTGGAAATAGGGAAACTTTTTTAAGATATTGATGGAGAATTTAATGATTATGAAGACAATTTGTAAGGGATTGCAGCTGGAATTTGACCCCTCTTTTCATTCTGTGCTCTCTATGAGGACAAACTTTCTTCCTTTTCGTTCGACTTTGTCCTCATGAACACCCTATGAGGACAAACTTTCTTCCTTTTCGTTCGACTTTGTCCTCATGAACTCTCTATGAGGACAAACTTTCTTCCTTTTCGTTCGACTTTGTCCTCATGAACCTCTTATGAGGACAAACTTTCCTGATTTTCGCCTGACTTTGTCCTCATGAAACCCTTATGAGGACAAACTTTCCTCGTTTTCGTTCGACTTTGTCCTCATGAACCCCTTATGAGGACAAACTTTCCTCGTTTTCGTCTGACTTTGTCCTCATGAACACCTTATGAGGACAAACTTTCTTCCTTTTCGTTCGACTTTGTCCTCATGAACTCTCTATGAGGACAAACTTTCTTCCTTCTCGTTCGACTTTGTCCTCATGAACTCTCTATGAGGACAAACTTTCTTCCTTCTCGTTCGACTTTGTCCTCATGAACCCTCTATGAGGACAAACTTTTCTCGTTTTCGTCTGACTTTGTCCTCATGAACACCCTATGAGGACAAACTTTCTTCGTTTTCGTTCGACTTTGTCCTCATGAACACCCCATGAGGACACTCTTCTCCCGATCCACCCTCGACTTTGTCCTCATGAACCCTCTATGAGGACATTCTTCTCCCGATACTCTCTCGACTTTGTCCACCTCATGAACCCCGGTTACCCCACAATAAAAAAAGGATGCTCTCTACAGAACATCCTCATAAAACCTATTCGTCTCGGTTTTTGAATTCACGACATTTTGATTCAAGGTCATCAATGATCGAAATTAGACGATCGATGTCCTCTAATTCTGTACTTTCAGGCTCTATCGCATCTAAAAGGTCCATAAACATTGTTAATCGTTGCTTTAAAAAAACGACTTGATCGCCTTGTTCTTTAATTGGACTACCCACTACAAATTCGCTCCTTTTTGCAAATACTCGTCTTCCATCCTACAGAAAAGACGCTTAATACGCAATATTGATTTTCAACATTCCTGCTATCTATAGGTTTCCCAGCATATATTTTTAAGAAAAGCATTGACAGAACTCGCCCACAAACTGATAATTACGAAGTGAATTTCAACATGGTCTTCCATGATCATTTTGTTAAAAGGAGTTTTATTACGATGAACGCAAGTAAAAAAGCTATTACCCCAAGCTTCGATCCATGGGAAGCTTATATGGATATCGAGCAATATAAGAAACTAACGTTAACGAATATTGAATTTACTACCACCACTTTATGCAATATGCGTTGTGAACATTGTGCTGTTGGGTATACTTTGCAGCCGAAAGATCCAAACGGACTTCCATTTGAACTGCTCGCAAAACGATTAGATGAAATTCCTACTCTTCGTTCTTTAAGCATCACAGGTGGAGAGCCCATGCTTTCGAAAAAATCCGTTGAGCAATATGTGCTTCCTTTACTTCAGTATGCCCATTCAAGAGGAGTTCGAACGCAAATGAACTCGAATTTAACCCTTGACCTTGAGCGCTATGAAAAAATTGCACCTTATCTAGACGTGTTACATATTTCTCATAATTGGGGAACGTTAGAGGACTTCGTTGAAGGTGGATTTGCGATGATGGAACGTAAGCCTACTTTCGAGCAGAGGGCAGTTCTTTTTCAACAGATGATCGAAAATAGCCGTGCCCTTTCCGAAGCTGGCGTTATGGTATCAGCGGAAACAATGTTGAGCAAAAGAACCTTACCTCATTTAGAAGACATCCATCGTCAAATCGTTGAGGAAATGAAATGCGGAAGACACGAGATTCACCCGATGTACCCATCAGATTTTGCTTCAAATTTAGAAGTATTAAATTTAGATGAAATTCGTGCAGCGATCCATCACCTACTAGACATTCGCGACGAAGAAACCTGGATGCTCTTTGGAACTCTCCCTTTTTATCCATGCAATAAAAGGGAAGAAGATTTAACCCTTTTAAAACGACTTTACAACAGTAAAAAGGTAACTGTTCGTAATGATCCCGACGGACGCTCTCGGTTAAATGTTAATATTTTCACAGGGGATGTCATTGTCACCGATTTTGGAGATACACCACCGCTTGGAAATATCCAAACAAATTCCTTACAGGTTGCCTATGAAAAATGGATGCAAACCGATTTAGCGAAAAGTTTAAACTGCCATTGTCCAGCCGTTCGCTGTTTAGGACCGAATGTGTTAGTGAAGAACAGCTACTACCAGGACATTGATTTTCAAAAAAGAACAGCCACTATTTCTATGTAAACAAGAAAACCTAGAAAGAGATACAGCAGATCCTGCTTGTATCTACTACCCTCGCATCAAGTAGCATGATGATAAATCTGGTGTGTTGATTGTTACATAAATATTAGAAGGGCCTTCTAGGCAGATATCTAGGAGGGCCTTTTAAGCATCTTCCCTACAGGATTTGATAACTAAGAACCTAAATAAGACACTTTAAATAAAACTTCTTTGTTATTTGGAAAATGAAAGTTTAGTATATTAAACAGAAACATTTTTGCACATACATTTCATGGTAGAACTATCGAAATATTAAATCTCCTCCATTGACCAAATTTATTATCTACTTAAAAGAACAAAACATAGTCAAATATTAACATTGCACCCGGAGTATTTACTTCGAGAATTACAAAGGAGAGCTCTCAATATCTCTCCCTATACTTCATTATTATGTTATGGCTTTCTTTTAGCATATAAACCACCCTATAGCTATAACCAAGGTTAAAATTACTTATAAAACTGACAAAAAAAGAATAAGTGAGCTTGACGATGTATTATCGTTTTGATCAAAAACTTCAGATTGAACCTCTCCCTCTGGTATTGATGCAGGTTGAATGTCATACAACAGCATAAATAGCCTATACAACAAATCTGAAGCCTCAGCCTTAGTAATTTCATTTTGTGGTCCCAGCACGCCACCTGCATCTATTAAACCTACCTGAACTGCTAGTGCAATGTCTTTCATAACCCAATCTGAAATATTAACCTTATCCGCAAATTGAAGATACCCCTCTTCATTTATTGGATAGTTATACCCCTTCTTTTCAACCAATGTTCTGCTGGCTATAGCAAGTACTTGTTCGACCGGAACATTCAATAATCTTCTAAATGTATTATCCTCAAAACCTTCCACAATATTATTATGTTGTGATGAGGAAATATACGGAAATTACTCACTTTCTTTTTAAACATCGGTAAAAGTTGTTGTTAAGATTCTATCTAAATAAAAAAAGATTTTAACTAAAGCAGTTGTAAAATTATTTCGATCCATCGACTCAGTTGGATAAAATACATCTCCATTTAGAGTAAGGAAACCTTTTGAAACCATAAAGTAAACGGTCTTCTGAACATCTTCTGAAAATCCATCAATGTCACTTATTTTCACTTCATTATTAAGAACCGTATTGTCTCAAGAATACATTGTCCTAAATTCAAGGCTACTGGCAATTGTATCTATTGACCTCAGTTTTCACTATCTCCTTTATAATTAGCAAATATGGTGAAGTTTTCATTTTTGGCAGGGAGAGTAAACGTAAATAATTTGGATATTGGTTCTAAGGTTTGCTCACTATTACTAAATGTAATAGTGTAAGTGTCATCTTTTTCTTTTGATAACTGACTTGCACTATGTCCATATTGGAAAGTAATTCAGTTAGAGCAGTTACTTGAATAATCACTGAATGTTGCTCACTTAATGAGATAAGTAATTCAGAACAGGAGATCCCATACGAATTCATTCAGGAAGTGATGAAATCTTAATCCTTGAAGGACACAGTCAGAATTAAAAAATAAACAAGTAGTGATATAGAAAGGAGATATCATGATAGATAAAAAGTGGTAGTCCACTTGTTTTTTTTCTAATTTATGCAACTGGCAGCACTACTGCCATTACTAGCCAAAACAATGCATCACCAAGAGAAGCTATGTTACGCAAACCACCGGAAAAATGATTAAATATAACCATCTTGTAGCTAACTGTCTCATTTTTTACAACGTATTCACTTTATCTTGTATCCTCCAAGACTACATGCAAGATGGAAATGAATATGATGAAGAACTGATTCCTTATTTGAGCCCCTATGGGACGGCTCATGTCAACCGATTTGGAAAATATCGTACTGATCTCAATCGTAAACCGCCAAAACTTCCATTCGGTGTGCCTGTAAAAAGAGAAAAAAGTAAATCCTCGATATAATAAGGAGTAATTCGAATGTTAGATGTTGAAAAGATTCGATGGATCATGAATCGATGGGATTCAAGACGGAGAGACGAGGACTCCTGGAAGATTTACGCCTAGCTTCGTGATGATCTGTCTGCCATGATGGATACATCCATCTTTTTTGTGACATAAAAATTGTGATTCATAGTAATTTGAATGTCTTTGTGTCCTAATATTCTTGAATAGCTTTCGTATTAGATCTCTTCATTTACAAATAAAAAGCAGAAGAATGTCGAAGGAAATCCAAACGTTTGGATTTCTTTCGTTATCCAAACCTTAATAAAATCCAAACCTTTTTCAAATATGCCTGATATTTAAGGGATTTTGATGAAAAAAGGTTTGGATTTTTTTCATTCTGTGTATGCTCTTTCTATTAAATAAAAAGGAGCATACAAATGATTGTGCAAAACCTAAGGGATAATTATCCCAAACTCATTTCCTACATGGAAACCGATGGTTACTCAAAAACATACGTTGACAGGATTAAACGGGAGATTAAAAAGATCCTATCAGTTTGGGATTCAAAAGAATGGTCATGCTATACAGATGTATATCTGGAGTACACCAAAACATTGCACTCACCTGATTATCTACGAGATAAGCGGACTATCATCGGAGCTGTTGGACAGTTTGATGTTCATGGTAGATATCCGGATAGAAGACGCAGGCACGAACTATTCAAAAGAGGTGCTTATCCATTTTTGTCACCAGAATTCAAATCTGTTATTGACTATTACTGTGAAGCAGAAAGGAAACGTGGCAAGAAAAATACCACCATTTATACTGAATCCCATAATGGAGCCACTTTCTTCCTATCACTCCAACAAAAAGGAATGGACAGCCTAGATAAAATTACAGAAGAAGCCGTACTTTCAATATTTATATCTCAGGATGATACACTGCTCAAGAGCTGTTCTTACAAAAAGAATATTGCCGCGGTATTGAAGGCGTGCATCCCTTATCATCCGCAAACTTGTTCTCGGATCTTGGCATTCCTTCCCGCCTTACGGGAAACCAGAAAGAACATACAGTACCTAACAGTCGAGGAAATACAGGAATTTAAGAGTACATTGGCAGATGCTGATAATTTACTAACACTCCGAGATAAAGCTATTGGAATATTAGCACTATACACGGGACTGCGTGGCTGCGATATTGCAGGATTGACACTAAACTCCATTGACTGGGACAGGGATTTAATTTATGTAAAACAGCAGAAAAAGGAGCTTTCTTTCGAGCTTCCTTTAACAGCGGTTGTTGGTAATGCCATATATGAATATCTGACATCTGAGCGACCGGGACAGAAAGTAGGTATCTCTTTGTTTCGCAAAATAAACCATACAATCGATTGAATAGTAGAAGCATTGGTAATGTGTCAGGCAGGATCATGAAAGTTGCAGGCATTCGACAGAAAAAAGGTGACCGGAAAGGGTTCCATATCTTCCGCCATCACTTGGCCACCGCCCTTTTAGGAAATGGAATCCCACAACCTGTCATAAGCAGAACACTTGGTCACACTTCGCCGGATTCACTTGAAGCATATCTAAGCGCAGATTTTCTGCACCTTAAGGAATGCTCTATCTCCATAGAACAATTTCCTGTGTCAAAGGAGGTGTTCTACAATGAATAAATTCACTTCCTTTCTTGCACCGCTCATGCAGGCATTTGTTTCCTACCAGAAAGCATCCAAACATTGGAATGAAGCTTCTTATGAAATAAACCTTCTCCTATTTGACCGATACTGCAAGAAACAGTATCCAGAAACTACTATTCTGTCTCAAGAAATGGTGGAGGGGTGGTGTCATAAATGTTAAGGGTTGGGGATGTCGACTTACGACATGGGATTCTTGACATCCATTATTCCCAAGGGCATGCCCAGCCTTATGTAGCGTTGCACGACTCAATACTTGAACTTTTGAAAACCTATGATGCAGCTATACGTAAGCAGTATCCTCAGAGGGAATATTTTTTCCCCGCAAGGGGCAACTCTTTCCATACTAGGAACTGGGTACAGACAAACTTCCGGAAATTATGGAATAAATATAACAGCTCTTATGCAACTGCATATGAACTCAGACATCATTATGTCATAGAAAACATTAACCGGTGGACAGATGAAGGCTTTGGATTTAATGCAAAACTGCTTTATCTAAGCAAAAGCATGGGACATAGCACACTGGAGAGTACAAAGTATTACTATTCTCTTGTTCCATGAATGGTTGACATTTTGGATGAAAAGACAGGAATAGATTTTGAAAGCATTGTTCCAGAGATGGATTATGAAAAAAGCGTCGAATGAATCCATCATAATCGCACGGCATATCAATGCCTTTTTGAATGAATACGTCCCTTCCCAGAAAACCCACAGTAGCCAAACATTGAAGTCATATCAGTACGCACTTGCCTTATACATTGGTTTTTTGGAGACAGAAAAAGGAATTAGGACAGAAAGTCTATGTGGTGGATGTTTTAGTAGAATAATAATAGAGGAATGGCTACAATGGCTAATGGAACAGAGAAACTGTAGTCCAGAAACATGTAATAACCGGTTGGCATCCCTAAGATCATTCCTAAAATACTTGGGTAGTAGGGACATCTCCCTATTATATCTTTCTGAGGATGCAACAAGAATTCCACGAAAAAAAGAAGTACGCAAAAAAGTAAAAGGAATGAGCAAAAAAGCAGTACAGGTATTGTTATCGGTTCCGGATTTATCCACAAAAGCAGGGCGAAGAGATCTGGCACTTATGATTATCATATATAGCACCGCCGCCAAAATAGATGAAATTCTGTCTTTAAAAATTGAGCAGCTACATTTGGATGCAGACAAGCCAAGTGTCACCATCATTGGAAAGGGAAGAAAAATAAGGACCTTGTATCTTCTGCCCAAGGCAGTTGCACATTTAAAGAAATACCTGAAAGAATTCCATAGTGATACCCCAAATCCGGAGGATTATATTTTTTATTCAAGGAACACCGGATTACAGGGAAATATGAGTCAGACTGCGGTAAACAAGCAACTGAAAAAACATGCCCGTACCGCACTTGAAATATGTGATGAAGTTCCGCGAGATCTTCATGCTCATCAGTTAAGGCATGCCAAGGCATCACACTGGTTGGAAGATGGAATGAATATCGTACAAATTTCATTTATGTTAGGGCATGAATAGTTACAAACCACAATGGTATATCTTGACGTTACCATGGAGCAGGAATTAAAAGCCCTTGCACACTAGAAGCTGAAAACGACAAAAAGGTATTAAAGAAATGGAAAAATGCAAAAGAAGGACTGGCTGAATTCTGCGGTGTTAAAACAATGAAAAAGTAAAGAAAAAATCCAAACCTTTTTTCATTAAAATGCCTAGGTATCAAGTATTTTTGTAAAAGGTTTGGATTTTTTTTAGGTATGGATAACTTAGGTCATGAAATATGAGCTTCTTTATTTTGATTGACAATTCTTCTGCAAAAATAACTAACTGTATCAGTACCTTAAATTAATTAATTATTTACTCAAATTATTTTATTATCTTATTCATGATAAATCTTTTACTTTCACGTTCTACATTTTAAATACGAAGATTATAAATCTAAAATTTCAACATTTTTATCAAGCTTTAATATTGAATCAATGTCTATTGATTTTTGATATTTAGTCATATTTTTCATCTCAATGTATTCTTTAACTTCATCATTAACAATCTTTTCGTATTTTTCTGGATGGTTTATTTCTTTGTTAAAGTTAATCTTTTCCTTTATTACATAATCAGCTTTCTTGGAGTTCTTAATAAATACATCACCGAAAAATTGTTTCTTCAATTTTTCTTCCTTTATATCTAAACTAATTCTTTGATTTATTACTTCGCTAAAGAAAGGATGACTAATTACTTTCTCTCCAGGTTTGTTCTTTATTTTAGTTAAGTGCTTATTCTGTGCATCGTATCGATAAAATGTTTCACCATCCCAAGCCTCAAAATTACCCTTATAATTTCCATTCAAAATTTTTGAACAAAAATGACCATTTGAATCTATAATAAAACTTAAATTCTGTATTTCGTTCTCTTCAGTCAGCTGTGACAAAGTAAACTTATAACCTTCTAGATTATATAATTTATCAGCATATCCACGAGATGTGATATCATTATTCACCAAAAGCAAAATCAAAAAAGTAGCGATTACTATACTTATATATATTTTCTTCTTCAAAGGTAAGCCCTCCTTTTAGTACTAGATAATTTTAAATTAAAGATTTTTTATACTATTGGATATTACTGGATCTCCTTATTGGATACCAAGTTTCTACTATTGTTCCAGAAGTGTTTTTTAAACTATACTTCATTTGAAATTCTGTTCTGTTATTTCCCTTTGCTAATAATACGGACCGATTGATTGGCATCCAGTAACTTGAATATGATGCAGTTGAATATGTAGAAGCTTTTGACGTATCTGTAAATAGACGCCCTCCTTCAGAATAAACCATAAGAGAAAGAATTGTCCATCGATCACCGTTTTGATTAGCTTGTGTCATTGTTGCTCTAAATTGGCTTGTTCGATAATAGTTTATTCCAGAAACACTTGTAGCAATTATTTGTGCATTAAAATGATTTGCATAATAACCATCACAAGGATAACTACAACCAGTATTAATACCAACAGTACCGAATGTTGCTCCGAAGATCTGAGATGGACATACTAAGATGAATATTAAGGAGCCAAGTAGCAACTTTCTAAAATTTATTTTTAATTTTGCAACCAACATGAAAACGCCTCCTTTTTTGTTAAAAAAATACATTAATTTAATTTACCGTAGAACATTTAGGTTGTTTTGACAATATATTTTTAAAATTTTTAAAGTACAGAGTAATTAAAAAAGTAAGTTGTTTCTTGAGTACAACAAAAAGCATCTATCTAAAAATGTAGATAGATGCTTTACGAATGGTAATGGAATATCATAAAATAACTAAAAATAACAGTAGCTTTTGAAAACAATATCTTGGAAAAATTATTTGATGTACACTCAATATAGCTTAGTATGCATTGATTTATGTTTAAATTGAAAATTGTTTTTAAGCCATTTGCCAGTTTAACTAAAAATATTATATATTGGATACTAACTTGGAACCTATTGATA
Organism: Robertmurraya phoenicis; assembly: GCF_047302285.1. Taxonomy (GTDB): domain Bacteria; phylum Bacillota; class Bacilli; order Bacillales; family Cytobacillaceae; genus Robertmurraya. Next base: position 4,059,670 of record NZ_CP154845.1, read on the forward strand.
TCCTATTACCTTTCCAATAATCTCTTTTGTTGGCAGCAGCCCCCTCATGGAAGTTCTTAACCAGTCATCTCCCATAATATAAACATATCCTTCCGGAACCTCTATTTCCTTTTCATTTGTATTTTCAAAGTTATTAATACTACTCTCGATATTTGTTTTTGCTTGAAGGTTGTCATATTTACCTTTATTAATAAGACTTTTTAGTTCTTCTACGTCTAGCCCTAATCGATGAGCTCTTCCATAAAATGAATCAAGTATTTTACCATTGATAAAGAATTGTCCTTTCACAATTTTTATTTTTTCTCCTGGTAATGCAATTATTCGAGTTACTCCTTTAAAATTATCTTTTTTGTAGGCAATAATGTCTCCCCTATGAATTTGATTCGCTCCATAGTATTTCGTATCAACGACAACATCTTTATCGTAAAAATCATGATTCCCTCGATCCATATCATCATACATTGGATGAATAATAATCATATCCGATGTGACATTTTGAACTTTCTCAACATCAATTTTGGTATCTGGATCAGTAATTGCATCTGGTTGTGATGCGTTTTTGTTAAAACTAAATATTCCAGAAGTCGAGAAAAGGATAGATAATAGAACGATTGCCACAAAAGTGCTCACAAGTGGTGTTAGTGGTCTCTTTTGCTTTATAATTTCTTTACTTGTTATCCTTTTCTTAATCAGTTCCTTCTGCTTATCACTAAAAGCTGCTCTTTTATTTAATTCCTGTCGTAGTGCTTTGGGATTAAAGTTACTCATTATGATTACCTTCCTTTAAAATTTTTGAAAGCTGACGCCTTGCTCTTCTCATACGTGTTCTTATTGTATCTTCCTGTAAATTCAAAATTCCGCTTATTTCTTTAACTGAGAATTCTTCTATATAATATAGAAGAATTACCTCTCGGTATTTGATAGGTAAAGACAATATCTTATCAATTATCTCAAGCTCGGTTATTTTATTAATGACAGTTAATTCTGTGGAATCTATACTTTTTAATTGTTCAGGTAAATTATAATATACCCTTTTAAGCCAAGTTGATTTTAAATGATCCTTTGCTTTATTTATTGCAATACGATATAGCCAAGTATAGACTTTTGAGTCACCCCTATATTCTCTAAGGCTCTGGTATGCTGAGATGAATGTTTCTTGTGTAAGATCTTCAGATGTATATTGATCCTTTACAAAACTGTAAATTATCCTTTGTATTTGCTGTCCATAAAGCTCAATAAGCTCCCCAATTAAATAGTCCGTATGATCAATTTGCTCATTGCTTTTATCTATATTCATTTATATCTTTCCTTTTTATGTTTTAAATATTAGACGAAGTAATAGGTTAATATCGTTCAAAAAACTTTATCGGTAGTAACTATAAGTTCAACAAAAAAGCACGTCAATTTTCTTTGATTAACCCTTAAGTGTATCTTCAATCATTTCTATAATCATAGCTTCAATAAAAAGGTGAGATTTTAATACATCATTCAAATAGTCTCTTGAATTACTAATGTTTTCGAGAAACCCTTTAGTATCCATGTTCTTCCTCATTCATTTTTGATAAATTGTTATTCCTCAAAAATTCATATGGAATACATTCACTTGAAATCCATTCATTTCGATTATCCAGTGCGCCTTCTGTTACCAAAGCATGAATGTGAGGATTGAATTTTAAATCTATGCCAAAGGTATGAATAACAGTAAGAACCCCGACCTTTAAATTTCGCTTTTTGCTTCTTTTTTGATAATGATACTGAAATACCCCTGCCACTTGTTTACTTAGTTCATTTAGTTTCTTTCGATCTTCAAAAAACACATTTCTTAACTCTTTCGGAATAGTAAACACCATATGTCGGTGCGGAACGTCAAAGATCATTTCCTGTTTCCTGTTGTTTATCTGACCAATCATCCGTATACTTTTTCCCACACTTATGATAGAAACGACTTTTACATGTAAGGCAAACAAATATAGATTTAGGTTCTCCTTCACATCCTAAGCATTCATATCGATCGTAACCTAAATCACGAGTCCCACAATGAATAGCCTTTTCAACCGTTTCTTTTATATCCTCTCGATAGGACTCAGGAAATTTCCTTTCGTTCAATTTCCAAAACCCATCAAAATGAGCTTTTAAAATGGTCTTAATAACTCCGCTTCCTTGTTTAATCATACCGAAACTCCTACTGTTTATACGAACATTTTATCGAACACTTATCCACAAGTCGAGGGAATTTATAAATTCCTGACAACGACAAAAACGTCGAACCGCATCGTTCGACGTTTTTCTATTTATCTCGGACGTTCTGTTGCGACAAATCCGAATGACACATAATCTTGTACTGGAATCCATGCACCAATGCCTTGTGAGGTTACATTTTTGACGACGATCATTTTCTTGTTTCCTTTTAGCATTAAATACACTTCGCCGTACGTAACCTTCCCTTTTTCATTCACTGCTGGCACGTATCCATATAAATATCCTAATCTTTTAGGTGGGATATTATAATACTGATCCTTTTTTGTACCTGCACCGACGACCGTTTCAAATGCGAGAGGCAAATTGGACTTCTCCGCTGCCTTTAGTAGCATCATCTTTTTTACATCCTCAGCTTGGGGAACTTTGGCCGTTAATCCACCCTTTACGACTTTCTGAGCTTCTTGAACATAATGGATTTGATAATTGGCTTTGCCACCACGGTTATCATAATAGTTCGTATTAATTTTCTGATATTCCCAATTGGGAGAGGTCTCTGTTGATTCATAATTGAGAGGCCACTGACCTAAATAGATAACAGCTCGGTAACCAAAGGCAAATGGCGTACTATTTACATTCGTCTCATTGAGCATTCGAATCAGATCAGGGTTTTCAATTTTCACTTTAGAACTAGAAATGAGTTCTTCCGTTAATTCACTTGGCTGCAATGTTGGCAAATCCTGCGTCGGATTCGGATACGTATTTTCCTTCGTTATGTTTAAAACTGAATTCGGAATCTTGACTGCTTCTTTTTTTGCGGCAGCCGAGGTTGATATTACAGACATTTGTATTATAAGTAATCCAACAACGATACCAGAAACCAATTTTTTCATGATGAGCTGAACTCCTTTCACTAATGGATGAGTCAATTTCAACCTCACATAAATTGGAATTAACTCCTGTCCATAGTTTTTTCAGAGTTCTTACATCTTATCCAACATTTTGTTAGCATTATTTAATCTCAAAAGTTTCCTCAATTTCGATACTGCCCATAACAGATTGGACCATAGAGCAGTTTTTCGTCGTTAGCGCCATAATTTTTTCCATTTGCTGCTCCGTGATCTCAATTCCAGTAAGGGTAAAATGAAGGTGAATCTTCTCAATTCGGTCAGCCATATCTGGATTTCGGATGACATCTGCTTTAATGTGGACATCCTCATACGGAATCCGTTTCTTCTCTAATATTTTTCGCATGACTCCTCCACTACAAACAGCTACTGATGAAACCAATAATTGAAATGGGCGGAACCCATGACTCTCATCCCCTGCAATATTTAGTCTTCCATTTGCTGTTTCTGTGTAAAAGCCAACTTCCTTCATATGAAATTCCATCTTCATCATCCTCCTCGTCACTACTTCTATCATACAGAGAGCGAGCTTCATTGACAAAAATCTACTTGCCAAAAGTTAATTATCTCATGTACCATCAGGGAGAATACATAGATAACGAGGTATACATATGAACATTCGTCTCTGGGTTCTCGTCGGAATTGTCGCCATCTCTGGTTTTTCACAAGGGATGATTCTCCCGCTTATTGCCATCATTTTCGAACAAGATGGCATTTCTTCAGCCATTAATGGTTTACATGCAACGAGTATTTACATCGGAATTTTACTGATTTCACCTTTTTTAGAAAAACCACTCAGGAAATTTGGATATAAACCAATCATCATCCTCGGAGGACTGATTGTACTACTATCCCTTTTTCTTTTCCCATTTTGGAAATCACTTTGGTTTTGGTTTGTGTTACGGCTTTTAATCGGAATTGGGGATAATATGCTTCATTTCGGCACACAGACGTGGATTACATCCTTTTCCACTGCGCAAAATCGGGGCAGAAACATTGCTTTATACGGACTCTTTTTTAGTTTAGGATTTGCGATTGGACCGATGATGACAAGGCTTTTAGTGATCAATGAATCTCTGCCATTTATCATTTCTGCAGGGTTAAGCTTTGCTGCATGGGTGACAATTTTTCTCCTAAAAAATGAAATTCCTGAGCAAGATTCGTCAGACGCAACCTCTTTTTTTGGTACGTTTCAACGATTCGGTCAAGTGTGGAAATACGCTTGGGTTGCCTTCCTTCCTCCATTTGGCTATGGGTTTCTCGAAGCAACCTTAAATGGAAATTTTCCGGTTTATGCTTTACGCATTGGCATCGATATTAATGCTGTCTCGATTATCTTACCAGCTTTTGCGATTGGTACGATTGTCTTTCAAATGCCCCTCGGACTTTTGAGTGACCGTTATGGCCGAAAGAGAATTTTACGCTTCGTCATGATTTCAGGCTTTTTCACCTTTATCGTTGCTGGAATCTTTGAAGGTTCAGAAGTCGCCTTGTTCTCATGCTTTTTTATCGCAGGGATGCTTGTCGGTTCCACCTTCTCACTCGGGATATCCTATATGGCCGATCTCCTCCCTAAAAAGCTATTGCCAGCAGGGAATATTATGTGCAGTGTATTTTTTAGTTTTGGGAGCATCACCGGTCCATTCATCGGGGGAATGATGATTCAATATGCACAAGGAGTGAGCTTCTTTTATTTGATTTCTCTTATGCTTCTTTCCATTTTCATCGCCTTGTTTTTCTTTAAACCTCAGCATCAAGAAATACCCTCCTACGAATAAAAGGCTTTACTTATGTACGAATCATGATATAATTAGAATAAATATAAATAAGAATTTCGTTTGCATTTCCGCTGTTGCCTATTAGGTGACAGCTTTCGTGTTTTATTAGGGGATTGATGTTGATTATTTTTCTCAATTAGAAATCTCTAATTGAAATTTGTTATCATAGGGGGATGTCGAAATGGATGTAGAAATAAAGGGAATAACAAATGCACAATCCAGTGAAGAAAGTCTTTTTGATAAAATATGGCCACACGCCGAACTGATTGCAGCAATCATCAGCGGGGTATTGATTGTTGTCGGCTGGATACTTGAAAAAAATGAGCTTACTACCGTCTCAATCATTTCCTTTGTATTAGCATTTATCATCGGAGGATATGCGAAAGCAAAGGAAGGGATTGAAAGCACGATTGCGGAAAGAGAGCTAAATGTAGAAATGCTCATGATTTTCGCAGCTATTGGTTCCGCCACTATTGGGTACTGGACGGAGGGGGCCATTCTCATTTTTATTTTTTCCTTAAGTGGTGCCCTTGAGACTTATACGATGAATAAAAGTCATAAGGAAATCTCAGCACTGATGGAATTACAACCACAAGAAGCATTAGTCGTGACAAATGGGATCGAAAAAATCACCCCTGTTTCTGAATTAAGAATTGGCGATCTCATTCTCATAAAGCCTGGTGAAAGAGTTCCTTCAGATGGAAAAATCGTCAAAGGGCAGAGCCATCTGGACGAAGCGGCGATTACGGGCGAGTCGATCCCCGTTTCCAAAGGGATAGACGAGGAGATCTTTGCCGGAACTGTTAATCTCAATGGTTCGATTACCGTTGAAATCACGAAAGAAAGTAACGATACGCTTTTTCAAAAGATCATTCAACTTGTTCAGTCTGCTCAAAGTGAAAAGTCCCCTTCTCAGCTTTTCATTGAAAAATTTGAAGGAACTTATGTCAAAGTCGTTCTCTCAGTTGTCGCTCTAATGATGTTCTTGCCTCATTATTTATTAGGTTGGAGCTGGACCGAAACCTTTTATCGAGCGATGATTTTATTGGTCGTTGCCTCTCCTTGCGCACTTGTTGCCTCGATCATGCCAGCAACCTTGTCTGCCATTTCGACGGGGGCAAGGCGGGGGATTCTTTTTAAAGGTGGTGTCCATTTAGAAAATTTAAGTCATTTGCGTGCCATCGCCTTTGATAAAACAGGCACCTTAACAAAAGGTAAGCCTGAAGTAACCGATCTATTAACAGGAGAAGGAATATCTAAACAGGAGCTCCTATTAAAAACAGCCGCCATTGAAAGTCATTCCAATCATCCGTTAGCCAATGCGATCGTTAAATATGCTAAGGAACATATACAAGAACCCCTCACTCAACCAGAGGGTATTGAAGACGTTTCAGGATATGGTGTTAAAGCCACTTACGAGCAAGAATTATGGAAAATCGGAAAAGCTGATTTTGTTGGAAAAGAAGAAGCTGACGCCTTCTTAAATGGTGTTGCATCCAATTTAGCTGTAGAAGGAAAAACGATTGTTTTTGCACAAAAAAACGGAGAAATCGTTGGCTTAATTGCCTTGAAGGATGTAGTCCGAGAAGAAACAAAAATCGCGATTGATCAGTTAAAACAAAAAGGAATTTACACATTCATGCTAACTGGTGATAGTGAGAATACAGCAAAAGCCATTGCGTCTGAAAGCCATGTCACTGATTATGTGGCTGAGTGCTTACCTGAGGACAAAGTTGAGAACTTAAAGAAATTAAAGGAGAAATTCGGACATGTGGCGATGGTTGGTGATGGTATCAATGATGCACCTGCGTTAGCAACGGCTAACGTCGGAATCGCCATGGGAGATGGGTCAGGCGTTGCTTTGGAAACAGGAGATGTCGTGCTTATGAAAAATGATTTACCTCGAATCGCTGAGGCCATACAGCTATCCGACAAAATGAACCGAATTATTAAGCAAAACATTATTTTTTCCATTTCCGTTATTATGGTATTGATTATCTCCAACTTCCTGCAATTCATCGACCTTCCTTTTGGTGTGATTGGTCATGAAGGAAGTACGATATTAGTGATTTTAAATGGGTTACGATTATTAAAATCCTAACAAGCTGTTGCGCAAAGAACTGTCGAATCTTAGTCGACAGTTCTTTTTTAACAGGTTTCATCTCTTAAAAATTGATTTAATGCGTTTATTTCTCCACCAAGAATGATAATAATGCCGGTTAAATAAAACCAAATCAATAACACGATAACGGCTCCGATACTGCCATACGTGGCAGAGTAGTTGCCGAAATTACTGACGTAGTAAGAGAATCCCCAGGACACCGCTAACCAACTTACGGTGGCAAAAACCGCTCCTGGGGTCGCATCAATACACTTAAACTTTTTATTTGGCGCAATCCAATAGAGAACCAAAAAGACGATGAAGATAATTAAAAAACTAAGAAGCCATCGTAATAAATGCCAAAAACTTAAGAAATGACTGGATAATCCAAGCTGCGTAAACAAAAACATTCCCAATTGCTTACCGAAGACTGGGAGTAATAATGCGATAATAAAAACAAAGATCATCGCAACTGTAAAAACGATGGCCATCCCTCTTGCTACAATAAAGGAACGGCTTTCTTTTACCTCATACGCTTTGTTTAGAGCCCGAATAATGGCATTAATTCCATTTGAAGCAGACCACATCGTGGCAATGATCCCGAAGGATAGAAGGGTCCGGCTTTGTTGACCCATTATTTCATTTAGATTTGTTTCAATCAGAGTCATCGTTTCGCCAGGTGCAAAATCACCAATAACGTTAAGCATTTCTTCCTGAGTAATTGGCAAATAGGGCAACAGTGTGACTAAAAATATTAGAAGAGGAAATAACGATAAAAGAAAAAAATAAGCCAACTGAGCCGCTAAACCCATGACATCGTCTTCGCCAATTCTCTTCCATAATAACATTAGAGCTCTCATATTTAATAAGGCCATTACTCCACCCCTATTTTCCCTAGTTAAACCTCTTCCTCATCATGGTTATGTGTAAATGCTTCTTTCGTGTCTTGAACAATTCCCACGACAGTCGGTGTTACTTCTCTAATTTCTTCCACCTTTTCCGCAATAAAAGAGACGTCCTCACTTACTTGCTCCACCGTAGTACGCAATTGAGTCGTTGTATTTTTTAGTTTTTCTGCGACTTCACCCGGATGAGTAACAAAATGAGTGACGTTTTTGGCCCCTGATTTACAACTTGCCACAACAGAGTTTCTCGTTTCCCGGTCAAGTAAACTAATCGCTCCACCGGCTATTGCTCCCAGTAAAATCCCTTTCCAAAACTTATCTGTACTCCCCATTAGCATGTCCTTCCTTTCTGTTTCCATTAAGAATGAATTTTTCATACTGCTTTTGCCTCTTGGCTTTACTTAAAATCATGATTTTGCTTAATATGTTGTAATAGTTTTTCACAGCCTTGTTGTAATAAATCGAAGACTTCTTGGAAATTTCCAGTATAGTATGGATCAGGAATGTTCTTGTTCTTAATATGTGGAACATAGTCCAATAGAACTTCAATTTTCGCTTTTGGAAAAGCTGATTTCAGTTTTTCAATATTTCTCTTATTATCGCTATCCATCGCAATAATATAATCAAATTCCTCAAGATCTTTCGATTCGACTTGTCTTGCCTTAATTCCTTCAAAATCTATGCGATTGATCTTTAATATATTTCTTGTTCCTTCATGAGGTGGTTGTCCAATATGCCAATCACCAGTGCCTGCAGAATCAACAACCATTTCCCCTTCAAGTCCTTCCCTCTTTACAACATCTCGAAACATCGCCTCTGCCATCGGAGAGCGGCAAATATTTCCGAGACATACAAACAACACTTTTACCATATGTAACATCCCTCCAATACCATTCTCTTCGATTTCCCCTCAAACATGCAACTGTTTAATGAGATTTCCTGATGATAAATCATAAAATTCATGTAACAGCCTGTCCTTAAACAAGGAAAGATGTTACTATTCACTAAAGGAAGTTAAAGAATGATTCATGAATGGGACAAAACCATAGAGAATATTAAATAGTAGAGGTATCACAAAGAAAACTACGAAAGGTGGAAAATGAATGAATTTATCAACAGCATCGGTAGAAAATGTGGAGTATATGATTGAAAAAATTAAAGAAAAGCTTAAAGTCTTGAATCTTGGGGCAATTAAACCATCCCATTTTGATGAGAATATGTACGAAGAGTTGAAAGAAATCTATGAACTAGTCATGAAAAAGAATTCCTTCAGCCCAAATGAAATGCAAGCTCTTGCTGAAGAACTTGGCAATCTGAGAAAACAATAGATACATAAAAAGGGCGTTCCAAAGCAAATTGGAACGCCCTTTCTTTTGTTTAAATCCTTACGTATCCAAAACTTCCGTAATCAACAATGTATGATGGTCGCCTAAAGAAATCTCCTCTTCAGTATCAAAATAGCGTACGAACGGTCTTTGTAAGTTTCCGACAATCTTCGTTACAATCGCATCTCGACCATTATTGAGCCTGACCATTGTTCCTGGAATATAGCTTGGAACTTGTTGTACGAAGAGACTAATGAGCTCCGATGGAAAAAGAGTACCACTCTTCGTCATAATATATTCCATTGCCTCATGTGGTGGCAGCCTGTCCTTTGATATGGCGTTGTCGTAGACATTAGCAAGCGCGCAAATTTGCGCAAATTCATGGATTTCCTTTTCTGCTAATCCCCTTGGCTCTCCACTTCCATCGATCGCTTCATGATGCTGATAAGCCACATGTGCTGATACAATACTAACCTCTCTTACTTTCCGTAAATATTCAAAACCACTTCTGGCATGATGTTCCGATTCTTGTCCAAGCGCTTTTCCGATATCATGAAGAAGACAGCCTAGTGCCAAGTCCTTTAATGGCTTTTGAGAAACGCCCAGTTTCTTTGCTAACTGGAGTGAGAGCAGGGAGACATTGACAGCATGGGCATACTCCCTTAGTTCTTCTGCTAAAGAAGATGTAGGGATAAGAAATAGTGCTTTTCTTTTTGCCACCTCTTCCACAAAGAGGACAACTTGCTTTTGTAAATCACGAATGGGAAGTTCTTTTTTCTCTTTGACAGCCTCAAAAGCAGTTTTCAATGTCTCAATCGCTTCCATCCACGTTGGGACATCGACCATTTCTTCCATTGTGATTCCATAGGAAGCAGCATCCTCGATAAATAGATATCGTATATCTAGTGCCACTAATCTCTCTAAATAAGCAGGATGTATTGTTCTCCCTACACCTAGCAATATACGTCTATGCTTATCAAAAATTGGCCTCGCAAGCTGCATTAATTTTGGGTTATATTCATCAATACTAATAAGTCTCATGCACTTCTTCCTCATACACCATTATTTGACGAGCCCATTTTAGAAAAGTCGTATCTGGGAAAAGATTTTCTTCCTTATCCTTCTTGATCCGTTAAAATAACAGGTCCGTTCTTCGTAATGGCAATTGTATGTTCATATTGAGCAGAGTATTTTCCATCGATCGTACGAGCGGTCCAGCCATTGCTATCCATCTTCATTTCATACTGTCCCATATTGACCATCGGTTCAATCGTAAAGACCATTCCTTCTTTTATTCTTGGTCCTTTTCCAGGAAGACCGAAATGTGGAACATCAGGCTTTTCATGGATAACTGTACCGATTCCATGTCCGATAAAATCACGAACAACCGAAAACCCTTCTCCCTCCACATAAGTTTGAATCGCATGACCGATATCGCCAATGCGGTTTCCAATTTGAGCTTGTTCGATTCCTTTATAAAGTGCTTCTTTCGTAACGTGTAATAGCTTTTCCGTACGCTCTGGTACTTCACCCACTGCATATGTCCAAGCTGAATCTGCTAAAGCCCCATTTAAATTAACTACCATATCAATTGTCACAATATCCCCTGTTTTTAATGGTTCCTTTCTTGGAAACCCATGACATATTTCATCATTAATACTTGCACATGTAGCAAACTCATAGCCCTTATAGCCCTTTTGTTCAGCAGTAGCCCCATGTTTTTGTAAAAAAGAATCGACAAATTTTTCTATTTCCCAAGTCGTAATTCCTGGTTGAATCATTTTGGCAATTTCTTTATGAACAGAAGCTAGCACTTCACCAGCTTTCTTCATCATGTCAATTTCTCTTTGTGATTTTAAAACAATCATTGATAGACCCTCCTTCATACAAGTACAAAGTACCTTCCACCATTGTAATACTTTTCAAGTAACAATCAAAATGATTTAATTTTCGAAATGTGTCAAATTAAGCATTGTCATGAATGAATTAATATTCTACTATGTAGATAAATATTATTTAATAAATGTGAAAAGCTTAATAATTCGAAAGAACTTTTTGTTCTAAATATGGAACTACTTTTCAATATTTGATATTATTAAAGTATACATTTTGATAGGATGTGTGATTTTTGATGATTGGTGATCGTGTAAAAAAACTCAGACTTGAAAAGAAGATGTCTCTTTCAGAGCTTGCGGAACAAGCTGGAGTGGCAAAATCTTATTTAAGTTCATTAGAAAGAAACCTACAAAATAATCCGTCCATTCAATTTCTCGAAAAAATTGCTGGCGTTCTCCATGTTCCAGTAGATTACCTAATCCATGAACACTTAAATGATGATGATCTTGATTCAGAATGGATTAAGATTGTAAAAGAAGCAATGGACTCCGGTATTACGAAAGAACAATTTAGGGAATATCTTGAGTTTAATAAATGGAGAGCCAATCAAGACAAATAATTTTCAGCTTCTGAAAGTATATTTGAGGCTAAGGCGGAGTGACACTAAAACTAGCAAAACCTGTTCTTTTCAAGAACAGGTTTTTTCATTTGAGTTCACAATGTATTAAAGTGGTTTAAAAACGAACAATTACTATATTACCTTCTCGTCGTTCACTTTTATTATATAAATAATCCCTACGAATGTTCGTTTTTAACTTGAAGTGTGCCTTTTGAAATTGAATAATTTATATGTTAGGTTTCATTGAGCGGTGATGGTTTCAAAAGTTGATCTAGAATGAAGTCAGAAGAGATATGCGATAGTGATATATGTTTGTTTAGCTACTCGAAGCGCTATTGCTTGACGGTTTTGTTAGCAAGAAATTCGCGAACTTCCTCCTTTTCAATTCCGAGTTTTTTTGCCTCTTTAATTAGTTCCAACCATTCCATATCCAATCCTTCAATTCTTCCTTTCATTTCTATCACCATTTTTCCCCCCAAAATTCAGCACGAATTTCAGCAGTCCAGCCGTCATAGTTCTCCTACCTTAGACCTGAGACTTTGCGCCCCCATCTTTCAACAGGTTTGCCTTTTTCTTGCGTCCTTTAATTTTTTTACTATAAAAGTTATCCCACTTATAGTCTACTTCTTTTTAATCAATAAAAGTGTAACTATTTGTCAACCATTAGAATATTTCGAAAGTTTTTTTTAAACAATTTTCGTCAACTAGCTACAGGAATAAATCATCAAATAAGCAAATAACATTACGACTTTGGAATAGATGTCATTTCCTGTCGAAATTTATTGTTCTAGAATCCAGTAGGAAAGTCATCGAATAAAAATGATTAAATCTATCTAGTAATGCCCTTTTCATTTTCCACTTTACCTTTAGGCAACAGTGAAGTCGAACCAGACAAAGTTTTTATGTATAGTTGCTCAAATGTTATAGGATCGAAAAATGGTTGAGCCGTCAAATCATGCCCGCATTCAGGACATAACCAGTCTCCAAACTCACTGCTGCTAAAAGAAGGTTTATTACATTTATCACAATTCTTTCGGTACAATCACACCACCCTCTCACCTGTTCTTTTAAAATTATCAGTTGTTCTTAATTAAGAATATAGTTTCATTTTAGTCTTTTTATAAAAATTTTGAAATATGGAAATTTTGTCATTTTTTCGTTTTAACGAACGTATTTCTCTTTATTTCGTCCATATCCTTCAAATCTCTTACTTTTTACATTTTATTTCTATTTTTAATCAAATATGCCCTTGAATAAAAATTGTTTCTGTTTAGGTCCAATGATACATAAAAATATTGTCTGAATTATCAAAAAACACTATACTAACAGTAATAATCTTAAAAACGTATGAAAGGTGGTATTTAAATGACATTTTTTCATATCCTAAATTTCGCTATTCCTATTGTCTCCATGATTGGACTCGGTTTCTTACTTGACCGAATGTGTAACCCTGAAAAAACAACCAAAAAAGAAAACGTTTCCAAGTAAAATAAAAAAAAGGAGCACAAACCAATTTGGTCTGTACTACTTTTTTCATTCAAAGGTTATCGGCAATATTAGTACTTCAACACGACGATTTTTTGCTTTTCCCTCACTTGTAGCATTGCTTGCTACAGGTTGGAATTCACCGAATCCTTTGGCACTAAACCATGCGGGATCCAGTTTATCGTTTTTCAGAACAATTTTCATAAAGTTTATCGCTCGCATAACACTTAACTCCCAGTTTGATTCAAAACGAGGATTGCTTATTGGAACATTATCAGTATGGCCACTAATAATAATATTTCGCGGTGGACTCATAACAAGTAGTTCAGAAATTTCATCAGCTGTATGCACATCTTCCGGTCTCACATCCGCACTACCAGATGCGAATAAAACATTATCTCGGATCGTTAACAGCAGCCCTTCGTCTGTTAATGAAGCGTCGAGCTTATCTGTTAGATTATTTTCTTCAATATAGACGTTTACCTTTTTTTGAATGTTCTCTAATTCCAATTGCTCGATTTTTTCAGCCTTTTCTTCTTCACTATCGCTGTCTTCTTGTCCTTCTATATCATCAATTGCCTGCGCTTCATCTTCAGGCATCGGACTTGGGTAATCCAAAACACCTGTACCACCAGAAAGTGCTTGATTAAAAGCCTGAGACATTTTTTCTAGCTTTTGCGCATCTATCGTACTCATTGAAAATAAGACGATAAACAATGCCAATAATAATGTTAAAATATCTGCATACGGGATCAGCCACGATTCGTCTACATGTTCTTCGTGCTGTTCCTTTTTTCTTCGTTTACTCACCCTTCTTCTCACCGCTTTCCTCTTGGAAATTCTTCCTTTCACTGACTGGTAAGTATGAAGCTAATTTCTGTTCAATCACTCTTGGAGCTTCTCCCTCTAAGATAGAAAGTACACCTTCAATCATCATGTACTTTAATTTTGCTTCTACCTTAGATTTTCTTTTCAATTTATTAGCAAATGGATGCCATAATGCGTATCCAGTGAAAATACCGAGCAAGGTTGCGACAAAGGCAGCACTAATCGCGCGACCAAGTGCATCAATATCACTCATATCCTGTAGTGCGGCAATTAATCCGACAACGGCACCTAATACTCCAAGCGTCGGTGCATATGTTCCTGCTTGACTAAAAATGAGTGCGCCCTGATGATGTCTTTCCTCCATCGCTTCTATTTCTTCTGTCAGAACATCGCGAATGTAATCCGCACTTTGCCCATCAACTGCTAAAGTGAGACCATTCTTTAAAAAATCATCATCAATTTCAGACGTTTTTGCTTCTAATGCAAGGAGTCCCTCTTTACGAGCTAGTTGCGCCCACTCAGAAAACATCCCAATTAAATCAGCTGGATTCATAAGTTTTTTTTCTTTAAACAGAATTCCAAATAGTTTAGGAACCTTTTTTATTTCAGAGGTTGGAAAGGCAATGGTCACCGTACCAATCGTTCCAAAAATAATAATTAAGATTGCAGCAGGGTTCACCAGAACACCGATGTCAACTCCTTTTAAGACCATTCCTACTCCAACACCAAGAATTGCTACTATTAAGCCTATTACCGACGTTTTATCCATTTTTGTTCCACCTATCCCTTATGCGACTATTTGACTATGTTGATGTTTTCATTGTTTTCTAGTATAAAATAATAGTTTTATCTTATTATTTATTTCGACAAGTAAGACGATATTTTTAGTTTTCCTGATGATTTTTCAAAATTATCTTCTCGAACGAGAGAGGATTTTGAAAAAATTCCAAATAAAAATAGATAAAGGAAAGGCATAATATGTAGTCATGCCTTTCCTTTATCTAAATAGTTTTGTAATAAATAATCGTAGGTTCTAATTCACCATTTCCCGATTGCGCAAAATAAGGGATTTTTCCAGCTTGATTAAAACCAAGCGAATTATAAAGAATGTTAGAAGGATCCCCTTCTCTTGTATCGAGAACTAATAATGACCTGTTTTCCTCCTTAGCTCGCTCCTCAGTTATTTTCATTAAATGACGAGCCACACCATTACGCCGATAATATGGATGAGTCATAAGTTTCGCAATCTCAGCTCTATGTTTTCCATTCTGTTTCGAACATAAATGTAGTTGAACAGTCCCTGCTATCTCATTATTGATTTTCGCAACAAAGAGAATTACATCTGGATTCAATACATTTCTCCAAAATTTTTCTGCTACGGTCCGTTGTAATGGAGGCAGAAAACCAATTGAAGCACCGCCATCAACAACCTTTACAAGAAGCTCCGATAGCTCTTCTATATGTTCTTCAATGGAGTTTAATTGTTCTATTGTGATATTCTCACCCAAAATCCTCACCCTACATTCATTTATTATACATTTAAGTTACCAATAAGGACGATGGATGCGCAATCTAAATGTTAGCTAATATAACAGTAATAATTGCTTCGATACGACTGAATTTCACTTTAAAAAAAGGGCAAGATATGAAAAGTAGAAAGGAGTGTAGAATATGGCAAGAGGTAAGGAACTCAATCATAAACGTAAAGGTCATCCAGGAAAATTCCCTGAAGATACACTAGTAGAGCGAAAATCGAAAGACGCCATTGGAGATGAAGAGTTTATCGTTGTTCAAGAAGCGTTTAAAAACCGTCTGGAACAAGAAGATGTTGAGTGAAATAGCTCTACCAAAAAACATTTTTTCTAAAACGAAACCTCCTCTTTTTCAAATCGTATTTAATAGCGAAATCACTAATTGGAAAGTGCTCGCCATTTGGCCCGCACTCGGAGGAGGAAAATCGAATGATAGTATCTACAACACCTACATTACAAGGAAAAGAAATTGATCGTTACATGGGAATTGTAACTGGAGAAGCTATAATGGGCGCAAATGTCGTGCGTGATTTCTTAGCTGGAATCACCGACGTAATTGGCGGGCGTAGCAGTGCATATGAAGATAAGCTATCCCAAGGTCGTGAAATCGCGATTCGTGAAATGGAAGACCAAGCTCGTAGATTAGGCGCAAATGCAGTCGTTGGCGTTGACCTTGACTTCGAAACACTACGTGATGGCATGATGATGTGTGTTGCCACTGGCACAGCTGTATTTATCAAGGAACAATATTAAATTTCGTCACTGAAAGCTCTCAACTTATCTTGAGAGCTTTTTCTTAAAATTGGTCACAACAATTTGACCGTATACATTTTCATCGATTTTCTCAAATCCTAACCTTTTATAAAACTCTATCGCAGGAAGGTTCTTTGCCCCAGTTGAGACAATCATGAATAAGGCGTCTTCATACTGTTTCTCTACATGCTTCACCATACTTTTCGCAATTCCTTTTCGAAAATAACTAGGATGCACCATGACCCGATGGAGATCGATCACTCCTTTTATCACCTTATAGGATAAGACCCCTACTAGTCTCCCTTCAATAAAATAGCCAATAAATAACTCATCACTGCTTACCAATTGCTCTAGCGCTTCCTTTAATGGCGGAATCTCATAAGACCCGATAAGCTCTGCTTCGACTTGATAAGATTGCTTTTGTAACTCAAGAACGATCTCACCATATTTTTTTATAGCAAATTCTTTAATCATCTAATACCTCCCCTGTCCACCCCATTACCAATCTTCTCTATTATCCGTTATACTGAGAAGGAATATAAAAAAGGAAATATAGGTGAACAAATGAAATCTCTAGTACTTGCAGAAAAACCGAGTGTTGCTCGTGAAATTGCACGCGTACTTGGTTGTAAACAAATTCATAAAAGTTATATCGAAGGAAATCAATATATTGTCACTTGGGCACTTGGTCATCTAATCGAATTAAAAATGCCAGAGCACTATGATAAAAAATTTCAAAATTGGAATCTTGAAGATCTTCCAATTATCCCTGAGCAGATGGGCACAAAGGTCATGAAACAAACGAGCCATCAATTCAAAGCGATTGAACATTTATCAAAACGTAAAGATATTAAGGATTGTATCATTGCTACGGACGCTGGTCGAGAAGGTGAACTAGTTGCTCGCTGGATTTTAGACAAAGTACGTTGGAAAAAACCAATGAAACGTTTATGGATCTCTTCTCATACAGACCGTTCCATTAAGGAAGGGTTCCAAAAACTAAAGCTAGGAAAAGACTTTGATAACCTCTATGAATCTGCCGTATGCCGGGCAGAAGCGGACTGGCTCATCGGCCTTAATGTCACACGTGCACTGACGACTAAATTTCAGGAACCTCTTTCTGCAGGAAGGGTGCAAACTCCTACTCTCTCCCTCATTTTAGAAAGAGAGAAAACAATCCAAAGCTTCGTACCGAAAGAATATTGGACGATTGAAGCACAAATCGGTCCTTTGAGAACAAGCTGGGAGGAAAAGGGAGAAAAAAGAATCTTTTCTCAAGAAAAGGCTCAAAAGATAGTGGATAAAGTGATAGCAAATAAAGGCATTGTTCAATCACTCGAGCGTAAGGAAAAAAGTGAGCAACAACCACTTCCGTATGACTTAACCGAGCTCCAAAGAGATGCCAATAATCGTTTTGGCTTTTCTGCTAAAAAAACATTATCTGTTTTGCAAAAGCTTTATGAACAATATAAACTCGTGACCTATCCAAGAACAGACTCCCGTTATTTAACAAGGGATATGGAAGGAACAATGCTTGATCGTTTACACGGGTTAGCATCTAGCTATCGAGATGAGGTTAAGCCACTTATCGCCAGTAAGGGAAAAGTGATAGCAAAACGAGTATTTAATAATGAAAAAGTAACCGATCATCACGCGATTATTCCAACAGAGGAACGCTCTCAATTAAGCGATCTGTCCAATGATGAACGAAAGCTATATGACTTGATCGTAAGAAGATTTCTCGCTTTATTCCATCAGCCCTACAAATATGAAGGGATTAAAGCAATGATTGAAGTAAACGGAGAAATTTTCACCATAAACGAAACAGTCGTTGTCGATTCTGGCTTCAAGAAAATCACCCAGAAAGAAATAACCGCTGACGGGAAATTGCTCGGAACGATTGCAAAAGGGCAAAGCTTTACCGTTCAAAGCGCGAACCTAGAGAAAAAGCTGACAGAGCCTCCAGCAAGATACTCTGAAGCGGATGTTCTTACACAAATGGAAAAGCATGGTCTTGGAACCCCTGCTACTCGTGCTGAAATCATTGAACGACTTATCCAAACGGAAGTAGTCGAAAGAAAAAATGGTCGCTTCTACACGACAGCTAAAGGAAAACAATTGATTGATATCGTTAACGAAGAACTCAAATCTCCTGAGCTCACCGCAAAATGGGAAAAGGAGCTTGAATCTATCTCTCATGGGAAAAGCGATCCGAAAGTGTTCAAGCAAAAAATCCGCAAACAAACCGAACAGCTCATATCTGAAATTAAAAAGAGCAACCAACAGTATAAGGCCCATAATCTAACTGGCTCAAAATGTCCGGAGTGTGGCTCATTCCTCAAGGAAAGAACCACGAAGGAAGGAAAAATGCTCGTTTGTTCAAGCCTTGATTGTCGCTATCGCAAAAGAAAGGATCCGAAACTTTCCAATCGCCGCTGCCCTACTTGCCATAAGAAAATGGAGATGCACGAAGGAAAAGCTGGTCTTTACTTCCAATGCCGCCCATGTAATGTCGTAGAAAAGGCAGAAGGAAAGAAAAAAGCCGTCACAAAGCGCGAAGAACGAAAATTGGTACAGAAGTATTCACAGCAAGATGATTTTGGAACAAGCTTAGGAGACTTATTAAAAGCAGCGATGGAGAAAAAAGATTAATATACTCTTGAACCAAGCTTTTTAGCTTGGTTTTTTTATGCTTTGAAGAGACTCTCCGCTCGGTTATCGACTGATTGAGCAATTGTTTGGTATAATATGTTTTGTGAAAATATCATTTCTTATTATTTATCTTAAATAGAGTTGAAAGTGAGTGTTCAATTATGGGCCGTAAATGGAATAATATTAAAGACAAAAAGGCGGCAAAAGACGCCAATACGAGTCGCATATATGCTAAATTCGGTCGGGAAATTTATGTTGCCGCTAAACAAGGTGAACCAGATCCGGAAGCTAACCAAACGTTAAGATTCGTTTTAGAGCGTGCGAAGACGTACAATGTACCAAGACATATTATTGATCGGGCGATTGAAAAAGCGAAAGGTGGTTCTGACGAGAACTACGATGAGCTACGCTATGAAGGCTTTGGGCCAAGTGGTTCAATGGTCATTGTTGATGCCTTAACGAACAACGTTAACCGTACTGCGTCTGAAGTTCGTGCTGCATTCGGTAAAAACGGTGGTAATATGGGTGTCAGTGGCTCTGTATCCTATATGTTTGATAAAACGGCGGTAATCGGGGTTGAAGGTAAAACAGCTGATGACGTATTAGAATTACTGATGGAAGCAGACATCGATGTCCGTGACATCCTTGAAGAAGAAGACTCTGTCATTGTCTATGCTGAACCAGATCAGTTCCACGCTGTTCAAGAAGCTTTTAAAGGAGCAGGTGTTACGGAATTTACAGTAGCAGAATTAACGATGCTTGCACAAAATGACGTAACTCTTCCTGAAGATGCAGGGGCACAATTTGAAAAAATGATTGATGTACTTGAGGATCTCGAAGATGTTCAACAAGTGTATCATAATGTTGATTTAGAACAATAGAAAATACCTCTTACAATTAAAAGAATCGGCGATTTTTGCCGGTTTTTTTATTATATATTTGATCTAGACTGAATTGTTTATTTTTTCCGTAATAAACGGTATTATAGAAATAATTGAGTCGATCTCACAATGTACAACGGAAAATGGTACATAATGAATTTGATTACATTAATTAACAAAGGAGATTTAATCTTATGGGTGACTTTCAGAAAAATTTAGAAAAATATGCTGAGCTCACGGTGAAGGTCGGCGTCAATATTCAAAAAGGGCAAACATTAGTAATCAACACTGCACTAGATTCAGCTGAATTTGTTCGTCTCGTTGTGAAAAAAGCTTATGAGGCTGGTGCCTATAATGTTGTTGTGAACTGGAGCGATGATGTCGTTTCTCGCACAAAGTATGACCTTGCACCAGATGAATCCTTCCTTGAATATCCAGAATTTCGCGCGAAGGAAATTGTTGATTTAGCAGAAAAAGGTGCTGCCTTCATTTCTGTTGTTTCATCAAGCCCTGACTTACTTAAAGGAGTAAATCCAGAGCGAATTTCTAATTTCCAAAAGGCAGCAGGACAGGCTCTATCTACATATCGTAAATTTATTCAATCAGACAAAGTGAGCTGGACGGTTGTTGCAGCCCCTTCCCAAAAATGGGCAGAGAAAGTATTCCCTAATGAAACACCTGAAGTGAGTGTTCAAAAACTATGGGATGCGATTTTCAAAGCAACACGTGCTGATTTAGACAACCCGGTAGAAGCTTGGAAAAATCATGATGAAACCCTACATGAGAAAGTTAATTACTTAAATGCGAAGCGTTACAAAAAGCTTCACTATAAAGCTCCTGGAACAGACTTAACGATCGAACTTCCAGAAGAACACCTTTGGGTAGGTGCAGGAAGTGTCAATGAAAAAGGGCATGAATTCATGGCCAATATGCCAACTGAAGAAGTGTTCACAGTTCCTTACAAAACTGGCGTTAACGGAACGGTAGCTAGCACAAAGCCATTGAGTTACGGCGGAAATTTAATTGATAATTTCTCTGTAACTTTTGAAAATGGACGTATTGTTGATGTGAAGGCAGAAGAAGGAGAAGAGATTTTGAAGCGTCTTGTGGAGACAGATGAAGGCTCTCATTATTTAGGTGAGGTTGCTCTCGTACCACATAATTCTCCGATTTCACAGTCTAATATTTTGTTCTACAATACCCTTTTTGATGAGAATGCCTCTAACCATCTTGCGATCGGAAGTGCCTACGCATTTTGTATTGAAGGTGGAAAGAAAATGTCGAGTGAAGCTCTGGCTAAAAATGGCTTAAACGAAAGTATCACACATGTTGATTTCATGATCGGTTCTGCTGACATGGATATCGACGGAATTACTGAAAATGGCTCAACAGAACCTGTCTTCCGTAAGGGCGATTGGGCATTCTAAATTAGAACTTTAGACGATACATTTTTTGTATCGTCTTTTTACGTTTAGTCCCTTTTTGAATATTGCATTGTTGTTAAGTTTGTGGGACGATATTAGGTAGAAAAGATAGAAAAAAGGGGGGAATCCGGTTGGTCCGCTATCATATTACCGTTCATGGAAGAGTTCAAGGCGTTGGATATCGTTATTTTACCCAAATGAAAGCCTCTCAATTTGCGATCACAGGATGGGTGAAAAACCTTTCAGAAGGTGGCGTCGAAATTGTCGCAGTTGGGGAAAAAGAAAATCTCGAACAATTTATGGGTAGCTTACGTGAAGGAAATCCATTTTCTAAGGTGACGGACATCAATTTTGTGGAGCTAGAGAATACCGAACCCTTTCATTCTTTTAAAATAAAATATTGAAAGCTCTTTCAACGCAAATCTTTTGTTGAAAGAGCTTTTTTTAATTGCTGATTAAACTGATTTTCTCTGCACTACATAACCTTTTGTCAACAAACTTCCGATAATAAACGCAATGAACGATAGAATAATCGGGAGTGTGATTGTGTGCATTCCAAAGGCATTTGGTAAACGGGTATGAAAATAGATATACGAACCTACCCCTACTACCATCGAGGATAAAGCTCCATACTTATTCCCCGCTTGCCAGTATAGCCCTAGAACCACTGGCCAAATGAAGGCTGCTTCTAATCCTCCAAAAGCAAACAAATTCAACCAAATAATTAAATCAGGTGGGCTTAAAGCCATTAAGAAGACGAGAACTCCAATGATCGTCGTGACCGCTAAGCTAATCTTTTTCACCAGTTGATTGCTCGCATCCGGTTTTATGTAATTTACATATACATCCTTAACGACTGCAGAGCTCACAAGTAATAGCAAAGAATCCACTGTCGACATAATCGCAGCCATTGGAGCAGCTAAAACAAGTCCTGCCACCCAAGCTGGCAACACTTCCATGGCCAATAATGGCATGACTGTATCTCCTTTTTCAATTCCAGGCAAGATTGGACGGGCAAATACCCCAATTAAATGCATCCCTAACATAATAAATCCTACTACTATTGTTCCGACAATGATCGCTTGGTGCATCGCTCGGGCATTTTTATAAGACATGGCACGAATTGTAATTTGCGGAAGCCCGACGACACCTACTCCAACTAAGATCCAAAAAGAAGATACATAGAGTGGTGTTAATCCTCCATCAAATCCATATGGCGTGATTAAATTCGGATTTTCCGTTGCTAAATCAGAAATAATATTGGAAATTCCTCCACCTGCGATTATCGTAGCGATGAGTAGGATGAATGTTCCAATAAACATAACAACCCCTTGCACCGTATCTGTTAAAGCAACTGCTCTAAATCCTCCAATAATGACATATACCATAACCGACAAAGCAAAAATAAAAAGAGAGCTCGTATAACTTAAACCAGTTAATGACTCAATTAATATCGCTCCACCGACCCACTGGGCAGCCATCGCTGAAAATAGGAAAACAATAATGTTTAGCGCTGATAATATCACGACCCATTTCGATTGATAACGTTCCTTTAAATAGTCGACTAATGTGATCGCTTTATATTTTCTCGTCATAATCGCGAATTTTTTTCCAAGGATCATAAGGACAAAATATCCTGTTGCGAGCTGGGCCATCGATAATAATACCCATCCAAGACCTTGTGTATAGGCTGCGCCTGGGCCACCGATAAAACTACTGGCACTTCCGTAAGTAGCCGTCATCGTCATCGCAAGGATAAAGCCACCTAATTGTCTTCCACCAAGAAAATAATCTTGTAGAAATGAATTGGTATTTTTTAGAGATTTGCTAGACCATAAGCCGATCATAAATATTGCTATTAAAAAGAGTAATAATGGAAGGATAACTGCCCAATTCATGATCCATCTCCCTCCTCATCCTCAAATGGAACCTCTTTGAATAATAGTTTGACTACTACTGTTACAAGTGTAACCATGAGGATAAATCCACCAACACAGCTATAGAAGAACCACGCTGGCAATCCCATTACATAGGAATAGTTTTCAACAGATTCAGAACCCATTCCATAGGCAAAGGCAAACCACCAGACAAAATTAATGATTACAAGTACAACACCTATCAAAGCCTCTCTATTCGCAATTTTAAAACGAGGGTCTTTCTGCTCCCTGTCATGATTCATGGAGGGCCTCCTTTCAATACTTCAATCTTTTGTCCCATTTATTGTACATCGTTTTTATTTTACATTATAGTATAGGCAATCGCACTTGCGGAAAAAATGTCGATACTTAAAAAAGGAGGATATCTATGTGGAATGAATTTAAGAAGTTTGCGATGAAAGGAAATGTCATAGACTTGGCTGTCGGAGTTGTCATTGGTGCAGCCTTTGGAAAAATTGTTACTTCCCTCGTTGAAGATTTAATTATGCCTCTAGTTGGTCTTTTAATTGGCGGATTAGACTTTACCAAATTCGCTGTGACAATTGGTGAGGCTGAAGTTAAATATGGCCTTTTCATTCAAAACATCGTCAATTTTTTAATCATTGCCTTCTCCATTTTCTTAGTCGTCCGTTTCATTAATCGTATGAAACGAAAAGAAGAAGTACAGGAAGAAGCCCCAAAAATCGATACAAAAGAAGAACTGTTAAAAGAGATTCGCGATCTATTAAGAGAAAAATAAGAGAGAGACGGCGTGCCTCTCTCTTATTTTAAACTCCTGAATAAGCCATAAAGCCGCCATCCACAGGGACCGTAATTCCAGTAACAAAACCAGAATAAGAATCGTCTACCAACCAGAGTAAGGTTCCAAGTAGATCCTCTGGATTTCCAAAGCGTCTCATTGGCGTATGTGAAATAATTTTGTTTGATCTATCTGTATATGAACCATCTGGATTCATTAACAAATCACGATTTTGTTTCGTCAAAAAGAAGCCTGGTGCGATAGCGTTAACTCGTAACCCTGCCTCTGCAAAATGAGTCGCCATCCACATCGTAAAATTATTTATTCCGGCTTTTGCCGCACTATATGCCGGTACCTTCGTCATCGGCGAATAGGCACTCATCGAAGAGACATTAATAATCGTCGGTGATAATTGCTTTAATAGTTCTTTCCCAAACACTTGGCTTGCTAAAAATGTTCCTGTGAAGTTGCTTGCAAATACTTGTGAAAATCCTTTTTCCTCTAATTCAAAAAATGATTTCCCTTCCACTTCTTCACCAAACGTTTCCATTGCTGTAATCGCATCTGGATGATTTCCACCGGCACCATTAATCAGGATATCAATTCTTCCAAAGGCTTGTACCACTGCTTCTTTCGCCTTTTCTAACGATTCTCGATTTAAAACATCTGCCGCAAGAGCAATTGCCTCTCCACCTGCGGAACAAATTTCAGATACGACTTCTTCCCCTTTTTGAGCCGTTCTATTTAGAATTGCGATCTTCACTCCATGACGCGCGAGTTCTTTACTCATAGCAGAGCAAAGCACCCCGCTCCCCCCTGTTACGACAGCGACTTTTCCTTGTAGATTTTCATGTATTGGAATCACTGCAAATCCCCCATTTCCTAAAGCCCTTTAATCCGTCTATGAACTACCTCATTTTAAAGCATACTTTTCTATTTGAATCCCTTTGCAATAGAAAGTATTTTTTACATATTGATTATATTGAAAAAATTATGACTTGTCACTAGCGACTTAAACGGAGTTCTAATTGGACCCTATTTTGTTTACATTCGGTTGAATAGAAGGCGCATTCGATATTCCTTCATGTGTGATATAGCTATGCAGAACCATACCAACGACCACTAAGAGTATTCCTCCCCATGAAATAAGAGATGGAAAAGCAATCGACAGAAATAGAACTTCCCCTATTAATGCAAATAACACTTCCATAGATTGTGTTGCTTCTACTGACGCTAACTGTTGCATATTATCCTTTACCATGTCAGTTGCTTTAAAAAAGAGTACTGTTGCAATCACGCCAGAAGACAATGCTACGATCAAGGACTGGAATGTTTGATTTACACTTGGTAAACCGACTGTGGCTAACCCGTATATGGAAAGTAAGAGCCATAAAGGGAGGCTTGCTAGCGTCATTCCGAGGACTCTTTGGAATACATCCAATCTTCCATCTACAATCACCATCATTTTTCTATTTCCGAGCGGATAAGCAAAGGAAGCGATGATGACTGGAATAATCCCAAGCCAAAATTCTTTTGCAGAAAAATGTCCAGCATGTTCGAGCTGCATGAGACCGATCCCGACCAAAATAATAAGAGAGAATAGCAATCCTTTAACAGGTATTATCCCCCGTTTCTTAATGACGCCGGTTTTTGTATGTACTGTTTCAAAAAAGAATGGTGCTAATAGAGAGCCTGCAATAATCGTAAATTGCCAAGTACCTGCCACTAACCACCCTGGAGAATAGACTGTGGCAAAACAAAGTGGTGCATAGAACAACCCGAAACCAACAAAACTCCACAATATCCATGCACTTGGGTTCTCTTTCATAATGTGGATAAGTGGCTTGAGATTTTTTCTTCGAACCACGATCATTAGTAAGAATGGAATCATAAAAATAAATCGAAGCGAAGCACTCCAAATCCAGCTTCCACCTGACATCTCCATTGCCCTATTCAAGACAAATGTAGTTGCAAAAAAGAAGGCTGCGCATAGACCAAGCAATATTGGACGCAATTTCTTATCCCCCCTGCCTTATTCAAAGTATTTCCATTATAACAATTAAGTTTTTAATATTCTAACTATATTTATCATTCTTATTTTTCTAATTCGTCAAATTTCAATCATTTCCGTGGAAATACTTAGCACCATTTTTTAATACGACAAAAAACTGCCTCAAATAAGGCAGTCCCTACATTTCTTTAAACCAAGGCTTCACAATTGACGATAAATATCACATAGAAACGAATCCTATATATGGATAAGAAACTAGTTTGCTAACGTTTCGTTGAAAAGTGACTTTTCTTTTAATTGAATTCTCGCTCTTCTCATCCTCGTTTTCACCGTCGATATCGGTATTTTTTTCGATGAGCTTATTTCCAGCAAGGACTTGTCTTTAAAATAGAATAATAGCAGTGGCTCTCTATAAATGACGGGTAGTTCATTTATCGTATCAATCATTTCCTCTTCCGTACTCCTCGTTACAACATAATCCTCCGGCTGTGGAATGGTACTTTCTATTTCATAATGATAAACCTTTTCTTCCCAAAATTTTTGAACCGATTTTTGCTTTCTCCAATAATCCCTACATTTATTGACAGCAATTTTATAAATCCAGCTTTTCAAATTGGCTCTTTCCTCAAACTGGTCTAAATTTAAATAGGCAGAAATAAGTACCTCTTGGTATAAATCCTCTGACAGTTCTTTGTTATGTACTTGTTTATATATAAATTTGGCCAATAAAGGGCCATTTTCTATTATCCAATTCTCGAATACTTCTTCTGTAATTTTATCTAACACTGGTAATCCCCCTTAAAGCGCCCACTTGAACTTCAACTATAATGGACGAAAAAGATAGGGGTACCCCTACAGATTTTTCTAATAATATAAAAACAAGCAGAAGAAATTAAATTTCCCTCTGCTTGTTTTTTATTTATATTAAATTAAGCTTTTACTGATTGGCTTGCTTCGTTTCTCCCTTTGTTCACTAATTTACGAAGGTATGGTAATACATAACGGTCTAAACCGTATTTACCAGCATTGTAACCAGCTGCTGCGATGAATACTCCCATAATAATATCTGTTGGGTTGTGAGAAACTGTACCAGAGAGCATGAATGAGAAGTTCATCACTAAAGCGAAAAATGCTGCTGCAGTTGTTAAACATCCAAGAATAAGTCCTAAACCTACTAACAATTCTCCCCAAGCAACAAGAGTACTAAATAGTCCTGCGTTTGGAAGAGCAAAGCTTTCTAAGAATGATACCCAGCCACCGTAAACTGCCTGACCATCATGCATTACCGGATTTGCAACTGCACCATTTAAGAAACCACCTGCATCAAATCCTCCTGTAATTTTACCCCAACCTGCAGTCATCCAAGCCCAACCAAGATAAATACGTACGACAGTTAAAATACCAGCAACAATGTTATTTTCTCTTAATAATTTACCAATCATGTTAAATCTCTCCTTTAGTTTATGAATGTATTATTTCTAACTACAAGTAAAGATTATCATCTAAACATGAGAATAACATTATACTGGTGATCATTTTCACAAATCCGCAATAAAGTTTTGACAAACTATTGAACTGACATTATTTTCCTTAATAGAAAAAAATCAACACAACGAAAAAACCCTTGATAATCAAGGATTTCCGCGTATCCACCTTATTAAGTTATTTTTGTCAAAAATTTGAATATCGGTGATGATTTTCACTTAATATGAAAATTAAGTGTCTATTGCTATTTTAATAAATCGTTTATTTTCATATTTGATTTACTTCTCTTCTTAGAGAGTAATAGGATACACCAATCTTTTTACATATCGTCATGTAGTGCATAAGGGTTAGCAGTACTGTTCCCGTATTCATGCCAATGATGACTCCATCCATCTGGAATTGACTCATCGAGCCTAAAAAATATATAAGCCCAAATGTAATGATTGATGACCAAATATTGTGTAGGAAAGCATCCTTCATTAATCCCAACCCGATTAAATAGGCTTGCAATGGAATTACAAAGAAATGGAGCAAAAAATATGGCAGTAGTACCTGTAAATAACCTGCAGCTGTTGTTGAATGCAAGAATAAATTTGTTAACGGCTCTGCAAAGAAATAAAAAATAAAGACAACAGGTATTCCATACATAAACGTAAACGTCATGACTTGCCTAAGCAATTGTTGTAGCCTGACCATATCTCTTTGTGCATAAGCCTTTGAAACGGTTGGAATTAACACAATTAGTAGGCTATGTGCGATAAAGCCTGGGAAAAAACCGATTGTCATGGCGACTCCTGCCATTAGTCCAAATTGCTCGGTAGCCACTGTCGCACTCACTCCAGCGTTCAATAATGCCGCTTTAATCAAGAAAGGTTGGACTGCATGCGTCAACGAGTGAAAAACTCTTATACTCGTTGTTGGGATCGAAACGGAGATTAAGTTTTTCCGAACATTTTTCCCACTTATAAAGCTTGAAGGCTGTCCTTTTAATTGTTGATATTGAATATAAAACATATGAATCAAGTAAAGAAAAATGACAATCTCGCTGCCAACAAAGGTAAAAAAGGCTATCATAATCGAGGTTTGTGAGTCAAAGTTAAATAGTTGGAACAAGAACACAAGAAGCACTAGTTGAACCATTTTTCTCATCAAGTTAGCTACTGCAATTTTTCCCATTTGATGCTTGCCCATAAAAAAACCACGTGCAATGGCAGAAAAGGATATGAGCGGAATTAATAGTACGACGAGCCATTTAAATAATGGATGGTAATCATGAAACATCGTCAAAAATGGCATGAGCAAAATAAATATGATCATAAAAAAGGAAGTCGTTACAATTGTGAGATGTATAGCAGATTTCAACATATTTCGATGAAATTTCGCGTCTTTTTCAGCTATAAATTTTGAAATTGAAATAGGAAGTTCAAAACTGGCTAATAAGACAATTAAGAAGACAGTAGGAAGAATCGACATATATAACCCTAGTCCTCTTTCTCCTAGCTCCTTTGCTAGAACCATATTCATCACAAATTCTACACACTCACCTATGAAGGAAGCAACAATTAACAGCAAAGATCCTTTTACAAACGTACTCACGATGAATACATCTCCTAACCTTTTATAAAGTGGCCATGTTATTGATGAACAAGCGTTGTTTTGACTCATCTGACTCTGACACGATAATACGAGGGGGGAGCGTACTTCTTTTTGCGCTTCATCGTGTCAAAGCTGCCTTCTAGCTATCGGAACAAGGCGTGAAGGACGATGGTTTTTCAAAGTGAGCCAAAAGCCAATAACATCACATGATGAAATCGGTCCATTTCATTTATCTTTCTAAATATATGAGACAAGTCCGGAGATTATTTCTATCAGTTTGTGAGCAAAAAAGCTCCTACAAAATGTAGGAAGCTTCCGGATTTGACGAATTAGATCCAACCATCTCTCACCCTTAAGCGGAGTTTTTCCTGTTATCTCCTCAATGAAGTCCATTTTAGGGGAAATAACGGAAGATTTTCCGCTTATGGAGGGCAAAAGCGTTTATTTTGGCATTTTTTCAGTGAATAGCAGGAATTTTTCCTGTTATGTCGGCTCTTTTTTTTGATGCTAGCTCATTAAGCGGAATGTTTCCTGTTATTTTTTCATACCGATAGATTTATACG
The DNA here is from genome assembly GCF_047302285.1 of Robertmurraya phoenicis. Classification (GTDB taxonomy): domain Bacteria; phylum Bacillota; class Bacilli; order Bacillales; family Cytobacillaceae; genus Robertmurraya. The sequence goes on from NZ_CP154845.1 coordinate 4,089,224, forward strand.
AACATTTTATCCACAAATCGAGGGAATTTATTAATTCCTGCAAAAAAAAGAGTTTACCTGACGACAATTTGTCATCAAGTAAACTCTTTCCCTAAGTTCTCTATTTTACAAGCGAGTGTTTAAAAGCATAAATAACAGCCTGAGTTCGATCTTGAACTTGAAGCTTGCTTAAGATGTTACTAACATGCGTTTTCACCGTTTTCAATGCAATAAATAACTCATCGGCGATTTCCTGATTCGATTTCCCCTCTGCCATCAGTAAAAGGATTTCAAGCTCTCTTGTTGTTAATTCTTCATGGAGCTCGGTCTGTTTCTTTTGACGCATCTTTGACATCATTTTCCCCGTTACTTCCGGTTCGAGTACGGATTGACCATGGTGGGTTGCCCGCACTGCATTGGCGATTTCACTCGCCTTTGAGGTTTTTAACATATATGAGGTCGCTCCTGCCTCCAATGCAGGATACACTTTTTCATCATCAAGGAAACTTGTTACAATAATGATTTTTGCTTCAGGCCATTTTTCAATGATATTTCTTGTTGCCTCGATGCCATCCATTTCCTTCATCACTAAGTCCATGAGGATAATGTCGGGACGTAATTCAAGCGCTAAATCGATCGCTGTTTTCCCGTTATCCGCTTCTGCCACTACTTCGATGTCAGGTTGTGCAGAAAGATATGACGATACACCGATCCGCACCATCTCATGGTCATCTACAAACAATACTTTAATCATTGGCCTCATCCTTCTTCTTCAATATCGGTACTTTAACTTCTAAACGTGTTCCTTTATTTTTCACACTAATAATTTTAAGTGCTCCACCAATCTCTACTGCTCGCTCGTACATATTTTGCATCCCGTAAGAGCCGGCTTTCGATTCTTCCACATCAAAACCTATTCCATCATCCACTACTCTTAAGATGACAAATCCGTCCCGCTTAATGAGGAGTACTTCGACTTCGGTTGCTTTTGAATGTCTTAATGTATTGGAGACCGATTCCTGTAAAATTCGAAACAGATGATCCTCAACTCCTTTATCGAGAGGAAAATCTTCTACCTTCCAATGAATCTCCATCGTCACCTTTTGCGAAAGTTCGATCAGGAGCTCCTCTATTCCTTCTTGCAGCGTTTTTCCTTTGAGGGCAACTGGTCGCAAATGAAGAAGTAACGCTCTCATTTCAAGCTGCGATTGATGGATCATCCCTTCGACCATTTTTAATTGCTTGGACTCGAGCTCATTCGTTTCATTGATCGCAGACATGAGCATCGAAGCGGCAAAAAGTTGCTGACTCACCGAATCATGTAACTCTCTTGCCAATCGATTTCTCTCCTGCGAAATAATCTCTTGAATGCGATTTTCTTGATCCTCTGCTTTCTCATTCGCTAGCTTTTGAGAAAGCAGTACTTGCTCTGACATCTGTCGTTGAATTTTCTTAATTCGTTGCAGAATGACTTTTTTATCTTCAAATACTTCTTCATCTATGTCTAAGTTTCTTCCCTCTTCTACCTCATGAAGAGCAGCATCAAGAGTTTGAAACTGTTTTTTCCAATACAGTCCCGATACAATTCCAAATACAAGTCCAATGGCAAGGCTCAAACTTGGAATAAATAATAAAATCGGAATATCCATCAAATTTCTTTTCCAAAGCTCCTGAAACCCGACAAATGGAAAAGATAAAATAAAAGACAAAGTAACGACAAAGAACACAAATAGAGCGACTAAAATGCCCCATCCGATTTGTCTTTGTATAATATTCATACTCGTTTCACCTCTAAATCTCCAACTAGAAATGAGGTGAAAATTTTGACCTTCTGCTCAGCCTTTTGGTATCCAACTGTTTCGTATTGTACCGACTGATTAAACCTTTTAGGCCCTTCATATTGAAAGACCGATGCTTTTCCAGCAATCGATGAATGATGAATGCTAACTTCAATATCATATGGAATAAGGACTTGGACATTGCCAATAAAATTACGGATAAAGATAACCGTTTCCCCTTTTGGTAGGACAGTGTAGCTTAAATCGATATTCGTATCCCCAATTCCTGATTGAATATTGATATCATTCCATTCAAATACATGGTCAGGAGTTTTTCTCTCTCCTAGTATCGAATTATCAAAAAGAGGTTTTTTCTCTATCACAATCTCTTCAGGCGTTTCTTTTTGAATAATCGGTTGAATCGTTTTCGGTTCTTTTCTTGATTGATAGTACTCGATAATAAAATGAATGACGATGGCCAATAAGAGGAACTTAAAGGTCATCATACTTAAAATGCTCATCGCAAAGAAAAAGATTCCGCACCAAAAGAATACCTTCCCTATCGTGCTTCCCTTTCTTTTTCTTCCCACATAAATCAAACTCATGGCAACTAGAAGAGAAAAGATCACACCACTATTAAAAAACGATACCTCAAGAAGAAGTAGGATAATCCCAAGTGGAATAGCTTTATTTACGTAATCGTCTTTCATTTTAAATTGCATGATGTACCTCTCCTTTCTAGCTCAGCCAAACGGGCGTAGTATTCTACGCCCGTTCTAAAATCGCTCGAGTTTTAGCGTAAACCGTATGTCTCTTCATTAAGTATGCACTCCCTATCTCTGCATTTCAAGAGATTTTCAAGGGCTCAAACTCTAGCTTAAAAATTCGCTGTTTTTTCATCTTTGTTCATGGCTTTTTCAAGCTCTGCAATGCGAGCGTCTATCGTATTTTGATGGTAAGACTGATTGATGTCTTTTTCTAAACGTTCTAAATAGGATTCAATCTCGCCAAAGCGTGATCTTGTTTTTTCCGAAAAAGAATTTTCGTTTATGACCTGATCCATTTTGTGATTCGCTCTAGAAATGTTTTCACGGCCCATTAATTCCATGCGACGAATATGCATGTCCTTTAATTTATGCTTCATCTCTTCATACTTCGCTTCTAATTTTTGCAGTTCAGACGCTGCTTCACTTAATGTTTGATGTAAGCGCGTCGCCAGTTCCTCATAATGTACTGCTTCCTTAGCCGCAAACTGATGCAATTCTGTTTCTCCAGCTTTATCTGCGATTTCCGCCTGTTGCTTACGCTTCTTCGCCAACTCGACAGCCTTCTCATATTCGTTCGCAAATTCTTCTCTTAATTGGTACTGTCTTGCGATTAACTTTCGCACCTTTTCAGTTTCCTGTTCACATTGACGTAAATATTGATTTAATAATGCAATCGGATTCTTTTTCTCTTTTTGCTCAATTACTTCATTTAAGTCGGCCATCACGGTATTTTTAATGCGTGTAAATAAATTTGACATGGGACATTCTCCTTTATTAGTTCTTATTTAATTCAGACCATTGCTTTTCAAAATTTTGAAAAGGGTCATTCTCTTGTTTGTAAGTTGGCTTTTGATTGTTCCACTTTTTATACAAAACGTATAGAACGTATGCAGCTACAATGCCAATAATCGCTGGAATATTGGATGCCGCCGTTAATAATACGAAAACACCAACAATCCCTAATACGATTTTCCACCCGAAAGAATCTGTCTTTAAAAATTGTTTAAAGATAAAGTAGAGGACAGCTAAACTAACCGCCAATCCAATCAGTGGACCTAAATTTGATAGCAATACTAAAGCCGCAATACCTCCTGCTAATAGCAACCAGAAATTTTTCATTTGTTTGTTGCCTCCTTTCTTGTTTCCATCTTATCTCGTTTTTCGACCTTTCATAACGAGCCTGAGCTTTATTTTCGTATCGGTCTTGAGTCTTAGTTGATGGTCGGTCCACAAAAAAACGCCGGGATTTCCCGACGTTTTTCCTTACTTAGATATAAACATTTGCGTCCAATAATATCGTTGCGAACCTCCTTCTGCGTAACCTACACCAATTTCGGTGTAACCAGAATTCAAGATATTCGCTCGATGTCCTTCACTATTCATCCATGCTTGTACCACCTGTTGAGGGGTCGTTTGGCCAGCTGCAATGTTCTCACCAGCACTTCGATAGGAAAGGCCAAATTTTTTGATCATATCAAATGGTGAGCCATAAGTTGGACTGGTATGGGAAAAGTAATTTCGGTCTCGCATATCGGCAGACTTATACCGAGCTACCCGTGACAACTCCCAATTTGCCTTTAACGGTTTCAGACCATATTTGGCCCGCTCCTGATTCGTCAATTGGATCACTTGATTTTCAATGCTTTTCGTAGCATCGTAATCGGGAATGGTCACTTTTTGACCAGGGTAGATTAATGCTGGGTTTTTAAATTGTGGATTGGCAGAGATGATTTCAGACAATCCCACCTGATACCAAACGGAGATTTTCCAAAGCGAATCCCCTGGACTTACGGTATGTACTCGCTGAGCGTGTGAAATGGTTGGAATAGTTAATACAGCAAATAATAATGCAATTGCGATTACAATTTTTTTCATCATTCTTCACTCCTCCTCGTTGATAGAATTCAACATAGAGTGAAAAATAAAACATGGATGTTATTGCCAAAGATTATTTCGTTAGTTCTCTAGTAGCAATAGCGATTCCATCTCTATCTGCATAGACATAGTCTCCAGGATTCCAGTTTACAGAGAGAAAACGTAAAGAGATATTTTTCTCCCCTTTGCCCTCCTTCTTGCTTTTTAACGGATGGGTCCCTAATGCCAGAATACCCACATCCATTTGGGAAAGCTCTTCCGAATCCCGAACACAACCGTTAATGATAATCCCTGCTAAACCTCTGCTCTGAGCAATTTCTGCCAGTTGATCCCCTAATAAAGCTCGTCGTTTAGAACCTCCTCCATCAACCACAAGGACAGAACCTGAAGGAATTGTTTCGAGTGCTTCTTTTACCAGCACATTATCTTCAAAAACCTTTACCGTTTTGATTGGACCTGAAAAGCTTTTTCGCTTGCCAAAGGATTGAAACTCAGAACCGATGACTTGTAGTTCACTAAAATATTGATCACATAAATCGGTTGTTTTCATGCTCGTTCCCCCTCACTGTTTTTCCTACTTTATTCTTGATCCTAATGGTGAAATCCTCTTCTTTTCCAAAATTCCTCGCATATATGTATGGAAAGGGCATTTTTAAATACTCATGAGGAGGAATTTGATGCTTGAATGGACGTCCACCTTGATTGGATTTCTGATTGTTTTCTTTATTGTGGGAGGCGTTTTCGTTTATTTTTTGATGGATTCTCTTAATACGGAAGATTCTACTAGGGTTGATCGGCCACCTAAAAATGATCAATAGAGATTTACAGGCGAACCGCCTATTTTCAAAGAGTACAGCCTTTTCTGTACTTTTTTTTGTGTTGTTGACAAAATGCATAAATTTGAATGAAATGGAAAAATTATGTTCAGTATGTTTTTATGGAGGGTTAACATGACTGGGAATGCAAATAATCAAATGCCAACTTTTCCAGAATCGTATTGGAGAGAGTTTGAGCTACCACTTTTTAATAAACTGACAGAAGATCAGACCTTTGATGTCGCCATTGTTGGAGGAGGTATCACCGGCATAACGACAGGCTATCTTTTAGCAAAAGAGGGGCTGCGAGTGGCGATTATCGAGGCTGGGAGGATTCTAACCGGAACAACCGGTCATACGACTGCGAAAATTACTGCTCAGCATAACATCATTTATGATGAGTTGATGAATCATTTTGGTGAAAAAAAGGCACGAATGTACTATGATGCGAACACAGATGCCCTCAATTTTATCCGGCAGATGGTTCAAACTCACGAAATCGATTGTGATTATAGTGATGAAGATGCCATTATTTATGCAACGACCGATCAAGGTCAGGACAAGATTGAGAAAGAGGCGCTAGCTTACGAGAGGCTTGGGATTAAGAGCTCTATTCAAAATCAAATTCCTTTTGATATTGATATAAAATCAGCCTTAGCGATGTCTCAACAGGGCCAGTTTCACCCACTTAAGTATCTTCATAAGCTTGTAACACTGTTCATTGAAGCCGGTGGAACTATTTTTGAAAACACGACTGCCATGGATATTGATGACGGGGAACAGCCACAAATTATGCTTCGCAATGGTAAAAAAGTAAACTGCCAGCACATCGTGGCAGCATCTCATTTTCCTTTTTGTGATAAAAAAGGGCTTTTCTTTGCACGAATGTATGTGGAAAGAGCCTATATTCTTGGACTGAAAACGAAACAACCTTTTCCAGGAGGAATGTACATTAGTGCCGATTCTCCGACTCGCTCCCTTCGTGCGACTCCTTTTAATGGGGATCAACTCGTGTTAATGAGTGGAGAAGGACATAAGACTGGACAAGGAATCGATACGCTTCAACATTATTTAAATTTGGAAAAGTTTGCAGACGATGTTCTTGGTATTGAGGAATACAAGTATCGCTGGTCTGCACAGGATATGTATACACTTGATAAGGTTCCTTATGTTGGAGCGATTACTGAAAATCAACCTCGTGTGTTGATTGCAACTGGTTATCGTAAATGGGGGATGACGAATGGAACAGCTGCGGCCCTTCTCCTGAAGGACATGATTGTAAATAAGGACAACCCTTATGAGGAACTTTTTACCCCGCAAAGATTCCATGCTGATCCCGAGGTAAAGAAATTTATCAGTGTGAATGCCGATGTAGCTAAGCATTTCATTCAAGGAAAGCTTGAATTTATTCCAAAGACGCCAGATGAACTGGTGGTTGATGAGGGCTCACCAGTTATGGTGGATGGCAGACGTTGTGGTGCCTACAAGGATCAGAAAGGAAAGTTACATATTTTGGATACAACCTGCTCTCATTTAGGATGTGAGGTCGAATGGAATCACGGCGAGCGAACATGGGATTGCCCATGCCACGGCTCTAGATTTTCCATTGACGGAGAAGTTCTTGATGGTCCGGCCGTGAAACCATTGGAGAAGATTGAGTGGGAAAGTTAGAGCTATAGTATTAAGTATGGGCTTTTTTGATAGGGTTCCTTATGAACTATTTTATGAGGACACTCTTGAATGCTTTTCTACCCAGAGTTTGTCCTCATGAACCCCTTATGTGGACAAACTTCACCACTTTTTCTACCAGAGTTTGTCCTCATGAACCCCTTATGAGGACAAACTTCACTGCTTTTCTTCCGGAGTTTGTCCTCATGAAGCACATGTGGACACTCTACTCTACGAAAACATAAATTGTCCGCATACACATCTTTGTATGCGGACAATTTGTTTCGCGACTACATCGGTACCCTTATCTATGAATCGCCTACCAATTCTAATCGACAATTCGCTTCTGGTTACGTTCATCTTTTGGCGTAAATTCCACTAATTCTGAGCTTACTTTTTGCTTTTGTTTTTTATTCTTATTGCGTTCGGCATTGGCGTTGCCCATTTTTGTGCGTCCCAACGATTTCAACTCCTTCTCTATCAATTCATAGGTAGTATGAGTCGTCGGTTAGTTCCTCATGCAAACCAAACTTCAAAAAGTAAAATTTACCTTCTGTCTTCAGGGCTGACAATAACCCCTTTATAAAACACTTTACGTGTAACCTCTACCCCTACTTCACGAGCGTATTTCTTGAGTTCCCTTTCTTCTCGTTCGGTCACTAGGGATATCACGATTCCATCCGCTCCAAAGCGACCAGTACGTCCTGAACGATGAACATATTGCTCCAGATCCTTTGGAAAGTCTAAATGAACAACATGAGTTACTCCCTTAATATCTAAGCCTCTTGCAGCGACATCGGTAGCAAGTAGCATATTCACTTTTCCGGTACGGAAGTCTTTTAAAGCATTTTTTCTTTTATCCTTGTTTAAGTCGCTGTGCAGAATAGCCGTTTCAATCCCATCAAAGGCCAGCTTCTCACTTGCTACCGTTAAGCTCCCAATATCCTTTATAAACACAAGTGTCTTCGCATCAGGTAAGCGAAATACTTTTTCCAGCAACTTGATTTTCTCCCGTTGCTCAGCAGTAAAATAAATATGCTCCACATTGCCTGCCGAAATCGTTTCGTCTTTTTCAATTCGAATCACTTCAGGCTTTCTCATTAGAGCCTTTGCCTCTTTTTCTACATAAGGGGATAGAGTTGCAGAAAATAGAACGACCTGACGTTCAGCTAAGGCAGAACGGATAATATTTTGCACGGTTGGCAAATGCTCATGTGTCAGCAGTTGATCCCCTTCATCTAAAACAATCGTTTTCACTTCATGCATTTTAATTTTCTTTTGCTTAATTAATTCATACAGTCGGCCCGGTGTTCCGGCAATGATATGGGGATGCTTCTTTAGTTTTTCGAGCTGCCTTTTAACATTCGCTCCTCCAATAAAAGAAGCAGAACGAATACCACTTGCTTCACTCCATTTTTGAATTTCTTGAAGAATTTGCATCACAAGTTCTTGGGAAGACGCTAAAACTACCGCTTGGATCGCTCTTTTATCTGGAGCAATTTGATTTAAAACCGGTAACAAGTAAGCGAGAGTTTTGCCTGTACCTGTGGGAGATTCAGCAATGACATCTTTCCCCTCTAAAATATAAGGAATGGCACTCTCCTGTACTTGAGTTGGCTTTCCAAATTGTTCTTTTTTCCATACATCCTGAATAAAGCCTTTCAGCTTTTCTTGTATTAACTCACTCATCGTTTTCTCCTTTTACAATCACTATTCCTATCTAAAGATACAGAAAAAGGGTAGAAAAAGCTACCACTATTCCTCCTCACTACTAGGGAACTCAGATAAAAAGCTCTTATTGCGAATTCCACTTCGGCGGATGGCCAAATGAACATTGACATCTACGTCTGCCCGAATAAATTCCTCATTCCATTTATCCTCAACCTCTTTCGCTTTTTGGTAATCCTGGCGATGGAGCGCCTCTCCAAACCCAAATATATCAACCCCAAATTCATCTTGTACTTTTTTGATCGTACTTTCAATCATCGCTTGAATATATTGACTCGCCATTTCTTCCAGTTCGATATATGTTTCTTTTTTCGATAAATCCTTCTGACATTGCATGCTATTCAGTCTTGCCTCGGAGTATATGTCTACCTTTAAATGAGGTTGTTGACCTCTATAAAAAGTTTCTATTTTTGACTTATTATTCGTGATTACTATATCAAAATAAATCCTATCTATCTCATTACCACCTAGTTTTCCACAAGGCACATCCACCATCGTCGATTCGAGCTTTTGTGTCCATAAATAGTTCCTCGTATCATCCAATGATAGGTAACCAATTAATTTATCCCTTTCGAATACGGCAATTCCATCAAGTTGTATCATTGCCGGTGCCTCGATCGACATATTACTTTCGACATTTTTTGCTTTTTCAGCATTCCCCTTTATGATGACAGAACTGGCAACTGGAGAGCGCCCATGAGAAACAATGGCATCAATGAAATCTGTCAACCGTACTCCAGGCTCTCCCCCCCAACCTTCTAAAATAGACTTAATCTGCTTTTGAACTTTTAAAGACGGTACTTTTTCGACTGGGTCATTGATCTTCGTAAACAATTCAGCTTCATGACCTTTCGTGATCAAAATATTAAAGTCATTTCGGAATTGGGGACTTCTTTCTAGAGAGTCTAAGAAACTCCCCACTCCTTCCTTTTTGGCCACCGCTTCATTAATATATAACGATCTCGTATGTGAAAAAATAAGCTTCCTACTTACCCCTACATTCATTCGAGCCGAAATTTCCGGGAGTGAATTGCCTTCTAAAGTCATAGCAGAAACAGGTGCACCCTCTGATGGTTCTTGAGGAGCCAACTGGGAAGCATTTACATATCCAACCGTCATGCGATACTTTTTTTCCTTACCAGGATCGATAGAAATTCCTGTTACGATCGAAACATCATTTAGTTCAGTACTATCCCAACAACCTGTCAATATGAAGGAAACACTACATATCAGCAAAAAAATTCGTACTTTCATTTGCCTCCCCCTTTTGCTGGCGGAGGGCTTGGCTTATGCTTTCCCTTCTTTTTGACCGGCGACTCTGGGAATAAATAAGACGGCCTTTTTTTATTGGTCCATATTGGGAATCTTAAAAAGACATCATCTTGATCGAATAACTTAAATGGTGCTACAGGCGCTAAATAAGGAACTCCTAAGGAGCGTAAGCTAACAAGATGTATGACCATGATAATGAGAAATAATAACACACCATATAAACCAAAAATGGCTGCACAAAGGATTAGCACAAAGCGGAGTAACCTCGTTGAAATGGAAAAATTGTATATTGGAGAGACAAAACTAGCGATAGCTGTAAAGGCAACGATTATCACTAGAACGTTGGAAACTAGCCCTGCTTCAACTGCTGCCTGCCCAATAACCAAAGCACCAACAATCGAAACGGTTTGTCCTACCGCTCGTGGCATCCTAACTCCTGCCTCTCTCATAATTTCAAATGTTAGTTCCATCATGAAGATTTCGATCACAGCTGGAAAAGGAACCCCTTCTCTCTGTGCTTGAATACTGATCAATAGCTGAGTCGGCATAAGCTCTTGATGAAAAGTCGATAAGGCAACATATAAAGAAGGCAACATTAAAGCAATCATAAATGACATATAGCGAATAATCCGAATAAAGCTGGACATTAAAAAGGGTTGATAATAGTCCTCTGAGGATTGAAAAAAATCAGTCAAGACACTTGGTACTGCTAAAACAAAAGGGCTTCCATCTACGATTAGAGCGATTTTTCCTTCTAGTAAGTGACCACAAATACTATCTGGCCTCTCTGTATTGAACACAAGTGGAAAAGGGGTGAAGGATTTATCGGCAATCAATTCCTCAATATTCCCTGAATCCAATACAGCTCCAACGTCAATTTTTTTAATTCTTTTCCTTACTTCATCCAAAATATCCGCATTCGCAATCGATGATATATAGCCTATGCCCACTGTCGTTTTTGTATCCCTGCCGATATAGAAGCCTTCAAAGGTCAAATATGGGTTTTTGATTCTCTTTCTAACGAGACTAATATTCGTATTGATATCCTCAGTGAAAGCTTCCTTTGGTCCGCGAATAATCGTCTGAGTACTTGGTTCTGTTATAGCCCTTTTTTCAATATTACCAATTTCTAAAGACAAGGCTTTTCCCTGACCATCGACCATAATTACGGCAAAGCCGTTTAATATATGCCAAACGACCTTGTGAAAAGTATCTGCATATTCAAAAGCGATCGTCGGAAAATAAAGATCGCGAATTTCCGCAATATTATTTGGTCTTTTATTTACCGAAGTTTCTCGAGGTACATTTAGGACTTTGTTGGTGAGCGATTCAATACTTAACATCGTCCCTAAATAACAAACACACGCATCTAATTGACCAAGTTTAATGTCATCACAGGAGAAATCAAACGTATGCTTAAAGAGTTCTTGAATCGCCTTCTTATTTTTGCTTAAGCTTCTAAAATATTCCTTAGAGACATCCCCTTTTTGAAATAACTCCTCCACTGGAGCTTTTTCACCATTTTTATTTTTTCTTCTCTTAAATAGGAAATCACTGAGACTCATTCATGTCCGATCCCCTTTTTTGTTTTTTCGTTTTCCAGAAAAGCAGTGGAGCAATGAGTACCGGCAAGATTAATTGGAATGGAATATGCATATATTGGGGAATAAATCGAATTCCTTCTTCAATATGCTCTGCAAAGTTATTACTAATCAAAATCGCCCCGTAAGAAAGAATTGTAGACATTGGAAGAACCATGTATCGGTACGGAATATTCATAACATGTTCAAGTCCTTTTAGTCCCGCATAAAAAAATACACTCACCTTTGTAATAATTCCAAACATCACAATAAAGACGACGACTAAATCTACTCTTTCAATGAATTCCAACAAAGAAATATCTCGTGCTGCAGATAGCAATGGAAAGACCGACCTTTCCATTTGCTCTGTACCAAGAGTAGCGATTTCAACTATTGTTCCATAAATAATAATCATGCCGCTCACTAATACGGTAACCACACTTACTTTTCCAGCTTTTTTAAATTGTGTGACATTTGGAATGATTACCATAAAGGTAATTAACTCCCCGTAAGGAAAGGTTAAAAGTCTAGGAAAAATATGTTTAAAAATTGGACCAATCCCCTCTGCCATTACAGGTTGCAAATTCTTAAAGTCCATTTCTCCAGAAAAAAGAATGGCTAATCCAATTAAAATCGTGAACGTAAACACATAGGGAATAAAAATCTCCCCTGTTCTCCCAAAAACTTCAAGCCCTAAATAGAGCATATAAGCAATAACGCACATCATCGTAATAGAAATAACCTCTATTGGCGTATTTTCAAATATAACGGTAGTAATTAATTCACAAAAATCCCTTAACACCCTCTCAGCAATATAAAAAAAATAAAAGACGTATAAAAGCGCAATTCCCTTTCCTAACCATTTTCCAAAGCAAAGGGTGATGATCTCAAACAGATTTTTTCCAGGAGTACGCTTAAGTAGCAACACATAGAAACTAATGACCCCCACTCCTAACACCGTTGAAATCGCAACAGCTATCCATGCATCCTGCTTCGAGTCATTTCCGACTCCAACGATGGCAACACTCCCAATCTCAAAGATAAACATTAATACTGCCAGTTGCCACAAGGATAGATTTTCCACAAGCTTCTTGTTCATAATGGCTTATGCCCTTTATTTTTTTTTATGCGATAATCAATCACTATACTGCATATCAATCCTACAAACGCTGTTCCGCTTACAAAGCCCTCATTTGTTCCCTCATCTAATGAGAACAGTCTGAAAAGGACTAGTAAAAAGGATTCCTGCCATATAAACATGTCAATTAGTGCCACAAGAACGAGCATGCCAACAAACATTATCAAAAACGCAAAGGTCACCAATCTTATCATCCTAATATTCATCATTATGGTTCATTCTATTAATTTTTCACATTCCATATTTTTCACAACTTATGCCCAGTTTATGTGAAGAAATTTCCACTCCTTCCTATATTTTTCGATAAAAAAAGAACCTATCTTGTAGATAAGTTCATCACAATCTTGATTTGGAATACACCTTCGGAGGCAGCTTTGCTTTTCGAATCAGTTGGTTGATCACTTCAGAGAAAACAAGACCTAGGGCGATGGCTCCTGAGATTAAGCCAGCCTTTGCAGCCAAACCGAGGCCAACGATATAATCATTTTCCACAAAATTACGCATCGCATCATAGGCGAGACCCCCTGGGACCAACGGAATGATCCCAGCAACATTAAAAATGATAATAGGTGCTTTATATCTTCTTGCAAAAAATTGACTAATTAACGCGACAACAAATGAACCAGCTAAAGAGGCTGGAACGGAATCTATCCCGTTGCTTGTCATCATAAAATAGACAAACCAGCCGGCCATGCCGACAATTCCACATTTTATTAATGAAACCTTCTTTGTATTAAAAATAATCCCAAATGCTGCAGAAGCAATAAAGCTTGTGATTAATTGTTCTAAAACCATTTCAACACTCCTAAATAAAGGTTAACACGACCGCTATGCCAGAACCGATCGCAAAAGCTGTTAATAACGCTTCCGCCCCTTTTGACAGCCCGGAGACTAAATGACCGGCCATTAAATCTCTGACTGCATTGGTAAGGACAAGACCAGGAACGAGTGGCATGACAGACCCAATAATAATTTTATCAAGCTCATTGCCCCATCCGATATAGATAAATATCCAAGAAAGGACACCAATAATAAGCGAGGCAACGAATTCTGAGAAAAACCTAATCGGTACGAGGCGCTGGGCATAAATAAAACTAATTAATCCGATCCCACCTGCCACTAGCGCAGGAAAAAAGTCATTCCATGTACCCTGAAACATGATTAAAAAGCAACCACTTGCAATGGCAGCAGCCAAAACTTGAACGATAATGGGGTAAGATGGTGTTGAGCTTTCAATATGTTTCAATGATTCATATGCTTCTTCAAGTGTCAATTCCTTATTGCTAATTTGACGGGAAACGCTATTTACTAACGTAATCTTATGTAAATCGGTCGTCCGATCAGTAATTCGAATGAGCTTCGTTTTTGTCGGTTGTTCACACTCAATCGAGAACATAATTCCTGTCGGTGTCACATAACTATGTGATTCTTTTGCTCCAAAGGAGGATGCCATTCTCATCATCGTATCTTCAACTCGATAGGTCTCTGCCCCACTTTGGAGCATGATCTTCCCAGCGAGCAAACACACTTCCATTACATCTATCTTCATTTTTATTTCTCCTATCTTTATAACAATGTGCGAGATCGAGATTTCGCACGAAATAAGCCACAATTTTGATGTATACCCTAGCTTATTAAAAAATCACCATGTCTAATCATAATATTTAACAACCTTTAATACAATTTGAAAATCTATTTTTTCTAAATGAAATTGTTATTTTTATGTAAAAGCAATATGAAATCAGCAAATCTACTTGTTTTTGCTTAGTAGTCTTCTTTACACTAGTAAAGAGGTGACGATTAATGGATGTTTCAAAAGCAAAAGTTCTCGTTTTTGATTTAGATGGAACCGTGTATGAGGATACACATCATTTTGATTACCAAGCAGAGCGACTAAAGGACAAGCTCCCTTTAGAAAAGCAATCCCTCTTCCAAATAGATTTTGATGCGGTGAAGCGTGATGAACACCCGATTAAAATTGGAAGGGTCTATGATGGAGTAAACGATTTAGTTCTAGTGCAACTAGATAACATCGTTCAAGAAGCATATGAGTGGAACGGCCTTCGACTTTCAGATGAAGAGGTTGGGAAGCTCTATCCTGACCCGATTGAAATCAATTTCGAAACGATGCTAAGCATTGGCGATCCTTGGTGGACTTCCACTTCAATCGCAGGGCACTATGGGCTAAATAGTAAGGAGTGCTATGAGGCATTTCTTGAAACGAGAGAGTATATGATGGGACCAGAATTCGAGATGGAACCGATTGTCGGATTTAAAGAAGTACTTAGCGACATGTATGAACATGTAAAACTCGTATTATTAACGAACAGCCCTCAGCCTGATAGTGAAGCCATTTTAGCAAAAATTGGCCTTGATCAGCTATTTGATTTAAAAATATTTAACGGTGAAAAGCCGACCCGTACACTTGAACGTTTTGAACGTATTAAAAGTGAATTTGGTGTGGAATATGACGAGATCGTCAGTGTAGGTGACAACTGGATTAACGAAATCCGACCAGTTCGTCCGCTTGGCTGTGGAACGATATTCATTGATCCCCATGGAGTTGGAAATCCAAGTTCTGCAGATTTCATCTTTGAATGCATGGGAAACGCTATTCCGGTATTGAAGAAAATAGGAAATCCCCTTGATTAAAGGGGATTTTTAGACTGTAGTCAAACTCAATTTTATCGAGTTTGACTACAGTCTTTTAATTTTTCGCCATAATCATGCTTCATGTGCCCTTCATGCGACATACTTTTCTCTTGCATCCATCATAATCTTGTTTCATGAACCCTTCATGAAACATACTTTTCTCTTGTAGCCACTAAAATCTTGTCTCATGAGCCCATCATGAAACATACTTTTCACTTTCACATATCAATATCTCTCCTCATGAACAAAAGGCATTGAGATTCGTTCTCTCAATGCCTCTTGTCAACAGTCTGAAATCCCCTTGATTAAAGGGGATTTTTAGATCCAATTAGTTAACTTGCCGTGTCCGTAAGAATACTTTAATCATCAAATAGGAAACTTCATCTGGGAGAAGTTCTTTGATCGGTTTCAATTTTTCTGCTCCTGCTTCTTCTACTGCTTGTTTAAGAAGGGAGATATATTGATCGGGAATGATATCAGATACTGCAATGTCCAGCCCTTCTGCCATGCATTGTTGGATATGATTCTCGATCGTACTTGTTGCCATTTCCCGCTTCTTCGCGATTTCTTTAACCGATAATCCTTCCTTAAATAGATGATAAGTTTCCAGATGGGAATTTTTCTCCCCTTTTTTCTTTTTCGGTTTCGAGGCTTCCATCACCGGTTTTTCCGTGACTCTTTCTGGATTATCTTCACAAAATTCAAGAATTCCGTTGATAAATTGTTCTCCATATTTCTCAAGCTTCATTTCTCCAACACCACTAACGCCAAGGAATTCATTCCTATTTTGTGGTAATTTTATACACATATCTTTCAGTGCAGCATCGGAAAAAATCACAAATGGAGGTACATTCTCAATGTCTGCAATCGACTTTCGTATTTGGCGAAGCTTTTCAAATAGCGGATCTTGCGTTGAAACCTGTACCACTTCAACGACTTCTTTTCGAAAGACCTGCTGCTTTCCAAGCAAGACTTCCTTTCCTCCTGGTGTAATAAAGATGGTTGGATATTGACCTTGTTCAACTCCAATAAGATCCTGTGAGATGAGAAATTCAATGAATTCACTTGCCTCTTTCGCACTCATCTCTTTTAAGATACCGTACGTTGGCAATTGATCAAATCTCAATTCCTTGATTTTCTTATTATTTGAGCCGGTTAATACTTGAGCAACTGCCGTTTTTCCAAAGCGTTGCCCCATACGGATGATACATGACAAAACCATTTGCGCCTCTTTTGTCACTTCAACACTGGTGCGAGAATCTGTACAATTCCCACATCTCCCACATCTTGATGCATCCTCTTCTCCAAAATATTCTAGAATATAAGCTTGGAGACAGTTTTCAGTATGGCAATAATCAACCATTGCCTGTAATTTTTCAAGCTCTCCAGCAATCCTCATTCTGTCTGCCGATTGGTCGATCAAAAATCGTTGTACCTGAACATCTTGTGAAGAGTACAAGACAATGCATTCACTATCAAGACCATCTCTACCTGCACGACCTGCTTCTTGATAATAGCTCTCCATATTTTTAGGAAGTTGATAATGAATACAATAGCGAATATTGGATTTATCAATTCCCATTCCAAATGCCGAGGTTGCAACCATCACCGTTGTTTCATCTTGAAGGAACTTCTCTTGCTCATGCTTTCTGTCGTTGTCGCTCATTCCCGCATGGTAGCGACCAACACGAATTCCTTCCTTGGATAATTTTTCGTAGAGCTGATCAACTGTTTTTCTAGTGGCAGCATAAATGATTCCGCCCTCTTGCTCATTCTTTTTGACATAATCTTTTAAAAAAGCATAGCGATCCTGACCCTTTATGACATTAAATGAGAGGTTTTCACGCTCAAACCCAGTCATGATCGTGTGGCGTTCATCGATTTGTAATGCGTTGCAAATATCGGTACGTACTTGTGGGGTAGCGGTCGCTGTTAACGCCATGACAAGAGGTTTTTGTGGAAGTTGCTCAATCAGCCTTTGAATTTGCAGGTAGCTTGGACGAAAATCATGTCCCCACTGGGAAATACAATGGGCCTCATCCACGGCTACAAGGGGAATATCGAGTCCTCTTAATTGCTCAACGAATTCGCGTGATTCAAGTCGTTCTGGAGCGATATATAAGAGCTTATATTCTCCATATATGGCAGCTTCCATTCGTTCATTTGCTTCTTGAAAACTTAAAGAACTATTAATAAACGTGGCTGGAATCCCTACTTGTAAGAGGCTATCAACTTGATCCTTCATTAATGAAATGAGTGGTGAAATAACAATCGTTGTACCGGGTAAAACGAGAGCTGGTATTTGATAACATATCGATTTCCCTCCACCAGTAGGCATGATACAAACCGTATCTTTGCCAGCTAAAATCGATTGAATAGCTGCTTCCTGCCCTTTTCGAAAGGAAGAATACCCGAAATGAGCCTGTAATAGTTGTTTTGCTTGCTCTAACATTTTGCATGACCTCACTTTTGAAAGGGATATCGGCGATAATTTTGATATATCAGCGTAAAATCAATTTTATCGGTGATTCCCCCATTTTACATCAAACCACTTGATTTACAGTATCTAAAATTCCAAAAAGCTCCTCTAGTTGGCGGATTTCATAATCTGGGGTTACTTCATTACGTTCTTTGTCGTGTCGATTAATCCAAACGGATTTCATCCCAACCCGTGATGCCCCTAATATATCGGTCATCAAGTTGTCTCCAACCATAATCGCCTCATCCTTTGACACTTCCATACGTTGAAGGGCATGCTCAAAAATAGTTGGATCTGGTTTACCTCGCCCGAAATCCCCCGAAATGACGATCTGATCAAAGTATGGAGCAATTTCTGGTGTGATTGCTAGTTTCGTATTTTGCAAATCAGGTGAACCATTTGTTAAAAGTAATAATTTGTAGTTTCCTTTAAGCTTGTCCAACACAGAAAAAGTATCATCATAGACAAATGGATTTTTTCTTCGCTCAATTGGAAAGCGCTCAGCTAGTTCAATACCAAAATCTTCATCTTCAATTCCTAGTGCTCGTAATCCGCCCGTCCATGCTTCTTTTCGATATGTAGGAACGATCTCCTTCATCTTTCGAAAATTTACATCATGTTGATCGAGAAAGTTTCCCCATAAGCCTTCAAACGGATTAATGCCAATCATTTTCGTAAAAGGATATGTCTCAAACGATGAGTAAAGCTCCCTTGCCGCTGAACGAACTGCTTCTTCCAATTCTTGCGGCTCAACACCGTATTTTTCCTCTGCCAGCTTACAAGTGGCGGCAAAGGCTTCCTTTACACTTCTATGATCCCAAAGCAATGTATCATCTAAATCGAAAAAAATCGCTTTAATCAAATTCATTCCCTCGCCTTCATCAGTGCTATTTAGTTTCTAGATTACAAGGAAAAATGGAAATAGTAAATAGAAGGGCACGCCTTAAATGGATCAAATATTTGATTATTTTTCGCTTTTTTGATCTCACTTAAAAAATCCGAACAATCGCCCTAATCAAGCATTTGTACAAACCCATTTTCCTTTGCAAATGAAAAAAGTCAAGTAAATTTCTTGTAATTTTTCATTATTCAGTTATTATATTATTTAGGAAAACGAAATTTCTTCTGAGAAAGAAGTGTTCATATGGACGAACAGCTTATCGCAAAACGCAATCTGAAAATTATGTGGTTTGCCAACTTTTTTATTGCCGGGAGTATGACGATGGTGCTCCCATTTATCTCCCTTTATATTGATTCCTTCGGTGATTTCTCCGACAAATATGTTCAGCACTGGTCAGGGATAACCTTTGGTGTTACCTTTGTGACGGCATTTATTTTTTCACCTCTTTGGGGACGAATTGGGGATAAGTACGGACGAAGAAAACTCCTGATCTTTTCGGCCTTCGGAATGGCCTTTTCCATTTTGTTAATGGGATTTGTCAATACCGTTTGGCAGCTATTTCTATTACGAATGTTCATGGGTGTTTTCGCTGGCTTTATCTCCATGTCTCAAGCTTTTATCTCCACCCAAACTCCAAAAGAAAATGCCGGAAGGGTCCTAGGAACATTGCAAACAGGGGCGATTACAGGACAACTGATTGGACCTCTTTTAGGCGGTGTGCTTGCGGATACCTTTGGTTATTCCGCCACATTTAAATGGACTTCCATTGCTATTTTCATCTCAGCTGTGCTTGTCATTACCACAAAAGAATACAGGATGAAGGATGTTAAAGGAACGAAAACATCCTATACGACGAAAGAAGTTTTTAAACATATTAGTCGAAATCCACTGCTATTAAATGTACTCTTAATATCTACTTTGATTCAAATTGCGCATTTTAGCATTCAACCTATTCTTTCCTTGTATGTGAGTGAACTTCATGGGCCAGCCAATTTAGCCCTATTCTCTGGGCTTGCTTTTTCTGTGGCAGGTTTAGGGAATTTAATGATGGCACGTCAATGGGGAAAAATGGCGGATCGCTACGGCTATATAAAAATTTTGATTGCCCTTTTATTCATTGCTGGTCTCGTTTATCTACCAGGAGCTTTTGTGACGAATATTTGGCAACTCATCGTCATTCGCTTTTTATTAGGTGTCGCTATTGGAGGGATTATTCCTGTGAGGGTAGCGTATATTCGTCAAGAAGCACCGATAGCGATGCAAGGAGAAGTATTAGGATATAACACGAGCCTCCGTTTTTTAGGCAATGTAATCGGTCCGGTTATGGGTGGATTTATCGCTGGGTATTTTGGCATTTCATCGGTCTTCATCCTTACAAGCGTTCTACTTCTTTTAAGTGGATTCCTTTTATATGCTTCCATGCAGAAGAATCCGAAGTTAGTAAAGCATTCTGCCTAACTAGAAGATCGGGAACGCAGTTTCACAATAAACAAGGAGCTCGCCAAGTGGCGAGCTCTTATTTTATTGAATCTCAAATTTAGTAAGGATATTTTGTTCGTTTTCGTTTTGGTAGTAATGAATGATAACCGGTGTACCTGCTTCAATGGCTTGGAAATCAACGTCTGCCACACCTGGGTCAAGTGTTTGCAATGCAAGCACTTCAGACTCGGTTTGTACTTCAATGGAATGCGTATCCTGTACGCCCGTGAAAGTAGCTTCTTCTGTAATCACTTCTCGATCATTTTCCGTTGTTGCTTCATCTTCTGTTTCCGCTACCTCATTCGTTTCTGTTTCTTCACTTGCCTCATTCTCTTCTACAGCATCATTGTTTCCCTCAGACACTTCGCTTGTCCCATTTTCAGGATTGTCACCATTCGCTTGATCATCTGTATCCGCTGTTCCACAAGCTGTTATGACTAGTAAGGTAAGGGCAGTTAATAATGTCATCAATAGTTTTTTCATTTTCTTCACCTCATCCTTTTAGACGTAATTGAATGTAGAAGGTTACATTCTTATTATCCTCGAAAAAAATCCGAGCATACAAAAAGCCCGGATTTTACTATACCATTTTTATAATACTTTACTCAAAAATGCCTTTGTCCGTTCATGCTGAGGATTGTCAAACAACTCATGAGGAATATTTTCCTCGACGATATAACCGCCGTCCATGAATAAAACCCGGTCTCCTACCTCACGGGCGAAGCCCATCTCATGGGTAACAACAACCATTGTCATTCCTTCTTTGGCCAACTGTTTCATGACTTCTAATACTTCCCCGACCATTTCAGGGTCAAGTGCTGAAGTCGGCTCATCAAAAAGCATGATTTTCGGTTCCATCGCGAGTGCTCTAGCAATTGCCACACGTTGTTTTTGTCCGCCTGATAAGGAATCTGGAAAACTTTTCGCTTTTTCCTCAAGTCCTACTTTCCGCAATAACTCAAGGGCTTTTTCCTTCGCCTTACTTTCCTCTACCTTTTTGACCTTAATAGGTGAAAGCATAATATTTTCTAGTACTGTTTTATGAGGAAAAAGATTAAACTGTTGGAAAACCATGCCGACTTCCGCTCTGATTTTATTAATGTCGGTCGTCTTGGACGTCACGTCGACACCTTCAATGAAAACATGTCCATCTGTAATCGACTCTAATAAATTGAGACAGCGTAGAAAAGTCGATTTTCCAGAACCTGAAGGTCCGATGACAACGACCACTTCCTGTTGCTTTACTCTTGCGTTGATATCCTTAAGAACTTCATTAGCACCAAACGATTTTTTTAATTTCTCTACTTTGATCATTCTGTTGCTAACCTCTTTTCTAGACGACTTAATAAGAAGCTTAATGTTAACGTTAAGAAGAAGTAGATAACAGCAGCTGTTAAAAACGGCTCCCAAACTTTATAATATTGACCTTGGAATGCTTTACCCCAATACATCAATTCAGGAACTGCGATTAAAGCTGTAAGAGAAGATTCTTTTATAAGGACAATAAACTCATTTCCTAATGGTGGGATCATTCGTTTGAAGGCTTGCGGAAGGATGATATATCTCATCGCCTGTATATGGTTCATTCCTAATGAACGAGCAGCCTCCATTTGTCCCCTATCAATTGACTGGATCCCCGCTCGGAAAATCTCGGCAATGTAAGCAGCTGCATTTAAGGATAAGGCTAATATTCCAGCAGCTATTCCATTTGTAGTCCCGAGTAAAGCAGGTATGACACCAAAATGGATCAGTAAAATTTGTACGTAGAAAGGAGTTCCTCGGAAAAAAGCGATGTAAAATTTAAAAGGGAAGCTTAGTAACTTATTATTGAGCATTTTTCCTAGGCCAATCAACAAACCTAAGATCGTTCCGATTAATATTCCTAATAGGGAAATTCCAATCGTATATAACGTCCCCCTAAGAAAATAGGGAGTATAATCCACAAGCCAATCGAACCTTAAACCAGTAAATTCTGTTAAGGATTGTGCAAATCCAAAAGAAATTGTAGATAACCAATTCAACATGTCCATCTGTAACTCACCTCATTCTCTCAAAAAAATTGCGTAACACTATTCATAGAGTTACGCAATTTCCACTCGTTTGTGCCTCTATTGTTGTGCTTTCAGGTTGTCTACATCTGGTTCTGAGCCAAACCACTCTTCATAAATTTCTGCATACTTTCCACTATCAAATACTTTGTTAATCGCTTCATTTAATTCAGAAACTAGTTCGCTATCCTTCGGGAACATTAAGCCATAATATTCTGCTGCAAAGGAAGGATCTTCGATAACAACGAGATTTTTTTCTGGGTTGTTCTTTGCATATTCTTCGATTACGGTGTTATCAGCGACAACAGCATCCGCTCCACCAGCTTCAAGCTCCATAATCGCTAAGTTATTGTTTTCAAACTTTTTGATATCATTACTATTTTTTCCTAAAATCGCTTCAGCTGTTTCTTGTCCTGTTGTACCATTTTGAACAGCTACTACCTTACCTTCTAAATCAGCACCACTTTTAATATCGCTACCCTCTGGAACCAATATTTTGTTTGTTGATAAGAAGTATGGTACGGAGAAATCATACGTTTGTTTTCGATCATCATTGATCGTAATCGCCGAAATCGCTAAATCGGCTTCCTTCGATTCAATTTCAATAAATAGTGGGTCCCAACCAACATGCTCAGGCTGCACGACTTCATAGCCTGCTTCTTCTAAAACGGCACTAATAAAGTCTACATCAAATCCAACTACTTGATCTCCTTCTAATGATTCAAAAGGAGCGTATGCAGCATCCGTTACTATACGGAGCTTTTTCTTTTCTTCGCCACCAGTTGTGTTGCTTGAACCACATGCGGCAAGTAGCATAACAAGCCCCATGATCATGATTAAACCTAATCTCGTTACTTTCTTCACAAATCTTCCCCCTTAAATAAATTTTAATTTGAAAATTTTCTTTAAATTCTGATATAACAATATTATACTGAGTTGAGATCACGTTCGCAACCTAAAATCTATTAATAAAGTCCTATACTAGAATAAAAACTATAAAAGTAAGTGGGAAGATTTATGAATTTTTCCTTATGTGCCCCTTAACTCACCTTTAATGATTTTTTCTCAGATAGCTTACTATGATCATCTTTCTGAAGAGAAAACCAATAAAGCATTGCTACAAAAATTGAACCACCAACTAAATTCCCGAGAAATACGGGAATGAAATTCGATATAAAATCAAACCAAGTTAAATACCCTGCAAAAATAGCTGCTGGTATGACAAACATATTGGCTACGACGTGTTGAAAACCAATCGCTACAAAAGTCATCGTTGGAAACCAAATGCCAAGTATTTTTCCGGATGGAGTATCTGAACCATAGCAAAGCCAGACGGCTAATGCGACAAGCCAGTTGCAACCTATTCCTGAAATAAACGCTTGTACAAATGTTCCATCAAGTTTATGTTCAGCAATATACACCATTTTTTCCAAATAAAGTCCCGATTCTGTTAGACCGACAATATGTCCAAAAAAGTAGGCAACAAACACTGCTCCTAGAAAGTTACTTAGCGTAATAATGACTAAATTTTTCATGAGAGCTGTCGTCTTCACTTTTTTTGCATATGTTGCCAATGGTACGGCCATCATATTGCCTGTTAGCAATTCCCCACCGGCCATTAATGTTAAGATAAGACCAATTGGAAATAAAGAGGCTCCTAGAATCGTAGATAATCCTTCTAACTCTCCCCCAAGTGGAGCTGTGACACGGATGTAAAGCAAATAGCCAAGAGCGATAAAAGCTCCAGCTTGAAATCCTAAAATGAGCGATTTCATTAAGGGATAATTTGCTTTTTTGACACCTTGTTTAATCGTAATTTCTGTAATTTCTTCCGGTTTATAATAAGCCATAAGGACACATTCCTTCCGCTTTTGGTATTTTATGTGAAAGAACACACATACTCAATTTTAACCCATTTTGCGTTCTATACCTGTGAACATTTTGAGTATGTTTTTCACTGCGGAAGGAATAAATATCTTTATTGTCCTGCTTTCAAACCTTCTACATCTGGTTCTGCGCCAAACCATTCTTTATAAATTTCAGTATATTTTCCATTCTCTAGTACGGTATTCACAGCCTGATCAAAATCAGCCTTTAATTCACTATTTTTCGGGAATAACAAACCATAGAACTCAGAATCAAAGTTTTCTTCATCAGCCACAACGACTAGCTTTTGATCCGCGTTATTTTTCACATAAGTCTCTACCACTGTATTATCAGCAATGACTGCATCTGCTCCACCATTTAAAAGCTCTAGAATAGCTAGATTATTATCTTCAAACTTTTTTATGTTTTTGCTGTTCACTCCAAGAAGTGCTTCTGCAGATTCCTGCCCAGTTGTTCCATTTTGAACAGCAACCACCTTGTCCAATAAATCTTCCGCACTTTGAATGTCACTGCCTTCTTTCACCAAAATCATATTTGTTGATAGGTAGTATGGTACGGAAAAGTCATAACTTGCTTTTCTTTCATCTGTAATGGTAATAGCTGCAACAGCTAAATCAGCAATTTCATCTTCGATTTCAACAAACATCGCGTCCCAACCAGTATGTTCCACTTTCACTTCGTAACCAGCTTCATCTGCGACTGCATTTATAAAATCGATATCAAATCCGGTAACTTTATCTCCTTCTAAATATTCCATTGGTGCATAGGCTGCGTTCGTCACTACTTTAAGTACCTTTTCTCCACCTTCTCCACTTGTTGTATTGCTCGTCCCACATCCAGAAAGGACAACTGCAATGGCCATAATCAGTAAAAAGCTAAGCTTTGATAGTTTCTTCATTTTGTGTATTCTCCTTTTGTCTTACATTCTAGTAAGTCGTTCTCTTTGATATGTTTTAATTATACTAACATATGATTATTTATGCAATATATTTTTATAAAATATTATTTTCATAGCATTCATTTGCATATGAATGTATAAAAAATAAAAAAAGAAGCCTCAAGGATTTACCTTAACGCTTCTCTCTCAAATATTCTCTTCTCAACACGATATTCTTCTACTGCTGCCCAATCTATTTCATAGCCAATCCCAGGTGTGGTTGGAACCTGTATAACCCCCTGGTCCATCTTCACTTCAGGTACGACTATATCTTTTTTCCAATAGCGATTGGATGGAGAGGTGTCACCTGGTAAAATAAATTGCTCTAAAGCAGTAATGGCGATATTATGTGCTCGTCCTATCCCAGCTTCTAGCATGCCTCCACACCATACAGGGACATTATGGGCTTTGCAATAATCATTGATTTTCTTTGCTTCTGTTAATCCGCCAACACGTCCGACTTTGACATTGATGATTTGACATGCCCCTAATTCAATGGCGAGTTTCGCATCATCAAGGGAATAGATGCTCTCATCTAAACAAATGGGTGTTTGCAATTCTTTTTGTAGCTTTGCATGCTCGACAATATCATCTTGGCCCAGTGGCTGTTCAATCATCAATAAATCGAGATCATCAAATTTCTGCAAATGGGCGATATCGTCTAATGTATAAGCTGAATTAGCATCAGCCATCATGGGAAGGTTCGGAAATACACGTCTGACTTCCTTTAATACTTCTAAATCCTTACCAGGCTTAATCTTCAACTTGACTCGCTTATAGCCATCAAGGACATATTGCTCGATTTTCAACAATAAATCTTTTATCGTTGGTTGAATTCCGACACTAATCCCAACATCAATCGCTTTTTTCGTTCCTCCCAAGCAGGTTGCAAGGGGGAGGTTTTGGTGCTTAGCATACAGATCCCATACAGCCCCCTCTAACGCAGCCTTTGCCATATTATTTCGTTTAATAATGGCAAATCGTTCTGATACTTCGTCAGGATGATGAATGGAACTTTGAAAAAGGAGCGGAATTAAGAAATCCGACATCATATGCTCAGTTGTTTTTACCGTTTCCTCTGTATACCACGGACTGGTGAAGGCAACTGACTCTCCGTAGCCCCGTCCCCCTTCTTCATCAATCATTTCTATAATAAAAAATTCTTTATCTTGCATGGTACCGAAGCTAGTAGCAAAAGGGTCATTCAGTCGCATCACCAAGCGGTGCAAAATAATTTGCTTGATATTTATTAATTTCGAGGACAATATCTTCGTCTCCTTGAATTTGCATATCTCTTTTTGCCTTTTCCCTAACTATTGGTTTCCCAATTTATTCATTTTCAAAGGGTATTCAACCGATTATACGCCCATTTTTCTTCGAGTATTGCTCGGTTTTTTACTTTGTTGACTTTTCATTTTTTTCGTAGTAAGGTCCCCGTTCATTTTTCCTTTATTAGCGTTTGCCTGATTCTTTTTATTTTCCAGTTGTTGCTTCATTGCCTCTTTCAAGCTAATTTTCTTCGGTGCTTCAGATTGATTTTTCTCAGTCATAAGTCATTGCTCCTTTTTAGTTAAGTTAGTTTTTGAATGGAATATGGAATTTACTCAAGTATAATCCATTTATCGCTATTTGTGAAAAAACGACCACATTTTGTATCTTTCTTCTTCATTGCGTAGACTATTACACCTCACCATGGGATAATATTCCATGATGAAAAGGAGGAAACTCCATGAATCCAGCATTCAAGAAAATATATTGGCCATATAGCCAAAAATCTATCCATTGTATTACTAATTGTTTCAATTCCAACAGTGCCGATAAAAGCTTAACTAAAATTTTAGTTGTGCTTTTATAGGCACAATGTAGCTTCTTCCTTGCTTTTAACTATTTATAAAATTGTTTGGAACCTTTCAGCTTTTCCCCTTCATACATTGTTGTTATGGAGGTGGACCATTGAAAAAATTACTAACGCTACCCATTTTTCTTTGTTTTATGGTGATTAGTGGCTGTTCTTCAGAGGATCCGGTCAAGACAGAATTAGATACTTACTTAAATGAAGAGCTTTCGAGTATTATTGGATTAGAAACACAGGCCATTTCAGCCTATGACAGTGTCACTGGAGTCAATTATACGTCTGACCAATTATTGTACGATGTACTCTTAACGGAAGTAATCCCAACCTACCAAGAATTTATGAATAAACTGGAGGCCATTCGTCTTGATACAGATGAACTGCGCGAGGTTCATGAAGGATATATTGAAGGCGTGAATACGCAATACAATGCTTTCACTCTCATCGTCACAGCACTTGAGCAACAGGACCGAGCGATCATAGAAGAAGCGAATGTAATGCTCGACGAGGCTCGGAAGCTAATACGCGATTTTAATTTTAATATCGAAAAATTAACGAAAGAGCATGAAGTAGAAATGAAGGAGAATTTTAACACATCAGAAATATAAACAAAAGGTCGATCCCAGAGCAGGGGACCGACCTTTTAAATATTCGCTGTTTTCGTATAAATTGTGGTTATTTGTAAAAACCCAGAAGCCGGTTTTTACCCTATATATTTCAATTACAGCTATACATTATATATGCTACGGCACTTTTCGCTTTCTCTTTTAGTCTCTAAGAGAAGATATAGGCATTTTTCAACTTATTAAGAGCAACTAAGTTAAGGAAAAGAGCCTTATATTTAAAAAATAATATGTGCAGCGATCACAATGATCGGCAATGTAATGATTGTACGTAGTAAGAAGATGATGATTAAATCTTTCAAGTTAAGAGGAAGCTTAGAACCAAGCAATAATCCTCCTAACTCAGACATGTAAATCAACTGGGTGACCGATACGCCAGCAATCACAAATCGTGTCAGTTCACTTTCAATCCCACTACCAATGACAGCCGGAAGGAACATATCGGCAAAACCAATGACCATGGTTTGGGCAGCAGCTCCTGCTTCAGGAACTTGCATCAGTGCAAGAATTGGCTCAAATGGCTTCCCAAGAATCGTGAAAAATGGAGTGAATTCGGCAATCACAAGGGCAACTGTCCCAATCGTCATAACAATCGGTAACACACCTAGCCACATATCAAGGACATTTTCGAATCCTTCTCTTACTGTTCCAACGACACCGTTATTTTTTCTTGCCTTCGAAACCGCCTCTGACACGCCCCATTTTAACGGAGATTGACCTTGTGGAATCGGGTTTTCAACCGTAACTTTCACATTTTCGTATCCAGTGTCTGCCTTTCTTGAAAGAGGTGGAATACGTGGCATAATTAATGCTGCAACTAAGCCTGCAACGACAATCGTAATGTAATATGGAACAAAATAATGCTCTAAGTTCATGTATTGAAGAATCGCGATGGAAAAAGTGATCGATACAACAGAAAAAGTAGTCGCAACAACGGCAGCTTCTCTTTTTGTATAATAGCCTTCTTCATATTGTTTCGTCGTTAAAATGACACCCACCGTGCCATCTCCAACCCATGATGCAAGACAATCCAGAGACGCTCGGCCTGGCAACGTAAATACAGGTCTCATCACTCTCATTAATAAAGCACCGAAAAACTCGAGTAACCCGAAATTTAATAATAAAGGCAATAAAAAACCTGCTAATAAGAATACCGAGAAAAGAATTGGCACTAAATCATAAAGAAGGAGTCCACCTGTATTTTCCGAGTATATCCATTCTGGTCCTGCTTGAATTAACGTAATAATCGCCACAATCATACCGATTAGACGTGCAATTAGCCAAAACTTATTGACTGTAAATAGGCGATTCAAAAATGGATTTTCCATAATAAAGCGTGGTTTGAACAGAACAGCCACTAATGAACCTATAACAGAAAGTGAAATTAGAATTACTGCTATCGATGGGATTGACGCTGCCAAAATTTCAGTTAAATAATTGGCAATCAATGCCACTGGAATCGTAATTCCTTCACCTGATTTCACAGGAATCATGAATAAGGATATTCCAAATAAGGAAGGGATTAAAAACTTAAGAAAATCTATCAATGAATAAGACATCGTTTTTGAATTTGGTTCATTACTCATCGTAAACACCTCTTGTCTATTGTATTTTAACGTTGATTCGTAAAAAATATTCCAGTATATGAAAAATTAGTCTTGAGCACTAGATAATTTCTATTAATTTATTTTTCTAATATACTATTATATTAATTCCTTAAACATAATAAATGATATTAGACCTCTATTGCAAGTAAAATTTGCATAAAACATATAATATTATTTATATTTATGCATCCTATGCAAAGTAAAAAGATGCCAAACCAAAGCAAGGGATACCGTTTGCGGAGGGATTCTTATTAATAGACACAAAAACAGACGTATGAATTGGCATACGTCTGTTTCTTTATTATCTAGGAACTAGAGAGTCCGCATATATCGGTTAGGGACGCACGTTAAGCACCGATCTCGAGCTGATAAATAGACGGACAAATTCCGCTTAATTAGCAAATAGTATTAAAAATAGCTAAAATAGACGGAGAATTTCCGGCTATCGATTCGAAATACGTGAAAATAAGGGATTTTTCTCTGCATAAGCGGAAAATCTTCCCTTATATTCCCCGAAACGAGCTCCATTGAAGCATATAACCGGAAAATCTCCGCTTAATTTACTTTCTCTGGTTACTCGATTAAGGAGACTACATCTTAGTCATTTCGGCACGTATTTTAAGAAAGGCACTTTCTTAGTCTTCGTCCTTCACATCCAAATCATCCGGGATCGGTTCATTAAGAATCTCTTCCACTAATTCCTTATATTTTTCCAACTGTTTTAGATGAGTTTGGAACTGGTCTCGATTCACCAAATATTGCTCCCCATCATGAACAGCACGAATCCGTTTTGCTAAGATTAGCTCTGTGACAGCTGATTCTGTTAAAGACAAATATTCTGCTGCCTCTTTTACCGTTAAATACATGATTGATTCTCCATTTCTCACTTCAATCAAATGATTGGTCTATCATTCGTACCTTCTATTATAAATCTTTTTTATCGATTGACAAAAAAGAGCATCATCACCATTTGTAATGATACTCTCATTATACTTAATTCGAAACAGCCAATGCCTGTTCTCTAAATGCTTCAACCGCTTCTTCAATATTTACGGACATCCCTTGCTCTATCAATGCTTCACCAATTAATACTATCGCTTTTTCAAGCATTTCAACCTTTGTATTCCCCATATGTCCAATCCGGAACGCTTTCCCTGCTAAATGAGCCAAAGCTCCAGCAACAATCAATCCTTTTCCAGCTAAGGACGAGCGGAAAGCTGCATCATTAATCCCCTCTGGATATAATATGCAGCTTAATGTAGCTGCAGCAACCGTTTCATCTGCCAATGCCTTCATGCCATATACGGAAAGTCCAGCTCTAACAGCTGTACCAAATGCTGCGTGGCGCTTATAGCGGTTCTCCATTCCTTCTTCTAAAACCAATCTCATTCCTTCTTCAAAAGCATAGACAAGATTTACGGGTGGAGTCGCAAAGTATTTTGATGGATCATTCATGATTGGAATCCAATTGTATATATCACAATAATAAGCCGAAACGCGATCCATTTTTTCTCGGACAGCAAGTGCTGTTTGGTTAAATGCTACAATCGCTAGACCCGGTGGAACTCCAATTGCTTTTTGTGAACCTGTTAACACAACATCGATTTTTGTATCGGGCCCACCATAAGCTTTACTCATATCCTCTTCCATCGCCGCTGTTGCACATACACCATCAAGAATGACAAGGGCACCGTATTTTTTGATCAGAGGAACGAGCACATCAAGATTGGCTGCCACACCCGTTGACGTGTCGGCATGTGTAATCGTTACTGCTTTAAAATGACCTGTTGCAAGCTTCTCCTCTACTTCCTCAGGGTCCACTTGTTTTCCCCATTCTGCTTGGAGGACGTCCACTTCAATTCCAAATGCTTGTCCTAGTTTAATAAAACGATCACCAAAGTAGCCATGACTAATGACCAAAAGCTTCTCTCCAGCTGCCACCGTATTTACTAGAGCCATTTCCATGGCAATCGTCCCTGAACCGGAAATGACAAAAACTTCACCATCTGTTTTTAACATGGCTCTTGTTTTTTCAAGAGCACTTTTGTAGATGGCGACAAATCTCGGGTCCGTGTGACTTCTCGTTTCACTCGCTATCGCATCATAAATGGAATCTACCACAGGCGTTGGACCTGGGATTAATAACATTTCTTCATTCCGCATATTCCTTGTCTCCTCCCAAAGCATTCTTTTTTTCTATCTATCTCTCTCCATTATACTACTTAAATCGCTTACATCTATTATACTTGGAAGATTTTCAAAAAATCACCAAAAAAATGGCCCTTCTTAAGAGCCATTGAAATGTAGAAAAAGTGTCCCGTTACATCTCTCCATTTATTTTCCTCGCATTCTCCTTTGACGTTCTCACCTCAACGGTAAGAGATCCTCCATCGACATATGCTTTTATCAAGAATGGGACATCATGCGGATTTTGAAAACGGAAATCTAAACCACCATAGGATACGGTCGCGTCTCTTCCAACTGGAACATAACCAATACTAATCGAATGATGATGCCATTCAATATATTCCACACCGACAGCATCAACCGCATTAAACAAGGTGGAAGAGGTTTGGCATACTCCACCGCCAATGCCTTCAACAAGCTCTTTATTGACAATTTCCATCGCCTTTTGATAGCCACTTTCCTCATCTCTTGGTCCAACAATCTCATTATAGGAAAAAATGTCTCCTGGTCCGAAAATAACATTATTAATAGCCGAAGCTGATAGCTCTATATTTTTCGCTCTCCCCACGACCCCACTGTCAAAGTAAGTCGTATAAGAGGCGAGGACAACTTCATCTAATTGTACTACCTCATCTGGTGAGTACTGACTTTCAGTTACCGTTAACGGTAATTCAACTTGACCGCCTCTGTCCATTGCTTCAAGTACCCTCTTGACTAATTCTTCTTCTTGAAGAATGACCATCGGCTTCCCTTTTTGGATCTGTCCAATCTCATCAATTTTATCGAGAACCATCCTTTGATCGAAGCCTTCCGAATCTTCCGTTCCCCTTGCTAAATCCCTCGCCCAGCTTTTAAGTTCTGCTTGAAAGTCCGTATCGTTCTCATCCTCTTCCCTCGGGTCAAATGTACGAATAATTTCCTTTGTCAACGGATTGACCACATCAATCACAAACTGCATCTCTTTCTCTACTATTCTATTATTTATCTCTGTTGCAGCTGCGACCCTATGTGTTTTCATGTTTTTTACTACTTTCTCTGTCTCTTTTGAGCAACCCCCTAAGACAAGCAAAATTACGACAACGGTTAAAAGACTTTTCCAACGAAATTTCCCCATATTTCCTCCCCATACATATTTTCTCTATACTTCCCTCAAAGGAAGGTATTACCATTTATCATTGTATGCGGAGCGATACCTACATATGCTGGGGAGACAGACCATTTTTTCCCTTTGTATAGGAGGAAACTACGAGATCTTTTCCATGAAAAAAAGCCTACTCGTAAATGAGTAAGCTTAAAAATTTTCGAAAAACAAACGAATGACATCAGCGCCACCAATAAAAGTACCTAGTGAACTGCCGAGATTTGCAAAAACGATAACGAGTAAAACCCGTGTGACCTTGTTAGACCAAAAGCCTTTGACTGTAAACACGTCTTCAGTTAGTGTTTCAAAGTCGCTCACACTTGGTCTACTAAAAAAGGCTTGGACAAATCCTGCAAACCAACCGGCTGCAAGGAGTGGATTTAAGGAGGTGATCGGTGCCGCTATAAACGCCGTTAATATCGCGATCGGATGTCCTAGCGCAATAGCAGTCCCAATTGCTGATAATGAACCATTCCAAATCACCCAGCTAAGTGTCTGCTGCAAGCCAGCATCAGGGTTGGCTAAAAACGTATAGGCAATAATCGCCAAGATGGCAATTGGAATCGACCAGCCAATGATTTTTGGAGCCTTCGATTTTGGTGGAAGCTTGGACAATTGCTTTAAGTCATGGTCCTTTTTTATTTCTTCCTGGATGCCTGGGACATGGGCTGCGCCTAAGACGGCAACGACTTTTTTCCCTGGAGCATCTTTTATCTTTTGTGCCAGATACTGATCCCGTTCATCAATGAGCGGCACTTTTAGACGAGGAAAGGACTCGGTAAATTCATTTAAGACAGTATTGATCATGTCCTTACTTTTCATTTTTTCTAGTTCTTCTTCAGAAATCGTGTCTTTACTGAAAATACTCGCTACCACTTGTGCAAGTAGCTGCGCTTTTCCCCAAAGTCCAACCTGGTGCCAAATTCTTGAAAAGGTCGTTTGAATATTTCGGTCAGCAAGAACTAACTTTGCACCTGTTTCTTTCGCTGATTCAATCCCTTGAATCATCTCTTGTCCAGGTTGAATGCCTAACTGACTTGCCATTCTTTTTTGAAAAGAAGAGATAGCCAGATTAATAAGCAGTAACGATGCTTTCTTTTGCTTAATGACACTAAATATATCCATGTCTTTCCAAGAGTTTCCTGCCATGATCGATTGGTATCTTTGTTGATCTAACTCTACACAAACGGCGTCAGGTTTTTCTGCTTCAATCACTTCTTTTACTTGCTCAGCACTTTGTTTCGATACGTGTGCCGTACCAATGAGTATGTATTCTTTTTCATCCAAAAAAATTCTCGTTATATTTTCATGTTCCAATGACATAGATTACCTTCCTTTATGAAGCGATAATACCTATTATTATACACTATTCACCTTTGAAACGATAAAAATAACAAGACGTGCATGCGATAAAAAATATGTCTCCCATTTTTCACGGAAGACTGAAAGAAAGTTAACTATTCACTTTTTCAGAGACAAATAACATCGAGCCTTTTTGCGCAAATTCGGTATGCCAAGAAAAGGCTTTTTCTAACACATGTGGTGTTTGACCGCCACGGGTAAGTGCTTCTGTATAATAATCCCAGAGCTGTTGGCGATACATCGGATGGGCACAGTTTTCGATAATTTTCTCGACTCTTTCTCTTGGCGCTAAGCCACGTAAGTCAGCATATCCTTGTTCCGTGACGACGATATCGACATCATGCTCCGTGTGATCCGTATGGGAAACATATGGAACGATACTCGAAATTTTCCCATCTTTTGCAATGGATTTCGTGACAAAGATGGCAAGACGTGCATTACGGGCAAAATCACCAGACCCTCCGATTCCGTTCATCATTCTCGTCCCAGAAACATGGGTAGAATTCACATTTCCATAAATATCGAATTCTAATGCTGTGTTAATGGAAATTAATCCGAGACGTCGAATAATCTCTGGATGATTAGAAATTTCCTGTGGACGCATCACAATTTTATCGCGATATTGTTCAAAATGACCTAATACCTTCTCCATCTTCTCTTCAGACAATGTAATAGAGCAGCAGGAAGCAAAATTGACTTTTCCCACATCAATTAAATCAAAAACAGCGTCCTGCAATACTTCTGAATATACCTCTAAATCATGAAACTCTGAATCTAACATCCCGTGAAGTACTGCATTAGCAATTGAACCAATTCCTGATTGTAGCGGTGCAAGCTTAGGAGTGAGTCGTCCTTCTTCAATTTCGGAACGTAAAAATGAAATAAGATGATCAGCCATTTGTTGTGTCTCTTTATCTGGTGAGACAATTGTAGAAGGAGAATCTAATTGATTGGTAAACACGATCCCCTTCACTTTATTGATATCAACTGGAATTCCGATCGTCCCAATGCGATCGGCTACTCTTTTCAATGGAATCGGCTCTCTTTTCCCTTGCTGACCTGGATCGTATAAATCATGAACTCCCTCTAATAACGGTGATTGAGACATATTGATTTCAATAATGATGTTTTTGGCGTGCTTAGCAAAAGTTAAGGAGTTACCTACTGAAGTTGTTGGAATCACCAATCCATCCTCTTGAATAGAAATCGCTTCCAATATTGCGTAATCAATCGACTCAATAACACCTGCACGGACCAATTCTGCTGTATGAGATAAATGGTGATCAACAAATAAATGTTCACCTGCATTAATTTTCTTCCTCATTGTCGCATCTGCTTGAAACGGTAGTCGTTTGTTGATGATACCCGCTTCTGCAAATAAGCGGTCTACATCAGAGCCCAATGAAGCCCCTGTGAACACGTTAACCTTAAAGCTTTCCCGCTCAGCTCTCTTTACTAAAGCAAACGGAACCGCTTTCACATCCCCTGCTCTTGTAAATCCACTTAAGCCTAACGTCATCCCATCTTGAATCCACGATGCCGCTAATTCCGGTGTTACGACACGATTTCTTAGCTCTGGAATCTCAATCCTCTCTAATTGTTTTTCCATCCTCATCCCTCTTTCTGTAACCCTTTTTTTCGTTCCGTATGTTTTTCTTGTAAATGTCTTAAAGCCGACATTTACCTCCCTACGAGATTCAGAGATACAAATTATTTTTGCACGGCACTTTTCGCTGCTACTATATTGTTTTTGAGGAAGCATAGTATTCATTTAACCAATTATGACCCAATAGTAACAATTTTTGCGAAAAGAACCTTTGTAACCCTTTTCAATAAATTTTAACGTATGTACGTTGCGGATAGAGGAATCGATGTTAAAGAAGATATTTTTTTGATAAACCAGAAAATTCAAATGCTGAAACACAATTGATTTAAAAGCCCAATAGTTTCCGAAAGTAGCTTGAGTATGACTGACTTACATGGAGTCTTGTACCATTTTTCATTTCCAGTACAAAAGTGGAATGAGTATCAGGATAAATCTCTTGAATATGATGTACATTGACGATAAAGGAGCGATGACAGCGAACAAATGAATCACGCGGTAAAAAATATTCAAACTCTTGCAAGGAATGTCTATGAACGCCCGAATATTCTTCTCCGTGTACATAAGTCTTACGGTCCTTAACCTCTAAATACATCACTTCTGAAAAAGGGAGAGGCTTCCATCCATCTAATGTTTTGATCGTGACAACAGATTTTCCGTTCGTATGGGCTGGATAAATTGCTGTCACACAGCCTTCCAAAACCCCATCATGATAAAAAGGGACAGCCATGCCGTGATAAGGAACACCAAATACATCTCGATCAATAAACTCTGAGACCTTTTGCCCTGATATGATTGCTTTATACGCAATCGTTTCTTTTTTAACTGGATCACCTGCTTTTATTTTCAGATTGATTCGTTTGCTTGGACGATAATAGATATATTCCTTTGGATTTGAAACAGCAATCGAAATCTCATCGGAAAACAATTCTCCAATTACATCTAAAAGGGAGCGCAATGACAAACTTTCCATTTTTTTTATCCCACCTACCTATTATGAACCTAATAGCTATTTTATCATTGTAGGTAAAAAAAGACTTCAGAAAATTCATTAAGCTCCCGTGATTATGTAGACGGGTTCCAGGTCCGAATACCATCATCCTCATCAAATTCAATAATGACATCTGTCACGCCTTTCATATCATGAATTTTCGCTTCAATTCGGTCCTTAATTTGCCCGGCTTCACCAACTGTAAGATTTGGATCGATTTCTAATTTCATTTCAATATGAAAGTCCTCTCCTTCCTTCACTGCATATAAAGTTTGTATATCTTTAATCTCCGGCTGCATTAATATATATTTGGCAATGACTTCTTCTAAGTCATCATCTGCTTCACCAAGAACTCCTTTTGCATTATCTAAAAACACCTTTCCTACGACAAAAAACATCATAAGCCCGATAAGAATAGAAGCAATTCCTTCAGCGGCATGAAAGCCAGCAAAATAGGCTAGCAGAATTCCGATAATGGCAATGACTCCACCAAGTGTAGCGACGAAATCTTCCATGAAGACAAGCTTTGTTGAAGGCTTTGCCCTTTTTAAATTACCAAAGCTTTTAGATAGTATGGCCGTTCCTTTTGCCTCCACATTTGTCTCATGGAGTACCTCCTTCATCGCCTTGAAAAGGACATATAATTCCAATAAAACAGCGACCCCTAGTACCAAAATATTGATGAGAATCCCCTTTGATTCTGTCGGGTGAAGAATATGATGATACCCTTCCTTTATCGTTTCATAGCTCATAATTCCAACAATGATTACAGCTCCAAGTAAAACCAAATTCACCAAACGACCAAACCCATTGGGATAACGGTCAGTCGGCAATTTTTTACTTAAAGCGCTGCCAATAAATACGAAAAATTGATTTGCCGCATCCCCTAATGAATGCATCGTTTCTGCAAACATGGCCACATTTCCTGTATAAAAGTAAGCAACCCCTTTAACGGCAGCAATAATCGTATTGACAACAGCCGCAATTAATGATGATTTATTCCCTTGCCTCAAGATGCTATTTCTCTGTCTCATCTTTTTCCTCCATCTTTGATTTGTTCAGTATTTATAGAATTCACAAAATGAATGCTTCTTATTTATTTACCGGAAACTCTCCACTGCCTTCACATACACTGTACTATCTATATAGGAGGTGGCTAACATGCTCCATACTGTTGTAAAGCCCCCAATCCAAGCGGACCATTTGGAACAATGTGGATGAGTCTGTCGAAAGAACATTACGGAATTCATGGGACGAACGATCCGAACTCCATCGGTAATGCTGTATCAAGAGGATGCATCCGAATGCATAATCATGATGTCGAAGAACTAGCGAGCATTGTCCCCGTCGGAACCCCTGTTTTAATCCATCCTTAATTGAACGCATAACCTTTTCACCTCTGTGAAAAATAAGAAAATACTGGCTTTCAAAAGGAGAAAAACAGATGATTTCATATGAGGATATTGTGAAGGCACATGAAAAAATGAAAGGCATTGTACACGTAACACCACTAGATTATTCTCGTACTTTTAGCAATTACGCCCATAATGACATTTACTTAAAGTTAGAGAACCTACAGAAAACAGGCTCCTTTAAAGTACGCGGATCCTATAATAAAATGAGCTCGTTAACGAAAGAAGAAGTACAAAAAGGGGTAGTCGCCGCTTCAGCTGGAAACCATGCGCAAGGAGTGGCTTACGCGAGTACAATGCTCGATATCCCCTGCACGATTGTGATGCCAATAGCTGCTCCATTAAGTAAAATTCAAGCAACAAAAGAATATGGAGCCAACATTGAATTACAGGGAAATTCTTTTGATGATGCGCTTCACTATGCTCTGAAGCTAAGAGAAAAAACAGGAGCAAGCTTTGTTCATGCCTTTGATGACGAAGCCATTATAACTGGTCAAGGTACAGTTGGCCTCGAAATTATCGAGCAGCTTCCTGATGTTGATGTCATTGTTTGTCCTATCGGCGGTGGTGGACTCATTGCTGGATTAGCTGCCGCTGTAAAAGAAAAACATCCTCATATAAAAATTTACGGCGTTGAGGCGAGTGCCTGTCCAAGTATGGCGCTGTCCCTCGTTGAAGGAAAACCAATCATCGTCGAAGCTGATCCAACAATGGCCGACGGAATAGCCGTCAAAAAACCTGGCCAAGCCCCGTTTGAACTTGTCCAAAAATATGTCGAAAAAATTTTTACGGTGAATGAGTTAGAAATTGCGCGAACGATGCTTATGCTGTTAGAAAGAAATAAACTGCTCGTTGAAGGCTCCGGAGCTGTCGCACTTGCCGCCATGCTCTATCAAAAAATTCCAATTAAAAATAAAAAAGTCGTTTGTCTTGTAAGTGGCGGCAATGTGGATGTCAGCTTTATTTCAAGAATTATCGAAAGAGGAATGGTCGAAGCAGGAAGATTTATGCGTTTCAGTACCATTCTGAAAGATCAGCCAGGTAACCTTGAAAAAATATTAGGAGTCGTTACAGAAAGGAGGGGCAATGTTCTTGATATTTCATTAAGTCATATGGGCGATAAAATCTACCCAAGCTATGCCCAACTCTCTCTTTCAGTCGAAACGAAAGATCAAAAACATATCGAGGAGATTGTTCAAGCATTAAAGGATAAGGGATATGAGCCAGAGTTAGGATGACTTTTCAGAATGAAAGCTCATCTATTATCGATGAGCTTTCACTACACACTTTCATCATGTTTAACTACTGGAGATTTCTCCTTCTGAAGTGCATTCATTAAATCGGAGCCAACATTTAAGTGCTCCTCTACGAGTTTTTTCGGAGTTAGAGCCATCCATTGATTTAATGAAACATCTGCAAATCGATTACTTTTGAATATTTCCAAAAACCAAAGACTTTCGGAACCTATATTTTGAATATAATGCCCCATTGCAAAAGGAACGTAACCAACATCACCAGCTCGATAATTAAAGGTTCTGGCTTCTCCACTTGCAGCAAACACGGTCATTCGTCCACTCCCAGTAAGATAATACTGCCATTCATCATTATTTGGATGCCAATGAAGTTCCCGCATACCACCAGGTTTTATTTCCACTAAAGCTGCTGCAATATTCGTAGAGGCAGGAAAATTGGAAGAGTCAACGATACGAACTGAACCACCAGATGTTATGATTGGGTCTTGCTGTAACAAATGATAAGTAAGACTCTGAGGAACTGTTCCATAAGGACTCAATACTTTTTCTGATTCTATTGGACCTGGCACCTCCCCTTGAAACATATATCTTTGTTTAGTGGGAATATGTTCAAATGCATGTTTTGGGACACCAAAGTTTGCTGCAAGTACTTCTTTTGGTGTGTGCGCAAACCAATCTGTAATCGTAAAAGTACTTAGTTCAGAGAAGTTTCCATCATCAAAGACCAGCAGGAATTCACATCCTTCATCTAATCCTTGAATCGAGTGTGGAATACCAGCAGGAAAATACCACAAATCTCCTTCACTTACATCTGCAATAAAGTTTCGACCGTTCTGATCAACAGCTGTAATTCTGGCTCTCCCTAAAATCATATAAGCCCACTCCGCTTGCTTATGCCAATGTAATTCTCGAACACCACCAGGAGTTAACCGCATATTCACTCCCGCTAAAGTTGTAGAAATCGGTAATTCTCTAGCTGTTACCTCCCGTGACCAGCCACCAAGATATAATTGCATATGAGTGTCAGAAAAAGAGAATTTTAAATTCGGAATCGTACCTGCATCTGTTTTTGGAGGTACAAACATATCAGGATTTTCAAGATCTCTTAATACGTCTCTTGGTCCAAGGTCCGTTGCTCCTGCCCCATCCTCTCTCATCGGCTGCGGAATATTTTCAAAGGAGTTTCTATCTGCTTTTTTTATCTTGATCACCCCAATCCAGGAAAAAATTGTTATTTCTTTCTCATCACAGTAATTTATGTTAAGAAGCCCTATTTGATGCTAAAGGTGTTACGACAAAGTTAAAGCACATGGCGCTCCATGTGCTTTTTCGTATAATTAATGTGTTTGCAGCAACACTTCGGTTCTATTACGGGTGTTTAGCGGTTTATTGCGTGAAATTCGTTACTTATTGCAGATTTCACCAAAAAACACCCTCATGCCATCATTTTTGATACGGAATATTCAACAACTCCGGCACTGTCGCGAACTCCAAGCCTTGTTCTTTTATCGCTGGAATGATTTGACGTAGTGATCTGACTGTGTTCGTCCGGTCCTCGTTCCATGCTGCACCATCATGCATGAGAATAATGGCACCTGGATGGATATTGCTTAGGACATTATACGTAATTTGATCAGGTGGAGATTCTTGCCAATCTAATGAATCGACCGACCAAACTACAACTTTATAATTCATATCTCTAAGTTTTTCAACGAGTTCATTGTTTAAAAATCCATATGGAGCACGAAATAGTTTTGTCCGATATGCAATAAGATTAGCGAGACTGCTTTCTGTACGTGTTACTTCCCTTTGTAAAACGTTGACATCTTCCTCTTCTACGAGGTTTGGATGCCAATATGTATGGTTTCCAATTATATGACCGTCTTCTACAATTTGTTTCACCAGCTCAGGGTATGCTTCAGCCCTCGCACCCATGAGAAAAAAAGTAGCTTTAATCTCATTTTCTCTTAAAATGTCCAAAATCTGTGGTGTAAAACGTGGATCAGGTCCATCATCAAAGGTTAAGGTCACCATTTTTGACGTTTGCGCTCCACTTAAAATAACCGTTTCTGGATATCTCTCTTGCAATAAATAATTGGAAACAGGATATCGTAAGCGCTCTTTATTTTCTGACCCTCCTTCTAGTTGAGGTAATCCTTGCGGCTGTTGTCCGTGAATCAAATCCACTCTAGTGAATAAAGAAAACGCAAATATTAAAATGAACGCCATCCATTTTAACGATATTCTTCCCATCGCATCCCACTCCTTTCTCGTTCTACAATTTACATAAAAAGTAATTTACAATTAGTATCTTTATTGGAATATTTCTTTATTCTTTGTTTTTAATGGAAAGCCCGAAAAAAAGAACGCTAGGAAATTCCTAACGTTCTGATAAAACCTTTATGCAAGTGATAATTCCTCTTTTTAAATCATCGTGGGACCAGCTTGGAATTCTTCCATGCTGGAGCGCTAGTTCATGAGAAGCGGGCATATGGATAAAACCCGAAGGCATCTGTATTTGGTGGGTCTTTGCATAATGCAATCCTTGGTACATCACATGGTTACATAGGTAAGTGCCTGCTGTGTTCGAGATTTCAGCTGGTAGCCCTACTGCTTTTAACCGATTGACCATGTCCCTAATTGGGAGTGTGGACATATAAGCATCCTGCCCTTCAGCTTGAATCACTTCATCTTCCAGCACATTTCCACTATTATCTGATTCACCATCATTTACATTAATGGCAATCCGTTCTGGCGTGAGCTTATAGCGACCACCTGCTAACCCTAATGAGATAAGGGCATCTGGTTTCACTCTATTAATATGTTCGAGAAGTATCTCTCCCGCCTTCCGGAAATCGACAGGGAGTACTTCGCTATGGATTTTGTATTCTCCAACGACTTGCCCATGTAATTCCTCCACAATGCGCATCGTTGGATTGATTGAAAAATTTAAAAATGGTTCAAATCCTGTTAGTAAAAGTGTTTTCATCTACTTTGGTCCCCTTCATCAGTAATCTCGATTGACGATATAATT
The DNA here is from genome assembly GCF_047302285.1 of Robertmurraya phoenicis. Classification (GTDB taxonomy): domain Bacteria; phylum Bacillota; class Bacilli; order Bacillales; family Cytobacillaceae; genus Robertmurraya. The sequence goes on from NZ_CP154845.1 coordinate 4,131,272, forward strand.
CATGAAATGCTTTAAAAAAGAAATATTGCGTGGCATGGTCTCCAATACTTCCATGGCTAGACAATAATGCTCCCACATCGCTTTCCTCGCTTCTGATACACCTAGTACAGAGACGAAGGTGGCATTGTCATTCGCGGCATCCTTGCCTATTCCTTTCCCAAGTATACTCGAATCTCCTTCCACATCAAGAAGGTCATCTTTTATTTGGAAAGCAATTCCTGCATGTGCAGCAAATTTCTTCAAAGCAGTAATTTCTCCTTCATTAGCATGGGCTAATAGTGCCGGCATGACAAGAGAGGCTTCAAAGGCTAATCCTGTTTTATAGAGACATAAAGTATTCAGTTGTTCCACCGAAAGCAATTTCCCTTTCGATTCCAAATCCATCGCCTGTCCATTGCACATGCTTGCTGTCATTTCAGACGCATACCGAATCAATTTTAGCACTGTTTTCGAATCGTATGCTTCCAGTAAAGATTGTTCCTCTATCGCTTTTTGTGTTAAAAACAACCCTGTTAATTCTGCGATTGCCACGTTGTATACTTCATGTAGAGTCGCTCTCCCCCTGCGCATAGGAGCATTGTCTTGGGCTGGTAAATCATCAAAAATTAACGATGCTGTATGCATGTACTCTAGTGATTTTAAGAGTGGCATGATCGCCGATTCCTCTAAGCCGTAACCTTTTACTCCGATAAACCAGGCCATGATCGGTCTTAGTCTTTTTCCATCCCCAGTCAAACTATAATTCGCTGCTTCATGTATCGGTTCCTCTGTTAATGACTGATCCGGAATCGATAAAGTTTGATTCAGACGTTCCCTGATTTCCTCAATCGTTGTTTGAAATTCATCCTGTTCCTGTCGTTCTGTACTTAACGATTTGATCATTTCATCCCGTAGCAACTTATCGAAAAAATCGACATCATCTGCTCGTCGAACCATTTTTTGAATCATACGATTAAACTCTTGATGAGACGAAGAAAATAGATTCATGACTTCATCATACTTAGTCGACCCAGTTCTTTCTTTAAATCTCTTTAAACTATTAATAGCTCGATCAAGAATGACTTCGCGTGTTTTATCATCTGAATGGTATACATCATGAATTAGGTAGGAAATAACCGTCCAATACAATTCAAACGGGTTAACCAAGTCAGGCCGTACATGATGATATTTCATATAATAGGTGTATGGCGTGACAGAACCTGCCTCCCAATCCTCAAACATATCGGAAAAATCATCTGCCAATTGATTATAAATCCCATAGTAAAAAGTCCGTTGGTCAAACCCTTCATCAAAAGCTGCACTAAGAACCGTTCGGACAATTAATCTCGATGAAGAGGATTTTAAAATAACCGGGATAAACAGATCCTCGTTCGTGTAGTTTGCATAATGTATATCTTTGTTCCGATCGACTTCCTGAGATTGAAAAAATACATATGATTGCTCGAAAAAATAGTCGATCATCTCTTTCCTTTGAGAGTCCTTTATAGATTCAAATGCATCTCGTAGTTCAGAATGAATATATCGCATCATTGGCTCCGTTTTCTTTGTCCATTTGCCAAGCTCAGGGACAGAACCAGTGACTAACGTCGTTCGGATCATATTAGAATATTGCCTTTTCTCACTTGGTGTGAGGACATTGGAATCGAGAAGGTCATCAATAAAAGGATAGGTTAGACCGTAGGCGTACCCCATTTTAAGTGCCTGAGCCAGTCTCTTTGTTCGTTCTTCGGCAGGGAGAGTATCTTCCATATCGTCTAGTTCATGCATCAATACACCAGCAATAATTTTTAATAATTTACGTTGGGCATGCTCCGCATCCATCCCCTCAGGCAGATGGTTAGAAACACCCCTCAGCTTATCGATTAGCCAAATAACCGTTAATTCAACCTTTTCCTTTTGTGCCCATCTATACAAGCCTTTCATACTAAAAAGTACTTCCTGGTCTTTTTCATCCCGTATGAGGCGGTCTCTTACGTGATCGACCGTTTGCTGAACCTGTTCCTTCGTATCTGGCGAATGGAGTGACTTTCCTAAGTCACGCATATAAAGGTAGGAAATACTCCGATCAAGATAAGCATCTAACTTTCCTGTTTCATCAAGCCATTTTATATAAGGTCGATACTCCCTAGAGACATTCCTATTTTTATCCTTCGCTAAAAAAGAAAAAAATGGATAATGACGTATATGATTTTGCTTCCATGCTCTGAAATCATTCATTAATGTAGAAACATAGGATTTTTGTTGAACTCGTTCAAGCAGTGACCGGAAATAGAGTGTCGCTCTATCCTCAGCCTTTCGATAGGATTGATCTGCCTTCATTCGTAACTCTTCTCTCATAAACTAAGTAACCTCTACTTTTCTAATCGCTGTTTTTCGTTTAACATTTCTATGTAAAAACCCAAAAGCCGGTTTTTACCCGGTATAATCCAGTTACTGCTATTAATCAAGTTTGCGACGGCACTTTTCCCTTCCTCTTTTTTAGTTTATCGAGAGTAAAGAGATTAGATAACCAATTTTCATCCAAAAACAACTTTGTAGCGAAAAGAGCCTTATATTTCCTATGTTATCTTATTGCTTTGCTATTTTAAAAATAACATCTTTTCGACCAGATGGTAAATGAAATACACTTTTGAGATGATAAAAATAGACCAGCAACTCCATGCTGGCCTTTTATCATATATTAACTAGGATCAAGAGGGTCCGCATTCATCAGTTGGGGGATCAGGTTAAGCTATCATGCTGATATATAGGCGGAGTAATTCCGCTTAATTAGCAAATATCATTCAAAGTAGCAGAAATAAAAGGAGAAATTCCGACTAATGACCCAAAAAATTCGAAAATAGAAGATTTTGTTCTTCATAAGTGGAAAATCTCCGCTTATTTACCCTTAGACGTGCTTCATTCTGTATTTAGCCGGAAAATCTCCGCTTATTATACTTCTGCTGGTTACTCGTTCAAGGACACTACATCTTATTTTAAAAGAGAAACCAATATAGCTGTCATTTCGGCGTGTATTTTAAGGAAAGCAACTCAAAACGAAACTCACTATATCATTCGTAGCAATGCTTTCTCTCTGTATATAACAGTTTTTCCCAAGATCATTTTATGTCCCACAATAGGTTTGATAAGGTACGCCAGACGGCTCTGGAACCGTACAATATTCGTCATGTTCCGATGTGTGTTCATACGGTTTTTCTAACACTTTTAAAAGCTTATTCATCAGTGTAAAATCACCTTGTTCCTCCGCAGCTTTTAACGCTTCTTCAACTCGATGATTCCGAGGAATAACAACGGGATTGCTTCTTTTCATTAATTGAATGGCGGATACTTTTGATTCCTCTTGACGTCCAAGCCTTCCTTGCCACTGCTCATACCATTTTGTGAATTCTTCCTTCCTGAATAAAACCGTTTCTTCAGGCTTCTCATCTGTTAAGAAACGAAATGTATTGGTAAAATCAGCGCGGTGCTTTTGCATCATACCAAGCAAGTCATCAATCAGTGATTCATCTTCTTTTTCCTCGTTAAACAGACCTAATTTTGCCCTCATTCCCTGCAACCAGTATTGATGAAATAGCTTAGAATACATGGAAATCTCATGCTGAGCAATGTTCACCGCTTCATCCTGATCTTCATGAAGAAGTGGTATCAAAGCCTCAGCGAACCTCGCGAGATTCCATCCACCTATATATGGCTGGTTTCCATAAGCATAGCGCCCATCCCGATCAATCGAACTAAAGACGGTTGCAGGATCATACGTATCCATAAAAGCACATGGACCGTAATCAATCGTCTCTCCACTAATCGTCATATTGTCTGTATTCATGACTCCATGAATAAAACCGACTAGTTGCCACTTGGCAATCAATTTCGCCTGACGCTTCATCGTTTCCTGGAGAAGTGACAGGTAAGGAGTTCCTTCCATATCAATATTCGGATAATGACGTTGTATCGTGTAATCAGCTAAAGTACGAAGCTCATCTAAACTGCTCCAAGCAGCACCAAATTGAAAGGTTCCAACCCGAATATGACTGGACGCAACCCGAGTTAAAATCGCTCCAGGCAGCCTCGTTTCTCGCAAAATGCTTTCACCTGTCGTCACGACTGCAAGACTGCGGGTTGTTGGAATTCCCAACCCATGCATCGCCTCACTAATGATGTATTCTCGAAGCATCGGTCCTAATGCCGCTCTTCCATCACCACCACGTGAATAAGGCGTTCGCCCAGAACCTTTTAGCTGAATATCTACACGTTCTCCGCTTGGAATGAGTTGTTCACCAAGTAACACAGCTCGACCGTCTCCAAGGCGATTAAAATGGCCAAATTGATGTCCAGCATAGGCCTGCGCTAAAGGCTCTGCTCCTTCTGGAATCTCATTTCCTGCAAAAATGGCAGCACCCTCCTCACTGTTCAATACAGCAGGATCGAGCCCTAGCTTTCCCGCCAATGAATCATTGAACACAATCATTTTAGGCGAACTAACTGGTACAGGATCTGTCCTTGTAAAAATCGATTCAGGTAGACGAGCATAGCTATTATCAAAATTCCAACCTGCTTCGTGCATCTCTTTTCCTTTACTCATTATTTCTCCTTTACGTATCTATGTCTTAATTTTTAGATTACCGAAAAATGATCCGGAATGCTATTGGTTTGCTTTTCTATATAGTGTACGCATCTCATATTTTTTCAATTCGATCGAAAAATCTCCCAAGCATTTGCTCGAGAGATTTCTTCAAACCTTTATGCGCCGATTTCCTTTGCCTGAAGTCCAACTTTCTTTTCAGTCACTTCTTTTTCTGACATCGTAAATCCAGTAATTCCATATAGTAAACTAAAAATAGGTGTGATCATGGCAAGAAAACAGAATGGAATATAAACAAATGGTGATACACCTAATGCTGCCGCTGTAAAGAGTCCACTTGCCGTCCAAGGAATTAACGAGCAACTTTGGGTAGCAGAATCCTCAATAATCCGCGAAAGATTCTCTGGTTTTAAATTAAACTTTTCATACATTGGTTTCATCAATGTTCCCGTCATAACAGCTCCAAACGAGAATGCTCCACCTATTCCCATCGTAAAGTATGAAATGATAATGGTCACAAACACCAGCATACCTTTATTTTTGATACGACTTGTGACAGAGACAATAATTGTTTCAAGCACACCTGATTTTTGCAGCAAGCCTCCCAACCCGAGGGCAAATAAGAATAGTGCAATTAACGGAAGCATACTAGTCAGACCGCCCCTTTGTAAAAGGGTGTTTACCACTTCTATCCCTGACTCAACTACATATCCATCATATAAAACGGTTAGAACCCCATTCATATTTGCTCCTTGGTAAAGGAGCGCCACAACAGCTCCAGCAATTGAACCGATAAAAATGGAAGTAATTGCTGGTTGTTTGGAAATTAATAATCCGAAGAGAATGAGCACAGGTATGATCGGAATGAGACCTAGATTAAAGTTCTCTGCTAAATAACCTGTCAATGCAGCAACTTCAGTTGATTTCGCCACTTGATTTCCATATCGGAACCCCAACACTGTAAAAATAATCGCGGTGATGATATAGGCTGGAACTGTTGTCCATAACATATGCTTGATATGGTCCATTAAGTCTGCACCAACAACTGCAGCTGATAAGTTTGTACTATCTGACAAAGGAGACATTTTATCTCCAAAATAGGCTCCACTAATAACAGCACCTGCTGTCATGCCTACTGGAATGCCCAAACTATGACCGACGCCCATCATCGCAATACCGGCCGTTCCCAATGTGGCCCATGATGAGCCTGTCGCAAGTGAGACAATTGAACAGAAAAGAAGGGTTGTGACTAAAAAGAATTGAGGGGAAATGGATTGAATTCCGTAATAGATAATCGTCGGAACCGTTCCAGATATAATCCAAGAGCCAATTAAAACTCCAACTCCTAAAAGTATCATCGAAGGCTGTAACGCTTTTTTCATAGAAGCGAATATCTCTTCCTCTAACGTTTCATACGTATACCCTAATCTAAGTACAAACGGAATAATCGTTAACAATGCAATAAAAAGCATCATCTGAATGGAGGCTCCAAACCCAATCATCCCAATTGTAATAATAGCAATAACCATTAATAAAATGAAAATTGAATAGCCCAATGCAGGTCTTTTTAAGTCATGTTGCATCAAAACACTCCTTTTTAATTTACACTGGTTTTTTAACCAATATTATTTCGTAAAATGTTCGGAAGGCGACCTTTCCACCTTCTTTGTGGGTCAGAGGTACAACTTTTCGCTTCCCCTTTATTGTTTTTGAGAAAAATGGACAATTAAATGTACCCGCTCTTATTCAAAAGAAACATTATTTGTAAAAAAGAAAAAGTAATGCGAGAGATTTCCACGTGAAATCGAAAGGAAACTTCCGAGGTAGCTACCAACGGTTTAATTTTCGGAATATACAGATATTTTATCAAATTATTCTGCTTTTATAAAATCGGCTGTGCTCCAATCATGTACGATATCTAATTATATAAACGTTTGAGCGTATCCATATCTAACTCGTTCTAATATTTTGGGTAGATATCCTTCTTAATACTCTGTAATCCTCCATCATGGGGATATTCACTGTTAGATTTTCTTACAAACGTACAGGTGATTCTAGTTTGAGGTAGATTTCGGACTGTTTGGACTACTAAACTCGGATATTTATCCTAAATACAGAGTAATTCAAACAGCTTATGCTCCTAAACTCTGTTATCTATCCGAATATGTACGGATTTCAAGAACGCCCAACTTGTGCTCGGATCAGGATTGCGGGTGATTTTGGGTTTATTGGTAGGGTTTCTGAATTTATTGCGGGGGTTTGAGGCATTATTGCGGATCTCATGAATGCCAGCTCTGTGCTCGAATCCAGTAGCTTGATGTTTGCGATTCATGATCAACCAAATCATAATTTTCTGACCGTTTATCAAATTAAAAAACTCGACCCCCATTAAGGAGGACCGAGTAATCATATTTATCCATTCACCTTTAGCTTCTTTTTAAACCTCGTTGCAATGACTTCTAATAAAATCGCTACAGCTAAAATAAAGAAGGTGATGGTTCCAATTTCTCGAATGTCTAAATAGAAATTGCTTGCCATGAACATATCAAAACCAATTCCACCTGCACCAGCTGCAGCTCCCATCGCAACGGCAACGGCAAAGTTGATTTCAAAACGAAGGAATGTCCAAGAAATCATATAAGTAAGAGACGATGGAATGACCGCTTGGAAAATAATTTGCCAAAAGTTTGCTCCGCTCGCCTGCAGAGCTTCAATAACGCCCTTATCCAATTCCTCAAACGACTCCGAATAAGCTTTTACTAAGTAACTAACTGAGTGAAATGTCATTCCAATGACTGCAGCAACACTGCCAAGACCAGCTGCAACGGCAAAAATTAACACCCAAAGCACGGTCGGAACCGCCCGGATGAAGGCAACCGTCCCTTTAATAACAGCAGATACCCGCTTGGAGGTTAAATTCTCGGCAGCTAATAAACCAAGGAAAACGGCAATGATGGCGCCGAACAATGTCGTTAAGAATGCAAGACCTAACGTTACAAAAACCTGCTGGAAGGCATGTGTGAAGGTAAAATGTTTAAAATGTGGTTCGAAAAACATCGCCTTTAAGTTTGCCAATGTCGCAAGCACTGCCTCTCCGAAATCAAGTTCTTTATAGTCAAAGCTAATAAAGGCAAATACCGTTAAAAACACTAATGCAAACAGGGTGATACGCATGACGATGGTTGATTTCGTCAACGATTTAATTTTAATTCGTTTCGTTGATTTTGACTTGAGCAGTTGCTCTCCTGTGACGACTTGCTCATTCGCTTCCATTATAGAATCACCCTCCTTACGTAATTTGATATGGTTTCAATGAAGAGAATGGCGATGATAATGGTGACGACAACAAGCGAGGCGATATCGTAATTTAAACTCTTATAATATAAATTGAAGGTAAAGCCAATCCCCGAACCAGTTAGGAGACCAATTAATGTAGCGCTTCGTATATTCGTCTCAATCATAAACAGTATCCAGCTAATCATCTGTGGAACACTTGATGGAATCACCGATTGAGAAATAATTGAAAAATAACTTGCACCAGTTGCTCTTAATGCTTCGACTGAGCCACTACTTGCCTCATCTATGGTTTCCATAAAGGCTCTTGTCAAAAAGCCAAATGAACCGAAGAATAGGGCAAAATAACCTGTTAAGGAGCTTTGCCCAAAAGAGAAGAGCAAAATCATTGCCCAAGCAGCAACATCAATATTACGAAAAACTGTGGCAATCGCACGACTTATGCTTCCGAAAAAGGCGTTGACACGAGTCGTATTGGAGCCCATCACAGCAAAAAACAAAGCAAATATTGCTCCAATCGTCGTGGCAGCAATCGAAACCAAAAGTGTTTCCATCAAACTTTTCAAAATGCCAGGAAGCCTTGATAATGATTCCTGTGTTGGATAAAAATTACCTAAAGCCCATGTGACTGCACGAGGAAGGGATTCGAAACCTTTGACCACATTGTACTCTGTAATAACAATCGCACCGAACGTTATAGCACCAAGGATAAGAAGGAACCCGAGCGAATTCCGTCTCTTTTTTGCAAAAAAATCAGCTTGCATGGATGCCTCCTATATCAAAAATAAGATCTTCAGCTTCCGAACCGTAAATACGCTGAATATCTTCTTTTGTAATATCTTTCGGACTCCCGTTAAAGACGACCTGACCTTGATTAACTCCGATGATTTTATCAGAGTATTTTAAGGCAACATCTACTTGATGTAGATTGACGATAACCGTAATCCCCATTTTCGTTGAAATGGTTCGAAGATGATCCATAATCGTTTTCGCTGAGTTTGGATCTAATGACGCAATCGGCTCATCACACAGTAACATCCGTGGATTTTGAATAAGAGCACGGGCAATACCTACACGCTGCTTTTGTCCACCACTTAATTGGTCTGCACGCTTGTAAATATGTTCTTCTAACCCCAGCATCGATAAAATATGAACGGCCTGCTCCTTCTCTTCCTGGTTATAAATACCAAGAACGCCTGCAATCGTTGATTTTTTCCCTAAAATCCCATGAAGCGTATTCTCAATCACACTTAAACGATTGACTAAGTTATAGTGTTGGAAAATCATTCCGATCCTTGTCCGTACCATTTTCAATTCTTTCTTCTTCATATTCATCACGTTCATGTTATCAAAGGTTATTTCCCCGCTTGATGCATCAATCATTCGATTGATACAGCGAAGGAGAGTTGATTTCCCCGCTCCAGATGGACCGATGATTGATACAAACTCTCCTTCATTGACGGAGAAGTTAACATCTGATAACGCCTGTGTCTCATTCCCAAATTGTTTGGATACATGATTGACTTCTAAAAGGGCTGTCATCGGTTAACTCTCCTTATTTAATATGATTATTTTGAAAGCTCACGAATCGGGTTGAACCACGCATCCTCTACTTCTACTAAACGCTCGTCAGCTGTTTTACTAAATAATCCTGAGAACTCAGAATCCTCTGGGACGAACACTTTTTCGTTGTTAACAATGTCATCAGATGTCATAACTTCAAGAAGTTGCGCTTGTAGATCTTCACTTAAATTATCTGTATTGATAACAAATGGAGCATTTAAAACTGGTGTTACAGAAATAAGAATGTATTCTTTTCCAGTTACTGTGTTAAATGGTTCAGCAGCATCGTCCTTTACTCGGTAAACCGCACCTGGTCGATTTTCTTCACCATCAACAAGTTCTACATAGTTGTTTACACAAGTATCACAGAAAGCAGCTACATCAACTTTTCCAGATAAAAGATTAACAGCAGAACCTTGGTGAGACCCACCGTATAATACTTCCGTAAAGAATTTGTCTGAACCGCCTTCTAGTAAATCATCAGCTACTAAATCACTAAACTCTGATTTTTCACTAAAATAATCAACGATTCCTGTTGAAGGAACTTTGAATCCTGAAGTAGAACTGTTTGATACGAATGAGAATTTTTTCCCTTGAATATTATCGATAGCGAAGTTGTCACCATCTTTATACTGATCTGCATTATCCTTTTCTACCGCTAACCAGCTATAATATACTGCGTCATCTAATGTACCAGAAGCACCTGTTGGAACTACTAGTGGTTGAACCTTATCATTTTTGTTATTTGCCTCTATGTAACCTTGAGCTCCTAAGAAAGCCATATCTGCATTTCCATTAGCAACTGCTTCAATCGCAACGATATAATCTGTTGTTGTTTGATGCTTAACTGTTTTCCCTGTCTTCTCTTCGATAACTTTACCAATTTCATCACGTGCTTCTGTCAAATCAGCTCCAGATTCGTTCGGTAGCCAAGCGATGGTGATCTCGTCTTTATCCGATCCTCCAGCTGAAGAGGAACAACCAGCAACGAATAGTGCGACTAAAGAAAGTAATAACAATAACGATAACGATAACGATTTCTTCATTTTAAATCTCCTCACCTTTTAATTTATTTCCCTTTATTACTATATCTAGTAAATGTCAATCTACCATTAATGCAATATTTAGAATTGTTAAGAATCAGTAAACTTAGGAAAATCTGAGAAGACTCCATTTTGCATATTGTACTCTCGGTCACATAGATTGTTCATAAATTCGAGGTCGTGGAAAATCCCTAGCATGGTCGTACCTTCATTCATTAATTGTTCAATGAGTTGCTTCACCTTTACCTTTGAATCATGATCTAGACTTGCTGTTGGTTCATCTAATAGGAGTAACCGAGGTTTTTTGACCATTGCTCTAGCAATATTTAATCTTAGTTTTTCTCCTCCAGAAAAAGTTGTCGGGTAACTATCCCATAATTCTTCAGCAAGTTCAAAATGGGCAAGAATTTTTCCTGTTTCTCTTTCGGCGAACTCTTGATTTTCATTCATTTCTAGTATTGCCTGGGTGACAAGTTGCCTTGCTGTTGTTCTTGGCATCACATTTAAAAATTGAGAAACATAACCAATCTCGTGCTTCCTCAAATAGAGCATTTGGCGCTCCGTGGCGTTAGCTAAATTGAGCGCTCCAAACTTTTTCGAATGGTACCAAATGCTGCCTTCTTGGATTCGATACGTCCCATAAATACATTTTAAAATCGTCGACTTCCCACTGCCGCTTTTTCCAGTAATCCCAACGAATTCCCCTTCTTTCAACTCAATATCTACGTGACTGACTGCACGGATATGTTTACCAAGATTATGAAGATCGAATGATTTCGATAATCCTTGAATTTCTAAAATGGGCTCCATCTGCTCACCTTCCTTCACATTAAATCCGATAATTTGTTTTTTGAATAAGCTTGCCATCGACAAAGACGCTTGTAATAACCGGAAAATCACCAGAAATTTTCTCGATGATTAATAGATCTGCTTTTTTCCCTTCACGAACTGACCCTATGTCATGGTCCATCTTTACCGCCTTCGCTGGATTAATGGTGACAAGTCTGATCATGTCCGCCAAATCCATCCCATATTTATCTACTAAAGTAAAGATAGAATGAAGCATCGCGGCTGGGTAATAATCACTGCACAAAATATCGATCGCTTCCTCCTGTATGGCTTCAGCAGCTCCGAGATTTCCGCTATGTGAGCCTCCGAGAAGAACATTTGGTGCACCAGCAATCGTGTACATACCTAGTTGCTGAGCTCTTTTTGCAACATCAAGGGTAATCGGAAATTCACTTATTGTTGTGCCAAAGCTATGAACGAGATCGATTTTTTCAATCGTATCATCATCATGTGAGGCAACCGCAATCTGATGCTGATGTGCCAGCTCTGCGATCTCTTTAATATCTTCAACCGAAAGCTTTTCTTTTGTCTGGTGATTGCGAATTAGGACCTCAATAGATGAATCATTCAGATTGTTATAGCCCCTCACTGTTTTCCGATAAACCTCTAAATGACGATATTGTCCCTGTCCCGGAGTGTGATCCATAAATGACAATAAATGAACCTTTTTTTCCGTTATATAACGTTTAAGATTCTCGATTTCTTCCACATTATCAATCTCAAATCTAGCATGGAAACGATGACGGACGAGATGCTTTGTATGATGACTTTTTTCAATTAAATCAATAAATTTGCGTACATTTTCCGGCTCACGGATCGGCTTATAGTCATACTCTGATCCTTTAAAAAGAGAAAGTGAATGAAACATTGTCGTAATTCCGTGTGTAATCAATTCTTTTTCCGATTCTCTTAAACTCAGATCAAAATTCATCAACGATGTCGGACGTGGAGCTGCCATATGTTCAATATAATCTGAATGGATGTCAATAAAACCTGGTGAGACATAGCCACCACCAGCATCTACCACTTCAATCCCTTCCTGAAACTTAATTTCTCCTCTTGGGGCAATCTTAGCGATCCGATCTTCTTCTATTAATAAATCATATCCATACAAAACTGTATCTTCGGTGATCAATCTTCCATTTGTTATGACGTACAAAATACTTCCTCCTAAACATCCAATTTTAGATGCATCTAAAGCAATGAATGAACCAATTGTTGTGTATATTGATGCTGTGGGTCCTCTAGGATCTGATCCGTCAGCCCTTGCTCGATTACTTTTCCTTCTAGCATCACAAGCGTGCGGTCAGCAAGCATTCGTATCACGCCTAAATCATGGGATACGAGCACTATACTGATACCAAGCTCCCGTTGCAAACTTTTAATTAAATCAAGCACACTCGCTTGCACGGAGAGGTCAAGTCCTGTTGTGACTTCATCTAATAAAAGTAAGGGTGGGTGATTGGATAACGCCTTGGCAATTTGAACGCGCTGCTGCATACCACCGGAAAAATTTTTCGGCGCTTCTTTTCTACGATGTATCGGAATATGGACCTTATTCAACAATTCAGTTCCTCTGCTCTCCATCATCCCTACATGGTTGTTGCCTGCAGCAATCAGTTTCTCAGCAATATTACCAATCGAAGAAAAGTTCATCCTTAAACCTAATAACGGATTTTGATAGACTTTCCCCATGATGTGATTACGAATATAACGTTGCTGCTGGGAAGATTCTTGAAATAGATTTTTCTCCCCATTTTGATAGTCGCCAACATAAGCTTCCCCACTCGTCACGTCTTGGTCAAAATAAAGGCATTGCATTAAGGTTGATTTCCCACTACCACTTTCGCCGACAATGCCAAGAACTTCCCCTGGAAAGACGTCAAAGGAAACATTCAGGCAAGCATATACGGTTCCACAAACCTGACAGTAGTTTTTCACAAGGCTTGACGATTCTCCACTTCGACAATGGAAACACCCTGGACCGTATTGCTTATTTAAGTTCTTCACTGCTAAAACTGGAACTTCAAATTCAGTCATTTATTTCACTCCAACGGAATTTAATTTTTCGAGACAATAGCTCGTGTCATTGCATTGATAAACTGTTTCATCCGTTAATTCATCAACAAGCTCATCTAAAAAGACACCCGCTTCCCCACATATGCGACAATGTTTATCCTCAAAGGTTTCCGCTTGAAATGGATAATCTTCAAAATCTAGTGACACGACCTTTGTATAAGGAGGAACAGCGTATACCTTCTTTTCACGTCCTGCCCCAAGTAATATTAACGCTTCACTATGATTCATTTTTGGATTATCAAAGCGTGGAATCGGACTTGGTGCCATCACATAGCGATCATAAACGAGAACGGGATGATCTGCTCCTGTTGTCATACTTCCATACTTCATAATCTGTTCAAATAGCATCAGCCATGCTCCGCTATATTCTCTTTCCGCATGAAGCTTCTTTGTTTCCGTTTCACTCGGTTCATAATAACGAAGTGGTTCTGGTAGCGGTACTTGCAAAACAAGAATTTGTTCCTTCGTTAACGGTACTTCCGGAATTCGGTGCCTTGACTGAATCAAAGTTGCCTCTGAGGTGTACTCGGTTACTTCCACTCCTGTCGTATTGGAAACAAGCTTCTTTATATTAACGGCATTGACAGATTCATCTGAACCTTGATCGATGACCTTTAAAATGTCCTTTTTCCCTATTAAGGATAGTGTTAATTGCAGGCCACCGGTCCCCCAGCCTCTACCAATTGGCATTTCTCTTGAGGCAAACGGAACTTGATAGCCAGGAATGGAAATTGCTTTAAGAGTCGCTCTACGAATCTCACGTTTTGAACCTTCATCAAAAAAAGCGAAATTATAGGTAGTATTCATCCATTTCTCACCTCTTCTCTTTCCTCTTTTTTCGTCTTTCTTACACTATCCAATTTCGATTGGAAAGTGACATAATGAGGCATTTTCAAATGTGAGATGAACCCTGTTGATTCAACGGAATCAATATGATAGAGGACAAACTCTTCATTATGACTCGGAAACTCTGGATTTGGATGTTCAAGACAATAATCTAAAATCCCCATCGCTATTGCCTTTGTCTCATTTTGTCCGAAGCAAAGACCATAGCCGATTTCAAATTCCATCTCTTTTTTTCCAAATTCCTTTTCAACGGTGAACGGCATAAGCATTTCCACTTCTGTCACCTTGACATCACCAAGATAATACTCATCCTCTTCATCATTTTCTTGAGCTGTTGGAGGAGCAATCGTTATTGGCAATTTACCGACTCGTAGCTCTCCAACAGTTGGATGTAGAGCACCGTATCCACGGATGACTGCATAAGCCAACGATGTGACAGCCCCTGTTTGACCTCTCGTTAAAACCTGTAATCTTTGGCTTCTAGTCGATGGAAACTCCAAACTCTCTCTCGTCACATCATCTGGCTCTTCGTCATTGTTCTCACATGGAGAAATCAGGCCTTCTTTTCGCAAGTAATCAAGCACTTTCGGAAGGGTTAGTTCTCCTATTGACACCTGTTCTGATTTTTCGTACAGATAATCGTGTAACCACTCCTGAACGCTATTATCCGTTTCAGACATTAATTGAAAATCAAGCAATCTGTGCGTATAATCGGTTGTTGCTCCAAGAATTTGTCCACCTGGTATATCCTTAAAGCTCGCGGAAATACGGCGTTCCACCTTCATATCATGAGATTCGATCATTTTTGAATAATGCTTTCTCGGAACAGTTGAGCGGAATGCTCTCAACAAGAAAACCGCTTCTTCTGGATTTCCTTCTGCTTGCTTAATTGCTAAAGCGGCTAGTGTTTCATCATAAAGACTACTTTCAGACATCACTTGATCGATGAGGCCCCGCATGCCCGCTTGGATTTTTTCCACTTCAATCGTTTGTCCATGCTGGACTCTTTCATATTTCAGACGCTTAATCGATTCTTCAATCGCAAGCGTTCCCCCTTTTACCGCTACATATCCCATTAGCCGATCACCCTATTTACCTTAATTTGTGTTGTACGTGGTAATGACAAAAGCTGATGTTCTTGATCGACAAACATCAGATCCACCCCAAGTGGAAATTCCTCGTTTTTCACTTGACGGTCCTCGACCCACTCTCTCTTCGTCTCTACATGCACATACTCGTCGATTTGAATACCAGGTCCCTCTAGCCTCAATGTGGAAGTATTCGTTACTTCATCTACTTCCACGAAAATCGTGGCAGAATCATGAGGATTTTTTAAAGTGCCAGGCTTTGCCTTTTCAATCGCTTCCTTTAATGCTGTTTCTTCAGCATCCTTTAAGACAAAGATGTAATCCGCTTCCTCTGTTTCAACAGGCTTGGCGTATGTGTATTGATTAATCAATTTAGAAATGATCGCTTCTTTTTTTGAAAACACTTTAAAGGATACTTCTTGATCAAATAATGTGAAGGCTAATAGTAAAAATGGCTTTGCTTCATTTTCCTCAATCAAAGCCGTTTCCTTTGATAAATCTGCCAGTTGTCCAGGTCTTGCCATCGAGTTAACAATTTTTCGATACACTGTTTGAATATCGTGAACCATATCTAGCTTCACTCTCTATTCCTCCTTATGAAACATCCATCGTTTCAAATTGAACCTTTGTTTTCAAAATAGACTGGTCATCTACTTTTTTTGACTGTAAAATATTTCCTTCTTCCTTTTCTAATCGCTCAACCCAAGTGTTTGTCTCTTGTAGATTCGCTTCAAAGGCAGCATCAATGACAGCCAATTTGTAGGCATAATCGAGCTGATCGCCAATGATAATGCCCATGCCGATTGCCCCTTCTACTTGAACCTTACATTCCGTCACAAAAACTTCACCTGGATAAAATAATGTTTTCTTAGAGGTTTCACGTACTTTCATCATCACTAAACCATGTTCTGGTTCCTGAATGACCTTCACCTCATAGTTGTCCGTAATCGTTTTTGCCAGTTGTTCTACTAGATTTCGAGAGCCATTGATTAAGATTTCCGTTCTTTGTCTTCTTTTCATCTAAGGGCCTCCGTATATGTATTTGGTTTACAACACTAATCTATCTTGTTGCCAAGTGAGTGAACGTTAAAGAATCGTGAAGTTTGTTTGGATTTTGTAAAGAGGATGCAAAAAAAGCCACCATAATTGGTGACTTTTCATCTGAGAAAAATTATAGAAAAAACAAGGCTAGAATGGTTCCGGCACTACCGAATAAGAGGGCAAAAACCAAATTCCATAGTGAAACAAAATAGGGATTTGTTTTCAGTATTGAACCAGTTAATGAAACGCTTAAATTATATGGTCCCGCTACAGCCGTCGACAAGCTTGACATAATTAAAACAAAACCGATGCTAATTGGAGAAATGGTTGCCATAAGTGGCTTTAAGATTTCTCCAAGAATGCTGAAAGTGACCAATGGGTGAAAGCCGACCATCGCAAACAGTAAAAAGATCACTTGAATAATGACAAAAAGAAGGATAGGATACTCTGCTGCTAAAAAGAATGGATGCTGCATATAGGAAAAAATCGATGTTTCTTTTAGCATCGTAATAAAAAATCCTGCACTTAAAAACAAAAAGAAATAGTTTTGTAGTTTACTAGTGCTTCTTTGCCAGCTTTTCACACTGTAACTCAAATAAGCCTTAAACCGTTTAATCAATAATGACCATATGATGGAAAAAGGGATAATTACGAGTGTAACCGAAGTAATAAAGCCGATATCCGTCCAGTTTCGGAACATATTGACGCTCGTAATAAAAAGGGCAAGAGCAAAAATCATGATGGCGATTTTTTTATAATTGGACATCGATAATGGCTCATTGCCACTATCCCCTTTTTCATATTTGTATTTCTTGTATTTGAAACCCATTAACCAATCCAATAACAGGAGTAACAGCGAAAGCATTAAGAGCCATGGTAAATAGGTTGTGTAGCCAACACCTGTCACATCAACCGTCATCGCGACTAATAACTCCATCGGACTCCAAATTAAACAAAGACTATACCCTCTTAAAACGGATTGACTAATCAGTTTGTTTTTTATTTGGCTACTGACATTGCTTAAATTTCTCAATAAAGAGTTGATTAAAAGTGGTAATGTAGCCAAGTTTAAAAATGACCCCACTAAAAAAGAAGATAAAGAGCCACGATTGTACACTTGACCAAGATGATCAATATTTGCTTTCAATAATTTGTTTACATTGTGTTCATACTTCCCTACTTTAATAATACTAGTGATAAAAGGAAGAATGATGATTAATCCTAATAAATCTAACATGGAGAGCATTTTATAAGGAATCGTTAAGAAAGATTCTTGTTTCATAATAACAATCGCTATACCGATCAATAGAAAAATACTGCCCGTATATTTAATGAATCTGTCTGTTCTATGAAAAGAAATCCCGATACAAATAATGGCTAATATTCCAATTACGTACGTCAACATGTTACTTTGGATAAATAAATTTAATAGATTAAGTGCTATCACAAAACTAAAAAGGCAAATGACCAAGGATGAATATGTAGAATTCACCTTTATTTTCACTTCGTCTAACCTCGATTCAAACTATAATTTAATGGCCATGATATATTGGGTGATGATCAGATTTTTTTAAATTCATAAATGATGGGATGGAAGCAGGCAATTTAGCCAAGCTTGTATCCGAATTGTGGGTTGGATTCGGACTCTTCCTAAAAATATAACCTTGGACTTGTCCGAATTGGGCTTGGATTCGGACTCAATCTCGTACTACATCCCAATGTGGGTCCGAATCGCGACCGGATTCGGACTCAATCCAGCACTACAACCTTGATCATGTCCGAATCCACCCTAGAATTTATTTTCTAGATACAGATAAAGGGCGCATTATGCGCCCCTAATTTTTATTACTTTGTTTCTCTAGCTCGCTTTACTTCTTCGACAAACTGACTAGCTTTCAACGTAACTTTTTGACAGTATTCCTCATCAATGACTTGTTTCATATCTACAAGTGTGCTTCCTGCACCAGCTGCGACAGCACCTGCACGGATATATTCACCAACGTTAGAAACATCAATTCCTCCAGTTGGCATTAATGGGATATGAGGCAGTGGTCCACGCATATCTTTAAAGAAACGTGGCCCTAGTAAATTAGCAGGGAATACTTTAATTAAGTCTGCTCCGTTTTCATAAGCAGTTAAAATTTCTGTTGGTGTAAACGCACCAGGTACACTTACGACACCGTATCTTTTTGTCATCTTGATGGTTTCAATATTGACAACCGGTGAGAACACGAATTTTGCCCCAGCCATAATCGATGCTCTTGCTGTTTCAGGATCTAGGACTGTTCCAACTCCTACGATTACCTCGTCTTTCAATTCATCGGCAACCATCTCAACTAATGATAAAATTTTTGGCGTTTCTACTGTTAATTCAAGAGCCTTAACGCCACCAGCACTTAATGCTTTTGCCACTGGAATGATATTATCTTTATTAGCTCCACGTATAACTGCGACAATCCCACTATCTTTAATCTGATCGATAAGATTCATAATACCTCCACCAAACCTTTTTTTGATATTATCGATTAATATCGTCTTCTGTTGAATGGAAAAAGCGGAACAGCTCATCTCGATCTGGTAAGCTTTCAAAGTCACCTTCTACTTGCGTCGCGATCGCTCCGACAGCATTTCCACGTTCAACAGCCTTCTCAAGTTCTATTCCATCCAATAATCCTGAAATAATCCCGGCAGCAAATCCATCACCAGCACCAACAGGGTCAATTACCGTCTCGACTGGGAATCCTGGAACGAGCTTTATTTTATCTTTTGTACCGTAATACGCACCCTTTGCTCCTACTTTTAGGATGACAACAGAAGCGCCTTGATTTAAAAATAGCTGACAAAGTTTTTCCGGATCGCCTTCGCCAAACATAAATTTCCCTTCGTCTACGCCAGGGAGAACAATGTCCGCTAATCCAGCCAATTCAAGCAATACTTTTCTTGCTTCTTCTTCTGACCATAGCTTTTTTCGAAGATTAGGGTCAAAAACCACCTTTACACCATGTTCTTTAGCGATATGGATGGCATGCAATACCGTTTCGTAACAGCTTTTACTTAAAGCAGGAGTAATACCTGTGACATGTAAATACTTCGCCTTTTTTATATATTCTGGATCGATATCCTCTGGTAAAAGATGACTCGCTGCCGAGTTACTTCTATAATATTGCACACGAACATCCCCGCCATGACGAATCTCTTTAAAATAGATTCCAGTAGAGGCAGTCTTATCATATAACACTTGAGATACGTCGACACCTTCTCCTCGGATAAATGAAAGTAAGGATTTGCCGAATTCATCTTCTCCAACCCTACTAATCCAACCAACTCCATGTCCTAAACGCGTTAAGCCAATCGCTACATTGGTTTCGGCACCACCAAATTTTCGCGAATACGTATGAGCATATCTCATTAGCGGAGAGGTAGGAGTGAAGACAACCATTGATTCTCCTATTGTTACAACGTCCATCATCATTCCCCCAATCATGTATTTATTCTTTAACGAGGTTAACGACAAAGATGGGGTACTTCTATTTAGTTAACCTTTCGTCTTTCCTTCGTTTTAAACGTTGGAAACTTCCATGTAATTTTTAATATTGTTATAGCAGATATTTTCAACCATTTTACCCAAGTAATCAAAGTCGGCTGGATATTCGCCATTTTCGACCCAGTTTCCAATCACATTACAGAGGATTCTTCTAAAATACTCATGTCTCGGATAAGAAAGGAAGCTTCTAGAATCAGTTACCATTCCTACAAATCTTGAAAGAACTCCTAAATTAGCCAGAGCTTTGATTTGCTCTTCCATACCGTCTCTATTATCGTTAAACCACCACGCTGTACCAAATTGAATTTTCCCTGGGATATCTGCTTGGAAATTCCCAACCATTGAACCAATCATATAATTATCACGTGGATTTAAATTGTAAACAATCGTTTTTGGTAGGGACGAATCCTTTTCTAATTCATCTAGAAGTGCAGAAAGTTCCTCACCATAAGTGAAATCAGCAATGGAGTCAAATCCAGTATTCGGTCCAACTGAATTTAACATTTTTGTATTGTTATTTCTTAAGCCACCTATATGCAGTTGCATAGCCCAGCCATGCTCTTTATACATTTTCCCTAAATTGACAAGAACTTCTGTTTTTAACTTGACGATTTCCTCATTCGTAAGCTCAGACCCTGATAATCTCTTCTGAAAGATTTCCTGAACCTCAGACTCTGTTCCTTTTAAGAAGAACGAAGAATCTAAACCATGATCTGATAATCGACATCCGACTTCATGAAAGAAACGAACTCGATCTTTTAACGCTTCTAAAAAGCTTGCAAAGGAATCAATCGTAATTCCTGTAATCGTTTGTAGCTTTTCTAACCAGTCCGTAAAGCTGTCCAAATCTACATTCAGCGCACCGTCAGGACGAAAAGTTGGCAATACCTCTACATCAAAGTTTGGATCTTCCTTTAATTGCTGATGGTATTCTAATGTATCTAACGGATCATCAGTTGTGCACAGTGCTTTAACATTGAATTTAAACAAGAGCTCCCTTGCAGAAAATGACTCTTGCTCAATGACAGCATTACTCTTTTCCCAAATATCATCCGCCGTTTTTTCGTTTAGAGTATCAAAGAGATTAAAGCATCTTTGTAGTTCTAGATGGGTCCAGTGATAGAGTGGGTTTCCGATACAATGAGGGATCGTATCAGCCCATACTTGAAATTTTTCCTTGTCGGATTTATTCCCAGTGATATACTCTTCCTTGATTCCATTCGCTCGAAGTGCTCTCCATTTGTAATGGTCCCCATCAAGCCAAACATCTGTAATATTTCTAAATCTCTTATTTTCAGCAATTTCTTGTGCAGATAAGTGACAGTGATAATCATAAATAGGCATATCTTTCGCATATTCATGAAATAATTTTTTCGCGCTTTCTGTTTCTAGTAAAAAATCTTCATCCATAAACGCCTTCAAAAAAATCTACCTCCTACAAGCCGTGCAAAAATTTTGGTTTTAGTCCATTAGTAGTCCACCATTGACTTCAATTACTTCACCAGTAATATAGCTCGCTGCATCAGAGGCTAGAAATAGAATAGCACCGACCATTTCCTCTGGCGCTCCAACTCGTTTCATCGGAATTTGCTTTTCCATGTTTTTCTTCATTTCTTCTGATGTGTTTGAATGAAAAGGGGTGCCGATAAAGCCTGGAGCAATTCCATTGACATAAATATGATCTTCTATCAATTCTTTCGCTAACCCACGTGTAAACGTGCTTAAAGCACCCTTTGCCGAGGCATAAGCGACAGCGCCGCCCCCACCGCCATTTCGTGCAGCGATGGACGTGACATTAATAATCTTGCCTTTTGCCTGTTTCTTCATCAATGGCAACACAGCCTTTGTCACAAGAAAGGCAGACTTTACATTCACATTGAAGATACGATCCCATAATTCTTCATCCATATCCTCAATTTTACTTCGTTGTACCATGGATCCGGCGTTATTAACTAAAACATCTACTCTACCAAACTCTTGATCGATTTTTGCGACCATTTCGTTTATTTGCTGAGCATCTGTGACATCTCCTGTCACCAATAACGCCTTGTTTCCTTTTTCATTAATTTGCTCAACCAGTTTTTCAGCTTCTATGATATTCCTATTTCCGTGCACAATAACAGAAGCGCCAAGCTCTGAGAATCCTAAAACAATTGATTTTCCGATACCAGAACTACTACCAGTAACAAATACTACTTTATCCTGAAATGAGTACATCCAATCACTCCGTTCCATTTTCTCAAAGTTTACTCCTATGAACTACATTAATAGATTTGGTAGGAATGTAACGATCTGTGGGAACAAAGCCAATATAGTTACGAGCAGAATAACCCCTGCCATGAATGGCCAAGACTCTTTTACGTAATCTTCTACCGATACATCCGTCAAGGAACATACCGTATACATCGTCACCCCTACTGGTGGAGTCATACCTCCCATTGTTACAAGAGTCATCATGAGAATCCCAAAATGAACTGGATCTACACCAATTTGAGTAATAATAGGTAAGAAAATAGGCGTTAATAATAAAACAATAACCGTTGATTCGATAAACATCCCAATGACTAGTAAGAACAATAACACTAAGAATAAGATTAGTGTTGGGCTTGAAGTAAGACCAATAATAAATTCAGCAGCCGTTCTCGGTAATTGATTATACGTAATTAAATATCCGAGGATTGCAGATGTTGAAATGATTAATAGAATCATCGCATTATCCACTACTGACTGTTTTACTGCTTCCTTAAATTTCTTCCAATCTAGTTCTTTATGAATAAAGAAGCCAATTATTAATGCATATACGACAGCGAAAGAACCTGCCTCAGATGCCGTAAATATTCCGAAACGAATTCCAACAATTAAAATGACTGGGAATAGAAGAGCCCAAATACTTGCCTTTAAAGCACTCATCACTTCTTTAAAAGTAGCTCGCTTTGGACGGTCGATGGAGTCATAGCCTCTCTTTTTCGCAATCACATAGGCAACGACCATCAGGAAGGTCATCATTAAAACCCCAGGAATAATACCAGCTAAAAATAGTTTCCCAATCGAAACTTCTCCTACATAACCATACAAGATAAGTCCAATACTTGGTGGGATCGTAGCTGTAATTAATGAACTAAATGCAATAACACCTACTGAATATCCACCAGAATATCCTCTATCAATCATTTTGCGTCCGAGTATTCTACTTTGCATTGCCGCATCAGCATTGGCTGAGCCTGATATCCCTCCCATGATTGTACTGAGGACAATCGAGACATGCGCTAAACTACCTTGAATGTGACCTGTCAATGCATTTGAAAAACGGATTAATCTTGAAGTAATACCAGCTGAATTCATTAAGTTACCCGCTAATATAAAAAACGGGACAGCTAACAATGGAAAAGATTGCGTCCCGGAAACCATTCGCTGAACGGTAATCGAAATCGGTAAATTCGGTTCAAACAAGAAATAGGATAAACTGGCAATTCCTATTGCAAAAGCAACAGGCATATTAAGGAAAAGCAGTATGAAAAAGATAACTGCTAACAGTATCATCTGATCTTCCTCCTTTCTTCAATTTCTATGCGAATTGTTTTTTTATTAGTTTTGAAGTGTTAATAAGAAGTGTAATGATCATTAAAGCAGCACCAATTGGAACAGCCATCGTTACGAATGAATAGCTAAATGGTAGGTTATTAATTAATCGCACTGAATTCTCAATGCTCAGTAACGTACCATGGTATCCAACGAATACTAGAAATGAAATCATTAAAAGATTCATGATAATCGCAATTAGATTAGAAAACTTTTCTGGTAATCTACTTGTAATAAAGTCAACGCCAATATGCTTTCCTTCTCTTAATGCTTTATTAGCTCCTAGGAAAATAACCCAAACAAATAGTAACTGGGCAAATTCTACAGACCATGAGAGGGGTGCACCGACCCATCTCATGACCGCAGCTACGAATACAAATAGAACTACACCAACCATTAAACCGCTTGTTAGGATTGTTTCTAATTTCAGTAGTCCGTGAGTAATATTTTTCATTCTAGCCACTCACCTTTATATTATTTTCCAAGTAGCTCGTTGATTTGCTGACGAAGCTCTTGGTACCCTTCAAATTTATCGTATACAGCATCTGTTTTTTCTTTGAATAATGCTTTGTCTACTTCAATTACTTCTACGCCTTCATCGACCATTTTTTGTTCGAAATCATCTAACATATTAACCGTGTTTGTTGAAGCTTCATCACCTGCAATAAATGCTTCTTCTTTCAAGATTTCTTGATATTCAGTTGGAAGTGTTTCCATCCATTGTGAACCAACGACTAATCCTGTTAATAATTGGAAGTGTGAAGTTTTAGAGATATTAGAAATAACTTCGTGTAATTTTGCTCCATATGTTGCTGGATGCTGTGCTTCTGCTCCATCAATTACACCCTGTTGAACTCCAGGATAAACTTCAGACCAAGGCATACCAGCCGGACTTGCACCCATTGCAGTGATTGTTTCTGTCCAAATTGCAGCACCAGGCGTACGTAATTTTAACCCTTTTAAATCTTCTGGCTTATTAATTGGTTTATTTGTTAATAGGTGACGATCCCCTTGGTACCAGTTAAAAGAAAGAATTTCTACATCAAACTCATTTACTAGCTTCTCTTCCCAACCTTTAAATAAGTCGGACATAACCACTTCTCTTGCTTCATCATAGCTGTCAACAATATATGGTGCTGACAAAATTCCAATTTCCGGAACCATTTCCGCAAGACGACCAGTATCAACGATTACCCCAACATTTGCACCCATAATAGCTTGTTCAACAATATCCTTATCTTCTCCTAAAGCACCACTACCATAAATTTCAATAACCACTTTTCCTTCTGTCTTTTCCTCAACAGCAGCTTTAAATGCTTCTAAACCTTGATAGATTGGATCCGTTGGAGTTAATGCTGTTCCTAATTTCAATGTGTAAACGTTGTCATTTGAAGCATTATCGCCCGATTTTTCACCATTACTAGCCTCTTCTTTATTCCCACAAGCGCTTACAATTACCATTGCAAAAATTAATAGTAAAGCTAAGATTTTCCCTTTCATCGTTAAGGTCCTCCTTAAAATAGTTAAAATAGATTTTTTTAAGACTTTCAACCAAAGATACCGCTTTCATCGAAAACGTTATAGTTAATCGGAAAATTCTCCAAGTAGACGAATCTACATTGACTTTTATTTAAAGTAACTCGGATATGCTTTCTTTAGCTCATCCTGATCAACAGATACTAATTGTAAATGCTTAGCCATTACTTTTGCGGCCGTTTCCGAATCTTTTTCTTTGATCGCTTTTAATATCTCACTATGTTGTAGCAAAAGAGTCTCCCAGTTAAATTTCGAAGCAAGACTAAGAAGTCGAACTCGATTTAAGTGGCTGTTCATCTCTTGGATGACGACCCAGACTCTACTTTTCTGTGAACCTATTGCAATCGTGCCATGAAACTCTTCATCTAATTCGAATAACTGTTCATAATCTTTTTCTTCCACACAACGGTGCTGAGTTTCAATATTTTTCTCTAACAAAGCAATTTTGTCTTCAGGAAAGCTTTTACAAGCCTCTCTTACAGTTGCAACTTCCAAATGTTCCCTGATAAATCTCGCATCATCAACATGGTTGCGATCAATTAACGATACGAACGTGCCTCTTTGTGGATATACCTCTAATAACTGCTCTTGATTTAATCTTACAAAAGCTTCTCTCACCGGTGTTCGGCTTACACTAAGCCACTCGGCAATTTCCTTTTCAGATATACTCAAGCCCGGCTCCAGCTTTAAATTTACAATGTTTTCTTTTAATTGTTGATAAACATAATCTCGAGTTGAGTATTTGTTAACCATTACTTTCTTTGCTAAGTCTACGTCTAACATTTTATTTTAGAGAACCTCCCTTCTATATTTCATATACTACCACACTACTATACTTGTATGGTAGTGTACAAGAAAGAAAATTCCCTAAAATTTTATATTTTTCTTAATTTCGACAAATTTCTCTTACGTGTCAACGTCTTAACGTAGACTAGCAAATTTTTAAGAAACTCAGTAATGACTATTATCCAATATATTTTTCTAGCGTTTGTCGGACTGCACCTGTTCCTGAAAGCATTTCATGAAACATGATTTCAATTTTTTCTCCTAAACCAATTCCATATAAATTGATTCCAAAAATAGTTTCATTTGATAAAATAGCTTTTACATTGGATGTTTGGTCCCCTAATGAAACCCCTTGTAAAGTAGATTGTAGGCTATCAAGTAATGGATCTGGACTAAGTGTGAACGGTTGGCCTTCATCATTTATTCCGAGTAAATAACGACACCATGTCGCAATCGCTAATGGAATAGCTGTTAAATCAGCTGGATTCAAATCTTCTCGCTTTTGATAGGATTTAAGCGTTTCACCGAAACGAATTCCCACCTTTTGAGAAGTGTCAGTAGCAATACGCTGCGGTGTATCCGGAATAAACGGATTGGCAAAGCGCTCATTTAATACTTCATCAAGGAATCCCTTTGGACTAATAATTTTTGGATCGACGACTACTTTCAGACCTTCTTCATAACCAATTGTTTCAACAAATTTCTTCAATGTAGGATCCTTCATTTCATCAGCAATCAATGTATACCCTAACAGACAACCAGAAACAGCCAACGCGGTATGAAGTGGATTTAAACAAGTTGTGACTTTCATCGTTTCAATATTATTAACCGTATCTCGGTCTGTAAAAATGATTCCTGCTTCCTCTAAAGCCGGACGACCATTCGTGAATTTATCCTCAATGACTAGATATTCACTCACTTCTGCATTTACGAACGGTGCAGTATACGTATTTTTCGACGTCACAATGACATCCATTTCACCAATTCCCAAGTCTAATAATGCTTGTTGAACAGTTTCCGAAGGCCTTGGCGTGATTTTATCAATCATAGATAGTGGGAAAGTAATTTTACGCTCGTCCGTTAAATACGCGACAAATCCTTCGTCCACAAAACCTCTCTGTTGCCATTCCTTCGCCATTGTTAAGACTGCATTTCTCAATCTGTCTCCGTTATGGGAACAGTTATCCATACTGACAAAAGTCATTGGAAATTGCCCTTTAACATATCTGCGGTGGGCTAATGAAGTTACGACACTCATCGCATGAATTGGATTTTCCAATCCGTTTTCAATGTCCTTTTTGACAATTCCCAAGTATTCACCACTCGGGTCGGTTAAAGAATACCCTTTTTCCGTAATCGTAAAGCTTGCAAGCTGTAGACTTGGATTTTCAAAAACCTCAACTAAGCGCTCGTAATCCTCTTGTCTGCTTGGTTCAACAGCAATGCCTTCAACGATACTGCTTATAACATTTTTCTCAAATTCGCCATTTGCCTTCATTTTGACAAGTAATGTCAAATTATCATAAGGCTTATATACTTTATCAATCATTTCAAAATCAAATGTCTCAGCCGCAATGATCCCTGTTTCCGCTAACTTTTGGTTTAATAGTTTTTGATGAGCATTCGCAACAAAGCCTCTAAAGATATTTCCTGCTCCAAAATGAACCCACTGAGGATTTACTTTTGTGTTTTCAACTACTTTTGCAAAATCGAACTGAGGTAGCTCTACGCCAATTTCTTTCCAAACTGCTGCTTCATTGACAATACTTTCTCTATTAAGCGTTAACATCTCCATTTACCTCACTTTCCGTTTTCAAGACTGTCCCATACACCAAGCATGTACATAATTCCCATTGCTCGATCGTACAATCCATATCCAGGTCTGCACTGCTTCTCTTCACCCCATAGATGACGTCCATGGTCTGGTCGTACAAAACCGCTAAATCCATTTTCGTGATACGCCTTAATGACTTCAGGGACATCGACACTTCCATCTTGACCACGGTGAGAAACTTCGATAAAATCACCGTTTTCAAAAACTTTCACGTTACGGATATGGGCAAAGTGGATGCGATCATGAAACTCTCGAATCATCGCAGGTAAATCATTTTCTGGGTTAGAACCTAATGAACCCGTACAGAATGTTAATCCATTATAAGGACTATCTACTAAATCAAGGAATCTCCTAATATAATCTCTGTTGCGAATAATACGTGGTAATCCAAAGATTGGCCATGCTGGGTCATCTGGATGGATCGCCATTTTCACATCAACCTCTTCACATACAGGAATGACTCTTTCTAAAAAGTATTTCAGATTTTCAAATAGAACATCTTCCGTTACTGGCTCGTAAGCTTTAAACAGTTCATCTAATTTTGCCAAACGTTCTGGCTCCCAACCAGGTAGTGTAAATCCACCAGAGCTATCTAGTATTTTCTTTACCATATCATTCGGGTCATCCGTAATGGCAGCCTTTTCATAAAATAACGCATTTGAACCATCAGGTAGTTCTTTATATAAATCGGTTCTTGTCCAATCAAATACTGGCATAAAATTGTAGCAGATTACTTTAACGCCGACTTTTGAAAGCTTTTTAATCGTATCAATATAAATATCAATATACTTATCTCTTGTCGGTAAACCAATTTTAATATCATCGTGAATGTTTACGCTTTCTACAACTTCAGGACTAAAGCCTTTGCTTCTAATTTGGTCAGCTACCTCTTGGATTCTTTCCATTTCCCATTCTTCTCCAGCAACCTTATCATGCAGAGACCAAACAATACCCATTACACCTGGTATTTGGCGAATATGGTCAAGGGTAATTGAATCATTCCCATCGCCGTACCATCTCCACGTCATTTTCATCGTGAACACTCCCTCGTATTTTTAAAATTTACATATCTTCATAGAAACAGAGACACCTCTGTCCAAAATAATAAAAATCAAGCATCCTCGCAGACAAAAAATCTTGTATACAAGATACGTTCATCATAATCTACGGATTAATCTCTTGTCAATCGTTATCTTCAAAAACACTGTTAAACCTTAGTTAATACTATGCGAATTGAACTTTCTATAGATTTTACAAATTTAAACATGTATACTAGTTTTAGAATTATAAAAGAGAAGGTTGGTTTTAACATGTCCTTAAAAAAGGAAATTATGAATGAGTTAAAAAGGGATATCCTTTCCTTACAGTTAAAGCCTGGAACGATTATTAGTGAAACGACACTGTCCGAGCGGTATCAAATATCTCGTACGCCAATTCGAGATATTCTTAAGCAGCTTTCGTTGGAAGATTACATTAATATTTATCCAAAAAAAGGAAGCGTCGTTTCTTATATAGATTTAGAATCTGTCGAACAGCTTATCTTTTTAAGAAGTACGTTAGAAAAAGAAATCCTGAAAGAATTAAATGGCCATCTTCCATTAAAGGGATTACATGAATTAAAAACGATCCTCACTAAGCAAAAAGAATGTATTAATGATAAAGATGGATTAGAGACATTTTTGCAGCTAGACGATACTTTTCACAAAACCTTATATGAGTTGGCTGGCAGATCGTTTCTATGGAATTTAATTCAGCAATTTCAGGTACACTATATCCGTTTCAGAATGCTCAATATGCATAAAAAGGATAAGTTATCCAATATTCAACAAGAACATGAATTAATGGTTACCCTTTTAGTCCAAGGGGAAACGGAGCAGATCAATGAACTCGTACATCATCACCTTCAAGCAGATATCAATTCTCTTGATTTGCAAGAAAATTTTGGGGAATATATCAAAAGCTCTGATGATCTATAGAATGAAAAAAGCATCTACAAAATGTAGGAAGCTCCCGGTTTGTCTAATTCGATCCAAACATCTCTCACCCTTAAGCGGAATTTTTCCTGTTATCTCCTCAGTGAAGTCCCTTTTAGGGGAAATAACGGAAGATTTTCCGCTTATGGAGGGCAAAAGCGTTTATTTTGGCATTTTTTGAGTGAATAGCAGGAATTTTTCCTGTTATTTCGGCTCTTTTTCATGATGGTTGCTCATTAAGCGGAATTTTTCCTGTTATTTATTCATACCGATACTACTACCGTTTATACGAACATTTATCCACAAGTCGAGGGAATTTAGAAATTCCTGGTAGATAATGAAAAAAAAGTGGAGATAATCGAATCGATTTTCTCCACTTTTTTCGGTTCAAATAAGATTTTTAATTCGCAGACGTTGTTGTTTATGGAACCAGATTCTAGGTTTATACGCATACAAAAACCTCAGCAATTAAATGAGATAAGTAAAACAATCACTTCTATAAATATTTCTTGAATATTCGAGTACTTGCCCTGAGTTTCGATCGACACATCCAGACTCTAGACTTAGCAACGGTACGAGGCTAGGGCATTTTAATTGCTCTCTTTCCGTTTTATTAGGAAAAATAACAGTTAGCTCTGTTTTCATCGGTTCAAAGTCATTGTAACCTTGTTGGTAAAAATATTGAAAAATCGAGGAAATACTTCCCCCTTCTCTATCAATCTTTTCAAAAATGGACTGAGATAGATAGGATGTATGAACTGCTATCGGACAGTCTTCTACAATACGCAAACGGCTAATTTTATAAACGGCATCGTCTTTTCTCACCTTTAAAGCATGATAAATGAGAGAGTCATATGTAATTCTTTCACAAGTAAGATTCTTCGTTTCAAATTGATAGTTCAGCTCACGCATTTTTTCACTGAAACTTACATCTCCCGTTAAGATGAGCGGAATTTGCAGTTTTTGATTTTGCACATAGCTTCCTTTTCCTTGTTTGGAAAATATATAGCCAAGCTCCTGTAGACGTTCATAGGCCTTCCGCACAACCATTCTCGGCACTTGATAAAAATCGGCTAACTCGTTTTCTGAAGGTAGCTTGTCATTGGGCTTGTAGTTTCCTGCACGTATTTCCGAAATCAGTCTATCAACCAACATTGCTTTCTCAGACAATTTAGCTTTGCCCCCTTCGAACCAATTCTACTAAGAGTATAACGTTGCAATATAAATAAACTGTTACGACTATGTAAACTTTGTAAAAGAAAAAGCCCTAACTATTTAGGACTTACAATTGTGCCTCTCGCTAATTTTTATCCATGTTTTTTAATAAAAGCATCTAAATCATTGAATTCAGCAAAATGGGCTTCAAGCTTTTCTCTTGGCCAGTCCCACCAGGCGATTTTTAGTAGTTTATCAGATACTTCACTTGAAAATCTTCGCTTTAAGGCCTTAGCTGGCGTCCCCACGACAATGGTGTAAGGCTCAACATCCTTCGTCACAACAGCACCGGAGCCAACCACCGCACCTGTTCCGATTTCTACACCCTTCATAATGATCGCACCATGACCAATCCAAACATCATGGCCAATTTTCACTTTTTGCGTGCGCCGCCAATCAAAAAGTTCCTCATCATCTTTCTCATCAAAGCTATAAGCGATCTTTCGATAGGTCATGTGATGCTGCGAGACCCGATCCATTGGGTGCTGAACTGGATTAATACATACATGGGAAGCGACGGAACAGAACTTCCCAATGTCCGTATAGTTGACAGTAACATCATCCATCGTATACGTATAATCACCAAATGATGATTCCACAATCTTATTATTCGCACCAATGGAGGTCCACTCCCCAGCAAAGCTATCAATAATTTGGCTCGACGGATCAATGCTCGGTGATGTGGACAGCCTTCTTTCTTCATTGGGCTGATAGATTAACGGCATATATTAAACACCTAACCTTTCTTTTCGTAATTGAATGGCATGTAAAGTTTCGATCCCCGGGCTTTTACTTCCAATTAGGACAGGTTTTTCCCCATATGCACCGTGAAAGTCTGATCCTCCTGTCATGACGAGATCAAATTCCCTCGCTAACTCTTTTGCTTGCTCCTCATGCTCTTCACTATGTAGTGGATGCCATACCTCAATTCCCTCTAACCCTGCTTCCACTAGATCCGGAACCATTTCGAAGTTTCCGTACTGTCCAGGGTGCGCTAGTACTGGAACTCCACCAGCTTGTCGAATCATTTCTACAGCTGTTTTCGCATCTATATATTTCATCGGAATAAAGGCGATTCCAGCTGGCTTTCGATTAAATAACTTCTTATAAAGTGGTCCGTATATCGAATCGGTATATTCTTTTTCAATCAATGCTTGCATAATGTGCTGTTTATATACTCCCGTCCCACCACGAGCAATTTCGAGACATCTTTCCCAACTGATGTTATAGCCTCCATCAATGAGCCTTTGAACCATTTCCTTAGAGGCTTTATGCCTCTGTTCCAAGAGTGGGTCACAAACCGCTTCAATAACCGCATGTCCCGGTTCAACGAAATAACCTAATATATGAACCCTTCTCTCCCTTTCAAAATCATAGCCTGACACTTCAATTCCTGGAATTACTTCAATTCCAAACTTCTTTCCTACTTCAATCGCTTCCTCGAGGCCTTTCGTTGTATCGTGGTTCGTCACCGCCAAATGGCTCACGTTCTCTTCAACCGCTAATTTTAAAATCTCTTCGATTGACAACGGACAATCTGAAATATTGGTATGACAATGAAACTCGACTTTCATGACTATTACCTCCTCTATTGTAAAAAACACGTACTATAACTTAATTCAAGAATAACTTGGTACCAAGTTCGGATGGTTAAGTTGAAGTTAATTTCTTTTTAAGGGATTGTTAAGAAAGATTTCAATGATTTGTCCATCATTCCCTTATTCTAACTAGAACCCATGCCCCTTATAGTCGCTAAGTCGTACGTAAGTTTATTTATAATTTGGGACGTTGTTACCGGAAATAATTAACAGAAATTCGAATTTATTTAAAATTCAATTAATAATTCGATTTTACAATAAGGGAGTACCAAAAAACTTACTTAATGAGGTGATTCTTTTGAAATTCAAGAAACTTTCTTTATCATTGCTTGCAGCATTCCTTTTGACTGGTGTACTAACAGCATGCGCAGACCAAAATGAGGTAGATACTGAGGAGAATGAAACAGAAACACCTGCTGAAACTGAAACAGAAGAAACAAACGAGTAATTTCATATATTGAGAGACCTTCACAATTTTTTTGTGAAGGTCTTTAAGTTAGGCTGAATCCAGTGAGATGCGCAATTAAGTTGAAAAGCCACGAAATGATTCCCGAAAGGTGCGCAATAACCTAGAAAACCTGCGCAATCCCTCTCACTAACTCAGCCAAAATATACATGATATGTGTTGACGTATCCAACTTTGTTTCCTCCCTCACATTTCTAACGCATGATTTTCTCTTTTTTCCAGAAGTAGGAATCCAAAACATCTTGAACAATCGTCTTCGCAGCATCTGGAACTGAAATTTCCGCTAATGAAGATTTCATTTTCTTGAGCCTTTCCTCATTCATGACGAGATACTGTGCTTCTTCTGCAATTTGACCCCATTTTTCACAAAATATGGCCGCACCGACGTTTTGAAAATACAAGGCATTTTCTTTCTCCTGACCTGGTGTTGCTCCTAGTAAAACGATAGGCACCTTTTTCACGGTGGCCTCTGATAAAATAATTCCACCTGGTTTTGTGATCACACATGTGGCCACATCAAATAATTCTTCCATATTGGTAACATATTTAAAAAGGCGTATATTATTTTCCAATTGATATTTCTCTTGGAGCTGAGTAAATAACTGCTCATTTTTCCCACACACAACTAAAATTTGCAGATTCTTGTTTTTCTGTAATTCTTCACAAATATATTTTATTTCTTTTGATACACCGTAGGCACCAGCCACAATGAGGACCGTTTTTAAATTTGGATTTAATTGATATTTATTGAATAGAAATGAGCGAGACAATGATTCTTCAAATTGTTTTCCAACTGGGATTCCAGTGATTGCTATTTTGTTTCGTTCAACTCCATTGTTTTCTAAAATCGTTTGAAGATGCTTTGTTGCAACGTAATATTTCTCAATTGAGGGTTGGATCCACGCGTGATGGAGGCAATAATCTGTGACAACAGTGAAGGTGGGGATCATC
The DNA here is from genome assembly GCF_047302285.1 of Robertmurraya phoenicis. GTDB lineage: Bacteria > Bacillota > Bacilli > Bacillales > Cytobacillaceae > Robertmurraya. The sequence goes on from NZ_CP154845.1 coordinate 4,165,136, forward strand.
TTATTTGTTTTCTTTGAAAAATATTCAACTGCATATGATGGGTAAGTATTAATGATGGCATCCGGTTGCTCTTCCTCTATGATCTTATTCAAGGTCGAATATCCATAAGGAAACAACAAGATATTTTGACGTTTCGTTATTTCCTGGCTACTATAGTAAAAAAGCCGATAAAGATGTTTACCACTCTTCGTAAAACTTTTTAAATATAATTTTCTTGTCCATTCATTTAAGCGAGGATTGGTTTCTTGATAAATATTCCTCACACTGACATCCGCACGATCATTAAGTGCAAAGCGTTCTTGAAGTGCACGTGCCACTTGAATATGACCATTACCATAATTAGCCGTCAAAATTAACACTTTGGGCTTCCTCATCTATTTATACAGGTCCCCTTTCTTTGTCTTTCTTAATTCACGGATTATTTGTGAAGACAAAATGGAATAGTAAGTGTTTAGCGAAGTAAATAACTACTCTTAATGTAGCAAAAAAATATGGAGGCAATTTTAAGGAATTGTTAAATTAAGTTACGAACGGGAATTTCAAACAGAAAAAAGGCAGCCGTTCTTTTATTCATGGCTGCCTTCTGTTATTAATTTCTAGGAAATAGTGTTGACAAGAAGTTCTTAAAAGACCAACTCGTTTCTTTACTTTCAATTTGTGTTTTATTCTCATACGCTCTTTCACATAGGATTTGTTGGCTATCTATTTCCTCTTCACCTTCTGCTCTTTTTGCATAATGATATGCGCCAGTCGTGTCTTGTTCACGTGCCTTGCAATTATCTTTTAGCATTAGAGCCAGCAAATCATATACACGTTCCTTCAGATGGTCTTCTAAAATAGGAAATAAAATCTCCACACGATTCTCCATGTTACGCGTCATCAAATCGGCAGAAGATAAGAATACTCGATTTGCACCGTGATGGTGGAAACCATAAATCCTCGTGTGTTCCAAGAAAGATCCCACAATGCTACGAACCCTAATATTCTCACTAACACCTTTAATTCCAGGTCGTAAGCAACAAATGCCTCTAATTATTAAATCGATTTTCACTCCAGCAATTGATGCCTCATATAATTTCATGATTATTTTTTTATCTGACAGTGAATTCATTTTTAAGATGATTCGACCATCGCCATACTGTTTATGGTAGTCGATTTCGTCATCAATCAGCTTAATGAAAGTATCCCGAATCCCAAAAGGAGCAACAGCGATATGATGAAACGTCGGCTTAACCATATAACCACTAAGGAAATTAAAGAAGTTTGTCGCATCAATGCCGATTTTATGATTAACAGTAAGCAACCCCATATCGGTATAAATTTTTGCTGTTGCATCATTATAATTTCCCGTCCCTAAATGAACATATCTTTGGATCACTCCATTTTCACGTCTTACAATAAGGGTTATCTTACTATGTGTTTTTAGATGAGTCATTCCATAAATAACATGACATCCCGCCATCTCTAGCTCTTTAGCCCATTGAACATTATTCTCCTCATCAAATCGTGCTTTCAACTCCACTAGAACGGTAACTTGCTTTCCATTCTCGGCCGCACGTTTTAGGCTATTGATAATAGGAGAATCACCACTGACTCGATAAAGCGTCTGCTTAATGGCGAGAACATCTTTATCATCCGCGGCATGCGAAATAAATTCGACAACATGCTCAAATGAGTCATATGGATGATGAAGCAAGACATCACGCTGTTGAATAATTTGAAAAATGTTTCCTTCTCCTTCTAAATCAGTAGAGGGTTGCGGGATAAAGGATGTTGCACCCAGATGCTCATGAGTTGATTCAATGGATTTTACAAATGAAAATAGAAACGTTAAATCGAGTGGAGCTTGTACAGAATACACATCATTTTTATGAATTTCTAATTCCTCGATTAAGTAATCGATCACTTTCTCATCACTGCGTTGCTCTTGTACTTCTAAACGGACCGCTGCACCCCACTTGCGTTTCTTTAATTCTTCTTCAATTTCATGTAACAAATCTTCTGCTTCATCCTCATGGATATTTAAGTCAGCATTACGGGTAATGCGGAATGGAGTGACAGATTTTACGTCATATCCTAATAGTAGCTTATTAATAAATTGGGATATCACTTCTTCTAAAAGGATAAACACTCTTTCATCAGTTTCTGATGGAAGCTCCACATAACGATTGATAACAGAAGGTACCTGTACAATAACTAAATTTCCATCAACAGGAAAATGATTCTTTTTTTCAGGAATTGTTTCTTCAATCACTACAGCAAGATTTAGTGATTTATTTAAAAGCATCGGGAAAGGTCGATAGGCATCTATTGCCATAGGAGTTAAAACCGGAAAAATTTGCTCATCAAATAATTCCTCTAAGAACGTTAAACATTGAGGTGAAACCTCATCTATCGATACAAATTTCACATTTTCTTGTGCTAATAATGGAGATAACCGATACAAATAAGCATGGTCTTGCTCCCTTACAAGAGCATGGGTCATGTCAGATATGGCACTTAATTGTTCCTTAGGTGTTAATCCCGCTTTGTTTTCAGGCTTATTATAGCCAGCTTTTACTTGGTCAAGTAAGCCTGCGACTCGGACCATAAAGAACTCGTCCAAATTAGAGCTAAATATCGATAAAAATTTAAATCTTTCTAATAGAGCATTGCGCTCATCCAGCGCCTCTTCTAATACTCTATAATTGAAATTTAACCAACTTATTTCTCTATTATTATAATGATCAGGATTATTTAAGTTAACTGCGACAGAGCTTTCATCTGCTTTTTGCACTAATCCCATCCCCTTTTTTCTTTCTAACAACATTACACTACACTATTAATGTAAAAATTTTGTAAATTATGTGTATTTTTTTTATTTATTTTTTAGCAATATGTTTTTTCTAGCATTTATATAGTTATAATAGTTAGATAATCTTTATCAAAAGGAAGTGTTCTATACATTGAAAAATAAAGTTGTAGCATTAATTGATATGGGCTCCAACTCTATTCGTTTAGCGATATATCAAATCGACAGTGTCGGTCATTATAAAGAAATCAAAAAAGAAAAAATGGCAGCACGTCTTATAAACTACATGGACGAAGGAAAATTATCTGCAGAAGGAATCCAACTCATTATTTCAACCTTAGAAGATTTCCAGAAAATCATGAATACCTTTGAGATTTACGAAGTCATTGGATTCGCCACAGCAGCGATTAGACAATCTTCTAATCAAGAAGAAATTTTATCTGCAATCAAAAAAGAAAGCGATATAACAATAAAAATATTGAGTGAGTATGAGGAATCCTATTACGGATATCTAGGTGTCATCGATTCAATCGATTTAAAAGATGGTATAACGATCGATATAGGTGGCGGGAGTACCGAAATCACACTCTTCCACAAACGAAATTTAGTAGAATATCATAGTTTCCCATTCGGTGCCGTATCTTTGAATTCTAAATTTAACTTCGGGGATCAGGTGACAACCAAGCAACTTGGAGAACTTCGTGATGATCTTCTAGCTCAATTTCAGAGTCTCCCTTGGTTACGTAATGTCAAATACCCGATTATCGGAATTGGCGGTACTGCACGGAATCTAGGAAGAATTTATCAGAAAGCACAGAACACAAATGAACATATGCTTACATTTGATGATATAAACAAAATCATTTTGGAATTATCTTCATTATCTGTTGAAGAACGTTCCAAAATCAAGGGTCTATCAAAAAAACGAAAAGACATTATTATCCCGGGCATCATGACATTTTTAACATTGATGGAAGTTGTTCAAACCCCTCATTTTATCTTCAATGAAAACTCGATTCGAGATGGAATTTTGAAAGAAAGACTGAATTTAGGATGTGGCGAACATAAGATTGGATGAGGAATGGTACGAGGTTATCAGGCTTCGATTGGTTTATAGGTTTCTTGTAGTTTGAAAGAGGTGCGTGAAAATGTTCGCGCGCCTCTTCTTTTATCTTGAACGGATTACTTAACTCCTAACCGCATTCGATAGCTAAATAGGATCTCTCTCGTTTCTCCGGAGAATACCTCTTTCACATGATGACGAAATTCCTCGAAGGCGACCTCAAGATCTTTTTCACCTAATTTTAGTCCCGTTTGCAGTCCACCTTGGCTAAGGGCAATATTGGCATAACGCTCTGCATCACATTGCTCCCAATTATGAAAAACGATTTCCTTTGCAAAAGAAAATAAGCCAGATTGCTGAATTTGCTGCAAATGCTTATCTTTGCTCCATCGATGTGCGCGACTTTCGTTAGGGAGCAATTGGGCAAGCCTTTCCTCTACATAAGCATATAATTTCAGATAATGCTCTTCCAAACGCCAATCACATGTTGGTGGCCAGTCACAATCATAAGCTGCGAAAATTCCGTTTGGACGAAGAACTCGGGCAAACTCTTTTAACGTCGACTGCGGTTCCATCCAATGAAAGGATTGGGAGCATGTAATAATATCTGCTGTATCATTTGCTAAACCTAGCTCATGGGATACTCCCTTTACAAATTGAAGATTCGATGGCTCTTGTGCCTCCTCCAAACGAACTTCAGCCACTTGACGCATATCATCATTCGGTTCTACTCCTATTATCTTGTCAGCATTCCCAAGCCAAATAAAAGAAGATAGCCCTGTTCCACAACCTACATCAACGACCAGGTTCGGCTTATCTGTTAAATAATTTTTTAAAATTTTTACGACTTCTTTTGGAGCACTTGGACGGTTCTGATCATACAGAGAACCAAAACCAGTAAAACGTTCGATATTATGACGGTTTGCTTCAGACATAAACTGACTCCTTCTTAGCAAAGTTAATGTTCAAAATGATTATATCCCAATTGTATTTTACTATTAGTCTAAGATGCAAACTCCAAGCCTTGTTCATGATACTATCTTTTTTGTTCTATACAACATAGAACAGATTTGTTATAATATATATAGAACAGATTGGAGGTAGCAAGATGATTATTCGGATTGAACCAGAGTCAGAAATTCCTATTTATTTACAAATATCCAATCAGATTATTGATGGTATTGCACGGGGAAGGATTCAGTCAGGACAACAGCTTCCGTCTGTAAGGGGCTTTGCGTCAGACTTGGGTATTAATATGCACACGGTGAACAAGAGCTATCATCATCTTGAGCAAAAAGGCATTATTCGAATTGTACCGAAGTCAGGTGCCATTATTTCCTCACCACAAGACTTCAATGAAAGCTCACACGTAAAACTCAAAGATGAGTATAAACATCTTATTGCAGAATCATTAGTGACAGGAATGTCGACTAAACAAATAAAAGAGCTTGTTGAAAATATGATTGAAGAGTTTAAAGAGAGCAACGAGCAAATCAAATAATAAGGAGGAACAACGATGACTTTTGCTATCTTTCTTTTTATAGCCATTATTATCGCTGCTATTCAAACAACGATTCCTTTCCTAGTAAATCGCTCCATCATTTTCGGTGTCACGATTCCGGAAAAACACTTGCAAAACGAAACCCTATTATCCTATAAGAAAAAGTATTCCCTATTGATTGGTGGACTTTCCGTTATCCTATTAGGGGGCTATGTTATTTGGGCACTATTACAGCCAGTTACTCAAGAACAAATTGTAATCATTGGAACTCTCCTTGAGTTTGCCATTATCCTATTAAGTTTTTCCTTATATTTTTACTTTCATGGAAAAACACTTCGTCTTAAGCAAGAAAAGCAATGGACGGAAAACTTAATAAACATAAAAATAGCGGATTTATCGGCCCGTGCTAAGGATGAAATGCTTCCGTGGCAAGTATATTTACTACCTATGGTAATAACTATCGGGGTAATCGTTTATACCATTCTTCAATACGATTTATTACCACAGCAAATCCCGACCCATTGGGGAATAAATGGGGAACCAGATGCCTTTACAGAAAAAACATTCATGTCGGTACTCACTCTTCCTTTAACTCTTTTTGTGATGCAGATTATGTTTTTGGGAATCCATTTAGGAACAAAAAAGTCGGGTATTAAACTAAGCGGAGAAAGCACAGAAGCGTCCAGGCAAAGACAGCTTACTTTACGGAAATATTCCAGTTGGCTCCTCTTTTTTGTTAGCGTTCTTCTTGCGATGTTGCTTAGTTTCTTTCAACTACAAACGATTCACCCAGATATCGCATCATCAACAGTTATGTTCTTAATACCACTAAGTTTTCTTATTCTTGTTCTAGTTGGGACGATTGTATTTGCGGTTAAAGTGGGACTTTCAGATAAAAAGACATCGCCTCAAGTAAAAGAGAAAATCATGGATGCTAATGAAGATTCCTACTGGAAAGTCGGTCTCTTTTATTTCAATAAAAATGATCCGTCCATATTCGTTGAAAAGCGATTTGGTGTTGGTTGGACGATTAATTTTGCTAATCCATTTGGGTACCTTATTGTCCTTGTGCCGCTTATCGTGATTCTTCTATTTACATTTTTATAAGAAAAAGAAAAGATGTTCTCACTTAAGAGAGCATCTTTTTTGTAAAAATAATGGAGTGCCGCTTCAACCTACACTAACTATAATTCTGCGAACAAGTAGCCATTTATTTAGAAAAATAATGAATCGAGCGCATATTGACCTGGGCCAATTAAAGCAACACCAATGGCAACTGCCATTAACGTTAAGTTATATTCATATCCATTTGCTTGGGCCCATAACCCATTTGTACCATGTACCTTCACAATCGAAACAACCATGGTTCCAGCAATCAAGATCCCTGCCAGAGGCGTTAAGAGCCCGATCGCAAACAATATTCCTCCAACAACTTCCACTAAGCCTGCAAGTAAGGCCATGGTTATACCTGGCTTTATACCAATCGATTCAAACCAACCACCTGTTCCATTTAATCCATTTCCACCAAACCAGCCAAACAACTTTTGCGCACCATGCCCAATGAACAAAATTCCAATTACCAAACGGATTAACAATATCCCTATATCTACCACTTTGCTATTCATTCCTTCCACCTTGTTCAAGGTACAAAGACAAACTTGTACCTTGAACGGTATTTTGTTGCTCATAAGTTGAGATAATTAGGCTTCTATATCGCTAAATTAAACATTCCCCTCATAGCTAGAGGCACTTTTCATAGCTACTGTAAAAAAGTATTGTTGTAGTTTTATCGTTAAGCCTCCACTTCCAAACTTCGGACGAGGGTTTTTAGGATCTATCAGAGATTCTAGAAAAAACAAAATATTTCTACGACGCTCTAGAATATCTTCAATCCCATTTTTATAAAACCAAAGATCAATTGTATTATAAATACCTCGATTAACCCCATATTTTTTAATACATAGTTGAATAAATGAAAAATCGGCTAAATGAATTATGTCATCGGTGATTGAAACCATTTTACTCCCCCTAACCGAAAAAATGTTTTCAATTCACATTTGAAGATTTTGGTTCATTTTCTTAAATCCCCTACTACTTGAGATGCTTTACTTAAAGATTTCTGCATGAAGACAACTTCGTTCGCTAACTTTGCTATACGTTCTATTACTTCCTCATCCACTAATTCGTTCTCAAAAAAATGATTCTTATGAGCATAAACATAGCTTGGTGCCGTATATGCGCGTAAATATCCAGCAATAGGTTTCAATTGATTCTCTATCACTAAATAATGTTGATAGGTTCCACCTGTCGCAACAAACCCCATCACCTTATGGCGAAAAACACTTGGATCCACTAAATCAAACAAGTTTTTGAGCACACCAGTGATGGATCCTTGAAAAATGGGAGTTCCAATAATATAAAAATCAGCTGATGTGATAAGATCAATGACTTTTTTTGTATCACCGGTATAAGCAGAAGGATCACGACCATCACAGAACTGGGCGTCATACTTTTTCATATCCAATAGCTCTACCTTAATATCTGGATGATTACTCTGTATTTCCTCAAGTACTTTTTTAACAACAGTTAGTGTTTTTGAGCCAGTTATGGTTCCTGAAATGCCAAGTAATTTCATCTACATTCACTCCAATGCGATTATTGAACCCTCATCTTTTTTCTCTGCCAATTGAATTAAACTTCTCCGTCGCCATAATTGGTAAAAACACTATAAAACATTTTACTAACTGGATAATTACACTTCACTTACAATGATGATGTTGTGGGATCATTCAGCGCCAATGGTTATAGGCTGTGAAGGCGGGTGTTTCTCTACTTTGATCGGTGCTGTTTCATAGTAAAGGAATGCTAATAAACCACATAATATCGTACTTCCTATGGTAATCCATAGTGGAGCTGCTAAACCGTACATATCAGCTGCTATTCCCGCAATCGTTGTAAACGCCACACCACCAACCAGTTCACCAATAGCCATAATGAACCCAACAGCTGTTGCTACATATTTAGCTGGAACAGATTCCGATGGCATATTTGACATCGATAGCACCATAGTTCCTACGCCAACATTCCCAATAAATGCGGCAATCATTAACAAGAAAATTTGACTACTACCTAAGAAAATAAAACCTAAAGGGGCAACTGCGGTAATAAACGAGAAAATAATCATGGCAGGCTTACGGCCAATTTTGTCTGATATAGCAGGAATACCAAATCCCCATAACACTCCGCCAAGTCCAAGCGCAGCCATGATATAACTCATATTACTAGCTGAAATTCCCTTATCGACTAAATATAGTGGGGTAAAAGTATTAATATTGAGATACCAAGTGACAGCAAAAATCGCAACAAACACAGAGACGAGTACATTTCTATTTTTCAAAACTAATGACAACGGCACTTTCTCTTCCTTTTTTTCACCTTCGCTTGTTAATTCTTTTGGTTCTATTACGATTTTCCAAATAAAAAAGAATAGAATTAAACCTGGAATGATCGTCAGGAAAAACGTGGGCCTCCATCCAAATTGATTCGCTAATGCCACAATAACAATAGGACCTAAAAAGCTTGCCAACAATGCTGTTGAAGAGCTTTGGAAAAAACCCATATTAAATCCACGACGATGTGGCGAGGAAGCAACAGATAACAACGATTGGGCAACTGGGAATACTGGTCCCTCTGTGACACCCATTAACATACGGAATATGATTAACATTAAAAATCCATTTGCCATTCCTGTTAAAAGTGAACAAAAGGAAAACAATAGGACAGAAATCATTAAAACATTCTTCTTTTTTCCCGTTTTATCTGACAGAAAACCGCCGAACCACCCCGAAACAGCCCATGTTAAAGAGAACGCTGAAACAATGATCCCTATGTGGGTATTCGTTAACCCTAGCTCCTCCGTCATAAAAGGAAATAAGAAATTAAGTGCCAATCGATCCACGAAAACAAAACCCCATACAAAGAACAATAAGATTAATAATTTATTTTCATATGTCCAAAATTTTTTCGTTTCCATATATTGCACCTCATTTGATTATAATTCAAAATATTCTGAATAATTAAGGTAAAAATACATATGAAAATCTTTCACTTAGAAGTATTGGAGTTAAGAAGAAGGCAGACTCGTACATGTTCTGATCACGAATGAACCAGCCTTCTTCCCCACACACATCTATTTATTTGCAACTGGTGTTGACGAGAGAAAACCGATCGTTTTATTTACTACATCTTCTAATTTCTCTGCCTGAGGGTAATGTGAAGTGTTCTCTATGATTTCTATTCTTGAACCAGGGATTTTTTTATGAAACTCATATGCATAATCAACAGGTACAAGCGCATCTTTGTCTCCCCAAACAATGCATGTGTTAGCAGTAAGTCTATGAATTCTACGGCTTAGCCCTTTATCAGGGATTGGCCACATATAGCGGCCAGCTTCCGTTAAAGCAATGAGATTCTCTACGATGGCTTCAATTCTTTGTTCTTCATTCTCCGGCATTGTTGAAAATGCTTTAGCAGCATCGCAGTTAACATCAGCAAACATTTTAGTTAATAATACATCTGGCGTATTAACTAATGAGAACACGTCTGTCACCGGAGTCTCGTCAATCCATAATCCTACCGCACAGATAAGAACTAGATTTTTTACCCGCTTTGGATCAGTAGAAGCAATTTCTGCAGCAAGCATTCCTCCGAATGAATGCCCAATCACATCCACCGTTTCCAGTCCGAGAGCATCAAATAGCTCATAATAGTAAAGGACTAAATCCCACCAGCCTTGTAGCTGGTCATTACCTGTAGACCCACCGTGGCCAGGAATATAAGGAGCATACACTTTGTAATGCTTAGATAATTCTTCTAAATACGGATCCCAAACATTTCCACCGGCTCCATGAAGAAATACAACCGGTTGCCCTTCGCCCTTAATAAGGACTTTGGCAGTTATGTTATCTCTTACTGTGATCGTCTCTATTTTTGGTGAAGACATACTTTCACTCCTCCTTAGTTAAGCCTTTATTTCACAACCTCTTTGTTTTCATTCAATTGAATTTCTGGCCAATTCGTAACAGGCCATTGATCATCCCACATATCACGCAAATGTGGAATAACTTCTTTCCCCATTAATTCAATATTTTTGCATGCAAGATCGTGTGGCATTGATCCATGATTCAATAAGGCGATAATGTTCCCAACATGTAGTTTCTTGGATGCCTCTTTAAGTTGGTCACGCACACTCTCTGGTGAACCTGCAATAATAAAACCTTGGTCAATTAGCTGTTGCCAGTTTAATCCTTTTCTTAGCTGGGCTCCAGCACCTTCTGAACCATATTGACTCCGCATTCCAGCTGCAACGCTCCGTGGAGAGCGATACCCTGGCGCTTCAGCATATCTTGGTGAAACATGGAATGACTTTTCAAAGAAGTAATTGATATGTTCTTCATATTCCTCCTGTGCCTTTGCATCTGTCTCAGAAATACAAATTAATTGAACAAAAGAAGTTTTATATGGGTTCATATCATAGCCTTTCTCAAGACGTCTTGCCCAGAATTTATCAAATTTGTCTTGGGCGAACTTATGGCCATAGAAGCTAAGATATGAATAATTATAATCATTTTCTGCCACCCAATCCCAAGTCTCAATGCTCGCTCCACCGCCTGGAATCCAAATTGGTGGATGTGGACTTTGATGTGTACGAGGCCAAACGTTCACATAACGAAGTTGGTTGTATTTCCCGTTGAAATGGAACACTTCATCCGCTGTCCACGCCTTTTTAATTAAATCATGTGCCTCATAATAACGCGGCCTTAATTCGGCCGGTGATACACCATAGGCATAGTTGGTATCCATTGATGTTCCAACAGGGAAACCTGCGATTAAGCGTCCACCAGTAATAACATCCAACATCCCGAATTCTTCTGCGACACGGATGGGTGGATTATAAAGCGCTAAGCTATTTCCCAATATAAGAAGACAAGTCTTTTCCGAATCTTTCACCTTTCTAGCAAGTGTTCCTGCAATGATATTCGGTGATGGCATCAACCCATACCCATTACTATGATGTTCATTCACCCCTACTGCATCAAAGCCTAAATCAATTGCAAGTTCATATTGATCAATATAATCGTTATACATTTCATTGCCTTTTACAGGATCATACAATGTCCTTGGTATTGAAATATAAACGCTTTCATAATCTTTTTCAAAATTCTCAGGTAAGTCACGGTATGGCATTAGATTCATAAAGATAAATTTCACTAGATTTCCCTCCTCAGCTTTACATTTCTTGGTATTATCAGCTACGACAATAGGTACGGAAGAGCGCTACCATGTTCCCAACATTTTACCAGTTTACTAGGGCGCCATGTACAGCGATTAAGCAGTACACCACATACGCTACTATTCTGCTATAGCTATGATTCGTACATTGTCGAATCAACTTATTTTTCAATCTTCTGAATTTGAGGATTTACAACAGGCTCAAGATAATTAAAAATTTCTTCTTTCTCATCTAGCTTCCAAGGTGGTAGCAATAATGTTGAACCTAACTCTTCTATTGATTCATCGATTGCTAAGCCAATATCGGAAGTTGAAAACTCACATAAAATACCGCCAGGAGATCTTACATAGCAGGAGTGGAAGTAATGACGGTCTTTTATTTCAGAAATATCTGTGTATCCAAGTCCTTCAATAAAATGTCGTACTTTATTCATTTCTTCATCATCCGCTACTGCGAAGGCAACGTGATGGACAATTCCAGCACCATTAATCCAGCTTCCTTGAGGAAGATCTGGCTCGTGCTTAAAGTTGACTGTTTTGGCGGCTCCGCCTTCATTAATTTCTAATTGATAGTAAGGTCCATCCTGCCCTGTTAACCTAAAGCCCATAGGTCCAGTAAAAAAGCGCAATTGTTCATCCACTTCACGAATGGACATGGTTACACTATGGAATCCTTTGACAGCATACTCTTCTGATATTTCCACAGATACATATCCTTCTCTCTGATCTTTTGGATCCTCAACTAGCTCAAAACCTAGTCCACATGGATGGAAAAACGATAGACGTTTTTGTCCAAACCTTTCTTCGATTTCTCCGTGTTCAACATTCTTTTGCTCAAAACGATTCTTCCAAAAATCTAACGAGTCCTCTGGTACAGTGAAACCAGTTACACTGATTTGCCCTGACCCTCTTCGTCCATAAACCCCAGATTGTTTAAATGGAAACGAGGTCATAATCGTTCCAATTTCAGCCTTTCGGTTCCCATAGTAGAAATGATAAATGGGTACATCGCCATCCATTAATACGGTTTGCTTTACTAAGCGCTGCCCTACAATAGTAGCAAAGAAATCAACGTCTTCCTGCGCACCTTCTACTCCAGCAGTTACGTGATGAATACCTCGAATAATTCCACTTAAATTCTCCATTTTTCTCCTCCTATGATTTTGTTTAACTGGATTTATACCCGTGTCCAATAAATCCATTAAAAACACTATAAAGTACAGAACTAACTAAAAAATTACACATCACTTACAATTGTCTAAATTTTTAAATTATTAATCTTATCTTGGATTTTTACAGAAAAACTCTGCATTTACCTCGTTTTTAATCATATACGAAAAGAAAGGTCCCCTATTTTTCTGTAAGTTCGTTCTCCAAATTCACTGTAAGTCTTACCCATTTCTATTGACATCTAACCAACTTACTTATACTATTTATAGTGAAATGTAAGCGTATACAACATATTGAGAAATGGGACTGACTGCAACGACTTTAAAGTCCACTACTCATCTCCTCTTTGCTTTCTACCTTGTGAGTGATGAACTTCTACAGCTACCTCTATGAAACATTCATTGAACCTGAAATGAGTTGAACGGTCATGTACCTCGATAAAAAGTAACGACTTATGTTAAGAGGGAGGAATAAAATGTGGAATTTCTCGAATCCAAACTAAGAGTCCCTTATTACACACCATACTTAATAAGAGAACGACTATTAATCTTACTAGAAAAAAACTTAGATCGTTCCCTAATATGTTTAACAAGTGAGGGTGGATATGGTAAAACAACATTAATATCAAGCTTTATCATGGAAAATGATATTCCTGCCATATGGTACCAGCTATCACACCTAGACAGTGATCCTCAAACTTTTCTTTCCTATTTTAAAACCGCCATATTAAGACATATTTCAATGGACGATAACGTGTATGATGCTCCAATAGAAAATGTAGAAAAGGAACTCAGTAGCGTATGTACGATTCTTTCTACTTGGCCAAAAAAATTGGTCATTGTTTTAGATAACTATCAGTCTATTAATGAATGTGAAGAAATTGAATCCATGTTAACTACCCTCATTAATCATGCATCTCCCAATGTAACATTTATCATTACAAGCCGTATTAGACCTAATTTAAAACTTGTACAATTAAAGCTCCAAAATCGTTTGCTTGAATTAGGAACTTGCCAATTGTCATTCACAAAAGAAGAAATTAAACAGTTCTTTATACAGTTACACAATATCAATCTACAAAATGATGAGATAGAGCTGATTTACAATAAAACGGGAGGATGGGCGGCAAGTCTACAGCTTTTACAAGATTTAATTAAAGATGTGAATACTGCAGAACGTCCTTTATTTTGGATTAAGTTTAGGGGGACACCTGACATTTACGATTATTTAGCCTCAGAAATCCTTGCTTCTCAAACAGAAGAAATTAAAACATTTCTTTATAAGACTTGCTTATTTACCGAACTGAATGCTGATACGATCAATCAATATCTCAATATTACCAATTCAGAGCAGATCCTTAACCACTTATTAGAAAATCATCTATTTATCTATAAGAATGATTTTGGAGCAATAAAGTACCATACTATTTTTCGTGCTTTTTTACATGAAAAATTATCTGAATATTTCTTAAAGTCAGATATAATTGATTTCCATAGGCACATTTCCCACATTTACGAAAAAAAAGAGAGCATTTTCTTGCCTTTACCCACTCTCTTGCTGGCATGGATTACTTGCTGGGGGCAAAACTAATGACCATTATGAGGAGGCAGTATGAATCTTCCCAGTTTATAACATTGATAGATGGATTATTAGAGGAGATTTCATCAGAAGGATTTTCTGCTGCAAGCATAATGCTTTACCTGATCAGATGTATGCCCTTAGAAATTAGTAAAGATTTAATCCAACCATTACAAAAGAAAATGGATGATACAAAAAAAACAAATTCGTTATTGCTAGCAGACCTTCAGCATCTGTTGGCAGGTTTATATTTTTATACAGGGGATATCGAAAGGTCCGAACAACTTTGCAACGATTCACTTTTTCACTCCATAAAGAATAAGGATCATGAATTAATTTCGATTAATCTTTCTCTTAGAGCCATGATCTCTTTGTACAAAGGTCAATTGGATAAAGCGATTCAATTCTCAAAGCAGGCCTTATCATATCCTGATAAGAATGGAAACTTTCACCCCCACCATTTGGCAACATGGATTCTTTCAGAAGTGTTTTTAGAACAAAACGAGCTAGTAAAAGGGGAACATTTATTAACAGAAACCTTAAAACTTTCTGGTCAGCGCTATGATTGTTCCATCATTTACCCTTATTGTTCAATGGGAAAATATTACTGTTTAAAGGGAGATTATAAAGAATCCTTAGATTGGATTAAAAAGGCAGAGTCCATTGCTCTAGAATTTAATATTGAATATGATCTAGGCTGGATATATTATCAGCTTGCACTCACATATATTAAATTAAAGGATTTTAATGAAGCAGAAATATCTCTATCTAGGTCTCTTTTATACCTAGCCCATTCAGACTTTTTAAAATGTACGGTGAAAGCCTTACAAATTCAAGTATATCAAGAATTAGGAAATTCAACTCTTGCTGCAAAGTTGCAAAATGAAATTGACCTCACCATGAAAGAAAAGAATTACTACTGGTTAAAACATGAAACGCAATCGGTTGAAGAACATAAAATCATTGTCAAAGAGAAAAAGGGTAAGGATTACAAGCTTTATCTTCATACGCTTGGCAATTTTGAAATAAAATATGAAGATAAAATCATCTCTATCAAGAGAAAATCAAGTTTACAGATTTTACAATGTTTTATTGCTAACCGTAACAAAAAGATTAACAAGGACAGTCTTATAGATCAGGTTTTCCCAGAAGGCACGTTTGAATCGGTAAAAAATCAATTCTACGTTTCTTTATCTGATCTAAGAAAATCGATAGAGCCCCATCTCAAAACCAGGAGGGATTCCTCTTTTATTAAACGTAATATGGAGCATTACTCTTTTTGCCTTGATTATGTATATTTAGATGTTGATGAATTCACCCAACTGGTTGAACAAAGGGAAGACTTTACAAAAAGCGATCGAATTAAACAATTGAAAAGAGCTGAAACACTGTATCAAGGAGATTTCTTTGAAGGCTATCCCTATCATGAATTTTTAGAGGAGGAGAGAGAAAAGCTCCGCTTACTATTTTTATCTATCCTTCAGGAACTCGCTGATTATTATTGGGAAAATGACGATTATAAGGCTGGTATCGAGTATTATGAGAAGATCATAAAAAAGGAACCTTATAATGAAACCATCTATGTTGAGTATATGGATCGTTTACTTAGAGGAAATTTTCCTTTACAGGCAAAAAAGGTATCAGAGCAGTACAAAAACTATATTGAGAATGAACTTGGGATACCAGTTGATGAGAAAATCCAATCAATTTTTCAGAAATATACGCATTCATTCTGAAATGAGCAAAAGCTGTGATAAGGTAGGATGACTTCATTCGAGGTGTCCTACCTTTTTTAATTTCACTCCACCCATAGTCATTTGTAAGTATTTTGTAAGCATGGTTCATTAATATGAGATTACAAACAACATATGGATGGAGGAGAGTCCTATTGATTAATAAAATCTATGAATCGATCAATGATGCAGTAGCCGATATAGCTGATGGAAGTACGATACTATTTGGTGGTTTTGGTGGAGCTGGAGTGGCCTATGAATTGATATTGGCCCTCTACAGACAAGGTGCAAAAAATATCGCCGGGGTCAGCAACAATCCTGGGTATGAGCATGAAGGCATTGCGAAGCTAATCTTACACGACCGTCTATCAAAACTAACGTGCTCATTTCCAAATAACAAACAAAGCTATGTTTTTATCGAAAAATACAATCAAGGCAAAATTGGTCTTGATTTAATTCCTCAAGGAACCTTTGCTGAACGAATCAGAGCTGGCGGAGCTGGTATTGAGGCTTTCTTCACTCCAACAGGGGTTGGAACAGAAGTTGCAGTTGGGAAGGAAGAACGGGAAATTAACGGCGTATCTTGCATTTTAGAACAGGCGATTCGAGGTGACTATGCGTTCATTAAAGCAAAGAAAGCAGACCGTTGGGGCAATTTGGTTTATAACAAATCGGGACGTAACTTTAATCCAGTTATGGCCATGGCCGGTAAAATAACGATCGCAGAAGTCGATGAGATCGTCGAAGTTGGAGAGTTGGATCCAGAGACGATCGTGACGCCAGGGATTTTTGTTCAGCGCGTGGTAAAAAGGAGCGGATTATGATGGAGAAACGTAAATTGACAAGAGAACAAATTGCACAACGGATTGCCAAAGACCTTCAAACAGGTAATATCGTGAACATTGGCATTGGCATTCCTGTGTTAGTTAGCAATTACGTCGCCTCTGATGCTGAAATCATCTACCACAGTGAACAAGGTGTACTTGGCATGGGTGAAAAAGCAAAACCTGGAGAAGAAGATCCGGATTTAGTGAATGCCTCAAAGGAACCTGTCACCCTAGTTCCCGGTGGTAGTTACTCCCATTCCGCCGATTCTTTTGCCATGGCTCGGGGAAAGCATATCGATGTAGCTATTTTAGGAGGTATGCAAGTATCAGAAAAAGGCGACCTAGCCAACTGGAAAGTAAAAGGCGTAAAGCTTGGCAGCATTGGAGGTGCTATGGATATCGCCATTGGAGCTAAAAAAATCTTCATTGCCATGACACATACAAGTAAAAATGGGGATATTAAAATCGTCAATCAATTAGATTATCCTGTTACAGCACTTCGATGTGTAGACCGGATTTATACCGATTTGGCAGTTATTGATGTTACTACTGAAGGGTTAATGTTAAAGGAAATTGCCCCTGGTTTTACGGTAGAAGAAGTACAAAATGTAACGGAACCAAAATTGATGATAGATGAAAATCTGAAGAGAATTGAAGTTTAGTAGAATTAACGCTCTCTAACGAATAATGTCGTTCACTACAATTGTGAACGACATTATTGTTTTCTTTTTTAACCTCGATAATCCGTGTTATCTTCCACATACTTAAACACTTGTTGGCCAATACTATCCTTTCTGCCTCTTTCCATCTCTTCCACTAAATGAGCCACTAATCCCACCGCACGAGAGGCTACAGCAAATGACTTTACGACACGATAGTCTATTCCCATATCAGACATAATGGAGCCAATCGCACCTACCGCATTCAGCGTGATTTTTTTTCCTTTTGATTCACAAAATTGCCTGTGAATCTCTAATAAAAGTAACGAATGTTTACCAAGAAATCCTGTTTCCTTTGCAATTTCATATAATTTTTCTGTTCGAGGATCTACTACTTTATGAATATGATGTCCGAATCCAGGAAATTGAAGCCCTTTTGCTTTTCTATCATTAATTACAATTGAAGCTAGCTCTTCTATGTTTTTGTCATCATCATATTCTACAAAGGCTTTTTGCAGCATTTCAGCTACATATTCCATCGCTCCTAAATATACTGTCCCTGCTCCTAGCAGGCCTGCTGCTACTGCTGCTTGAACAGCTTCTGGTGCTCCAAGATAAGTTAACCGTGTTGATAAGGAACTGGGAGTAAAACCGTGTTCACAAATCGCAACTAAAATGGCATTCAACATCTTCGATTCTTGTTCGGTTGGGATCCGATGCTTTGCACCAAGAAATGCCATGTCAGCAAGTGTGATTTTCCCGATCAAATCCTCCGCTAGATCATAACCATGTACTTGAATAGTTTCTTCCGTTGATTTACCAATTCTTGTTTCAAATTCCACCTACCATTCCCCCTGACCTATTTTTTATGTAAACACTAAGTTAGCTAGCTCTTTTGCTCCAATATCCCTTTGATAATGACTCGAGCTGCATCAACTTCTTCATCATTTACAAGATGCCCCATTCCTTCGAAAACTCGTTTATCAGTCTCTGCACCCATCCTTGCGAACAATGCTTCCGATTCATGGACACGCTCAACTGGAACCCATTCATCAACATCACTTGTTCCCAAAAACACAGGAGTTCCATCAAGCGTTCCTTTAACCGACCAATCTGTACCTTCTGGCCCTATCAATCCACCTGTAAAAATCAATACTCCACCATACCGTTTAGGGTTTCGAATGGCGTATTCTGATACTAAGCATGCCCCTTGGGAAAAACCCATCAAAACCATTTTCTCTGAAGGAACACCTAGTTCTATCCATTGATTTATAATTGAATTGCATACATCCAACGAATAAGATAAAAACGGTTCATTTTTTTCTAATGGGTCGATAAATCTTCCTGGATACCAGCTGTTTTGATAGGCCTGCGGAACAGCGTAGTGCAGCCCGTCAAGTCCAATCCTCTCGGCGATTTCAATCATGGTTTCCGGAGACTGGTCTCTTCCATGGACGGAAAGCACATATGCCTTTGCCTCAGAAAAGACTTCCCCAAAATAGTTAATTGGCTCTTGCATGTGAACATTCATGTGAATCACCTCCAAACCTTTCTGTCATACATTACAACCATTAGTTTAAGTTTACTCGGCTCAACTAACAGATTTCTTACACGATGTATGTATTTCTATAAAATTTGGATAAATGTTACCCCACCAACAGAAGATTGTATAACTTACCTTTCAAATTTTTTTCATCGCTTGTAATCGTAAATTGGAACCACAAAAAAAGACAACAAACCTTTATTTACGATTTGTTGTCCTCATTATATTTCTCGCCCTCACAAATAACCCTTCTCCATAAATTCAAGCAACTCACTTTGAGCAACCACAATGTCATCTTTAGCCTTAAGACTAATTTGATTGGCTGCTTCTTGAGCTTCTTTTATGGCTTCTTTTTCATCTACCGTTAACATGACACCATTCTCGACAATGATGTTCCCATCAACAATCACTGTTTCGACTTCATTCCCTCTTGCGGAATAGACCAAGTTTGGCACAATATTACGAATTGGACTCGTGATGACAGGAGTTAAATTTGGTCTCTCCATATCAATCAAGATGATATCTGCTTTCTTCCCTTTTCGTAATGAACCAATCTCATGTTCCAGACCTATCGCTTTTGCCGCTTCAATCGTCGCCATTCGAAGGGCTAATGGTGCTGGAAAAACGGTTGGGTTCCCATATTTCACCTTGTTCAATATAGCGGCAAATTTCATCTCATTGAACATATTATTATTGTTATTCCCAGGTGCTTGGTCCGAACCTAGTGCACCAGTGCCTCCCGCTTCTAAAAATTTCATGATCGGCGGTACCAATCCATCAATGATTCCAATGCTACCCGCACAATAGATCATCGATGCACCACTTTTTGCAACGGTCACCGTTTCCTCATCCGTTGCTTCCGTTAAATGGACAGCGATTAGCTGTTCATCCAAATAATCGATCTCTTCTAAAAATGGAATCGATCTCTTGCCATATCTCAAAACCATCTGGTTAATTTCCCGGTCACCTTGAGCTAGGTGCATATGTAATTTCGTATTATACCCTTTTGCAATTTCACGTATTTCTAAAAGAAGTTCTTTTGACATCATATCAGGTCCATGAGGTCCAAACATGACGGTAATTCTCCCATTTTCACCTTCATGCCATTTTTCCATAAGCTCTAAATTGTTCTTTAACTTACGCTCTCCAATCGAAGGATCAAATGGATACAGTTCCCCTACTGGCACTTTACCAATATCATTAGGAATTTCATTAATCATTTCTGCTAACCTTGCTCTAGCACCTACCTTGACGTAGTTGTGGACGAGCTTGTTCATCGATTCGTCGTAATCACAAAAAGTAGTCGTACCAGATTTCACGCCTTCAATGATATTAACAAGTGACCCTTTTATCGCATCATCAACTGTGACATGTTTATAAAATGGCCACAGCCCCTTTTGCATCCAATTATTCATATCCTGTGCGACTCCCCGAATGATAGAGAGTCCAGTGTGAATATGAGAATCGATTAACCCTGGCATAACGACTTTTCCTTTTGCATCAATGATTCTTTCAGCTTGAAAACGAGAAAGGAGTTCATCGGTTGAACCTACATCCGCAATTAGATCGTCCTTAATAGCGACAGCCCCATCTTCAATAAAGCCCACACCTGGCCCTTCCATTGTTAAAAGATATGCGTGGGTAATAAGTAAATCTACTTTCATTTTAATAGGACCTCCTTCATATCGTCTCGATAATCTTAAGTATATAGGAACTTATAGTTTAAGAGTGAAAATTACAAAAATTACCCCGATAAAAAAGACACTCGGGAACTTTTTAATCCCAAATGCCTTTTTAAATAAATCTTATCCATTCACCAATTTCGCTCGAAGTTTATTCGAGATAAATTCAATGATTAAAATAAGAACAACTAATCCAATTAAAATCGAACCAACTTGCTCCCACTTGTAGCCCTGCATCGCGAAAATGAGCGGGGCACCAATTCCACCAGCACCTACTAATCCTAAGATTGATGCTTCACGCATATTCATATCAAAACGATAGATCATAACGGATAAAAAGATCGATGCTAACTGAGGAATAATCCCGTAACGAATTTTTTCAAACGTTGTACACCCGATCGAAGTCATCGATTCTAATACTTTTACATCTAACTCTTCAATCGCATCCACATACAATTTGGATAACATTCCGATTGAGGTAATTCCAATCGTTAACACACCAGCAAATGGTCCCGGCCCTGTTACGCGGATGAACATCAATCCATAAACAAGTGCAGGAATGGTTCGAATGAAGATTAATAATAAGCGAATTACCCAAGCGACTGGCTTCGGAACAATATTTGAAGCTGATAAGAAGGCCAATGGTACAGCCAAAACAGCACCGACTAACGTTCCCAATAAGGCAATAGCTAGAGTTTCCCATAGTAAATATAAAACACCTTTATTTGAAAGATCGAACAAAAACTCTAAATCTGGATTAAATAGTCCACCTATAATATTAGACGCAATCTTCATCCCATTACTGTCCAATTTAAGACTTAATTCAGTTACAGACCATGCTAAAAGAATAAGAACGATGGCTACAACTGTTAGGACATATCGATGATTGCGAGGTGCTTGTAGTAACTGTTTTTCTATTGTCGTCATACCCCGAACTACTCCTTTAAATTAACTTTTTCCTAAAGTGTTCACTAATGGTCTCAATTGTGTATACAGTAATGACCAACATCAAGACGATCATGCCAAGACTTGAATAATCACGCCAGCCAATCGTTTCATTAATCAGTTTTCCAATTCCCCCTGCCCCTACATAACCAAGAATTGCCGCATAACGGACATTTCCTTCAAAACAGAATAATGATGTAGAAAGGTAGCCAGGTAGTATTTGTGGAATGATCGCATAGCGGAATGCTTCAATTCTCGTCATCCCAGCGGACTCCATCGCTTCAAAAGCACCCATGTCGACATTTTCAATTGCCTCATACATTAATTTCCCAACATAGGAAATCGTAAAGAGGAAAATCGCAATCGTCCCAGCGGTTGCAGGTAAAGAAAAGACATATGTTGCGATTAATGCAGTTACAAGCGTTGGCATCGTTCTAAGAAGACTAAGAACCGTCTTACAAATCGATACAATCACCTTATTTCTGATAATATTGGCAGACGCAAGTAATGCTGCAGGTAAGGCAATGATTGCACCTGCAACAGAACCGAATAACGACATCTTGAGCGTTGACATCAACTCTGGCCAAATCCCGTCTATATAGCCCCAGTTTGGCTTAAGCATCTCTGAAATAATGATAAAAAATTGATAGATTCTCTTAAAAAGAATCTCAAAACTAAAACCCGTTACTTGAGCAGAATAATAGACAGCTATAATGACAATCAGCAGAATAAGCGGGGTACGAGATCTTTTTTCTAATACGACCTTACCGTTCGATAATTCGATTTTTTTCGGAGGAAAAATTTTATCATACATGTGCATGACTCTCCTCTAATGCAGCCTTCAGTTCTTCCATATTGCCACTGTAAATTTCATGGAGAATTTCGTCAGTGACCTTGGATGCCTCTCCATCAAAGACCACTTCCCCCTTACGAATTCCAATGATTCGATCCGCATACTCTAACGCTACTTCCACATGGTGAATATTCATGATAACAGAGATATTAAGCTCTTTATTAATTCTCTTAAAGTCATCCATTACTAACTTCGACGTCACAGGATCCAAGGATGCAATCGGCTCATCCGCTAAGATGATGTCCGGATTCTGCGCAAGTGTACGAGCCAATGCCACACGTTGCTGTTGCCCACCTGATAATTGGTCAACACGAACATAAGCTTTATCAAGAATCCCTACTTTATCTAAAGCTTCAAGCGCTTTTCTTTTCTGTTCTTTTGTATAAAGACCTGTAATCTTTCTCCATAATGGATTATCAGGAACAAATGATACAAGAACATTCTTTAAAACCGTTGTTCTTGTGACAAGATTGAACGATTGAAAGATCATCCCAATTCTTCTACGGAAACGGCGGACTTGTTTCCCTTTCAGTTTGGAGACATTGATGTCATCAACGAGCAGTTCTCCGCCTGTAATATCATGCATCCGATTAACACAACGAATTAACGTTGATTTCCCTGCACCTGATAGACCAATGACCGCAACGAATTCACCTTGCTCAATTTTCAAGTTGATATTTTGTAATGCTTTTGTTCCATTTGGGTAGACTTTTTCAACATTAATAAACTCTATCATTGGTATTTCTCCATTCTTTTAAGTGTCTCATCTAACATTAACGTGAAAAAATGAGAACACCCATAAAACTGATGTTCTCACATTTTTACACCTTTGACTTTTTACAGCAAATCAAAAATTATTTTAAGCTTCTTAAGAATGCTTGTGCATCTCTTTCGCCATCGTAGTCAGCAGCCTCAGCCTTTTGATAACCTTCATGGCTGTAGATAGCGATAACTTCTTTACCTTCATCTGTTTGAGCAATATTGATGAACGCATCTTGAATCGCTGCTTTTAAGTCATCTGTCATAATTTCAGAGTTTTTACTTACCGAAACTGTATCGTTAAAAATTCCTTGAGTAACACCAATAACATTTGTTTCATCCCAAATCGATGCTTCACGAGCAAATTCTGTTGTCCATTTTTCTTCGTAGTCACGACGTGCATCAGCATACATGGTGATAACATCCACTTGTTCTGCAGCTAATTTTACGACTGAGTCACCGTATCCGTTAGATTGAACAGAATTGTCTAAATCTGTTACGCTTTTTCCAAACTTATCTTGTAACCATAAAGTTGGATAAATATAACCAGCTGATGAAGTGGTTGATTGTGTAGACCATCTTGCATCCTTTAAATCTTCCCAAGTTAATTCTTCACCATTGTTTACTTTTTCAGCAAGCTCTTGTCCTTTTTCAGATGGACCAGCAATGATAAGGCTGCGGTAGTAAGTTGCTTGCTCATCTGCTGATCCTTCAGTTGGCTTGTTGTCATTCCAATCTTTTGGATTATCAGAATCATTGGATAAAGCAGCACGTGTTGCAGTTAAAATAACTTCAGCACCATCATCATATAATACATATGTTCCACCAGGGATTAAGCCGACATCCGTTGTTCCTGATGAAAGAGCTTCTCCAACAGCTTCGTATGTTGTACCTACATTAATATCTACATTTTCTACGTCAAACCCGAGAGTTCCTAATTCTTCTTTTAACATGTCTTTAAGTGGTTCTGTTGCAGTCACGATTTCTTCTGGATCACGTGATGGTACAAAACTTACCTTAAGAGTTTCAATTTTTGTATTTCCTGAATCTGTATCAGATTCACCTGCACTGTCTGTGTTGTCGTTGTTTGAACTACAACCAGCAATAATTGCGATAATGAAAGCAAGGCCAAGCAAGAATTTCAATTTGTTTCTCATGTCCGTCTTTTCCCCCAGTGTTTGTTTTAAGATTTATAAAAACATTTACTGCACTTCCAAGACAAAGTATAACACAAAACCCTATTAACACTATTAAAAATTTGTAAAACTCGTTATCTTTTGAAGTTTCTTGTCGTTTTTTGTATTTTGAAGATATAATGAACTAAGAAAAAATGAGTAAAGGGACGTATTTGTATGACAAAAACAAATGAAACTTGTGAATTAATTATTCTCGAAACGAGCGATATTCATGGCAATGTCTTCCCTATTAACTACGGGAACAATCACAAAACCAATTCAGGCTTTGCCAAAATTGCCACCCTCATTAACGAAGAAAAGAAAAACACTGAAAACACCTTACTTATCGATAATGGCGATGTCATCCAAGGCACTCCATTAACCTATCACTATGCTAAATTCCTTTCCGATAAAAAGAATCCGATGATTAGCATTTTAAATCATTTGGATTATGATGCGGCTGTCATGGGAAACCATGAATTTAATTATGGAATGACGTTGCTCGGTACATCCGTAGACCAAGCCCATTTCCCTTGGCTGTCTGCCAATATCGTAAATGAAGAAACAGACGAACCTGCTTTTGGTACCCCTTATTATGTAAAAGAGTTTCCGAACGGTTTAAGAGTTGCCGTTTTAGGGGTAACAACCCATTACATTCCCAATTGGGAAAATCCAAGCCATATTAAAGGCTTAAAATTTGTTGATGCGTATGAAACTCTTAAAAAATGGGTTCAGTACTTAAAAGAAAATGAAAGCTACGATTTACTCGTAATTTCCTATCATGGTGGCTTTGAAAGAGATTTAACTACTGGAGAGCCGACCGAGTCATTGACGAGTGAAAATCAGGGTTACCAAATATGTATGGAAATCAAAGGAATTGATGTCCTTTTAACCGGCCATCAACATCGAACGATTGCGACAACCCTAAATGGTGTAACGATTGTGCAACCTGGTTTTAATGGGCAAATGTTAGGAAAAGTTGTCCTACAATTCGAATTCCTTAACGGAAAATGGCAAGTAATCAGTAAAGCTGCTGAATTAGTTGAAGTAACCGATGATACCCCAGCTGAACAAGATGTTCTCGCATTAGCTGCAGAATTTGAGGAAGAAACTCAAAATTGGCTCGATCAACCAATCGGCGAGATTAAGGGAGACATGAAAATTGAAGATGCCTTCGATGTAAGACTAGGGGATCACCCTCTTATTGAATTTATTAACAAAGTTCAAATGGATGCAGCCGGGGTCGACATCTCCAATACAGCTCTTTTTCATAATGGATCATCAGGACTTCCTGAACGGGTTACGATGAGGGATATTGTCTCCAATTATATCTATCCCAACACGTTAAAGGTCATCCGCATTTCCGGACAGGATATTAAAGATGCGCTAGAAAGATGTGCTACCTATTTTACCTTAAATAACAAAAAAGAAATCACAGTCAATCCTTCATTTATGGAGCCTAAACCACAGCATTACAACTACGATATGTGGGAAGGAATTGAATACGTATTAAATATTTCAAAACCAGTTGGTGCTCGAGTGGAGAAGCTCCTTCGCAATGGCGAGCCACTCGATCTCACGGCACAATATGATGTGGTCATGAATAATTACCGTGCTGGTGGCGGTGGCGATTTCGAAATGTTTAAAGACAAACCTGTCATAAAAGAAATCCAAACTGATATGACCGAAATTCTCGCAGACTATTTCCTCAAAAGAAAAACTGTTGAAGCGAGCTGTAACCATAATTGGACAGTTATTTCATAATGAGAGAAGGCATTTGGGAAGAGGAATTTCCTGAATGCCTTTGTATTTGTCTTCAAAACAAGAATCCCACGTTTACTTTTTGTATAATAAGAGATAGAAGAAATGGGGGTTTGAGATGAATATTGAAAAGATAAAGTATTTTATTGACCTGGTTGAATGTAAAAATTTTACGGAAACAGCAAAGAAAAATTTTGTATCTCAAACAACTATAAGCCAACAAATTGCTTCACTTGAAAGAGAATTTCAAATGCAATTGATCGACCGCAAACAAATTCCTATTGAACCGACAGAAGCTGGATGGCTTTTTTATGGTGAAGCGATAACTATCTGGAAGCAATTCAATCATCTGAAAGCGAAAATGACGCATTACCAAAACGAAAAGAAGCATATGCTGACCATTGAGTATTCTACCATAATGGATATGCAACGTTTATTAAGTTTCATCCCTACCTTTAAGGACAAATACCCAAATATAGAAATTGAATTGAACAAAGTATTATTAAAGGATATCTCGGATTTTCTAATAAAGGGTACCTACGACTTGGCAATTGCCTTTGATTCAGCCTTTAAAGGAAAAGAAGAAGAAATACAAACTTATCCGATTTATCAAGGACAGTATTGCGCTGTATTAAGTCATGAACACCCACTCTTTGAGCACCAGGTTATCTCTAAAGAGGAACTTTATCATTATCCGCTCGTAATGCTAAGTCCGACTGCGATTGGAGATTCCTATCACCTAATGATTCAGCACGCATTAAAGGATGGCTATCAACCGAATATTTTACGAACTGTTGATGATGTCGAAACAGAACTTTTTCATATTCTCACTGAAAAATTGATTGGCTTTTTTCCAAATAATTATCAACTTCCTTATTCACTTGAAGAAGTTCGATTAATCCCAATAAAAGATTCTCATCATAATTATAAGATCGAAATCGGCTATTTAAAAGAAAACAGAAATCCTGCTTTACAATCCTTTCTTCAGCAAATGCATGATTCGTTTTCCCAATAGGGAATACTTTTTTTCTATTAGACTTTGTGCAACATTTCACATACTATATAATTGTAAGCTATTAAAAAAGGAGTGTTGAAGATGGGGAAACTATTATTAACTGGTGTCGATGGCAATCTCGGAAAACTGGCTGCCAACTATTTATTAGAAATAGTAGATAAGGATCAAGTAATATTATGTGGCTATGACCCGTCATCATTAAATCAATATGCGGAGCAAGGTATCGAAACACATGTAACGAATTTTAATAAAATTGATGGCTTAGCAGAGGCTTTTGCTGGTGCTGAAAAAGTGGCATTAATCTCCATGCCATTTGTAGGTAACAAAAGGCAAAATGCTCATAAGAATGTGGTGGATGCAGCGAAAGCAGCAGGAGTAAAACAAATTATTTACACCTCTCTCGTAAATGCAACAGATGAAACGAACCCAAGTGTGGAAAAAATCGACCATGCCTATACAGAAAACTATGTTAAAAGCGTAGGTCTTGATTATATTTTCCTTCGTAATTCTCAATATGCAGAAGCGATGATTACCAATTACTTTACCTTCGTGAAGGGAGATGGAGTATTAAAAAATAGCCAAGGTGATGGAAAAATGGCTTACATTTCTCGGAAAGACTGTGCAAAGGCACTGGCTCATGCACTTTCAACGAATGATTATCATAAATCAATTTTAAATATAAATGGACCCGAACTATTAACGATGAGCGAATTTATTGCGATCGGGAATGAAGTCACTGGTCACGAGGTAACTTACCAAGAAATTACCGACGAAGAAAACTACCTCATTTTTGATGCCATGGGTGTCCCTAGAACAACGGATGGCGTATTTAAAGAAGACTCAGAGGCACCATTCTCTTCTGAAGGAATGGTGACATTCGCACAAGCGATTCGTTTAGGGAAAATGGATCAATTCACAGATGACTTTGTGAAGCTTACTGGTCAACAACCAATAACCGTTAAATACATGTTTGAGCATTCAGATGAATTTCAAGTTGGAGAGCGCCATTCAAAAGATAGTTAACATAAGTACTCCCCAAAAGCATAGGCTTTTGGGGAGTACTTAAAAGACCGATACATGTATGCTTTCCTAGTTAATTCTGGAGATGTAAATCCGAAAGCAACATTCCATATACAATGCTGTCCGTCCATTCACCCTTATTCCAGAAATCTTGAATGAAATGCGCCTCTTTTCTCATACCTATACGCTCACACAATCTTTGTGAAGCTTTATTTCTTGCATCAAGATTCGCTTGAATGCGATGTACTTTAAATTGATCAAACAATTTTTTGACTAATCCACTAACGGCTTCTGTTGCATAGCCCTTTCCTGAAGCTTCACTAGAAAAGCTATACCCAATTTCAACCGTATCTTTCATACCCGTATACCACACAGATAAATCACCAATCACTTTTGTTTCGTACACTACTGCCAAGCTTAGAGTTCTATCTTTTGTGAGTGTATGATTTTCTAGTTTTTTCGCAAATTCCCTCTGCATATTTTCATGTGTCCATTTGTCATGTAGGAGATATCTACATACATCATCATGATGATATATATTAAATACATTTTCTAAGTCATTACGTTGAAACGGTCTAATCGTTAATCGTTCAGTACTAAACTCCAAAGAAAGCCTCCTTTAATCGTAATTTATTAACCTCATTAAAATTCTTCATATACCGCTGGGTCCTGATTAGCAATTCTACCACCCGGTTGAGACAATTGTGAGATTGTGGTCATTTCTTCTTGATCAAGAACAAAATCAAAGATCGAGATATTTTCAAGTTGCCTTTCAGGGGACGCCGACTTCGGGATCGAAATAGCCCCGAGTTGGTAATGCCATCTTAACACCACTTGTGGAACGGTTTTTTCGTGGCGGTCGGCAATCTTTCGTAGCGTGTCGATATTGATATCCTTTAAACCACGCGTAAAAGGACTCCATGATTGTGTCGCGATATTATTCTCTTCATGCCATTTTCTTTGGTCTGCTTGGTTAAAAAACGGATGCAATTCAATTTGATTCATACTTGGCTTCACACCGGTTTCTTTTTCCAAACGTTCTAAATGCTCAGGCAAGAAATTACATACGCCAATGGAGCGAATGAGTCCCCATTTTTTCGCATCAATCAACGCTTGCCAAGCTTCCACATATAGGTCCTTACTTGGATTTGGCCAATGTATTAAATACAAATCATAATAATCTAATTGCGCTCGAAATAACGATTCTTGAATGGCCGTTACTGCCTTATCATATTCGTGATAACGCCCAGGTAATTTGGAGGTGATTCGCAATTCTGACCTCGGAACCGAACTACGTCTAACTGCTTCCCCAACGGTCCCTTCATTTTCATAATTATAAGCAGAATCGAGAAGACGATAGCCCATATCGATCGCATGTTGGATCGACGTTGCCCCGTCATTCCCTTTAAGTTTATATGTACCTAAACCCATCACCGGCACTTTAAGACCATCGTTCAATGTAATTTCTGGAATTGAATTGCTCATAAGCCTGTCACTTCCTTCAGTAGAATACTCTTAAAATATCATAATAATGAAAAAAATTCATGGCATCTGCATCAAGATGAACCTTCCAGATTAAACCGTCATCTTCCAACTTGATAAGCTCAACCAATTTTCTTTTTCCTTATAATCAGGCATGATTTTTCCAACAAGTCTCCAGAAGGAGCGGTCATGATTGAGGTGAACCATATGACACATTTCGTGGACAACCACATAATCAATTACTTCTCGCGGTGCCATTGCCAGCCTCCAATTAAAGGTTAGCTGGCGCTTCGAATCACAGGTCCCCCACGTCTTTTTGCTATCCGTAATTTGAATCGAACGTGGTTTCGTTTTGAAGTTACTTTGATTAACGGATATACTTTTTTCCACTAAAGCTTTGCATTGTTGGTAGTAAAAGCGTTTTAATGCCTGTTTAATTTTCTCCCCATCATGCTTCTTCACGTAGATATGTAATATCTCATCCTTAAACTCGACGCGTTCTTGTGTGATATTCATATCTTCAAAGATTTGGATGGGATAGGCATTGCCCAGATAAAGAAAACTTTCTCCATACTCATAAACCTTTTCTTCTGGTCCACGAAGCCGAGCCTTCATCTCCCTTAATTTTTCCTGAATCGCGTCCCAATGCTCCTCTATTACCTGATGTATTTTCTCATCAGATGTCCCCTTTGGAGCATGGACTTCCACCGTTCCATAACCATCCATTTTAATGGCGATTGATGTACGATTTTTGTATTTAATCTCAAGACGAATCGATTCGCCTAAGTAAGTATGTATCATTGAATTTATCCCCTATATCGAACAGTCAATCCTCTTAAAAATTTCCTCGCAAAATTATCTCCGCATTGCTTATAATTCTTATGCCCTTCTTTTCTCAATAAAGCTCCGAGTTCTCCTTTCGTAACCCTAATGCCTCCTTCATCGAAGATATCTAGCATATCCTCGGTCGTTAATGCTAAAGCAATTTTCACTTTCTTTAATAAAATATTATTCATATTTGTATGATTGCTGATTGAAGGCTCTTCTTTTACAGGCTGGCCAGGTTTAGGTTCTTGTTTTCCTCTTTTAAAAATAATGAATCCATTTAAAAATGAATCCAACATATTATTATCACATTCAATATGATCGTCACTTTCTTCGTCATAATCGTCTGTTCTTGTCAGTATCTTGACGACTTCTGGTACGGTTACATCCATTCCACCTAGTTTAAAAATCTCTGCCATTTCTTTATTTTTTATTTCCATCGCAAATCTCAAGCGAATTAATATATCGTTATTATCCATCATTGGACCTCCTCTTGGAAAAATTAGTTTCCACTATTATTTCCATTTTATCTATATTCTCATCGTAACACTTACACTATACAGAGTTAACAACCATTAACACATTTGTTAAATATAATACTTTTTCGCCATATAATCCATTTCTCATTGTTAAATAACGCAAAAAAGCCTGCTAAAAGCAAGCTTTAATCCAAACATTTTTCGTAGTCCTCAATATTTATCGTCACTTAAACAAGCTTAGATCATTCTATCCAAATCTTTTTTAGATAATCATTTAAGAAGAGTTCTTCTGGGTCTAACTCCTCTCGCAACGCTAAAAATTCTGGTAACTTCGGGTAAAGAGTGAGTAGTTCCTGTTTGCCGAGGCTATGCATTTTGCCCCAATGGGGTCTTCCTTCGTATTTGAGCATAATCGCTTCCATATCACGAAAATAATCTTTGTACGGCATTCCTTTATACATATGGAATGCCATATAAGCCGATTCCCGTTCATAAGACGGGCTCAACCAACTATCATCCGCTTTAACCGTTCTACACTCAATTGGAAAATGAACTGTATACTTTTTCTCCTCGATACACTTCCGAACTTCTCGAAGGGCCTCTTTGAAAAAAGGGAGCGGAATACAGTATTCAATCTCTCTAAATTTCACAAGTCTTGAGGTTGCAAAAAGCTCATGGCTGTTCGCTGCAACCACCATTTTCCCCACACCTTTTGCAGATAATCTACTAATAAACCGAGAACGTTGAGGAAACCATCGGCAAATCTCGGACAAGACTGAAAATAGATAGTTTTCTAGAATGAGGGTACTAGCGTGGTGGAAGAACAACTTCTGAGGCTTGCGTTCGGTCACATTCATCGTTTTCACTTGTACCAAGTCAGAATAGGGGAATAAATAAAATTCAAAATGGCGGTTTTCGTTGATATAGCGCTCTAGATCCGATTCAAGTTGCGGGTATTCCATCTTATCGCTTCGATATTCATAAACAAGGCTCTGAATCACTCGCAACTTCACTTTTACAATAATCCCAAGGGCCCCAAGTGAAACTAGACTAGCGTTGAACAAACGAGCATTTTGTTTTTCCGAAACGGTCAGAACTTCCCCATTAGCGGTCACCAAAACAAGTTCCACCACCTGCGTCGAAATATTCCCGAACTGTAGACCCGTGCCATGAGTTCCAGTTGAAATTGCTCCAGCTATACTTTGAACATTAATATCTCCTAGATTTTCTTGTGCATATCCCGCTTTTCCAAGTTCCTTTCCTAATTGAAAAAGCCTTGTCCCAGCGAGAACTGTTACCGTTCCATTTGCTTCATCCAATTGTTCGATTCCACTTAATAAATCAAGGGAGACGAGCCAACTATCTGTTTTTGCTAGACTAGTAAAAGAGTGCCCTGCACCTACTACTCTTATCTTCTTCTTTTGTTCCGATGCTTCTTTTACGAGTAAAATAACTTCCTCCACCGAAGAAGGATAGAGAATTTTCTCAGGTTGGCTCTCTGAAGTTCGTGCCCAATTTCGCCATCGCTTACCTTGCAACGTCTTCATTATAGAAAGCACGTCCCTTCTCCCCGATAAGTTTTATATCGATCAATTACTTTGTCATTTTCAAAGCAAATCATTTCATTAAAACGCTCACAGATTTCTCCCGCCTTCGCTGCTCGAAAAATAATCGCATCACCAATTTCAAGCGTTTCATTTTCATAGTATACGGGAGTTTGTACCTCTCCTGCCCCTTCTAATGAGAGCAATTTCCCTCCAGGAGGATATACAGGTTGGGGCACTTTATCCGCACCATGAGGGCCTGATGATACATAACCGCCTCCAAGACATGTATAAATATTCGGAGTTGGCTTTCGCACGATTGGCAAAGCGAAAAATAAAGCCGGCTTGAAGCGAAAATTTCGGTAATAGTCGAATAACAATGGAGCATAGAACCCAGAACCTGCCGTCAATTCCGTCACCACCTCTTCTATCGAAGTCGTATCCAAGCTCCCCGTTCCACCCCCATTCACAAATTGAAGCTGAAGTCCTTCACGTTCAATTGCCTGAATCATTCGCTTTCTTCTCAACTTTATTTCGGTTATGGAGCTCTTTTTCAAATATGTAATGACACCATTTTTTAATTGCTGAGAAGGGAGCTGATCACCTACACCTGCGATTTGAGCCTCATATCCCATTACACCAATAAGTTGAAGTTTAGATGATTGTTGAATGTTCCGCACAAGCTGGACGACATTCTCTTCTTTTTTCAAAGGGGAGCGTCGCACGCCAAAATGGAGCGGTCCAAATTTCGTACTCATATCAATATCGATACATAAGTAAAAGAGGCCATCACCTGCCAGCTCATTTAAATGCTCGATCTGCTCTTCCGCATCGATCATGCAAGTGATTTGTTTTCCTTGTCCATTTAATTCAGCAATTCGAGAAAGTGCTTCTTGTTCCCAGCACGGATAACCTAATAAAATGTCATCAAAACCTTGTTCCGCAAGAAAAATTGCCTCATGGGGGCTATAGCACATTACCCCTTTAAACACTGAACTTGATTCTAAAATTCTCTTTAAGACTGGAACTGAGCGAATCGATTTCGTCGCTATTCGGATCATTTTTCCATTTGCCTTATCGGCAATACTTTTACAATTTTGATCAAAAGAATCTAAGTCAAGCAATAATTCAGGAAGAGATAAAGCTTTTACTAATTCATTTGAGAACAATTCAATCACCTCATTTTTATCTTAAACGAGGGATGAAGGTAATAGAAGTACTATTTTAGAAGATTCTGAATATTTATCCATAGAATCATGAATCTAAGCGGAAAAATTTATAAATATCCCTAACCGAAAATAATCATTCGAGAAGGAACTTACCCATACAAGTCCTTCTCGAATGATTATCTATTAGAGTGAGCATTCAAGCTTGTGTTCAACATATATTTTCCCCAAGCAACCATTTATTCAATCAATCTCCATCGTTATTTTTGCGAATTTCTTTTAACTCTGTATTTATTTCTTTCGTTTGACCATAAATGGATTTATAGAGATTAAATATCTGCTTATACCTTTCAACATTCTCTCCATTTGGAGAAATGACCTTTAAGGGTTTAATAAATTCATCTGTACAATTCTCAAGTGAACTAAACCAATTACTACCATATGCAGCAAGTATCGCTGCACCCATTGCAGGGCCTTGTTCATTTTCCAATTTAATGATCTCTGCATTAAAAATGTCTGCTTGTATTTTCAACCATTCATCGTTTTTAGCCCCACCACCTATGGAGACGATCTGCCTAATCGTTTTCCCCTGAGCACGAAACGATTCAATCGACTCATTCAAGGAAAACGTAATTCCTTCCATTATTGCTCTTACGAAATCTTGGCGAACATGTGACCCATCCACTCCAATAAAACTTCCTCTAATTAAAGAATCGGCGTGTGGCGATCTTTCGCCAAATAAATATGGGGTAAACAGAAGACCATTTGATCCAGCCGGTACATTTTCAATCCCTTGAACGAGTTCTTCAAACGTTTCACCTTCTGCAAAAGCATTTTTAAACCAACTTAGACTGAATCCGGCAGAAAGTGTAACACCCATAGAATAATAGGCATCTTCTTTTCCATGATTGAAAAAGTGAAACTCTTTTTGGAAAGGCTTATCCTTATTTTCTTCATAGGATAAAACGACCCCTGAAGTTCCTATACTGCATAGAGTTTTGCCTTTCGATAAAATTCCTGCACCGATCGCTCCACAGGCATTATCCGCCCCTCCTGCAAATATCTTTGTTTTTTCATCTAAGCCTGTTTTTTCCGCAATTTCAGGAAGAAGAGTTCCGACACAATGATGGGACTCCACCAATGGAGGGCAGATGTGTTCAGGTATCTCAAAGTACTGACAAATTTCTTTACTCCATTCTTTTGATGTAACGTTCAATAATAATGTCCCAGCCGCATCAGAGTATTCACTATATAAAGTACCTGTCATTCTAAATCGAAGATAGTCTTTAGGTAGCAAAAATAAAACCATATTATTAAAATTCTCTGGCTCGTTTTCTTTCAACCATAAAATCTTTGGAAGAGTAAACCCTTCTAAGGCTACATTCTTAGTGATTTTATGTAATTTTTCACCTAAGACTTCTGAAATTTCCTGACATTGTTTCGTCGTGCGCACATCATTCCATAAAATGGCGTTTCTCACTACTTGATTTTGTTCATTTAACGCAACAAGCCCGTGCATTTGTCCAGAATAACTGATTCCTTCTACGTCCTTCGAATCTATGCCAGATTTTGTTATCAGCTCGGATAACGATTGAAGCGTACTTTCAACCCAATCTTCCGGATTCTGCTCAATATATCCTGATTTTTGTTGAATTAATGGATAATCTTTGGAAACTTCTAAACAAACCTTGCCATCTTGATTGACTAATATCACTTTTACCGAACTAGTCCCTAAATCTATCCCAATAACATATTTCATGTACAATTCTCCTTATAAGGCTCCTCTAAAGGATTCCAGAATAAAAGATTAATTAAAGCATTGAGATTTCAGATTTTATCCTTTGAATATTACTGGAACCTTCTAGTATTTCAATCTCAACTTCAAAATGGCTTACTTCACCAGGTTCTAAGTATTCTAGGATTCCTTTTTGATTTGCGTCAGCTCTTCCAGCAACAAGACAATTGCAAGGCTCAATTCCTAAAACATACTCTCCTTCTCCCATTTGCTTCCATTGAGTCAAATTAGGGAGTTGGCTTTTGTTAAAACGTAAAGCAATCCCTAACTCTATCTCTTCATTTATTAATGCCACACAAGTATCTCCGTTACTATCAGCCTTTAAATCATGATAAAATACTTGCTCCGCATAATTAGGAGATGGTTGTTGGACTTTATAATAAGAATCGAGTCCCTTTTCCGCCTCTTCATCTCTTGGAGTTACTTGTCTTGATGGAATTTCAAGATTGGAATTTTCATTTAGGAGCGGGTACCCCATGTTAAAATGGTATAAAACCATTAACGGCTCTCTTTTGAACCCATTGTTTTCAACAGTATCCCTAATCATTATTTTATTGTCTCCACCGATGCAAGTAATCTCCCGCTCAAGTGTAAGATATTCACCAAAAAACCTAGCTTCTCGCATTCTTCCCTTTACTTTAATGACCGGTTGACCGTCAATCCACTCTATTCCAGAATATACAGCCTCCGCTGGAGTGTTGGAAATACGCCCATGAAGTCCAAATGCTTCGTCATCATCTACACACGGGGAACCTACATTCCTTAAGCCACATGTCGTTAGAAAACCTGCGTAGAAATTTCGGAAAAAATGGGTTCCTGACTCGTTATAGTATTCCGGAGCAACGATTCCAGTTTTACTTATATAGCTTAAATTACTACCTTTATAAGTTAACCACGCAATGTCCATCCCTCGATCAGGAAACACAGTGAATTCAAGACCAGAGCCACTTTTTACATCAATGGCCTGAACTCCATGAGATTTTCCTCCGCTAAGCGTATATTCCTTCGTACCAAAGAGCTGACTAAAGTCGCCGATATATTTGAGAATCTCTCTTTTAGAAAAATCTATTTTACTCACAAATACTACCCCTTATTCCCCAGATGGATATTCATTTCCTAACAGATATAGAGGAGCTTCATCTTCTTCAATTTCTGAAAATCTACCAGCTTCTTTATAAAATCTATTGTCGGTAAAATCATCATTGACCATTGACACTTCACCGATTAATACTTTACCATTTCCTTTTTCTCCCCAAAATTTATGGTATAAGCCTACCGGCAAAGTAATGCTCTCACCAGGAGTTAATCTAATTATCGCTCCCGGCTCAACTGTCACGCTTCTTCCGTCAATGGATACTTGTACTGGAGTATCCGCAAAGTCTTCCTCTTTAGTCGAATTGTATAATTGTACAAGAAGATTTCCACCTCCACGGTTAATAATATCCTCCATTTTATTCCAATGAAAATGAAATGGAGTCACTTGCTCTTCTTCAACAATTAAAATTTTCTCTGCATAGGACTTAATATATTTATTGTTATTCAAATTACCATTTCGGATTGTAAATAATAATAAGCCCTCACTTCTAAAGTCGCCTCTTCCAAAATCTGTTATATCCCAACCAAGTAGATTGTCTCTAATTTCATCATATTCATTACCTTTTGTTTCCCAATCTTTAGGATTCCAAAATGCAAAAGGAGGAAGTTTAAAATTCATCTTTTCAATAAATTCAACGGCTTCTTTCATCAGCTTATTTACTTCAGATCGTTTCATAAATATCCACTCCATAAAATAGATTCATTTTTTTACTCGCTTATAAAACATCATGGCCCCTGCTTAATTAAGAGACCATGATGTTTTTTTATCATATTCTTATTTCACATTATCTTTGTTGATTACTGTTACACCTGTATTAACTTCTTTCTCTTCAATTTCTTCGCCGTTAATCGCTTTGGCGGCAGCTTTCATTCCTTCATATCCCATTACATCTGGGTTTTGACCCATTACAGCAACAAGAGATCCATCTTTAATAAGAGATTGAATTGCATCTGATTTATCAAAGCCAATTCCAACTATATCTTCGCCAGAGCCTTTGATTGCATTACCAACACCAACTGTACTACCTTCGTTCGTCCCATAGATACCGACAACACCTTCAGTAATATAGTTATCAGCAATATCTTGAGATTTAGAAGCATCTCCTTCACCGTATTGAGTTTCAAGTAATTCAAAACTTGTTCCTTCAAATGCATCACGGAAACCTGCTTCACGCTTGATTGCCGTATCTGTTGAAGAATTGAAATTGACAATACCAATCTTTCCTTCAGTAATTCCTTTCGCTTCTAAAGCCTTGATCATCTCTTCAGCTGCAACCTTACCAGCATCTTGGTTATCAGTAGCAAATGTAGCTAATGCTTCAGTTTTAGCTGGGGAGTCTACGTAGATAATTTTAATACCTTCACTTTTAGCCTCATCCAAAGCCGCTTGAATAGCGTCAGGACCATTAGCAGCAATAATAATCGCTTCAGCGCCATCTGCTATCGCATTATTAACACGTTCAATTTGTTGAGCATCGTCTTTTTTATCAGGGGCCATCCACTTATACTCGATGTTTCCTAGCTCTTCAACAGCTTCTTTCGCTCCCTTATCTACAGAAACCCAGTGTTGGTCTGTACTGTCCATTGTAATTAAAATCACTTTATGCTTCCCTTCAGAATCGCCTGCACTTCCACTGTCGTCTGCCCCATTACCACATGCTGCCAAAAATAAACTGACTGAAATAAGAATAGATAATGCTAAAAGCCAACTTCTTTTCATGATCTATTTCCTCCTGAGTTTGATTTATTGATTAAAGTTTTCACTTTAATTCCTTTTCTATGTTGCTTGTTTTTTCGCTTCATTTTTTGATAGTTTTATAGGGTTTTTTCCAGTTCGAATCACGACATCAAGTAGTACTGAAATAACTACAATTGCCCCGATTATGATGTTTCGCATGGCAACTGGAGCTCCAGCAAACTGTAGACCATTCTGGAGTACTCCCCAAATTGATGCACCGATAACTACACCAAAAAGAAGACCTTGACCACCAAGTGTTGAAATTCCTCCAATTACAGAAGCGGCAACCGCATACATTTCATACATATTTCCAGCATCCATTGTGCCCATCCCTGCAGTCGCACATATGATTAAACCAACCACGCCACCGCAAAAAGCACTTACGATATAGACAAACATAGTCGTTTTTACTGTATTAACCCCCGATAATTTAGCGGCTTCAATATTACTTCCAACCGCATAAATATGGCGTCCAGTACGAGTCTTACTTAATAAGAAGTTAAAGACAAGGAACAAAACTATTGCAATCCAAATCGTATTATAGAGTCCTAAAAATTGACCATAGTAGAAGAAATCTCTAAAACCACTTGCCCCTTCCCCGATGGCATCAGTATTGTAATTATTATTAACAATTTGGGCAATACCTCTCGCCACGGTCATGGTTCCCAGTGTAGCAATGAAAGGAGGTAATTTACATTTCGCTACTAAACTTCCATTTATAACCCCCATCATCATACAACAAACCATCGCAATAACTGCTGCAAGCAATGGATTCATACCACTTGTCATGAGTGTTGCGGATATCATCCCGCTCATTCCCACTATCGAACCAATGGACAAGTCAATATTTCCGGTAATCAATACAAATGACTGTCCTATACCTATTATTAAAATTGGAGCGATCTGGCGAAATAAGTTTTCTAGATTTCTTTCAGAATAAAATGAAGGATTCAAGGCACCAAACACAATACAAAGTATAACGAGACCTGCAGTAACTGTAAGTACTTGGCCCATACCCCTAATACTAATTAGTTTTTTATACACATCGGTTATCATTGTTATATCTCCTAATTTCATCAAATTTTGTCATCAGTCATTGACTGCCTGCTGAAGTTTAGACTCAAATTTAGTTGCGAATTCTAATATTTGGTCTTGAGTTGCCATTTTTGTAGGAATTTCAGCGGTAATTCTGCCATCACACATCACAAGTATTCTATCGCTGATCCCTAAAACCTCTGGCATTTCTGATGAAACAAACAGTACTCCAATTCCTTGCTGTTTCAATTCGTTCATAAGGTTATAGATTTCTACTTTAGCTGCTATATCAATACCTCTCGTTGGCTCATCAAAAATGACGACTCTAGAATTCCTGGCCAACCATTTTGCAACAACTACTTTTTGTTGGTTACCACCTGAAAGGGTACCTGCATCAACATTGGGGTTCGCTAGTTTAATTTTGAGATCACTTATTGCTTTTTTAACCATCTGATTTTCTTTCTTTCGATTGACAACCCCAAATTTATTACATAGCAAGTCCAAATTAGGCAGTGAAACATTATCCTGCACGCCCAATTTTGTACATAATCCGTCTTTCTTTCGATCTTCTGGGGCAAGAACTATTCCAGCACGAATAGCATCAATTGGCTTGTTAATCGTTACTTTCTTGCCATCTATGTAAATTCCACCTGACTCTTTAGGATCGACACCGAAAATAACCCTGGTCGTTTCAGTCCTACCTGCACCCATGAGACCTGCAATACCTACTATTTCTCCTTCAAACAGATCAAAATTTATATCTCGAACTAATTTGCCTGCATTTAAGTTTTTAACCTCAAATATTTTCTTACCACGTTCGCATATTACGTGAGGGAATTTTTCCTTAATCTCCCGACCAACCATGTTGGAGATAATTTGTTCCATTGTTGTTTCAGCAAATTTCATAGACGTGATATATTTACTATCCCTCATGATTGTTATACGGTCTACGATATGCTGAAGCTCTTCAAGTCGATGGGAAATATAAACGATTCCACATCCTTCATTCTTGAGTTTGTTAATGATTTTGAACAGTTCTTCCACTTCACTAGAGGTTAGCGCTGAGGTAGGTTCATCCATAATCAAAATTTTTGCATCCGTTGATAACGCTTTCGCAATTTCCACCATTTGTTGCTTAGAAACAGGCAGGTCACCAACAATTGTTGTTGGGTCGAGGTCTATTTGTAGACGCTTTAAAATCACCGCTGCTTCTTTATTCATCTCTGAATTGGAAAGAATTCCGGAACGCGTTTTTTCACGTCCTAGAAAAATATTTTCCGCAATTGATAAATGGGAACATAGATTTAATTCTTGATGGATGATGGCAATTCCTATTTCCTGAGCTTTCTTCGGGGTGAGATCATCAACAACCTCTCCAAAGATTTTAATTTCACCATTATCTTTTGTATACACTCCACTCAAAATCTTCATCAGCGTTGATTTTCCGGCACCGTTTTCACCCAATAATGCCATAACTTCTCCAGGTTTGAGATTAAATTGCACATCATCTAACGCTTTAACCCCTGGAAAGTACTTACTAATGTGAGTTAATTCAACAACATATTGCTCCACATTTCTCACCTGCCTTCTTTTATTTAAACGATATTTTATGCAATGAATTTCCATCCTCTATCCTCATTTTCAAAATCAAAATAGGGTCTAGCTGATACACACTCTGTGTAATCGTTTACAATCAACGAACTATTTTTGTGTTATGAGAAATTCTTATATAAGTATAAAGTAGCATGAAGTAATTAATTGGAAAAGGGAGCATTTTTTGAATTATAGGGTCATTTTTTTGTTCTTTTATAAAGCTCTTTTCATCCCTAGATTCCTGAAGCTAGACGTATATACACTCAATAACAAAGATATCCACAACAGCAAAATCAATATTTTCCTAAATTACAAAAAGGGGCTATCCAGAAAGTCATAATTTCGACTTTTGGACGCCCCTTTCACATTTAAAAACCTTGATATATCAACATTTTTGAATATTGCATTTTAGGGGAAGTCTACTTTTCGGACATCCCCTTAGGAGAAAGAAATATTAGAGAGAGATTGCCTCAGATCTTAATTGACTAAATTCCGAACGTTCATACTCTTTGCTAAATCGCCCTTTTTCAATAACAATCATCTTGTCCGCAACTACAAGCGAATCAGCAATGCTTACTGCTAAAATCACTACTGTCATTCCTTTTTTTCGTAATTGATTAATAAGCTCAATTAAATGTAATCTTAAATACATATCAGCTCCAGCAAAAGGTTGTACACAAATAACGATTTTAGGATTGCATAAATGAATTCGATAATAAATTAAATTATACAGTGAGCGTAAACTCAAATTAGAAATGGTTTTTTCATGGATCTCCATTCCTACTATAGGTTCATACTCTTGTACAATATTTCGAATAACATTCTTTTTTAGGGGGAGCGGATTCTGTTTTTTATCAACCATAAAACAAAGATTCTGAATATAACTCATTTCGTGAAAGAGAAGAGTTTGAATGGGATTTTCACGAATGAAAGCAACCCCATTCGATATTGCATTCTGAGCCTTTTTTTCTGTAAATAACATATTCTCCAAAAAGATCTCTCCAGAATCCTTTATCAATTCCCCGGTCATCAGGGCTTGAAAATCCGCCAGTAAGGTATTATCCAGATCTAACATTAATGTACATTCACCTTTCTTTAATGTGAATGTCAACTGATCAAGGTTTTTTGTGGTTATATTCTGAAAGGAGAGAATACTAGGATTGCTTTGATAATCCATTGATACCTTTTCAATATTGGCATATTCGCTCATATAGAAGGGAATCATTTTCTCGTTTTGAAATTCGTTCCGATCGAATACTTTTAATATTCGACCATCTCGCATTAGGGATAGTCTGTCACAAATTTTGAAAGCTTCCTCATGATGGTCACATATATACAAAATTGAAATCCCTTTTTCTGCATAATACCTTATATATTTATGAAAATTTGAAAGCTCTACTGCACTAATTAAATTGCTTATGTCCCTCACGACGATAAGATCTGCACTAATTATAACTGCACGCAAAAGTTCTACTACATACTTTTCGTAATAGCTTAAATTCGCAACGAGTTCAAAACCATTTAATGCTATCCCCAGTTCCTCTGCATAAATCTGTAATTGTTTATTCCATTTGCGTTTATTTATAATGAAATTTCCATGCCCTCTATTAAAAACAAATACATTTTCTATAACCGTCAAATCTTCAATTAAACTGCTCTTAGGCTCGATTACAACGGCTTTATTCATCGTTAATGAACTGTGTTGGTAATTATTCACAAGCACTTCTTTAAAAAACACGCGTCCATAGTGGATGTGGATATTCTGTCGAATGATCTCAACTAATGATTCCTTTCCTGTAGTATTTAGGCATAAGAGTCCCATAATCTCAGACTTAAAAATATGCAAATTAAAATTGTCCAAAAATGTACTATCATCTTTTTTGCTAGTAACCCTGTCCAGCCTTAAGATTTCATTCTTCATTTTTCGTTGTTTTCCCCTTTTTCTTATCTCTTTAAAAGTGGCAATGTGATTTCAACGTCTGTTCCTACACCCATAGCACTATATAGACAAATCCCATATTCCTCACCAAAAAGAAGTTTTATGCGATTGTTCACATTTACCAACGCAATCCCACCGTTTGCTTTACTGTCGTTATGAAGAGAATTGAAAGATGTGCCATAAAGCTTGTTATTAATCTCCTTTAAGCGTTCTTCACTCATACCCATGCCATTATCCGAAATGGTAATAATTAGTCTTTTAGCTGTTGGCTCTACTTTAATACGAAGTTCACCGTTCTTAATATTACGCTCAATTCCATGGTAAATCGCATTCTCTACAATCGGTTGTAATGTAAGTTTAGGGACTTTATACATCATGATTTCCTTCTCATTACTCAAATCATAGTCGACTTCTAAACGGATCCGAGCACCAAAGCGATATTTTTGGATAATATAATAATTGT
Source organism: Robertmurraya phoenicis (assembly GCF_047302285.1). Taxonomy (GTDB): domain Bacteria; phylum Bacillota; class Bacilli; order Bacillales; family Cytobacillaceae; genus Robertmurraya. Next base: position 4,208,656 of record NZ_CP154845.1, read on the forward strand.
TAACATTCATGAGTTCGTCTTCAAGGGTAACCAAGTTTTCCATATTAGAAATTGTGTAACGAAAATAAGTCGCCAACGCTTCTGTCATTTTTGCCACATTTTCTAACCCTGCATTTAACGTTTCACCTCGAATACCCTCAAGCGCATTGTATAAGAAATGTGGATTAATCTGATTCTGCAATGCCCAATACTGTGCATGTTTTTTTGATGCTTGGAACATCTCACCTTTGTCCATAATCTCCTGAACTTTGTTCGTCACTTCCTCAATTTCCGGACTTATTAGAATACGTTGTTCAAAAAGGTCATGAATAGTATAACCGGTAACAAACAAATGTAGAATTTTCGAACCTTGTTTATATGGGATAAAAATATACTTATAAAACACATACAAAAGTAGTCCCATCACCATATATCCAATCATACAAAAAATGAAAATCCTTCCTTCTTGTATGGATAGAATCGTACAAGTGATTAGAAGAATAAACATTAAACTAAAGATGACTATTAATAATAAACCGACACGAAAGGTAATATAACGTAACTTCTTCAATTTCATCATCACAAACTTATTAAGAGTATAACTTTCGGAATTCATTTGGCTTCAACCCTGTTTTCTTTTTAAAAATTTTTGTAAAATGCTTTATGTCCTGATATCCTACCTGATTGCATATGAGCGCAATGCTAGAGTTTGTCTCCCGCAACAGTTCTTTTGCCTTATTAATGCGGATCTCAGCATGATAGTCAACAAAATTACTGCCGCTTACTTTCTTAAAAAGAGTACTGAAATAGGAAGGGTTAAACCCTACTAAATTACTAATATTCTCAAGACTTATCGTATTCATGTAATTTTCTTGTATATATTGTTTCGCAATTCGAATTGGTTTTGTCTCTTCTTGCTTTTTGTCCTCAATAATCTTCTCTAATGACTCACTAATCAATTTTGTTAAATAATGAAACAATTGCTCAATCGTGCTGCAATGGTTCGCTTGAGTAGGAAGTGTATCATTAAATTTTTCATCTAAATGGATATTAAGTTGATGATTCCGAAGATGAAGTAAATACATTTCCCATACTTGTTCTACGATAGAGAAAATGGTCTCACCCTGTAACTCTTCATACGACTTGACTTGAACCTTAAGATTCTCAATCCAGTTCAGTAAAGAATCTTTATCTAGTACTTCTATCGCCACTCCCATCGGCTTATTCAATTCCGCTAATAATTTATTCGCTTTTTGTGAGGTTTTAGTCGGAATGATATCTTCAATTAATTTACCCGGTCCAAGGACCAGCCTTTGCATAATCCCCAATCTAGCCTCTTTATATGTATCTTGTAACCGATTAATATCCTCTAAAGCAGATCCTGCACCAACCGTAAACCTAAACTGTGCAAAGGCCGCCTCTTGTGTAATCAACTCATCCAAGACGATTTTTAATTGCATCCTTATCGTTTTCTTTAAACTAGGTTCATAATTGAGTACACAATATAGATAGCTATCACTTCCATACGCCCAAAGATCAATACAATAATCCTTTAAGCGGTTGTTAATAATTTGTATAGTCTTCTCTTCTAAAATTTCTATCGCTTGTTTGTATTGATCATCCAAACTACAATCAATTTTTACCATAAATACCTGAAAAAGACCCTCACGAAAAGAGAAGTGATAAGTATCATTCATTTGGTTAATGGTCAGATCATGTACAACCGTATTTTTATTCAATAGGATTTCTGTAAAAAAATTATTACGCAATTTATCTGAATCACTTTTCAGTCTATTCCTTAAGCGTTCCACATTATCAAGCTGTTCCGTACGACTCAAAAATCGATTTTTCATTTTACCGAGTGCAGTTGTGAGCTCATCCTTCTTAATCGGCTTTAAAAGATAATCACCTACACCATATTTAATCGCATTTTGTGCATATTCAAAATGACGGTAGCCACTAATAACGATAAAGTCCAAGTCCTCTTTAACCTTTTTGGCAAGGCGGATCAATTCCAATCCGTCACACCCAGGCATTCGAATATCAGTTATGATTAAATCAGGTTTACATTCTGTTACCTTATTGAGTGCCTCGATCCCATTATGTGCAACCCCAACAACTTGCATATCAAGAGGTTCCCAATTTACCAAATTCATAATCAGTTGACATACTTTCTCTTCATCATCAGCAATAACCACTTTAATCATGATTTTCCTCCTGGTTTTTTCAAAAACTTTACCTAATCTAGTGACAACAGGATAGCTTTCATGTTTAACCCTTCAAATAAGTTCATTTAAAAATAAAAGAGCACCCTTAAATGAATCCGCTTACTTTCATGAGTGGTCTTATATTGGTAGAATAATATAACAAATTATATCATAGTTAATTTTATATAGAGTTGCTAATATATAGAAATTCAGATTATCGACAAAAATCATAGAGAGGACTCCCTCTCTATGTCTTTTGTCATTTTTTGATGGAATTACAGTTAAAATACGTTGATTTCCGCTCTTGGCGCCTGGTTTCCTTACGAACGACTTTCTTATCATACTTGCGTTTATTAGCACTGGCTTTTACATGTGTGGAATCTAAGAATATAAGATTAGCAGAGAACAATCCTTTATCCATAGTCTCCTTCAAAATACGATAGAAGATGTCTTCGAACACATCGTATCGTGAACGCGACGGTCATAATTCTTACCGAGGTAGAGAAGTGAGGGACTTCTGTGTAGAAACCAACGATAGGTCATTTTTGTTTAGATACCCCAGGAAAACTTCCACGGGGGCATCTATACCTATATCCACTAACTAATACTCGCTGTCCAGTTGCCTCCACCTTGGTTGCAGGTGAATGTTCCGTTAGCGGTTCTTCCATCCATTTGACCATTGTATTCGCAATTATTGCCGTCACTGCTGTTTCTTCTTAAGATCCGGATATTATTACCGTCTTGGGACATTGTTAATACGGCAGTAATTGGAGTTGCCCCTTGTCTGGTCCATCTTGCATCAAAGGTGTTGCTGTTTCCTCGGCGTGTCCATACACCACGCCAACCACCTTCTTGCACTTCCCATCTTCTTCCTAAGCTTGGTGCCACTGGTCTTCTGTGAATGATTGCACTCCAAGAGCCTCCACCACGATTGCATACACTCGTTCCTCTTACTCTGTCACCTTCCATAATTCCAACGTATTGACAGTTGTTTCCGTCACTACTGTTTCGACGAGAAATGCTTACAAATCTGTCAAACACATTCATAGTCATCACAGCTGTGATCGGTGTTGCTCCTTGTCTCGTCCATTTCGCATCAAAGACATTGCTGTTTCCTCTACGAGTCCAGACGGCACTCCAAACTCCTTCTTCCACTTGCCACCATCTCCCTAAATCTGAGGGCTGGCGATCCATATCTTCTTGTTGATGTGGATAAGGAACAGGCGGATATCCGTATGGATAAGGATTTACATAAGGGTGGGCATAATAATACATCCTTAAACCTCCTCAATTTATGTTGTTTCTTGAGCATTATATGTTAAATTGAGGAAGGTGTACTGTTTTGGGTTGGATTTTGTAGGTCATAATAGAAAAGAGCGTTTACGAAATTAGACCACTTACCTCAACAAGTCCTGCAACCGGATCACATACAAGTCCAAGCATGTTTTTCAACGTAATCGCCATTGCTTCAGCCGTTTGTTTTGGTGTACCACCTGCCATTTCAACAATGGAAGCTACCGCTTTACTAACTGCATCTAGTAAAAGATTTCCCGATAAGCCTTTGCCACTTTTAATATATGTGAACATGGCCTTTCGCTACTTATTCTATTCAAGATTACTATGACGCCTAAATGTCTCATCATTATCAGCTTGAATTACCTTTGAATATAGAAAGCAGACTGCATCCAATAAAATATGAACACTTTGATCAAATAGCGACCCTAAGGGCTGAATTGATTCTGCTCCGTCATTCGTACGATACTTTGTCGCAGCTGGGACGACAACTATAAATGATGCATAAGATGCTAGCTCAGAATTTGGATCCGTTGTGATAGCAACCACTTCACATCCAAGTGATTTCGCTTTTTCCGCGGTCCAAACAACACTTTTCGTCTTACCAGAACCCGAAACGGCTACTAAAATATCTCCCGTTTCAATTGAGGGGGTAGTCGTTTCTCCCACAACACAGGTGTTTGCTCCTAAATGCATTAATCTCATCGCAAATGATTTGGCCATAAATCCTGATCTTCCCTCACCGATGACGAAGACCCTTTTATCTCCAGCTAAAATGGAAGCACACTCTTCTAATTTATGTTCATCTACGTTCATCATCACGCCTTGTATTTCATCTAAAATTAATTGGACCGTTTTCACTCGTTACAAAACTCCTTTCTCTTCTATAGTTTAACACCAGTTGATTTTTTATAAAAAAAAAGGAAAGGCAGTTTATTTCCGCCTTTCCTCTCCTATTTGACTTATGCTTCGACTACTTCGTCTAAGCCGCCTTTTTCGTTGTATACTTTTTCATCAAATTCACCAGTGATTTTTCCAGTTAGAACACCAGAAGTCATACTACCACTTACATTTAAAGCGGTACGACCCATATCGATAAGTGGTTCAACTGAAATTAATAGACCGACAATGGCTACAGGTAGGTTTAATACTGAAAGTACGATTAGAGAAGCGAATGTCGCTCCACCACCTACACCTGCAACACCAAATGAGCCAATAATCACGACGAGAATTAAAGAGATGATAAATCCAGGATCTAATGGATTAATCCCAACTGTTGGTGCGACCATAACCGCTAGCATCGCTGGATAGATACCCGCACATCCATTTTGCCCAATCGTTAAACTGAATGGTCCAACAAAATTAGCTACCCCTTGAGATACACCGAAACCATCTGTTTGTGTTTTAATGTTTAGTGGTAAAGTACCTGCACTTGAACGAGAAGTAAAGGCAAATGTTAAAGCTGGCAATCCTTTTTTCACAAATGTAGCTGGACTTAACTTTGCAAAACTAATCATTAATAAGTGGACAAGGAACATCGCGATAAGTGCTACATAAGAGGCAACCACAAATTTTCCTAAATTCACAATCGCCGCGTAATCACTTGTTGCCGCCACTTTTGTCATTAATGCTAATACTCCATATGGCGTTAAACGTAAAATTAATGTTACGATACGCATCACAATCGCGTAGAACGAATCTACAATTTTTGCAAACAACTCTGCTTGTTCAGGTTGCTTTCGTCTAACCCCTAAGTAGGCAATTCCGATAAATGATGCAAAAATAACGACTGCAATCGTTGAAGTAGAACGAGAACCTGCTAAATCCGCAAATGGATTAGTAGGAATAAATGAAAGAATTTGTTGTGGAATGGTCATCCCTTCAACTGTTGCCACTCGCTCTGAAAGTGATTCAATGCGTGCATTCTCAGCATCTCCTGCTTGCAATTGAACACCCTCTAAACCGAATCCAAGAGCTGCTCCGATTCCAATTGCAGCTGCAATCCCTGTTGTAACCAGTAAAATTCCGATTCCGTAAAAACTAATTTTACCAAGATTTTTTGAAACCTTTACTTTCGTAAATGCCGCAACGATAGAAATAAATACTAACGGCATGACAATCATTTGAAGCAAGCTAACATAACCCGAACCAACGATATTAAACCACTGTATCGTTGTATCCGTTACTTCAGATGATGTACCGTAAATAAGATGAATAATGATACCAAATAAAATACCTAGACCAAGCCCTGCGAAAACTCGTTTTGAGAATGTCACGTGTTTCTTTTGCATGATATATAAACCGATAATAAGTGCTAAAAGAATAGCAATATTGACGATAACAAGAACCGTATTCAAATTGGTCTCCTCCTTATGTATTAATAAACAACATTCATTACTATAATACATTAAAACCTATTGGTAAAGTCTGAATTACTTTTTTAAAAAAAGGTGGTCTTTTCCCTTAAGACAACCTTTTCACTCTTTCTGTTATTTTCCCTTGAATATAGTGATGCGTTAGAAGAATAATCTCGTCACGATCATGGTCCATCGAAGCAACGTGATAAGAATTATGCAAGGTGACCACTTCCTTCTCAACGGAACCAATCTTTTCATATATATAATTCGTATTTTCTGGTGGCACAACATGATCAATCGATGATTTAAAAGCTAGTAATGGAGTCGTGATTGTTGATAGCTTCTCAGGTGTTTTCTTCATTAAATCTTGTAGTTGATGGATCGCTTTAAGAGGAACTTTCGGATAGGTGATTTCATGGACACCTTCTAACTTAATGTCTGGTGCTGTCTCATCAAGATATTTCGGCTCCTGTTTTCCGCTCCATTTTTCATAACTTGGTAGAGTCAATGCCGGATTAATCAGCATGATCCCGTTTATTTCCTTATATTTATTGGCGAGCCAGAGAGTTAAAGTTCCACCCATTGATTGCCCCATCACAAAGATAGTCGAACAATGTTCTTTTAAAAAATGGTATCCTTTTTCGAGCTCAGTGAACCAATCTAAGTATGTTGCTTTCTCCAAATCCTGATAATCCGTACCATGTCCTGTTAGTCTTGGTGCATAGACCGAATACCCTAACTCTGAAAATTTCTCCCCTAAATATTGAACGCTTTGAGGAGTTCCCATAAATCCATGTGAAAGCAATAATCCAATCTGGTTTCCTTTTAGAAAAAAGGATTCAGCTCCCTCCATAACTGGGAATTTTTCATTCATGGCTATCCCCCCTATTTATTTTTCCGAAAATGAATTATTCAAAGCATAAACCATATTATTCCTACCTGTCAACTCGTATTTAAATCCTGTTTTTTACCGTAATATGTAATTTTGAAATTTAAATGAATTCTTTCTCTAAGACTAGTTTAGTTGTTGAGTTACGACCTTGAATGGACTATCATAAAGAGGGGAACTTTTCCAAATGGTTATAATTTCCCTTCCTACATATATCGATAGATAAAAAGATTCAATTTCATATTAAACCTTTTCATTCTCATTATTTTGAGAATATATTAAGTTTGTTTCAACTTAATTACCTCATTATTCCCGAAATCAGTTAGTAATTTATACTAATCCCGTCCCTTGTCATTACTAGTTTTTTAATATTTTTTTCGTTTTTTAAGGGTTATTGCTTTTCTTTTTTCAAATAGATTAATATAATAATTACATAATAATAATTATTATTATGTTCTAGTTTCGACTAGATTCATAAATAAATATATATATATTAAAGGAGAGAAGAGTAATGGACAATAAACACAATGCTAACATTGAAGGCTGCCCATTTCATGGAGGTGCTACTAGCCCAAAAACTAGTGGTACAACAAATACTGATTGGTGGCCAAATGCATTAAACTTAAACATTCTACGTCAGCATGATAAAAAATCTAATCCTATGGGAGAAGACTTTGATTATGCAGAAGAATTTAAGAAACTAGATTTCGATGCTCTTAAGCAAGATCTAAAAAATGTAATGAAGGATAGTCAAGACTGGTGGCCAGCTGACTATGGTCATTATGGTCCATTATTTATTCGTATGTCTTGGCATGCTGCAGGTACATACCGTACTGGTGATGGCCGTGGCGGTGGAAACGCTGGTAGCCAACGCTTTGCTCCTCTTAACAGCTGGCCTGATAACGTTAGCCTTGATAAAGCTCGTCGCCTATTATGGCCAATTAAGCAAAAATATGGTAACAAAATCTCTTGGGCTGACTTAATTGTTTTAGCAGGTAATGTAGCGATTGAAGACATGGGCTTAAAGACTGTCGGATTTGGTGCAGGTCGTCCAGATATTTGGCATCCAGAAGAAGATATCTACTGGGGTGTAGAAAAAGAATGGCTAGATGATAAGCGTTACACAGGTGATCGTGAGCTCGAAAATCCACTTGCAGCCGTTCAAATGGGTCTTATTTACGTAAACCCAGAAGGTCCAAACGGTAAGCCAGATCCAATTGCTGCTGCTCGCGATATTCGTGATACATTCGGCCGTATGGGAATGAATGATGAAGAAACTGTTGCGTTAATCGCTGGTGGACATACTTTCGGTAAAGCACACGGTGCCGGTGATGCTGCTCTTGTAGGTCCAGAACCAGAGGCTGCTCCTCTTGAAGCTCAAGGTCTAGGTTGGGAAAATTCTTACGGTAGCGGTAAAGGTCGTGACACGATCACTAGTGGTATTGAAGGTGCTTGGACTGCTAATCCTACACAATGGGATAATGGCTACTTTGATCTATTATTTGGATATGAGTGGTGGCTTACAAAGAGCCCAGCAGGTGCATATCAATGGATGGCAGTAGACCCAGCTGAGAAAGACCTTGCTCCAGATGCTGAAGATCCATCTATTAAAGTTCCAACAATTATGTTTACAACTGACCTTGCATTACGTAATGATCCAGTATACGAAAAAATTGCTCGTCGTTTCCATGAAAATCCAGAAGAATTCGCTGATGCATTTGCAAAAGCTTGGTTTAAATTAATCCATCGTGACATGGGTCCAAAAACTAGATATTTAGGTCCAGAAGTTCCAGAAGAAGACTTCATCTGGCAAGATCCTGTTCCAACAGTAGATTATAACCTAACTGAAGAAGAAGTAGCTAAGATTAAGGCATTAATCCTTGACTCTGAACTAACAATCAGTGAGCTAGTAACAACAGCATGGGCTTCTGCAAGCACATTCCGTGGCTCTGATATGCGTGGTGGAGCGAATGGTGCTCGTATCCGTCTTGAGCCACAAAAGAACTGGGAAGTTAACCAACCCGAACAACTTGAAAAAGTTCTAACTGTACTTGAGGGAATTCAAAGTCATTTAGATAAGAAAGTTAGCTTAGCTGACTTAATCGTTCTTGGTGGTACTGCTGCAGTTGAAAAGGCTGCTCAAGATGCAGGCTTTGATGTAACGGTTCCTTTCCTTCCAGGACGTGGTGATGCAACTCAAGAACAAACAGATGTTGAAAGCTTTGCAGTACTTGAGCCTGTTGCAGATGGTTTCCGCAACTATCAAAAGCAACAGTACAGTGTAGCATCTGCTGAATTACTAGTAGACAAGGCTCAACTTCTAGGCCTAACAGCTCCAGAAATGACTGTCCTTATTGGTGGCATGCGCGTTCTAGGTACAAACTTCGGTGGAACTAAGCACGGCGTATTCACAGACAGTGTTGGTACACTTACAAACGACTTCTTCGTTAACTTGCTTGACATGAATGTTAAATGGGCTCCAGTAGGTAATGACGTATTTGAAGGTCGCAACCGCCAAACTGGTGAACTTGTACGTACAGCAACAGGTGTTGACCTAGTATTCGGTTCAAACTCTGTTCTACGTGCCCTTGTTGAAGTTTATGCACAAGACGACAACAAAGAAAAGTTCGTACGTGACTTCATTGCTGCTTGGGTTAAAGTAATGAACGCTGACCGCTTCGATGTGAAAAACACTGAGAAGAAAGACGTTCAATTAGCAGGTAAATAATTTATATAGTTAACCCCCTCGTGATTTTCACGAGGGGGTTATTTTTGTTGAGAGGTCAGCTTGAGTACCTGAGTTAATCGATAGTCGGAAGAATTCCGCTTATTTATAAAAAATCATTTAAAAAAGCTAATATAGACGGAGAATTTCCGCCTATTGGCTTGAAAAACGTGAAAATATCGGATTTTGGGCTGGACAAGTGGAAATCCTCCGCTTATCCAGCCCAAAACGCTCTCCATTCTTCATATAATCGGAAAATCTCCGCTTAATTTACGTTTGCTAGTTTCTCGTTTGAGGACAAGGCATCAGCTTTCGTATAAAAGAATGCCCTCATAAAGTCAGCATGAGGGCATGGGTGTGAAAAAATCTTTTCTTTTGTGGTTTAGCCTTTTTACCAGCTAGAAATTTGGCCTTTAAAACAATGCCATCTGTTCCTGTTCTCCTAGTCTTACCATGGCCTCAGGGTCATTGTCTTTAAAGAATGCGGTTCGGATTTCTTTATTCTTGGTCATGATTTGTGTTTCTCCGCTTGCCGATTCTCTGAGGCGACAGCTATAAATAACAGGGAAGTATTTTCGGATGAACTTTCCTTCAGCATGGGCAGTTAAGGCAATGATTTGAAAGCCTAACTGTTCTGCAATAAAAAATACTGGATCTAGCACATGATCACTTGATGCTTTTCCGAATGGATTGTCGACAATGACTGTTCGATGACGCTTTTGGTTTCCTTGGAGCGGTACTCTCTTTTCGGCTAGATAGTTCAGGATTCCGAGGAAAAGTGTCATGTTTTTACTCCATTTTTCTCCACCAGACCAAGCATTTGATTTTTCCCAGCTAGTCAGTGCACCACTCACTTTACCATCGTTGCTCACTTTTCTGCACTTTACGCTGATGTCTTTTTCTTTCATCACATTCTTTAGTAGCTGTTTCGTATGGAGCCATTTTTCAATTTGTTTGCGAATAAGTGACTCGTCTTCCTTTCCTTCATCGTCTCTATATTCATCTTTATCTAATTGTATAACCATCCAATCGATATGATGACGGAGGGCTTCTTTCCCTTCTTGCTCATCCCAATCTGGGACAGAGAAGATATAAATGTCTTTTGTCTTATCCTCTACTTTAACACGCGTCTGTTTTGGAATCGATCTTAATTCTTCCGCAATGTTTTGTAAGTAAAGATGGAGATGGGAAATGAATTGTTGTAATTCTTTGTCATGCTCCCTCATATCAGCCTCAGCTATTTTTACACTTTGATGAATGCGATCGCTCATTTTTACTTGCCATTCGATCACATCGTCATAAGTAGTTTTGTGTTCAATCCCTGTAATACAAGTATTTCGTAGTTTTATGTCAATGATGTTATTGTTACAGAATTTAACGAATTGAGATTTTTCTTCAATTCTTCTCTTTTCCAGAGATGTCACTTTATCTTGTATAGAGGTAATTGTTTTCACTCGCTCCGAAATAATCTCCATTCGCTTATAAGCATAATCATGTTTGATTTGCTCTTCTAATAAACGCTCCCTGACACTTTCATGTAGAAAGGCAAAACGCATATCTTGCTTTTCTAATTCTACGATGGCTTGATCTATCTCCTTCTCCAAAGATTGATATCTTTTTTGTTCCTTAGTTAAAAATTCAATTCTTTCCCGTAACCTTTTCTTCTCAACATTAAGCTGTTCCTTTACTTGTGTTAGAGACTCTTTAAACACTTCAATTTCCTGATATATTTGAAGAAAATCACCTTTCCGAAGGTCATACTCGCTTTTAACTTTATTCCACTCTTCCCAAAGTCTATTTACTTCAGGTCTCAATGACTCAATTGTTTCTTCTAATTTTCGAATTGACTTACTAAGTTGTATGATTTCTTCATCCCCGTGAGCTGGAAATTCAATTGCCTCAATAATGCCATATTGTTGCTCGAGTTGGTTCATTTCTCCAGCTAACTCTTCTAGTTTATTCTTAACTGTATTTATTTTCTCTTCTAATAATCCTCTTCCCTCTTGCTTGTAGTCTAACTTTCTAGTAAACGATTTTCGCTCATTTACCAAAAGTTCCAAGCTTTTAGATGAGAATTTCGGTTGCTCATTTACTACTTCTTTATAATAAGTGTCGCCCCTTAAATCATGTAAAGGTTCCCTGGCCAAATTTAATTCAACTTCTAATTCATGAAGCTCCTCATTTAGATTTTTATGAAGTCTAGTGCTCTTATCCAGCTTTTTTGTCACTTCAGTCATTTCTTCACGAATTCTTGTAAGTTCCTGCTTGTAGAAATCGAAATCTTTCTTTTTCGATAAATAAGTTCTTCCTTTAGATATTCTTGTCTCTAGACCGTTATAGATATCTTTTGTCTCGGATAATCGCTTATGGTATTCCCTTATCTCTTTTTCTTTCTGTTCGATTTGTGCACTTAGTTCATGCAATACCCTTTTTTGTTTCGCTTCTTCCTCAAAGGTTACCTTGTACTGTTCTTTTAAATCAACATACTGCTCATATGGGTATTTCATAATAAATTCACGAACTTTTGATAAAACTGTTCTCCAGTTTTCAAGCTCTATTTCTTTATTCTTTCGTTCATCCTTTGAATCATTTGCTAATTTTTGAACTTCTATTTTCCAGTTATTAAACTTCTCACTAGAAAGATTTTCTTTCCATATACGAGGAAAAATGTGCTGGTCACTCGATTTCCCTTGGGCGCGAATATGCTTTCGAGCTTCTTCCTCTGTGCAGATGAATACCGGATGCGTCATCTCCATTTCAACAGAAAGTAGCTTCTCTCGTAATTTCGTCATTTCTGTTTCAGTAACAATGAAAGTAATTGCCCAATACGGATAAATAGAATGAAAATCCTCCACTTCTCCTCCCAATGAACGGGCAGCCTGCTGAACGAAGTCCGTCCCTAGCTCAAGATAAGAAAACTGATTTCGCCAACGATTTTTCCACAATTCAAGCTTCGGATCTGCAGTGAACGATGTATTGTTTTCATAGTCATCTGCGAATCTTGTTGCTTGTCTTTCCTTAAATAATAGATCTTCTTTTTCCTTTGATAGCTTTTCAACTTTTTCCTCAAGCTGACCTATAATTGATTCTTCTTTTTCATAAATTGAATTGTAATGTTGCCATTGAGGCATTCTTACAGCAAGATCAGTTAAAATCTCATTTTGCTGGTCGTCAATCACTTTTATTTGTTGATTATACGATTGTGCATCATTCCGAGCTTTTTCATACGCTTTTTGCACGTCCGGTCTAGCTTCCTTTAATTCACTTTTTGCATACTCCAGTTCTTTTATATGACTTTCAAAAGAGATGATCTCTTTATCATAATTCTGATAATCATGCTCCCATTTTGGAAATTCATCCTCTACTCTTTCTTTTAGAGGATTAGACAAAATCTCTTTCGCAATTTCGTTCATATCTTTTTCTACTAACTCTTTCTTACCATTTTGATCCGTTTCTTTTAGTTGCCAGCTTCTTGCCTCCTTTTCGAGACTACGTAATCCCTTTTCTTCTATAGCAATTTCATCCTTTTTCCTACCTTGTTGAAACTCTATCTGCTTAATATTCCCTTGAATTTTTTCTTCCGCATTGAGGAAATATCCTTTCAAAAATGCAGTATTATCTGCTAATTGTTCTTCTAGATCGATCGTTTCTTCGTCTCTTTCTAGCAAGCTTAACTGCTCTACAAAATGGCTGTGTAGTTGTTCATTTTTCGTTAATTCCGTATTCACCTTCGAAAATCTAAGCTGCGCTAGTAGAGCTTTTTTTTCTTTTACGTCATGTCCTAGCTGATCAAATTCATCCTTCTCGTCTTTATATTTATCGAATGCTGTTTCTCTCTTTTGCTCCAATAGTGAGATTGAGTAGGATTTCTCCTTTCGTTCCCACTCATCCTTCTCAGCTTGCCAATCTTCAATGTTCGTTTGTATTTTTAATAAAGTTTCTTTCGTCTCTTCTTGCTCTTGTTTCGTATGAAGATATAGAGCTTTCGCATTCACTTTTTGTTCTTCTAGTTGTCTTTCAACTTCGTCTAATTGTTTAAAGGAAGCCACATAATTTGCAATTTGCTTTTCAACTTGTTTGTTCTCTTCGATCACTCGTCTTAACCGTTTATGTGCTTTAAAATGCTCACGCTGCTTCTCAAAGGTTTGGACGAAATCGGTAGAGCCTTTTCCAGCAATCGCTTCTTCTACTGTCGGAATCAGTAACTGGTCGACAAGCTGTGAAGTCGTTTTACATCCATCAAAAAAACTCTCCACTCCACCTTCTGAGCTATTAATAACCGCAATTTTTTTCCATTCAGAAGCAATGATTTTAAATCGTTCCTCTAAATGTTGATGATAGCCCTTTACCGTATCAAATGTATTTGCTTTCAATGGGTGTGAGGACTTCATCATAGTGTAATATTCATTCATCTCATCCCGGTTTGCCGGTCGTACTTTGCTATCTACGCTCTGTCTGACAAAAGGTAGTTCCTCTATTCGATGCTTGTCCCCCTCTTCATACTCATAAGTGTAACGATATGACTTTACTCCTTCTTTCGCCATAAATAAGGTAACTGCGGTGAGTCCATAACGTCTAGGTTTTTCATTGATAATCCATTCAATGGCAATATGTGCACTCGAAGATTCCAATGAAAGAGTATCCTTCATTTTACGTTCTGCAAGTTCCGCATTGGGGAGAATCGCCTGAATAGCAGTCTGGATAAATACCGTCTTTCCTCCGCCATTTTCAAGTAAAATCGCTCCATTATGGCTATCAAAAAGGAACATATCGTCATTGTAACGTTTTGCCCCACCTTCATAGACGACATTCGTGAATCTAATTTTTGAAATCGAAGGCATCTATACTTCCTCCTTTGGTCGATCGATTGAATAGATAAATTCCAAAATACCCCGGTTATACTCTAACTCCATAAAATACCTTTGCACGATCACTTTCGCTTTTTCCGTTAATTGTAATTCATCATTTCCGATGTCTTGCACCAATTCTTGGGCCACTAAAAATCTTTTCACCGTATGAAGAAAGCTAAGTCGACTAATCGTTCTTCCCGTTTGTGCTTTTGCGGTCTCTTTTAAATCATCCATATCCGCCCATTTTCCGATAATGGCGCTCCAGCTGTATTCATATTCCTTTTCTAACTCTTTTAATTCTTCCTCATCAATGGCTTGTAATGTTTCTAGTCGCTCATTGACTTGCTCCAACCAGTCACTCATGGAAATGAAATCACGTGTTGGCTCGGTTGTTTGATAGCTATCATAGAATTCTCCAATAAGGATAATGATCGTCACATACATAAAATAAATATCTGCGTTGACTGTTCTTCCAGTAAAATAGGTTTTCTTCAACGTGTCATTAGAAATATGAAAAGGAGAATTAAGTGCTAATGGAACAAAATAGAGGCGTTCGCCAACAGAGAAAATCGTACAATCCACTTCTTTTGCGAATTGGTCGACCAAACCTCTCACTTTGTCTTCCGCTAAATACAACCGAAGTTCATCGCCTTCACTATATCCTTTTTGACTAATTTTTGCGTAAATTTGAAAGGCCTTTATCACATCTTCTTGTCTATAATCCATCATTTCCACCTACTCTTAAACGCAGCACCATGTTTTGAATGGAAAAGCGCTCCGTCGCTTTTATAATCTCTTGTAATTCTTCCACTTCGATATAGGAATATTGCTCTTTAATTAATTCTAAAACCTCTTCGAACAATGATTCATTGCCATCATCTGTTTTTTCATACATGATGGGCGAACGTTGATGCATCACATACCAAAATTGGTAAAAAATCCGTCTATTTAACCACTCCTCATCTTCTACACGTATCCGTTCTACCACTTCTTTTAAAGATATCGAATCTTTTCCTTCCATAACCTTTAATACGAAAGTCATAATATCCCCAAATCGTTTTCGAACCTTTGCATTTTCCAGTTCCTGTAGCTCCTCATCTGATAGATCAGCAAAGTTAGTCGTGCGTTCAATGCCGTCTTGCGTTTCAATTCGTTGCTCTGAAAAAATAACGAGTGGAGACCATGTCTCACTTTGCTCGATCGTGAGAAACGGTTCAATTAAGCGTTTTGATGCGACTAAAGGTAAAGGCTTGCTTACAAGTGGAGTGGTAATCTCTTGCTTAAAGTTAAATGAATCGATCCCTACATAATATAACGCTTCTTGTGCAGCATGTAAGGCCGTTGTTTTTAAATCAATACTCTCCTTCAACAACATCGTATGAATATGGTGAACTTCACCTAGCTCACGATCAATCTGTAAAATTAGTTCATATGCTTTTCGATCTTTTTCCGAGTTCATATCGTATGCTAAACGGTTCTTCGTATCTTTTACAAATGTATGTAATTCACGAAATTCTTCGTTCTCTCTCATTAAACGCGCATTGATATCCTCCACCATTTGTTTATACCGTTCATACGTTTCATCGGATATAATATTTCGTTGAATTTCATGTTTTACTACGGTCATTCGATTCCTTAACGACTCTACGTCTATGTGCATTTCATCGATTTGTCGTAACGCTCCTACAAATTCGCCTTTTTCAAGCTGTTTCCTTAAGACTAATTGATTTATAGATAGCTGAAACTCAGTAAAATACTCCTTCGTCGCAAAGACCAATTCTAGCCCTTGTTCATCTAATTTATAATATTGAGTATTCATGTTCACATCCGCTCGATCGGCTTTCAATATCGAGTAATGTACATTTTCATATTCCCTTGTTTCCCAATTATAAAAGGATTTTTCATTTCGCTTTCCACTAGGTGGTCGAAAGGTTTCCACAATTGTTCGAGCAACTTTTTCATAGCCTTCAAGAGAAAGGGATTGTTCACCTCGATTTAACTCGTATAAATACTGCGCTAAATCATGTATGCTTGTTTTTTTATTTCGAATTAGCATATTTTCAAAGAAAAATAAAAGAGTTAAAAGACCATAACCAAAGTAATCTATAGGCTTATTATCCTCATCCTTTTCCCGTTTATTTTCTAATCGGAATAACGGGTCAAATAACGCTAATCGCTGCATACGTTCACGATAATTTTCCGTAATCCCTTTCAACTGTGTGTTCATAATACGTTCCTCCAAATATGATGTAACTCTTCCTTCGTTAACGCTTCTTGAGGATAATACCCATTTTCTTTGAACATGGATGTAATTTTTTCTTGATCTTCCTTACTGAAATATTGTAAAAAATGCTGAACCGCTACCTCATTTCTTGTCTGGTTTTCTTTCCCTTTGTAGAACGGCTTTCGTATTATTGCCTCATAAAAATAGGTGGCCAATTTCACATCATACTTTTCATGAAGGTGATGGAATATACTAATTCCCTCATAATCTAAATCTCCAAAATAGTAGATATCATGATGAACTTCTCTATTCGTAAGCCCAAGTTGTTTCGTTAATTGATTCACACTTGAAGCAATTTTCCAACCTGAACCATATATAAGTGTTGTAAAATCAGTATCTGGTAATTTATCGATTAATCCAGTATAGGTTGCTTTATTTTCGACAACGAGGTGTCTATGTACACCATGATTCGATAGCAACTGGCTCGGGTTTAAGGCAAACATGAGAGGATCAGGGGTTTTCAATATTTTCAACTTATTCAGCAGATTTATTTTTTCTAAAATGGATTTTCCACCCTTTTCATCTATCCATTTCTCGTCTTTCATTAATTCATAGGAACGTTCCGAACTATTCGTATAGGTTGTAGGTAATCCATTTTTCTGTAAATATTCATTGATCTTCCAAATCCACGGCTGGTCCTCGATCCATTTCTTTTTTGATGAAGAGAAATAGGTTCGTAAGTCAATAACAGGATGAACTTTAAATTGCATCTCTTGAATTTCTTCAATTAATGGTTGCTTCACTTTCCCTTTTTGAATGCGGAAACTATTAGGCAAACCTCGCCAATTTACTCCATGACTTTTTACAGCGTTCAAAAAACCTTCATCTATTAATGTTTGAACGTTCGCTGCAAAATCATCATACGTATTCTCTGGTCCTGCTACCTTTTCTAGGTCACTAAGTGTGATCGTGGACCTTTTTGCTTGTTCAAGAGTGGCTACTAATTTCTTTTTCATACTATCATCTCGTCTTTCCAAAGATTTCGTATATGAAACGGATCGTCAAAATATTTCCTATACTGGTATTATATAATAACTAAAAAAGGATCCATTGGAATTTTGGTGAAAATTTCTTATTGACTCAGATTCGCACATTATAATATTTGATTATTCTTACTTGGAACAAAAAAGCGGTGGAATATCCATCGCTTTAAACAATAGAGAGTATGTTAAGTTGTGGATGAATTTAAATTCTAGAGATTCTTCTTTGACCACCCATCTCTTCTTATAGGTAAGTAGCTGATACAAGAAATGATACATATTCTATTGATTAGACCAAGATAAAATTACGTATAAGTTAGGAAAGTAATTACAAACTAATAGAATAACTCATATTGAACATGGAGATGATCCTATGACGAATACAAATCCTCGTGAAGAAGGAATGGACCACACTTTAAGCCTATTAAGGGAAGGATATATGTACATTTTAAATAGGCGTCGCAGTTTTAACTCTAATATATTTGAAACCCGTTTACTTGGAAAAAAAGCAATTTGTATGGGAGGAAAAGAAGCCGCAGAATTATTTTATGACCCTGAAATGTTCAAAAGAGAAGGTTCAGCACCTAATCGTCTAAAGCAGACTTTATTTGGCAAGAAAGCCGTTCAAACATTGGATGGTGAAATGCATAAAAATCGAAAAGAATTGTTTATGGCACTTATGTCCCCTAATAACCTTAATAGATTAAAGGAAATTGTAATTGAGCAGTTGGAAACAGCAACGGAAAAATGGGAACAAAAGGATCAGATTATTTTTTATGAAGAAGTTCGGGAAATGTTGACCAGGACTGCTTGCCAATGGGCAGGGGTACCAGCACCAGAGAATGAATTTACAAATCTATCGAATGATTTAGAAGCAATGTATATGTCCCCTTCAGCAATGGGACCTGAACACTGGAAAGGAAGAAACGCAAGAAATCGTGTTGAAAAGTGGATACAACAACTTGTTGACCAGGTAAGGGAAGGACAAATTCATCCGTCTGAAAATACTGCTTTACATAGGTTTGCATGGCATCGCAGTTTAGATGGAAATCTGCTTGAAGCTGAGACCGTTTCAGTGGAAGTCATTAATATCTTAAGACCCATTGTAGCAATATCTATATTCATTAATTTTATAGTGTTGGCCTTGTATCATCATCCTGAGGAAAGGAAGAAACTTGTATCCGATAACGGGAAATACGCACATATGTTTGTTCAAGAAGTTCGTCGCTATTACCCGTTTTTTCCATTCGTTGCAGCATTGGTAAGAAAAGATTTTATGTGGAAAAACTATAAATTTGAAGAAAACACACTAACATTATTGGACCTGTATGGAACCAACCACGATCCTGACATTTGGGCAAATCCTGATTTATTTAACCCTGGGAGGTTCGCAGAATGGGAAGAGAGTCCTTTCGAATTCATTCCACAAGGCGGTGGTGAATATTTAATGGGACATCGCTGTGCAGGTGAGTGGGCCACAATCGAAGTAATGAAAAAAAGTTTAGATTTTCTAGTGAATAGGCTCGATTATGATGTTCCCGACCAAGACTTAAGTTATCGCATGACCAGTATACCGAGTATTCCCCATAGTAAAATCATCATTCGAAATATAAAGAAGAGATAAAAAATGCGAATGTCCAGTATTTGAGTATAAAACGCTCAACTACTGGACTAGTAAATGGTATTAGCGTATTGATTATTTTTCTCTTATTATTAAGCCAATCAAAAAAATCTCTATGTTCCTCTACAAAATCAATACTTTTGACATAATTTTTCCATGATTGAACAACTGTCCTTGTTCACTAAATTTACTATTAATTCTTTCCATAATGTACATTTATAAAAATTTATCAGTGATCATGATGATGGTGGTGGTGTCCAGATGAAACAGCTTTCACTTTACACAATATTGAATTGTCGTGAAGATGGGCCGCTGTCTCTAATTGAATCGTCATATGGTGAATGTTTTTGTGCTCAAGATCATGTTCAATTTCGTGTAGCAATTGTTCACTTTCAGCAATAGTCATTTTTTCATCAACAACGGCATGGCAAGATAATGCATTTAATCCGCTTGTAATGGACCAAACATGTAAATCATGAACACTAAGAATGTCTGTTTTATTTTTGATTGTATTAATCACATCGTCAACATCAACATTTTGTGGCGCACCTTCCATCAAGACGTGCAGTCCTGACTTCGTAACATAATAACCACTACGCAATACTAGTGCTGCTACAATGACACTTGCCAATGGATCTGCCCATCCCCAATCGAAGAACATAATCAGTAATGCAGCAACGATCGCACCAATGGAACCAAGCATATCGCTAATCACATGCAAATAGGCTCCGCGCATATTTAAATTTTCCTCTACATCTCCGCCGCGCATCATAATCCAAGCAACAAGTATATTTACAAGTAATCCAATTATAGCGATGATCAGCATTCCACTTGAAGCAATTTCGGGTGGATTTCGGAAACGCTGAATGGCTTCATAAAAAATATAAATGGCAATTAATACGAGTGTCACTCCGTTAAGAACGGCTGCTAATATTTCAAATCGCTTATACCCATATGTTTTACTATGGTTAGCAACCTTTTCCCCTAGAGTAAATGCCAATAAAGCAACCCCAAGTGAGATGGAATCACTTAACATATGTCCAGCATCAGATAATAATGCAAGGCTATTGGTAATAAAACCCCCAATCGCTTCAATAATCATATAACCTGTAATAATGATAAAACTGATCATTAATGTCTTTTTATTTGCACCATGTGTATGGTCATGTCCATGATTATGTCCCATTTTAAATTCCTCCAAAATTAATCAATGATGTGTAGCATGCTCAATTGCTTGCTTCAATAAATTCATGATGTGATCATCATCTTCTGAATAAAACAAAGTTGTTCCTGCTCTTCTGTATTTAACCAGTCTTAGGTTTTTCAAAAACCGTAATTGATGGGAGACCGTTGATTGTCCTAAATTTAATGTCTCCGCAATATCATTAACGGAATGCTCCCCTGTACATAATAAGTTCAAAATACGAATTCTCGTTGGGTCACTTAGAGCTTTGAATGTTTGCGAGACTACAAATAACGTCTCCTCATCCAAATCCTGTATCCCTTCTTTACTCTTCTCTTCATACTTCTGCTCGTCACTCATCATCATCACCTCTTTCATTCTATATATGACCATATGTTCATATATATAGAATAAAATACTCTATATTAAATGTCAATATGAAGTTCAAATCATTCATTACTTAATTTACATAAAGTTATTCAATATTAATGATGCCCCAAATTTCCGATTTAAAAGTAACGATGTTTGCAAATAGAGCCAAAAAATAAGCTGTATCAAAAGATCGTCATCGATGACCTTTTAACACAGCTTTTCATCTTCTATATTTTAAATCGATTCAATAATTCTCTTAGTTCTTTCGCAAAATGAGCGGCTTCTTCAATAGAAGCTGTTATGTCTTCTATTGAAGATAATTGCTCCTCTGATGAAGCAGCAACTTCTCGAATATATATAGATGACTCGGAAGATTTATTTAGATTTTCATGAATGACACGCTCCACATCTTTTACCTTCGAAAGTAGGTTTTCAATTTCTATGAAAATTTCATCAACTTCTTTTGTCGACTCTTCCGTTGAGTGATAGACGCTTTGTAAACTTTCATTCACCTCTTTTAATCTTTCCATCCCTGTTCCAAATTGGCTCGTTCCAGATTCAATCTCCACAACGGCATTTGTTGTTTCGGATTGGATTTCACTTACAAGCTCTGAAATCTGTTTCGCTGATCCAGCAGATTGCTCCGCTAGTTTTTTAACCTCATTCGCAACTACTGCGAATCCTTTTCCATGTTCACCAACTCTTGCTGCTTCTATGGATGCATTTAAGGCAAGTAAATTCGTTTGTTCAGTAATACCCGTAATCATCTCCACGATATTACCAATCTCAGATGAACGACTTCCTAATCTCCTGACAATATCGGATGAATGTCGTACAGATTCCTGAATCTCAGACATCTGTCCAATCAACGATTTAATCTCTTCATTCGCCTCTTCCACTTCTTTGTACGCATTCTTTGTTTTCTCAGATACTAATGAAGAGTGGTCTTTAATTTCTGATACACTTTGTGTAATCACTGTAATCGATTCAAGATTCTTTTTGTTACCTTCTTCTTGTTCTGCAGTGATTTCTGCAGACATTTGCACGTTTTTCGTGACCACTCCTGATAGTTGCACCATTTCTTCTGCACTTTCAGATAAGGCAGTCGTATTCTCTGAAACAGCCTCTCCTTTTTGGAGAATTCCACCCATTAGTTCTTGTAAACTATCGAGCATGGAATTAAAGTTGTTTGCAAGATTCCCTACTTCATCTTTTCTTTTAATCGTTAATCTTTGCGTCAAATCGCCCTTATTATTTGCCAATTCTGCGATTCTTTCATTTATCTCATTAATCGGTTTGATCATTCTACGGTTAATGACATAACTAATGATTGCACCTATAACAATGAAAACAATCGTAATGATAATAAAATAATTCAACAATGAAAACGCATCAGCATATGCCTCTTTTGTCGGAACGGAAGCCATAATCCCCCAGTCCATCTCACTCGCTTTGCTGTAGAAAATCAAACTATTTTCACCATTAAATTTCGTTTCAATGACATCTGTTTCACCACTGATACTTTTTTCAACTAATTTGTCTAAATCACTATTTTCATAGTCAGCTATCTTCTTATTAATAGTATCTTCCTTATTTTGACCAGCAACAATGGTGCCATCATTCGTAAAGACTGTGACATATCCACTTTTTCCTAATTTAATGTTAGAAATGATATTTAACAGGTTTTCAATGGGGGCACCACCAGAAGCGACCCCAACTACCTCTCCGTCATAGCCATAAACAGGAGTTGATGTTAATACGATAGGAGCACCATTTAAACTCGGCGTTTCTGAAGGAACTGGGTCATAGGCTTGTGTATGTTCATTCATCCCACCTAAATAATGTGGAAAATCATGAGCTGGAATTTTCGCTCCGCCCAAATATAAAAACCCTGCTGCATCAATAAAGGCAAAGCCATCAGGGTTATCCATTCTTTCGGCAACTCTCATCCCTAAAGCGTCTGCTTTCTCAACATTCCCTTCTTTTAATCCATCCGCCTCAGCCATATACTCCATTGCGTCTTCTTTGCTCTTGATCCAAATATCAATATTCGCTTTCACGGACTCAAGCTGATCATAGGCTTGAGCTTCAAACCGATCGTAAAGAAATGCTTTTGCCTTGAGGTAACCAAAAGCAGAAATACTGATCATCGATATCGTAATTAACAAGCTTATTACTAAAGTACTCTTAAACACCAATTTCACTACTGCCACTCTCCTTATCTTGTAAACAGAAAAAAATCCACCCGAAAAAAGTGGATTTATAAACATAAACCAGCTCATTCGGTAACCCAGCCGCCATAACATCTTTCGCTTTAGGCCTGTGGCTTTGCGTCCCCATCTTTCAATAGGTTTGCCATTTCGTAAGTATCTATTAAATTCCTTTTGGACAGTTTATTCTAGCATGGAGTGGGTAATTGGTTCTAGTAGATTTTTGGGGTGGGGGAAATTTCCAGAATTAAATGGAATCAATTGAGAGGTAATTTTGAGGCAGAAATCTTTTTCTCCGAAATATAGCCATAAAGAAAAAAAACCACACTCCTTAACACTTTCCAAAATCAAAAGTGCAAAAAGCATGGGTTCTTATTTCTCCACCGTGGGTAACTTGTTATCCCACAATATTCAGCTTTATTATTAAACGTTATCCATACATTTATAGATTTACTCCAATCGGGCGATCTGTCGGCTCTTCTTCCTTACTAACAACCGGTTTTTTCGACCAATATGTTGCAAGAATCGGACCAGAGATGTTGTGCCATGCAGCAGCTAATACGCTTGGAAGTGCTGCTAATGGACCAAAATGTGCTGTTGCGAGTGCAACGCCTAAACCGGAGTTCTGCATGCCAACTTCAATGGCAATCGCTCGCCGATTGACTTCATCCTGATTAAGCATTTTTCCTGCAAAATAGCCGAGTAGGAGTCCAAATCCATTATGCAGCATGACCGCAGTAAAGATGAGAAGTCCGGATGTGGCAATCGTTCCTGAATTACCTGAGACGACTGCGGCTACAATTGTGATAATTGCCGCTACCGAAATAAGTGGTAACACCCGTAGACTTTTTTCCACTGCAACAGGGAAAAACCTCTTAATTAGCAACCCTAGAACAATTGGAACGATGATGACCTGCACAATTGACATAAACATTGAAACCGCATCAACCGGCATCCATTGGCCTGCCAGTAAGAGGAGAATTAATGGTGTCATGATTGGTGCCAATAAAGTTGAAATGGAAGTCATCGCTATCGACAATGGCACATTTCCCTTGGCCAGATAGACCATCACATTAGAAGCTGTTCCTCCTGGTACACAACCAAGCAACACCAAACCAGCTGCTAATTCTGCTGGAAGATTCAACAGATTTGCAATGGCGAAAGCAACAAGCGGCATGATAATGTATTGTGCACATACCCCGATTAAGACAGGTAGAGGTTTCGTCAAGACAATTTTAAAATCGACGGCCTTCAATGTAAGTCCCATTCCAAACATGACGACCCCGAGTAAGATCGTGATATAGCCCCCTAACCCCAAGAATGGGTCTGGGAACATGAAGGCAATAATGGACATTAAGATGACCCAAACAGCAAAATATTTTCCTGCAATCGTACTAACCGCTTCTAATACCTTCATCACATCACACTCTTTCTTTTGTCTTTATAATTTTATTGGGATTAAAAAGATTGTCTGGATCCAACGCCTGTTTAATTTTTTCCATAACCTGAAGGGCTTGACCGTGTTCTTGTTGCTGATATTTCTGCTTTCCAACTCCTACTCCATGCTCTCCTGTACAAGTTCCACCTCGTTCAAGGGCATAAAGGACAATTTGTTCATTGAATTTTTCAGCACGCGCAACCTCATCTGGGTTGTTCATATCAATCATCAGAAGAACATGGTAATTACCATCCCCCACATGGCCGAGGATGCCTCCATAAAGTCCTAACGAATCTACCGCCTCCCTAGCATGGCTTATAGCATCGGAAAGTTCTGAAATCGGAAGACAGACATCTGTCACCATCATTTTCTTTCCAGGATGGCTGTGGATATAGGCATATGCAAGATTATGTCGCGCCTCCCATAATCGATTTCTTGCTGCTGTATCTGTTTCGAATTCAATATCAAGACAATGATGTTCTTCGACAATTTCTCTTGTGAATGCAACATCCTGCTTCAAGC
This sequence comes from Robertmurraya phoenicis, assembly GCF_047302285.1. Lineage (GTDB taxonomy): Bacteria > Bacillota > Bacilli > Bacillales > Cytobacillaceae > Robertmurraya. Next base: position 4,233,566 of record NZ_CP154845.1, read on the forward strand.
CAGCTTCATTGCCGTGAAACTCCAAAAAGAGGGTTGGACTTTCCTTATAGTTTGTGTCACTAAAATCGTTTACTTGTTTCATGGATGTCTCATCAACAAGTTCCACCCTGGCAATTGGAACACCTGCCTGCAAAATCGAAACAACCGCTTCGACCGCATCGTTTAATGTTGGGAAAGAGGCTCTTGCCGCCATGATATGTTCTGGAATTCCATATACTTTTAACGTTAGTTCTGTAAAGCAACCAAGTGTCCCTTCCGAACCTACGAACAGGCCATTCAAATGGTAACCTGATGACGACTTAGCCGCTAGATTGCCTGTATGAATAATCGTTCCATCTGCTAACACTACTTCGAGATCACGTACTTGATCTCGCATTACTCCATATTTGACAGAAGTTGTTCCACTGGCATTCGTTGCCGCCATGCCACCAAGCGTTGCATCCGCTCCCGGATCGACAGAGAAAAAGAGGCCATATTTTTTTAATTCTTTATTCAATTGCGTACGAGTCACTCCAGGCTGCACCCTAACAAGAAAATCACTTTCACGTACTTCTAAAATTTTATTCATTAGTGAAAAATCAATCGTAATTCCGTTTTCATATGGAATGACATGCCCTTCAAGACTAGAACCTAAACCAAATGGTACGACTGGAATCTTAAAGTTATTTGCCAGTTGAACAACTTCACTAACCTGCTTTGTTGTTTCTGGATAAACAACAAGATCAGGAAGACTCTCCTCATGGTATGATTCATCCCTGCCGTGCAATTCTCTGACTGTCTGATTTACTGATACCTGCTCCTCAGAAAGAATCTCTTTTAAAGCGTTTACAAAATTCACACTAATTGTTCCCATCCTCTGCTCCTTCTTTCTTCTGAAAAAAATTGGTTAGACCAATTGTATAATTGGTCTAACAAGTTACATCAATTATACTAACTTATCAGAAAAATTCAATAATTTTATTTTATTATTGTCTTGCTTAATCAATTTTAAGTTTGATACATTTAGAACAGTTTATTGAGGCTTATTTAGAAATGAGGTAACGATGCATGTCTGAAAAGAAAAAGGCCTACCTAGTTTTAGTAGATAAAATTACAAAATACTATTTGGCAGGAAATCTTAAACCGGGTGAACGGCTACCTTCAGAAAGAGAGTTGGCAAGCCATTTTAATGTCAGCCGCACAACCATAAGAGAGGCCCTAAGAACATTGGAACTGAACGGGCTTATTGAAATTCGCCAAGGAGGCGGGAGTTACATAAAAGTAACTGACTTCCAATCGAAAAAAGAAGATTTTATTACTGCTGTTAAATTTGAAAATCCGCTCGTCTTTGAAATGCTCGAATTAAGACGGGCATTAGAAGTAGAATCTGCCTTCCTTGCAGCAAAGCGCGCTACCTCAGCAGATCTAGAAAAGCTTCGTACAGCCTTGAATCAGTTAACTCTGGCCCAGAAGAATCCTGAACTTGGGCTAAAAGCAGACCTTGATTTTCATATTGGAATTGCCAAGGCCACCCATAATTCTATTTTTATAGAGTTAATTGATACACTCAAAGGGCATATGGAAGACACGATTAAGGTAACTCAGAAACATCGCTTTCATGATCCCTCACGTTATGCAGATACATTGGAAGAACATAAGCAAATTTACCTTGCTGTCGCTTCTGGAAATGCCAATCGAGCGAAGGAACTAATGGAAGGACATATTACAAAGATCAGAGCAGAATTGGCGGAGTCAATGGTCGTGGATTTTGGCGACTAAAGAAAAACAAATTTGATTTTAAATAACATTTCGAAAAACACGAACGTATGTGCTATAATTTATTTGTAATAGTTTGGTAACGAAAGGATGGTTGGCTCACTCCTATGGAAAGGGGTGATGCCTGTGACAGTATTTGAAACACTATGCCGTAACATTCGCAGCATTAATCATAACAATACTCTCATTCAGCCATAAAAAATAACCCATCCTTGAGTTAGCCGCTCAGATGGGTTACTTCTACCACTGTAGCCAGCCCCTTGAAGGGACCGACTATTATGTTGGACTACTTGATGTTGGGGCATCAGGTAGTCGTTTTTAAACTTCATACTAATTACCTAAATTATACAGAAATTTTGTTGATTTAACAAGGACCTTATAACCCTTGCACTACTTGGAGCTAGAATCTAAATTCTCACTTGACTTTCCAACTAACAAAGTAAATACTCTAAATCGATTTGAAATCTTTCTAAAATCTTCGAAGATACGATTCCTATACTTGTTTTCATATCATGCTGTTCATACATTTTTTCACCGTTTAATGAATATACCGTGACTGTATTTAGCATTGGATTAATGATCCAGTATTCTTTTACTTGGTAATTCATATATATATTTAATTTTGTAATTAAGTCGTGGGATTGATTTGATGGGCTAAGGATTTCAACGATTAAATCAGGAACTCCTATATATCGTTGGTCGGTGAATCCACTTTTATCGCAAATTACACTAATATCTGGGATGACAATTTTTGCTCCTTCTATTGCATCATTTTTTAATTCAATATCAAAGGGTGCATGAAATACCTCACAATCTGTCCCTTCAAGAAAATGACCTAATTTGATATGAAGTCTACTTGATATACGTTGATGCCTAGTTGATGGTGATGGCGACATATACACAGTACCATCAATATACTCTAATATATCTTCACTACTCTCGCGGATTTTAAAGTACTCATCTACTGAAACATAGCCCTTCCGATAAAGATTCACAACACCCACTCCTTAAACCCGATATCGTTATTTACATTCTAACACATCCTAGATCGAGTAAAGGATGCCTATGCTAAGTTCATTGAGATATTTTAAGTTGTCATTTGATGAAAGCTTAATAGAATAGATTTAGTTTAACTCATACTAGAATCTCCACTATGTTGGTTTTTATTTTCAAAAGGAATATGACGATTTATGTAGAATATTATCTAAATATGCTCTTGACTATAGGAGGTGAAATAGGATGGCGGTTAAACATATACCAACTGGAATTGTACACAGTGGATCAAAAGGTGGAAAAACTGGTTGTGGATTTAATACTAAAGAACACGCTGATCATTGGGTTAATGTTGGTTCTAGAATAACTTGTGACAAAAACGGTTGCAAGAATTAATTAAAAAAATACATTTCTACCCACATCAACAAGAACTTCGTAGTTAGTACCTCACACATTAATCATAAATTAGAACTTTCAACAATTTTCATATTTTTCTTTCATTGATAGTTAGCAATACATCATTTAGATTCTATGTTACCTATTTTTTATTTAGTCTCCAAAAAATAAGAGCCGCCTCGCATAAATATTTATTAAATAGAGTTTATTTTTGAAGTGAACAGATAATCCTTATAACGGAGGCGAAATACATGGAATATATGATCATTGCTGTTTTAATAGGGTTATTAATCTTTCAATGGAGAAAAGGACGTAGTTTTACAAGAGAAGAGTACTCTAGACAAATTATTGTGACAGATGAATTCAAAAAAACGATTGCGTTAGGGCTCTATCAAAGATTTTGTAAAGAAATCGATAATAAAAAATATTCTTCCACATTTTTAAAAAGCAACCCCCTAGAGTTTGAACACTTCGTTGCTGATGTGTTAAAAAACAAATATGGGTTTGAGCACTTTGTAACCAAGCCTACCGGTGACTTCGGCGTAGATATTGAGCACGGAATAGGAGAGGGGAAGGTCTTGGGGCAGGTAAAATGTGAACGTGAAGATCTTGGATACCAACCAATTGCCATTCTTCATTCTAATATGGTCAAACAAAACGCTTCAAAAGGCTATGTTGTTTCGACAGCTGGATTTAATGATAATGCTCGTACATATGCCGAAGGTTTAAACATTGATTTAATCGACGGTGTGGAATTAGTTGAAATGTGGATTAATCACAAAAGCCCAATTGCCAAAACAATTGATTATCAAGCTTTCAATAGTCAGGAAACAGATACAATCAGTGTATAATTAAGATAGGGATAGTTTTCAGCCCAATTGACATATAAATTGGGCTGTTTATTTTGTGATTTAGCCATATTTTCGCCAAAAAGTATTAATAGTACGGTTGAAGATTTATATTTACTTCTTCACTTAACAATTTTGTATAAATCATTTATTAAACCTTTGGGAAGAGTGTATAGTGTATGTGTATCCTTTTCATCCATAATTGAACCTCCATCCATACCTAGCCACAATGAATACTTCGAACTTGTTTCATTTTCGAAAGTAAATGTTAGAAGATACTCAGGTGCCATAACATCTACAATTCCATTTATTTTTTCAGCTCTCCTTATTGCATCTACAAAAGTTTGAAGTTCTTTGGTATTTTCTTGACTATAGGTTATGTGCGGTTTCTCGACATCTAACATACTCTCCCCAACTCTTGAGATGGTCGCGCTTAAAATAGTTATTCCATCTAGTTTTACCATATGAATATTGTTGTTTTCTTCTTTACTCTTTGCTTGAATGGATTCATTTTGATTGCATCCAACTAAGGAAAGAACGATTGAAAAAATCACTGTAAATAAAAGAACGTTACCTTTATTTGATAACATTTAATACCCTCCACCACTTTCCATTTCTACTATAGACGATATTTGCTAGTAATGGTTACACACTCCCCCTATTAAAAAAATGATGTTAGGACAATAATACTATTTCGTACGTAAATCTATATGATGTTTCTCCAAACATGTCTCATCCTTTATTGATTGTCTTTGTGCTTATCAATTTATTTCTTAGTTCGCCTACTCCGAGTACAAAAAATATTTTTGGTAGTTCACTCTAAAAATTCTCTTTCATAAGTGTTTATTTCTGAAGCTTTTCCATAACTCGGCGTTTCTTATACAGCATCTTTCCTGTTTCTCCTATATCATGAATCATCGATTTATTAATAAAAGAACCGAAGATCATACCTGCAATCGGAATCATCTGAAATAGCTTTTTCCAGCCAAAGTTATCTCGGTATGCCATGATGACTTCTCTCCAGCCTTGAACTTGTGAAAGGGTTTCGTCCATCGTTTCCACTTCGGGATCTGAATAGGCTGAAAGCTCCTTTAACACTGCTTGTTTTCCAACAATGTCTGAGGAAGCAAATTGTAGACACTTCACGATGAAAATACGTTCCTTTTTATCATTTGGGTCATAGCCATACGCTACAGCAATTTCCTGGAGAGTTTTTAATGACATCCCAAGAAGTAACGGAATATCAATCGACAGTGTAAAAATTCCACCTATTCCAGTGGTCGCTCCTTGTGTCATGGCGATATTTTTTCTCGAATGAATCAATTCTTCACTCACTTCATCCATTAAGTGTATCGGTAACTCTGAAATCGTTTCTAATGAGATCTCTTCAACGCCTGTTTTCTGTACAAACTTTTTAAAAATGACCTTTTCATTCGTTAAATAACGTCCGCCTGTCTGTAAATAGCTACCCATTTCGTCCAAGGTTTGTCCGATTTTTTTGTGTATAAACTGTGGGGTAAGGCGATCAAGGAGTTTAAAAGGGAGACGACCTAGCTTCTCCCAAAACCATTGGCCCTTTTGTTCATCTTCCCACTTTTGTATGGTCTCTAATTCTTTCAGCAGTTGATCTTTTGTTTCCATCCTCTACTCTCCCTTGGAATCTCTTATTCGAAATAATCTTATCAGCTTTTGAACAAATTCTTGAAAATCAAACTGGCTGTCCTGCTTCTGGTTATACCATTTTCTCACCGTATCGATGAGCCATAAAGGGACTTCTTTTCCATCTATTAAATCATAGTACTCCTCATAACCCTTTTTCAAATAGGTCCAACGATGGTCATTTCCTTCCTTTAGGTATTCCGAAACATCCAGAAGCTTTCCTCTTCCTTCGTGTAAAAGAATATTTTTCAAATGAATATCTCTTGGGTTCAACCCTTTTGATATGGCATATGCACGAGCTTCTTCCACATCCATGATTACTTGTCTTGGGATATGAATTCCTTTTAATAGGCAATCGTGAAGAGTAACCCCTTTTTCATAGCTTAAAATGAGAAAATTACTGCCTGCTCCATAATAAATCGGAAAATAGACAGATTCACCGAGCCGTTCATATACTTGCTTCTCCCTTTCCATTGTTTCTATCTTATTCTCACTAAATACCTTATACACATATTGTGTGTCCCCTTCGATATGGAATACTGCTGCATCTGTCCCGACGCCGACACATTTTAATAAGTCGGAATCACCTTTTACAGTGACTGGGTTATTATTCTTTGAAGAAAGTACTTGAATATCCTTTATTACGTTCTCAACGTTATAATTCTTCATATTCCCACCTCTAAATTTATGATTAATGAGCGCATTCAGAGCTTTTTCAATCCGTGAAAATCATTGTTACTTTATAAATGATTCGTTACAATAGTTTATTAGTTCATCCAATTTTAATTACGTTTCACTTATGCTGCTGTTGAAGTTGTGTCGTCACTATAGATTGAATAGCGATACTTCTCGGTGGGTAGTGTGTTTCGAGAGTAATAATGCTAACGATGAATAATTTGATTGTGAAAATAAATGTTACTAACAAAGATAATCTCCTATGATCATCACTGTCCATTAAAAATGACTTCTCCTCTTTTTTGCATAAACTTTTCCGAATAAAAAACAAAAAGACCTTCACCATATGAGTGGTAAAGGTCTTGAACTCAGATTTATATTACCTTTACCGAATGGCAAAGGTCTCGCAAACAACTTTCGTTGCCAGTTAAGCCGGTGATCACATGATCACGTAATGACGACATAACTGTTAGCTACTCCCCTTTGGAGTATTTAACATGTGTACAATCCTATCTTTAAGACTGTATAGAAATCATACTATGGATGTATACTCTGCGTCAATTATAACACCTTGTTAAGTTGTACCTAATCAACTGCCACCCGTTATCTAGAGATTCATACGGAAAAAATGGTACCTTAAGAAAAATTTAAGAATTCTCTCACCATTTTTTTAAGAAATTTCATTTACACTTGAGGGGATATATTTTTTTGACAGAGGGAGCTCATTGCCGTTATATCCATTTGTATATCATTTATCCAGAGGGTATTGTTATAGAATAAAGAACATAATGATTTCTTTTAATACAATCTTGAAAAATAATAGACCTATATGATTCAATTTGCTGCCACGAAAAGTAATGATGAAAATAATTTGTTGGATTCAGCTTAGTAAGACTTAACAGATATTAAGTGAATATCGCTTTACATAGGAGTGAACGAAATGAAACGTTTAACAATTTTAATAGCGGATGATGAGGAGGAAATTGCTAATCTGATTGCTATCCATTTAGAAAAAGAAGGATACGGTTGTGTTAAAGCTTCCGATGGACAAGAGGCTGTTGATTTGGTCGAGACTCAGGTCATTGATTTGCTGATTTTGGATATCATGATGCCGAAAATGGATGGATATGAAGTCACCCGTCGTATTCGGGAACAGCATAATATGCCTATCATCTTTTTGAGTGCTAAAACATCTGATTTCGATAAAGTACAGGGTCTGGTCATTGGTGCAGATGATTATATGACGAAACCATTCGCCCCAATAGAATTGGTGGCTCGTGTCAATGCTCAACTCCGACGTTTTATGAAATTAAATCAACCTAAAACAGAAACAGCCATCCTCGAAAATGGAGGCTTAATTATTTCTCCTGCTCAACGGAAAGTGACTCTATATGGTAAAGAAATCAAGATGACGCCTAAAGAGTTTGAGATTTTGTATTTACTAGCCCGTCACCCAGGGAAAGTTTTTAGTGTGGAAACGATTTTTCAACAGGTGTGGGGCGATGCATACTACGAAGGTGCGAATACCGTAATGGTCCATATACGCACATTACGGAAAAAACTTGAAGAAGATAAACGGAAGAATAAATTTATCAAAACCGTATGGGGCGTGGGGTATACATTCAATGAGTAAAATATTACGAAGTTTTCGCTCTAGAATCATCTTATTATTTGGTTTAAGTATGCTTATGGCTGGTGTGATCACTTACTTAATCTATAAAGGGTTACAGCTTTATTATCATACATCTGTCCAATTCGGTGAAACCCTGTTTTTTTATCGTCAAATTTTGAAAGATATGGGCGATACTAGAGTCTTTTTACTAATTTTTATTCCGCTTTCTTTTTTGTTTTTTTATTTACTTACGAAGCAATATTCAATCTATTTCAAAGAGATTTCCACTGGGATTCGCTATCTTGCTCATGGGGATTTCTCCTATCAAGTTCAAATCAAATCAAATGATGAATTTGAACATATTGCTCATGATATTAATCTTGCAAGTGAACAATTACAACAAGCGATCGAAAGAGGAGATTTTTCGGAAAGTAGTAAAGATCAGCTCGTTGTAAATTTAGCTCATGATCTCCGAACACCGCTCACCTCTGTTTTAGGTTATTTAGATTTAATCATAAAGGATGAGAATTTGTCGCAAGAGCAAATCAAACATTTTTTAACGATTGCTTTTACTAAATCTCAGCGTTTAGAAAGACTGATTGATGAATTATTCGAAATCACGCGCATGAATTATGGCATATTGCCAATTAAAAAAAATCATATCAATTTAAGTGACCTCCTTCATCAATTAACGGAAGAATTATATCCGGTCTTCGAGAAAAATGATTTGATCGCTCGAATGAATCTGGTTCCGCATCTGCCTATTTGGGGTGATGGAGAGTTACTAGCACGTGTGTTTGAAAATCTGCTTACCAATTCGAATCGCTATGGGAACGATGGCCAGTTTGTTGATATTAACGGCTTTATGGATTCTGGGACAGTAGTTGTTCAGATTGTGAATTATGGAGATCCCATTCCTGAGAATGAGCTCCCCCATCTCTTTGATATGTTTTATACCGGCGACAAAGCACGGACTTATCAGGGTGGCGGTACCGGGATTGGCTTGTTCATTGCCAAGAATATTGTGGAGCAGCATAACGGAACCATTACTGCCGAAAGTAGTATTATCCGGACCATTTTTGAAGTGCGCTTGCCACAGGATATTGAAAAAATTGATCCTTCCTAGGACAGGATTTAAGAAAAATTTAAATTTTACCCCACTCTTTTTTTAAACAGTTTTCCCTACACTTACTTATAAGTAATGAAGGAGGAAACGGATAAATGAAGAAGTGGGGCTTTTTATTATTCTTATTATTGATTTTAGGGTTCACTTTCGTAAAGATGGACCCTTTGTCTGAACCAAAGGTAAATTTACAAAACGATCGTTTCACAGAAGGTGGAAGGATTTCTGGAAATGCCGAGCAAATTGAAATTTCAGAAGACCAAATCTATCAAGGAGATCTGCTTTTAGTTAACAGTGAATATCCCGTTCACCAAGAGAGTATTAAATCAGATATTATCAATTTATCTGCCAACGGTGATTTAGCAGAAGGTTATCTGTTGTTAGGCACTGACATTTATTTATCAGAGGATATTGCCCGTAAATTCTCAGAGATGGTTGCTGCTGCAGAAAAAAATGGTCTTCACGATTTCGCCATCACAAGCGGCTTTCGAGACTTTGAAAAACAAAATGTCCTTTATCAAGATATGGGAGCTGCCTATGCCTTGCCACCTGGCTATAGCGAGCACAATCTCGGCTTATCGCTTGATGTAGGCTCTACACAAATGAAGATGGCTGATGCACCCGAAGGAAAGTGGATAGAAGAAAACGCATGGAAGTATGGGTTCATTTTACGGTATCCTGAAGATAAAACGGACATAACTGGAATTCAATATGAACCATGGCACATCCGTTATGTTGGATTCCCTCATAGCGCGATTATGAAAGAAAAGAATTTCGTTTTAGAAGAGTATCTCGACTACCTAAAAGAAGAAAAAACCATTTCTGCTAGTGTAAATAGCGAAAAATATGAGATTTCTTATTATCCTGTTACTAAAAATACAACTATCCATATGCCGGCCAATGTACGTTATACGATTTCAGGCAATAATATGGATGGTGTAATCGTAACCGTGTTTCCTTGATCCACACATTCGAAACTAAAAGAAGGGAATGCGGCAAAATGAAAAAAACAAAATTAATGCGCAGAATAATTGTACTAACACTATTTATCTTTTATATATACACAATGCTTAGAATCATTCTATTTAAGTTTCACTGGAGAGATATGGATTTTCTCATGTATCAACTTCAGCAGAATCTTGGCAACCCTGAAAATCTCCTCTACCAATTACAAAGAGGCAATCTTACCCCGTTTGAAACGATATTCATTAATATTGAGCGTCTATCGGGGTGGCATGATTTAAGTAATTTGGTTGGGAACATCGTAGCGTTCATCCCATTTGGAATCTTTCTAGTATTGTTGTCTAAAATGTCCTTCATAAGAGTATTAGCCGGAACTTTCTGTTTCAGCTTATGTTTGGAATGTTTACAGGTCTTATTCTCTGTCGGAATTTTTGATGTCGATGACCTCATATTAAACACCTTTGGGGGATTGCTTGGGTATTGGGTTATCAAGGTTAATGACAAGGTATATTGTAAATACATCATGCAAAGTCCAAGTTAGAGATGTTGTTGCATACAAAAACCAGAGAAAAGCCAGACTTCATTCAATTGGATAAAGTCCGGCTTTTCTCTTCTAGCTTTATCACTCTCGCCTCACCCTATTTTCTCTGTTTCAACAAGTATTCACACACTTTACTCGAACTGAGTCTAGCCGCAACATACGGAGGGCGAATGCCTTTAGCCCCTTCAAGTGGCAGTCCTAGCCACAAAACTTTCTCGTCAATCATGACAAATGGGAACGGGAACCCATTGTCCAGCCAAGTATCGGGGTTTCCGCACATTTGCTCTGAAACGAGGGTCCATTTTACCCGTTCTCCTCTGTTACCTAACTGCTTCATCCATTCTTCAGATAACACGGTTCCTTCAGGCAATGAGATCATAATGGATGATCTTGCCGATTTTACGTCGTGAAAAACAGCTTCCAGTTTTAACGCATGTATCCATTTTAATTTAGTGTGCTGGTGTCGTATCCATGTTCCAATTTCTTTTGTCGTGACGGATTGATTGTTCCAGACCTGGTGGTCAACGAGTTTTCTTAGTGTTTTTCCTTGAAAAATTCGCTTTTCAATAAAATGTTTGTTGCTGACGTGGACAAATTTCCCTCTAGTTCGAGTAATCGCGACATTCAACAGACGTTCACTGTCCTTACTGGTCAAAAGCATCCCTGCACGCTCTTGCGGGTCACTATCGACTGTATCAAAGATCATCACATCCCGTTCACTTCCTTGAAATCGGTGGACAGTTGCGGCGATAATATCCACTTGAGTACGTACATCCTCATAAATTTCTTCAAGAAGCAGTTCCATCAGATTTGCCTGAGCACGGTATGGTGTCACATATCCAATCGATTTCGTCCCACCCATGTATGCTTCATGGATCAACTGAAATGATAAAAGCAGTTGCCAAAGATTGAATCTTGAGTTAGTCGCTTGATCAGCGATACAATGCAATCCCGTGAAACTTGTATCTACTAGCACTGCCGCTTGCTTTTTAAAAGGGGATCGGCTTACGATTTCGTTTCTACTTTTATAGACGCTTTCGTGATCTCCAACTAAGGAATGATAGATATACCGATTAGTAAAAGCCGAAATATCAGGATGCATTCTCCGCTGTTCTTTTAGCAAAAGAAGCTGTGGGTGAAGTTTTCCTTCATTCAATGATTCGACCACTCCTGACTGGTGAAACACATCCTCTTTCAGCCATTGTTCCACAAGCGGAGCCCGACTTGACGCAATCGGAGGCAATTGCTTAAAATCCCCACAAATAATAACCCGCTTCCCCATCGTAGCTGCAAATGCCGCCTGTGGAACATAGGCCATGCTCGCTTCATCGAGAATGACAATGTCAAAATCTTGGTCATAAATAGCACTATCACTTGCCGCCTTTGCCAGTGTCGTCCCGACAACGAAAGCATCTTTTATGAACTCGATTTCCTTCCTCCGAACCTTTTCCAATACCTTTGCAATCTGTGTTTCAATTTCCAAAAGATGCTCCGAATCTCGTTTGTTAAAAGAACTGGCTAAATCTTTCTTTAAATTGCGCCGTTCTACTATTAGCCTCTCTCGATCTTGGGCAAGGAGTGGGTCCTTTTTCTCCATCAGCTGAGCGGTCGTGATTTCTTGATGGGTTTTCAGCGTGCCTCCGGCGTTCCCACCAAACCGGAGCACATCCCCTTCTCGGAATCGGTTTTTCTTTTTAATAAATTCCGTCACTTCCCCCATCAACACATCAACAGCTTGGTTGCTATGTGAGAGAATTAACACTTTTTTCTGCTGAATATATTTGTTGGCTGCTGTTCTCGCCAAGGTATAGGTTTTTCCCGTACCCGGTGGTCCCCAGACGAATGTGACTGGATTGTATTTGGAGCGCAAGACCAATTCATGGACATTACTCTTTATCTTTACTTTTGGATGCTTCGTTTCCAGGGAAGGATTCATTAATCTTTTCACTCGAAGCCGTTTTTGTTTGTTCTTTTTAATGTCATCCAACCTCTCGATTAATTGCTCAAGAAGTTCCCAAGGATCGTGAAGTAAAAATGCCTCCGAAATGAGGTCTCCAAAGCTTTTCTCTAGTAAAAGGATTACGCCTCTTCCCTCAGAAGAAAGCACTCTTCCACTACTTTGCATCGTGCCCCATTCCAATTTAATTGTGGAACCAACAGGGATTCTTAAAACGTTAGCTGTATCAAAATAATAGCTATACCCGCCATCACTTGATAAGAGCCGTCCATTGGTGACCATATAACGGCTTCCGCCAAACTTTTTCAAGTAATTGATCTCTTGTTGCAGCGCTTGTTGCCATTCATTGATGTAGGTTTTTGTTGTTGTCATTTGATACCTCTGTCTTGTGCCTTTGCAGATACCATTCGGTCGTATTCCTTGGTTGTTTAAACGAATGTATATGGATACCTATGATAGCATAGGAATTCTCATAAATCGAAAAGCAGCCTTTCCCTGTTCGTTTAATTCTCCCCTATGTTCCTTGGAATTTTTAGTACCTTTAGGACCGAAACCTTCCATGTTCTTTTTTCGTATAATGAGTTATAACAAAGTAGAATTTGGAGGTAATGAGAGATGTTTCATGATCCCGCTGGAGATTTTTTATTTAGCTTCGCTCCTATTTTTATCGGAATTGTATTTATTATTGTAATCGGAACCATTTTATTTTCCCTTTTTAAAGGTGTTAAGCAATGGAGAGTAAATGAGCAATCACCACGATTATCTGTACCAGCTCTAGTAAAAATAAAACGCACAAATGTTAGTGGACATACGCATCATCATGAGAGCCATCATAGCCACAGTTCAACAACAACCTACTTTACAACTTTCGAATTTGAAAGCGGAGATCGTCTAGAATTACAGCTATCTGGCTCAGAATATGGTCAACTGGCAGAAGGAGACCATGGGGTTTTAACCTTTCAAGGAACAAGATATTTAGGATTTAAGAGAAGTGTTTAAGGGTGAGAGTGGGGATGTTTTTTCTCCATTCTACCAAAAAAGGCAGCTCACCAAATAGTGTGGGCTGCCTTTTTTATATTAATTCTTGAATTTGTTTCTTTAAGGTGGGAATTTTATTTTGAACCAAGCCTTCTGTGTAGGTTTCAATTCTTAACGCAGCGGAATAAATATCTTCTAAAATGACTTTAGGCTCCCTCTGCATACTTGGCACTCCTTAAGATAGCTGGTTTAAGTGCTGGCTTAATATCATCGATAATGACCAAATCTATTTGTTTTTGAAAAAGATCTTCAAGATTAAGTTTTAAACCCATATAATTATCAAATGTCAAAGCATTTTCATCAAATTCAACTAACAGATCGATATCACTTTTATCCTTATGCTCATCACGTGTATATGAGCCGAACAAAGCAATACGCTTAACACCATACGATTCTTTCCACAATTTCAAGTTTTTAGAAAGTTCATTAAGAATTTTTTGTTGCGATAACATAATAATCACCGCCATTTTATTGGTTCAGTACTTTCCTTATAGCACTCTTACTATACTTTATTCACAAGGGGGTACACCATTTTTGAAAAATATCAATTCAAAAAGTTTAATAATTCAACTTAACTTGTACATACTTATGATCACTCCAGCTCCAATCTTTTTCAATAAGTACTTTATAATCTTGATTAGAATCAAAATTCAAAAATATATGGTCAATTGGTGTTTGCCCAATATAAGTTGGAGTATCATCGGAGACTATATCATTTGCAACTCTACACAACTCTATAAATCTTTCCTCTGTTATTTTATTTTCACATCCAATATAGCTATTAAAATCTCCTGCAATTATAAGTTTTTCCTTTTTAGCTTTCTTATTAGCTGAATACCCAATTAGTTCTGACCACATATTATCATTTTGATCACCTCTTTCGAATTTCGTCGGCATATGCACACCCAATAAAGTTATTTCATTATTAAGGTTTAAACCAATTGTTCTGTTATTACAGGGCTTATAGAATCCAGTTCTACTAAATGTATCTCTTTTGAAAATTGCAATAGTACATCTTGTTATATAATAATTCGATATATTTTCAGCTATCTCAAAGTCATCACTTGGAAAATCGTTATATAATTTCTTATAATATTCGCACTCTACCCATCTTACGTCTTGTTTCATTTTATAGGGGACTTCTTGCATAAACACAATTGCATTTTCTCTACTGTCTAAAAAATCTTTAATATCCTTTACAATATTATTATAAGCATCAATATCGCAATCTTTTTCATCATATTTCCATTTCAAATCCGATCTTTTCCGGTTTCTAAACCAATCAACATTCCAGGTTCTTATATTAACCGTATTTCTCCTTTCCTCCTTGTATTTCATTCTTGAGTTTTTTTCTTTCATTTTCCTCTTTCCTCCTTTGAACTATATTTCTTACTTTTTCTCTAATTCCCATCTTCACCCTTTACCACATTACTACGACAAGTTTTTTTCAATCTTTACAGTCTTAAATATCTCGTCTTTAATAATAGCTGGATTATTATTTTCAGAGACATAATGTGCCTCACGCTCCCCAGAATTTAAAAGCCGAACTGTTCCTATATATTTTTCATTGCTTAACATAACATCAATGGTTCTCTTACTCCACTTTTCTTTTCCATTTGGCGATTTAATTTCAAGCTTTACTAATTCTGCTATGATTCTTATAATACTTTTACCTTGAAGATAAAGGTCAAATATCAGCTGAACATTTTTAGTTTCAGCATCATCAATGATTAGACTTCCATCACTATCATTTTTATAACCATAGCATTTTCTGTTATACAACTTTGAGGTACCCTGGGCAGCCCGGAAAAGGGCGTTTATGTGTAAAATTTTCATATAGTGTATGTTCAACATTTGTATCTACAAAATACGCTAAATAGTTAGGGAGCGTTGTTGATTCATTAGCTTCTTGCAGTTCTTCATCCACGGTGTCATCCGAACTATCTACTTCTAATAATTCAATTAATTGCTCAATTTTTTGTTCATAACGATTGATTTCTTCGCCTAGTTCTGCAAAATGACGAACTCGATCAAAGTTTCTATTTGAGTAGGATTGGCTTACTTCATCATTGATTTTGTCCATCGTATCATTAATGGTTTCTTTTAAAAAGTTCAAGACGTTCTGATAAATCAATTGCCTTATTTGGAAAACCATTTTTAATAGCCGATATTACATTTTTAATCTCCATTTGTTCACCTACTTAATTTGTATTTTGATCTATCATAGGTGTAAAGTCTTAACTGCATTCAACTTAAATTTCCAATAAACCCCTTAATTTTCTCAATCTCTTTCGCTTTATATTTGAACCAATCCTGCGACCAAATTCTATATATTTTCCATCCTAAATTCTCTAATATTTCTTGTCTTAATCTATCCCTATCCCTTGCTGATTTTGATGAATGATACGTTGCTCCATCACACTCAACACCTAATAATTATCTACCTGGATGTTCGGGGTCAACAATTGCTAAATCAATTTTTTCCAAATTTCTCAATAAAAGTAAATCCCAAAAATATTGTAATAGTTACAACCACTAACCTATGAACAAAAAGTGAATTATTCAGTTTTCAAGGAACAAAAAAAGCTAATCTTACTTAAACATCAATACAAACACCTAACCTCTTTTCCAAAAATGGCATACTCCCCCCTCGGAAAATCATCAGTTAAACGTATGAAATTGAAAATCTAAGTAAAATTAGCTTTAAATATCAAGATATATATAAATTTATCTGTGGTCATAATACAACGATTTATTTCAATTAGGCAATAGATTTTTTGAAAAATAACCATAAAAATCCATTATAGTTATAGTTGTAACTCTAATGAAATATCGACAATACTAAAAGAACCACCCCAAAGCTGGTAAAAGGGCAGTTCTCACAAGGATCTCCTTATAGTACATGTCTTTTCATTCAATATTACCAAAAACCCCCATTATCTGGGATTTTTCATTATTACTACACTATTTTAAAATGACCGATGTCTTTTTGTAAATCTTGAGAGATTTTACTTAATTCGCTGACAAATGCTGATACTTCTTCCATTGATGCATTTTGCTCTTCTACTGATGCACTTACTGTTTGAATACTTGCTGAAGCTTGCTCAGTTATTTCTGCGACTTGTTTTATCATGTCTACCATTTGTTCTGAGCTTCGGTTCACCTGCTCAACAATAACAGATACTTCTTGTGCTTGTTTAGACACTTCTTGAATATCTTGTAAAATATCTTTAAAGTTTTCACCTGTTTCACTCACAATGATGATACCGTTCTCCACAATTTCTTTTCCTTGATCCATTGATAATACAGCTCTATTTGTTTCTTGTTGAATATCATCAATGATTCCTCGTATATTTTCTCCAGCACTCGTTGATTGTTCTGCTAATTTTCTTACTTCTTCTGCTACTATAGCAAAGCCTTTGCCATGTTCACCTGCTCTTGCGGCCTCTATCGAAGCATTCAGAGCTAACAAGTTTGTTTGTTTTGCAATTTGAGTAATGATTTCTACAATCTCTACAATTTTTTCAGATTTATTTTCAAGCGATTGAACTACTTCAGCAATTGATCCAACCGCCTTTTGAATTTCATTCATTTGGTTCATTGTACTGCTAACCATTTCAAAACCAGACTCAGCCTTTTCACTCGTAGAATTAGATGTATTGGCAACAACTTGAATAGAAGAAGCAGATTGTTTCATGCCTTCTGAAATTTCGTTTGCTGAACGTACTAATACCGTTGTACTTTGTGTTTGCTCTTCTGCTCCTGATGCGATTTCTTGTATAGAAAATGAAATTTGTTCAATCGCTTTACTATTTTCACTTGCTATTGTATTTAATTGATCTGAGTAGCTTGTTACTTGTGATGCCGTTTGATGAGACTTGTCAATCAATTCTCGGAGATTACTAATCATATGATTAAATGTATTTGATAATCTACCAATTTCATCTTTTGATTTATAAGGAATTGAAACAACTAAATTACCTTCAGATAAATCCCCAATCGAATTAGAACTTCCTGTTTTGATAGTTTCTAAAAAAATAGAATCCTTGTTTTTGTGTTTATTAGAAACCTGCTATATTATAGATTTCCCTAAAAAAAGTATTCATTGGTAGAGCAAGGATAGAGCAGGGTTAAACAAGTTTATTGAGACGTAAGAAAAAAGAAGACGATGGAATATAAATAATGATTGATTAAGGATGTGTTCAAAAATGCAGGACTATGCTGAAATGATTGAAACATATGAAGAATACATCGAAGATTATGAAATCAGTGCTTTTGAATCGGTCTATTTTATACTTCACAATCGAAGCCATTTGGAAAAGGTGATTAATGAACTTACTCATGACGAAAGAATTAAATTATTGGAGTTTGACTTGAAATTGATTCAGAACGCTAAAAAGATGGCAGAGTATATTGGAGAAATCTATGATTGGTCAATATCGAAAGAATCGATAAATGAATTTTGGTGGCATTTGGATTTAATCGCTGAAAATAAGGTTACATTTTCTTTAAAAGTTCAAGTGAATAATGAGGAATCCTAACATTAACAAGACGTGTATCCTCTTTTGATTATTGCAAATAGGGAAATTGCATAAAATTTGTTGAAACTCTATCATTTTCTTCTTTATTCTTGATAATTCTCAAACATACTAATATTTTTGTGTTTGACAAATTATAAAAACCTCTAACTAAACACTACATATAGTATGCATTATAATCAATAAGATACTATATATTGTTCAATAAGGAAGATAGTGCTATAATTCTATGTTGTGGGGGCAGACAAACGAATACCAAAATTACATACAAGGAGGTGAACTAAATGGTACGAGTACGAATCAATACTTCCCAAGTTAATAGAGCTATTAGAGAGATAAATAGAGAAGTAGATAAACAGGTAAAAAGAGAAATGCAGAAACTCGAAAGGGACTTGAAGAGGAAACTAAAATAAAAAAGCCCTTATTTGTTTTGCAGAACAAATAAGAGCCATTAAATTAAATATCCACGTTTATAATACAATAAAATTCATTTTCATAAAAGAGGACTTACGTTTGCCTCCCACACAAATCAACTAATGAGGTGATGTATAGATGCGAAAAAATCAGCATGTTACACCGCATTCTGACGGTGGTTTTCAAGTTAAGGGTGCTCGAAATTCAAGAGCAACAAAAGTTTTTGATACCCAGCGTGAAGCTATTGCATATGGTAAAGAAATTGCAAAAAATCAGCAATCAGAACTTGTTATTCATAATCTAAAAGGTAGAATCAGAGAGAAAAACAGCTACGGAAACGACCCATACCCACCGAGAGGTTAATTGAACGAATCCATAAGGATTCAATAACTGACTTACTAATACAACAGGGAGGAACGTTCTTCCCCCTGTTTCTTTAAGTATTTTATAGGTATTTGATTTATTAGACAAGAAATCGTTTCATTTCTTCTAAACTTAAGTCCTTCGGTTCTATTCCGCCTTTTTCCTGACAGTAATCCCATAAGGCTCTTACTTTTACCTTTGGTTCTCCTGGTTTACGACCTATAGCAAAAACTCCGTCTGGGAACGCATCGTCAAATTTAATCATTTCTTCAATCATCTTTTTATCCGCTAACATATTCCCACCGCCTTTTTTACATTATACCAATCTTTCAGCAACTATTTGACATGAATTTGTTTATACAATCATTCTCTTCCCTAAACCCTTTCCCCTACAAAGTTCAAATTCACCTTAGATATACACTTCAAATAACCCCTGCCTTCTATGTAGTTGCCAAAAATAAAGATATTCTCCTTTTCCCTCCCTTAAATCCTGTTTTAATGGGCTTTTCAGGCTTTTAATCAAATATTTGATTACATCTGCCTGACATACCAAAGGTACGTTTTTCCTGATTATTAGAAACAAAAAACACGAGAAAAACTGGATGGAGAGTCCAATTTTCACTCATGCTATTTACCGTTTATGTTTGACGGGAACATTTACAATAGCGATTTTGTCATAATAAAGTCCGTTTGTTCTTCATCACCCATATAAAAAGAGTGAGTTCCAATTTGAACAAACCTGAGTTTCTTATAAAAAGCAATAGCATTTTCATTTTTTTCCCATACGCCTAACCAGATTTTCTTTTTATTCTGTTCCAACGCTATTTCCCTTGCTTTATTTATCAGATAATTACCCAGCCCCTGCTTTTGAAATTTATTCTTTATATAAATCCTCTCAATTTCAAGTGATTCATTACCCATTTCTTCAGACTGAGCTTCACCCGTATTGACCTTTAAATATCCAGCGACTTCATTATTAAAATAAACAAAAAAGAATTGCGAAAAAATATTGGTTAATTCTTTTTCTAATTGTTTTAAGTTAAATGCCCTTTCCAAATAGGCATTCATATTTTCGGGTGAATTCTGATGCTTAAATGTCTCATTAAATGTTTCATAACTAATTTCTTGAATAATGTGTAAATCTTCAAGGGTACACTTTTTTATGTTTGTAGTCACTTTAATATTTCGCTCCTTTAATTAGTCAATAATTTCTCTTGTTTCCCTTTTTTATAAATTCCCAGTCTATTTCTATATTTTTTCTAACCTTTTGAAGAAGATAAAAAAGGGTTTCTATTTCTTCTTCAGACATTCCAGCTAATGCGACCGTATTGGAATAATCATTTTCTCTTCTAATGAAAGGATAAACACTTTGCCCTTTTTCTGTTGGAAATAGATTTTTGATTTTTTGGTTACGACTATCCTCTCTCTTTTCAATAAATCCTTGAATCTCAAGTTTTTTTATCGCACGAGATGCTGTTGTTCGGTCTACCTTTATCATCTCTGCCAATTTTTCTTGAATAATCCCTGGATTTTCACATATCCGAACAAGATATAAATACTGTCCTTTTGTAAGGTTATATTCCTTAAATTCGATATTACTGATAGAATCTAAAGCCCTTGCTATCATTCCGATTTCTCGAAGAATCTCCTTCATAATTGCAACTCCACCATTATGTTGTATTTATCAATACTATAAATAAATATTATTATATTTTTGTTGCATTTACAACAAAAATAACCCAATATAAAACGTAGTGAACACAATTCATTATGACTTGTCTAAAAAAATAAATTCAGAAAGGTTGATAGAATGATGAAGTCAATAAAAATTACTACAGAAGAGGATTTAAAAAAAGCCTTTGATATAAGAAAAGAAGTATTTGTTGGAGAACAAGGCGTTCCATTAGAAGATGAATTTGATGAATTTGATACACTTAATGGACAATGTGAACACATATTAGTTTTTCTCAATGAACAACCCGTCGGAACAGGGAGGATAAGAATGGTTGATGAATTCGGTAAATTGGAGAGAATTTGCATATTAGAACCCTTCCGTAAATTAGGTATCGGGAAGATTATTATTAAAGCATTAGAAGAAATTGCAGAAAGAAATGCAGTATCCAAGGTTAAATTGCATGGACAAAAACAGGCAGAAGGATTTTATAAAAAACTCGGCTATCAGACTTCATCAGACATATTTATGGAAGATGGAATCCCGCATATTTTAATGGTAAAAGAATTGACAACAAAACACGTATGAAAAAATGGAGCTTAACAAAATTTACATTTTATTTTTTAGGAATTTTGATTTTAGCATTTGGCATTGCTCTTACCATTCAATCAAAACTTGGAACATCACCATTTGATGCACTGTTAGTTGGACTATCTGAAACAGTTGGTCTTACTGTGGGAAGCTGGGAAATCATAATCGCTTTTTTACTGATATTTTGTAATTCGTTTCTCAAAAGACAAAGACCCAAATTTTTAGGATTACTGACATCCATTATAACTGGTATTAGTATTGATATGTTGCTTTTTCTATTACACAATTTGATTACACCCGAAACATGGTTCAGTAAATTTATTTGTTTTGGAATCGGTATAATCTTAATCGGACTTGGAACTGCAATTTATTTATACACAAATTTTGCACCAATTCCTGTTGACCATTTAACTTTGATAATTCAAGAATTAACTAAAAGAAGCATACTGTTTTCAAGAACAGTGATATATTTATTCTTCTTACTGTCTGCCATTATATTCAATGGACCCATCGGCATGGGAACTGTCATTACTCTTTGTTTAGGTGGAGCTATTCTCAATTACTTTATGAAAATGATTAAAAAGCTGACGAACAACCCTAATCTATCAGACATGTGTACACAGTCAAAAAATTAGGAGCAAATAAAATTTTCGAGAGGTGAGACCATGTATATTCATCGCACTTTCAAATTAGAGATGAAAAAATTGCTCATGAAGTAATAAAACAATATGGCTTTGCGACCCTGTTTTCTCAACACAACGGAACACCATTCGCTACGCATTTACCTTTAAATTTGGATAAAGAAAATCAATACTTATATGGACATTTTGCTCGTTCCAATTCACAATGGAAAGATATTAGTCATCAAATAGTTTTAGCAGTATTTCATGGTCCTCATTGCTATATCTCTCCCTCGTGGTATGAGACGGATAAAGCAGTACCCACATGGAACTATGTGACTGTTCATGTTTATGGAGAAGTTGAACTTGTTGATGACGAGGAAGAGCTAATGGAGTCTCTGCATGAATTGGTATTGAAATACGAAGCACCTGAAAGTACATACAAGTTAGAGAACGTAGATACTGACTTTATTGCTGGTATGAATAAAGGTGTTCAAGGATTTAAAATAAAAATAAACAAGATAGAAGGCAAGGCAAAATTAAGTCAAAACCACCCAGTAGACCGACAAGAACTTGTCATCAATCAACTGGAACAGATTTCGTCTAAGGATGAACAAAAGATTGCCTCTCTAATGAAAGCAAACCTCAAAAATAGTCTTTAAGTTATTTATCTATCAGGTGTTTTTGTTCAATATCACGATTTATCAATTAGCCGAAGATGTGAAGGTTTTTATTCATATTTTTGGCTTTTTACATTTAGTATACTTATTGCTAAAAACCCCTTAATCCCTTTCCCCTATAAAGTTCAAACAACCTTAGATTTGAATTTAAAAAATCCCTGCCTTCTATGTAGTTGTCAAACATAGTTCTACAATCCCCCCTTCTCACAAACCCTTGTCATTCCTGCCTTTTTCCCATTTCCCAATTTCTGTCGTTAAACAATAACGGTAAATATCCCTCGCTCTTTTCCTCCTATTTATTGTCAGAAATCAAGATTTTTAGGAAAACATAAATGTACAATGTATTGACAGGAATTAGGATGTTGAGAAGTGGAGATTCCTGCTTTTTCTCTTGCCTTTTTTCTCTCTTTTCTTCCTCCCTTCTTTTTTAAAAACCGTTGGTTTTTCAGGCTTTTTCCTGCTTTTATATTCGCTTTCCTCTTGCCTTTCTCATGCTTTTTCCAGGCTTTTTAGAAACAAAAAACACGAGGAAAACTGGAGAGTTGCTCCAATTTTTACTCGTGCTATTTACCGTTTATATTTGACCATTTTACAAGTTGTTTGACCGTTTACCGTTTATGATTTGCGGTAACAGCCTTTTTATCCTGCTTCATTTGCAACGATCCCTTGTATCACCTATCGTTTCAGGCTTTTTCTCAATAAAAAAAGAACCGAGAAGGCGTAGCAATGGTACGCTCCCGATTCTGATTGGAGTGATACATAAAGCCCGATACATAAGTGCCTCCGCTTTCCCTTCTTTGTAAAACTAAGTTACAGATTGTAAGGGTTAGTTTCGGGGAGACAATATCTTAGTCCTTTTTGCATTAGCGTTCTCTACAGTTACACACTTTATTAAGTTTCATCGTAAATCTACACTATAAACTGATTCTTGTCTCTCACACTCCAAATAATGGATGTAATATTACAAACTAAACTTTATTTCTTCTCTCTCCTATGTATAACCAAAATAAACCCTTCCGATTTTACCCTCCTCAAACCCGCATTCTTCCGTTCGAGTCAAAATGAAGATTTCCGACTGAACCCCCATTTTGAACAATTTTCGATTCAAAAACGACCGTTTTTTCGCCTGTTTTTCCGCATTTTTTTCACGTTTTTTCGGGTGTTAAAATAGAAATCTCCGATTTTGGAATGAAGGATAAACGGAGAAATGAATAAGGGAAATAAGAATAAACATTGAGAAAAGATTGAATTAGACCTTCGGTCTCTTATTGAATAAATACTTGAGTGAAATATTGAAAAAAGCCCGGGTTCCTAATGAGGAAAAACCGGGATGATATTGAATCGGGACTGAAAATCGGAAATGTTTATTTTAACTGAAATCGGTAATGAATCGGAAATGTTTAATATTGTTCGGAAGAGTATTTTATTGTTTTACAATTCCAGAATTAACTGCGCCACGCACTCCACATGCGTCGTATGCGGAAACATATCCACCGGCTGAACCTCAACCGTCTTATATCCCCCATCTTCCAAGATGCGTAAATCCCGGGCCAGTGTTGCTGGATTACATGAAACGTATACAACTTTCTTCGGCTTCATGTCAATAATAGTCTGCAATAATGCCTCATCGCATCCCTTACGAGGTGGATCCACGACTAAAACATCGGCTTTATTGCCTTCTTCATACCATCTAGGAATTACAGCCTCAGCTTCACCAGTCTCAAACTCTGCATTCTCTATCCCGTTTAGAGCAGCGTTTTTCCGAGCGTCTTCAATTGCCTCTGGAACCACTTCGACTCCAAATACCTTCCTTGCTTTCTGCGCTAAGAACAACGAAATCGTCCCAATTCCACAATAAGCATCAATGACCGATTCCGAGCCAGACAACGAAGCATACTCCAATGCCTTATCATACAACACTTTCGTCTGCACGGGGTTCACCTGATAGAATGACAATGCCGAGATTGCGAATCGAACGTCACCAATATAGTCGTAAATGACTTCCGAACCCCAGAGTACCTTTGTTTTATCACCAAGGATCACATTGGTACGTTTTGAATTGACGTTATGGACAATTGATTTCACGTGAGGTAATCGAGAGACAATCTCTTCAACTAGTTGCTCCCGATTTGGAATCTCCAATGACCTTGTTACAAGGACGACCATTAGCTCGCCTGTTTGCTGACCGAAGCGTGCCATAATATGACGTAATACACCTTTATGCGTCTCCTCGTTATACGCAGGGATATGAAATCTTGCACAAATCTCTTTTACCACTTGAACAGCCTCATTAATTTCTGGAATCTGAATCAAGCTTTCGTCTGTATCAACAATTTCATGAGTCCTAGGTTTGAAAAAGCCAGCGATTAACTTTCCATCCTTTTCACCCACTGGAACCAGCGCTTTATTGCGATAATGCCATGGGTTGTCCATTCCAAGAATGGGGTGAACGACAACATTCTCGAGTTTTCCAATGCGCGTAAGAACTTGCTTAACCTGATTCTCTTTATACTTCAACTGACCTTCATAGCTTATATGTTCCAACTGGCATCCACCGTATTTGTGCAGTTCCTCCCGCGGAATCTCCACACGGTAAGGACTCTTCTCATACAGCTCGATCAAACGACCCAAGCCATACCCCTTGTTCGTCTTAATCACCTTAATCTGCGCCTTTTCTCCAGGCAAACCATTCGGGACAAAAATTGGATAGCCTTCAACTTTGGCAACCCCTGCTCCATCATGGGTTAAATCTTCAAATATGACATCTATGTATTCATTCTTTTGAACGGGTAATGTACGTTTCATCAATTGATTCCTCTTTCATGCGTCCTGTATATAAATGAGATTGTATCATACCTTTAAGGCAAAAGAAAAAGCCAGCAAAATGATGCTAGCTTAGCATATCTTTCGGGCGATCCTCATCCCGAATCTGATCAATCGGAACAAACACTTCTAAATGACGATATAAGTTGACGAATTCCGCTGGAAGTAGTCCACCGAATTCTCCATCTAGATTGAGTTGAACTTTTTCATTAGACTGGACCTTAATGCGATTAGCTTGTGTGTAAATGACCGCTGGATCGTGGATATGTTCACCGCGTAATGCTAGAGTTGCTACTCTGACAAAATCGGCCAAATTTGTTTTCTTCAAAATGAGCAATGAAAATAGTCCATCGTTAATCGAAGAATTCGGTGCAAGCTTTTCAAAGCCTCCCACTGAGTTTGTAAGACCAACTAAGAACAACATCACTTCCCCTTCGAACAACTTCCCATCATACTCAATACTTACTTCCGTCGCTTTGAATGAAGGAAGCATTTCAATCCCCTTTAAATAATAGGCAAGTTGTCCTAGCATAGTCTTGAGCTTACTAGGAACCTCATAAGTAAGTTCTGTAATGCGTCCGCCACCACTTATATTGATAAAATATTTATCATTTATTCGACCCACATCGACTGGGATTGTATCCCCTTTAACAATGATGTCAGTTGCTGCCTCAATGTCTCTTGGAATATGCAGAGCTCTAGCAAAATCGTTCGTCGTACCTGCTGGAAGGATGCCAAGCTTTGGGATATATTCTTGCTCTGCTAAACCATTAACGACCTCATTGATCGTTCCGTCTCCCCCGACTGCCACAACGAGATCATACTTCCGTTCGACCGCCACTCTCGCTGCTACTGTGGCGTCACCAGCACCAGTAGTCGCATGGCAAGAGGTCTCATAACCTGCTTTTTCAAGTTTTTGTAACACCTCAGGTAAATGTTTTTTAAATAACTCACGTCCTGAAGTTGGATTATAAATAATGCGTGCTCTTTTCATATCTATCCATCCTAGAAAATAATAATCTTTTTAACAAATGTAAAGCCCTTCTCGTAAATACGGTTGCTATTTACAAATACAGCCTTAGTAAATAATTCCATCCCTATCATAACGCAAAAGAAGTCTGACTTCCACTTTCACATATAAAAAAGAGATTCCCAGCTTAAGCCGAGAATATCTTCCTTAAGGAGTCACTAGCGATACATTGACATAGTGCGCCCTTTTAATATCTATACTATGCGTACCTTCACCAATTTTCATCCGACCATTTTTATTTTCATTGGATTTATCTTCTTCTGTCCACTCTACATCTTCACTTTGTAAGTTTTGTACTTGTGAAGCAGAAATTTCAAAATCGCTATTTTCTTCGACTTGAAGGGAAACCTCTCCTACATTTTCAATGGTCCAATTATTACTGAGTTCCCGAGGCTTTAAGATAACATAATTATTTTGGCCAATGACTTCAAATTTAATATGATCTGGTATTAATAGCGTTGCTTCCATATTGCCATAGTAGTGTAAAAATGGTCCGTTCCCTCTTGGCAAGCTTTTCACCTCAAGGTATAGCGTGTCACCCTTTTTATTGATAGAGACGTAATCTTTCACATTAGATATAAGCTTGTCTTGTCCTTTCGGAAGGGTTGCTGTATACGTTCCAAACATGGAAACCTCTTGACTCTTCGTTCCTTCGACAACTAAATTCTCACGATCCGTCTTCAACACAATTCTTTTTATATTTTGATCAATCGTTTGATTTAATGGCGGAAGCTCCACTGTCCGTTCCTCACTGGAAATCACATCTTTTGCGATATCTGTAAGTCCAAATGAGCTTACAATCGAAAAGCCGATTCCTACTGTTCCAATAATGCCAACAAAGAAAATACTTAAGAAATCATATTTTAGAAAAGGTTTTTCGTTTCTTGAGACAAAAAGATAGAGTAGAATTTCAATCCCTAGCACAATCAGAATCACCGGCCACCATGAAATCATAATACTCATGAGGCTCAAATCAAGAAATTGTGATAGGAGGAGGAACACCCCTAAAAAAAGGAGAGAGGCTCCCATTGAAATCGTCCCAACACGCCACGTTCTCATTGTTTTCTCCTCTGTCATTTGACCGCACCCGCTTTCTTCCGTTTACTTCCCATTAATAGCTTAATGCCGCCACCAATCATAAGAATACAAACAATGGCGGTTTGGAAATAGCGATCAAACCAGTAACGAATATCGATATCAATCAATTGAGCGAGCATTGGCGAAAAGGCTGGCAGGACGATATTGCTTATCAAATAGTATAAACCGAGTAAAATGAGACCGATTCCGACCCATTTTTGATGATTAATAAAGTAGGAGATAATCGGCACATCTTCCATCTCTTCCTTACCATATCTCGAAGCTTTTTGCAGACCATCAAAAAAGCTATAGAACCAGATAATTGGGATCAGGAACAGAAAGATCCCCAATCTTAAAATATCTAAAATATAGATAGAGAAGAGGAACGCAGCCATGAGTTGGATCCCACGTTTTTGCAAGCCAAGGTAAAGATGACCTGCCCCTGGAAAAATCGAAAGAAATGTCGCGATTGATTTGCTCTTTTTCCCATCTTCTCGTTTCATTTCTAAATCCTCTAGAATCGAGCGATCGACTAACTCTTCTCCTCTTTGCTTTTTGCTTAAAAGTTGCATCGTATCAAAGAATCCGTACACCCAAATAACCGGGAGGATTGCTAGGAAAATGAGGAATTCACTTCTTGACGTTAACACGGTAACGAAAAACACCATAATCATCGTTCCTAGAAAACTAGTTAAGAGCGTCATTCCTCGATTCATCAACCCTAATTGAAAGTGACCTACTCCAGGAATGAAAGAAAGGACAATCGTAAAAAATCGTTCCTGCTCATTCGTTTGTACCTTCGTTGGTTGACCTTCCGATTGCACAAGACCTGTTTTATAAACTGTTTTTGGTGCCGTTATCGCGGTGTCGATAATATTGACAATGTAGAGGATAACCCCCAAAACAAAAATGACGATAGCCATTTCTTCTTGCCAAGATGACAACAAGATAAAGAACAAAATAATTAAAGCAAATTCGCCAAACATATAAGCTAATCCACGAAGAGTTTGTTTTAAGTACAGCAAACCTCCCCCCGGGAAAAAAGATAGTAAAAACGCTACAATTGGGTTTTTCATTAATTGTCCGCCCCCTTATTTTTCATATGATCCATCCATGCAAATGTTTTATTAACAAGCTCTTCTGTGACAGAAGGCGTACTTTCTTTTAGCTCTGGACCTTCTACAGCATCGACATAACTAGTGATCGATTGAAAGACTCCTGACATCGTGAAAAGCAGCGTCATGGCAACAGCGAGCGCATAATGGAAAAGTGTTTTTTGATAAAAAGGACCCTTCGCTTCGGGAACGTTTTCCTTTGATTCAGACACTTGAGCCATAATCAGATTGGTAAAATCATCTTCATTCGATAAAACAGGGAGCTCCGTTTCGACCTCATTCACTGCCTCAAGATAAAGCTCCAAACATTGGTCGCAAGTATATAAATGATCATCATACCTTTCTCGGTCTACTTCATTTAATTCATTTTTCACGTATAGTTTCCACTCATCATACGAAATATGGTTCATGAAAAATCGTCCTCCTTCCAATGCTTTTTCATCCAGAGACGGGCCCGATACAGCTTTGTTTCAATCGTTTTTACCTGAACCTGCTGTTCCTCTGCCATTTGCTGATAGCTTTTTTCAGCTATATAGAAATCGTAGATGACTCCCCGATAGTTTTCCGGAAGTTCCTCTAGTCTCTCTCTCACTAACTTTCGTCTTTCTTTGTTTATAACCTCTTCCTCCACTCGATCCTTTGTCGTTACGAGAGAGTCATAGACAAGCGATTCGACCATTTCTTCTGGCTTTCTCGCTTTTTTTCGTTTTAGATCAATCGAATGATTGACGGCAATTCGTTTCATCCATGTTTTAAAGCCTTGATTCTCATATTGGGGGAGAGAATGATAGATCTTTATAAACACTTCTTGTGTAGCATCTTCAGCATCCTTTTGATTCCGAAGCACCGCGTAGACCGTTTTGAACAACTCCGTGCGATACTTCTCAACCAGCAATCTAAATGCATGATCATTGCCACTTAATATTTTCTTAATCAGAACCTGATCCTCAATCTCTCTCTCCCCCTTTCGAGCAGCCTCTAAACTAATAGACGACATCTTTTGGTGAACCCCTACAGCAGAAATTGATTTTTGACTCATTTTATCTCTAATTTGATGAAACGGTAGGAGAAAACTCGTTTGCTCCTACCGTTTCATTAAATCAGAGTCAAAAATCGTTCTCCCCAACAATATTGATTACTATAGCATGAAATAATTATCTCATAAAAGACTCTCAAAATATGGTAAGATTTATGTGCGGATCTTTGTAAAAAGAGAGAACCTACTAAAAGGGGGATGTTATGAACATTATCTTTTTGATCGCAGCCTATTTGATTGGCTCGATTCCGACGGCATTAATCGTTGGAAAGCTGTTTTTCAAAATAGATATCCGTGAGCATGGGAGCAATAATCCTGGAGCGACGAATACGATTCGAGTATTAGGAAAACGAGCTGGCTTAATCGTTTTAATCGTAGACGTAGGAAAAGGAGCACTTGCTGCGTCCCTTCCTATTCTATTTCATTTGGACATGGAGCCTCTTACCCTTGGATTAATTGCCGTTGTCGGACACTGCTTTCCGATTTTTGCCCACTTTAGAGGCGGAAAGGCGATCGCTACAACAGCTGGCACCTTGCTTGTTGTCAATCCGTGGATGCTGCTCATTGCCTATGTAACCTTTTTTGCTGTTATTTTCATCACGAAGTATGTCTTTCTTGGGTCAATATCTGTAGGCGTCGCGCTATTTATCTATTCTTTTTTCCAGCCGGGGACAGGATACGAACTCATCTTTTTCTTCTTTATTCTATTTTTGCTTTTCCTGCACCGGCCCAATATTCGCAATTTCCTTGCTCATAAAGAGCCGAAGGTAAATGATCAAAAGGTAAAAAATGATCGCATCAAAAAATAACGAGAGACAGGGCAGCCCCTATCTCTCGTTTTTCAATTTCAAAATAATGCTATTTGCGACTGCCTGCCATAATGTTTGATCCTTCAAGTAGGTTTGCTTCACCAGCTTGAACATTTCCTTTTGTTTGTCTTGAAAATCTTCTGCATCCTTGGAAGGTAGTTTCTCCCGAAGTCCATCAACAAAGTTTTGTGCTTCTGGTGCTCTTGGACCCCAAACTGCTTTTTCATTGCCCTCATCATCGATAAAAATAAAAATTGGAATCGAGCGTGCTGTTCCATTTGTTAAATATTGATCCATTAATTCAAGATTGCTATCTCTTAATACAAATCGAACGTCTAAGTCCAATTCTTCTGCCATTTTCATCAAAATCGGATTGTTCATAAGAGCATCTCCGCACCAATCTTCCGTTAGGACAATGACTTTAGAAGCGACTCCTTTTAACGATTGCAGTTCCGTTTTTGCCTCTGCCTGTAACTCAAATTGCTCGTAAACCGTACTCATTTCATCCAGATTAACCTTCATTTGTCCTTTGTATTCTTCATACGTTAACCCTTTTTCAAACCAGTCTAGTAAATTCAATTTGCCACTCCTCCTCATAAAAAAGCTGGTAAGCCTAGCCTACCAGCACTTTTTTCGAAAAATTTAACGCTTCTGAATTTCTTGTTGTAAAAGCTTGTTGACGATTTGTGGATTGGCTTGTCCTTTTGTCGCCTTCATCAATTGACCGACAAGGAATCCAATCGCTTTGTTCTTTCCATTCTTAAAGTCCTCAATCGATTGTGGGTTGTTATCTAACACTTCCGTTACAACTTTAAGCAACTCGCCTTCGTCGGAAATTTGCACCAGTCCTTTTTCCTTGACGATTTGCTCAGCGTCGCCCCCATTTTCAACTAATTCTTTAAAAACCGTTTTGGCGATTTTTGAGGAGATCGTGCCGTCCTCAATCAGCTTGATCATGCCCGCTAAACCTTCTGGTGTTAAGGCAACATCCGCTAATTCTTTTTGCTCAGCGTTCAAGTAAGCGGAAAGTTCCCCCATGAGCCAGTTTGAAGCTTGCTTTGCATCCGCACCCGCTCCAACTGTTGCCTCAAACAAATCAGCCATTTCCTTCGTCATCGTAAGGACTCCTGCATCATATGGTGGTAATCCTAGTTCTTCGACATAGCGTTTTTTCCGTGCATCTGGAAGTTCCGGAATTTCAGCGCGGACTCTTTCCTTCCACTCTTCATCAATATACAAGTCTAATAAATCTGGTTCAGGGAAGTAGCGATAATCATCAGAACCTTCTTTGACACGCATAAGCAACGTTTTTCCTGTCGCTTCATCAAAGCGGCGTGTTTCTTGCTCTATTTTTCCACCTGCTAGAATAACTTCCTCTTGACGCTTTTCTTCGTATTCCAAGCCTTTACGAACAAAGTTAAAAGAGTTTAAGTTTTTCAACTCGGTTTTCGTCCCGAATTCTTCTTGCCCAACAGGACGAATCGAGATGTTAGCATCACAGCGTAAGGAACCCTCTTCCATTTTACAATCAGACACACCCGTATATTGAATAATCGATTTTAATTTTTCCAAATATGCGTATGCTTCATTTGGCGTTCGGATATCTGGCTCAGATACGATTTCAATTAACGGTGTTCCTTGACGATTGTAATCACAAAGAGAATAGCCTTGCTCATGGTTTAGCTTTCCTGCATCCTCTTCTAAATGAATTCGTGTAATTCCAATTTTCTTTTTATAGCCATCCACTTCAATTTCGATCCAGCCATGCTCACCAATTGGCTTATCAAATTGCGAGATTTGGTACGCCTTCGGATTATCTGGGTAAAAATAGTTTTTCCGATCAAATTTTGTTTCGGTGGCCACTTCACAGTTGAGTGCCATCGCTGCCTTCATCCCATAATCAACGACTTTTTTATTTAAAACAGGCAGTACGCCAGGATAACCTAAATCGATCACCGTTGTATTCGTATTTGGTTCTGCGCCAAAATGATTGGGGCTAGAGGAAAATATTTTTGAGTCTGTCTTTAATTCAACATGGACTTCAAGTCCGATCACCGTTTCAAATTTCACTTCTCTCACCCCTTACAATTGTGGTTTTTGTTTATGGAAATTGGTTGCTTGTTCAAATGCATGAGCCACGCGGTATACAGTACTCTCATCAAAATGCTTTCCGATAATTTGTAAGCCCAGTGGTAATCCGTTGCTAAATCCACATGGAACCGAGATTCCAGGTACTCCTGCAAGGTTTACAGGAATCGTTAAAATATCATTTCGATACATCGTCATCGGATCGGATGTATTTTCACCCACTTTGAAGGCTGGTGTTGGTGTTGTTGGACCGATAATCACATCATATTTTTCAAAAATATTTTCAAAGTCTTGCTTAATAAGCGTACGAACCTTTTGTGCCTTTTTATAATAAGCATCATAATAGCCGGAGCTTAAAGCAAAGGTTCCAAGCATAATCCGTCTCTTCACCTCATCACCAAAGCCTTCCGCTCTCGTATTTTTATATAAATTCATTAATGTATCAGCATTTGGCGTACGATATCCGTATCTCACACCGTCAAAGCGTGCTAAGTTAGCAGACGCCTCAGAAGAAGATAATAGATAATAGGTCGCTAAGGCATATTTAGAATGTGGAAGCGATACCTCTTCCCATGTTGCCCCTAATTTTTCAAGGACTTTCAACGCATCAAGAACCGATTGTTTAACTTCTTCCTTTACTCCTTCGCCAATATATTCTTTTGGCACAGCAATTTTCAAACCTTTGACATCGCCTGTTAAAGATTGCACAAAATTAGGTACGTCAACATTAGCAGAAGTGGAATCCATCGGATCAAGTCCTGAGATTGCTTGCAGTAAATAAGCGTTATCCTCCACCGTTCTTGTTAAAGGTCCAATTTGATCTAGAGATGAAGCGAAAGCCACTAGGCCAAAACGTGACACTCGTCCATAGGTCGGCTTCAGTCCAACGACACCACAGAAGGATGCTGGTTGACGAATCGATCCTCCTGTATCAGATCCTAATGAAAATAGGACTTCCCCTGCTGCTACAGCTGCTGCTGAACCACCTGAAGAACCACCTGGGACGGTTTCAAGATTCCACGGATTTTTCGTTTTTTGGTAGCCTGAATTCTCTGTTGAAGAACCCATTGCGAACTCATCCATATTTAATTTTCCAATTGTAATGGAGTCTGCCGCTTGAAGTTTTTGAATCACAGTTGCATCATAGATCGGATTAAAATTATCGAGGATTTTACTGGCACAGGTTGTCCGTAAATCGCGTGTCACAATATTATCCTTAATCCCAATGGGCATTCCAAAGAGAAGGCCTTTTGATTCATCCGTTCCTAGCTTTTGATCCAGCACTTTTGCTTTCGTACGAGCTCTTTCTTCGTCTAATGTTAAGAAAGCCTCTACTTTATGATCGACCTGTTGAATTTGTTGATAGGACTCATTAACTAGGTCAGTAACAGATATTTCTTTTTTATGTAATTGCTCATGGAGCGCACTTAACTTCTGATCAAATAAACTCAATCTTTTTCCCCTCCTTACTCAATAATCGATGGCACTTTTATTTGTCCATTCTCATGTTCAGGTGCATTTTTCAGAACCTCTTCTTGCGGAAGTCCTTTAGATGGAATATCCTCTCGCATCACATTCTTCATATCTAATACGTGTGAAGTGGGTTCCACATTTTCCGTATCTACTTCATTTAAAAGTTCTGCATATGTAATAATCTCATCAAGACTTTTCTGAAATTGCTTTACTTCATCCTCTGTTACAGCCAATCTCGCTAAATGAGCTACGTGGCGAACTTCTTCCTCTGATATTCTTGACATTGACGTCACCTCCATAATGTTCTTAGATCGCAACTACTATTTTCATCGTGAAAACAATCAATATTTTATTGAATTTTTCGTAAGTCAACAATAACTTGATAATAACAAAATTTACCGCTATAAAGCAACAGAGAGCAGGTTTTTACGACAATCCGTATATGTAAAAAGGATGTCCCCCATGGTGAGGACATCCTAAAAATTTTATATCGTGCTAGTATCAATAACAAATCGATACTTAACATCTGATGCTAGTACTCGTTCGTAAGCTTCATCAATTTGTTCCGCTGAAATCACTTCAATTTTAGGTACAATTCCATGTTCAGCGCAGAAGTTTAACATGTCTTGTGTCTCACGAATGCCACCAATCATCGATCCAGCAAAAGAGCGACGATGACCAATTAAATTAAAGACATTAAGGGACAATGGTTCTGCTGGTGCACCGACATTGACCAAAGTACCGTCAAGAGTAAGTAGCCCCAAATAAGCATTCAAATTAATTTTTGCACTTACTGTATTAATGATTAAATCAAAGTTTCCAGCGAGTTTCTCAAATGTTTGCGGATCACTTGTTGCGTAGTAGTGGTCTGCCCCTAAATGTAAACCGTCTTCCTTTTTCTTCAATGTTTGGGATAACACAGTCACTTCTGCTCCCATCGCATGAGCAATTTGAACTGCCATATGACCAAGACCACCCATTCCTACTATAGCCACCTTTTTACCTGGTGCCGCGCCCCAATGGTTTAATGGAGAGTATGTTGTAATTCCTGCACAAAGTAATGGTGCTGCCTTTTCAAGCTCAATGTTATCAGGAATTTTGAGGACAAAATTTTCCTGCACAACAATATGAGTAGAATAGCCGCCTTGTGTAGGTTCACCATATTTGTCAACACCGCCGTAAGTTTGGATATTCCCTTTTAGGCAATACTGTTCCTCCCCTTTGCGACAGTTTTCACATT
The DNA here is from genome assembly GCF_047302285.1 of Robertmurraya phoenicis. Lineage (GTDB taxonomy): Bacteria > Bacillota > Bacilli > Bacillales > Cytobacillaceae > Robertmurraya. The sequence goes on from NZ_CP154845.1 coordinate 4,268,695, forward strand.
CACCGCAGGAATCAACCATACATCCGACCCCAACACGGTCACCGACCTTGTATTTGCTCACTTCCGCTCCTACATCGGTAACAATACCTGCAATCTCATGTCCCGGTACGAGTGGATAATTGACCGGCCCCCATTCTCCGTGTGCAGTATGGATGTCAGAATGGCAGATTCCTGCAAATTTAATTTCAATTAGAACATCGTGTAAATCTAAATCGCGTCGTTTAATTTCAGCTACTCGAAACGATTTGTCTGGCCCATCGACAGCCCTTGCTTTAGCAGTTACCATTAATAAAACCTCCTAAGAATATACTAGTGTCGGTGCACTTTGTTTCTCTTACTCCATCATGTTAATCCTTATAGTTAACTCTAGGTCAAGTGATATACTTTGAATTTTTCGAGCAAATAGCTTGATAAAATACCCTTACGTAATTAGAGTTAACTCAAAGTCTATACAGATAAAGAGAGGGATAAATGTTGAAAACTTATTCAATTAGCGAAGTAGCAAAGGAATTGAATCTTACTGCTTATACGTTGCGATACTATGACAAGGAGGGACTTCTTCCTTTTGTGGAACGGGCAACTAACGGTACACGCATGTTTAAAGAATCTGATATCGAAACTTTAAAAATCGTTGAGTGCTTGAAATCAACTGGGATGCCCATTAAGGAAATCAAGAATTTTATTGATTGGTGTGGAGAAGGAGATTCTACACTACAAAAACGTTATGACATGTTTTTGGAAAGAAAAGCTTGTGTAGAAGCACAGATGGAGGAACTCAAAAAAACGATGGCAGTGATTGAACATAAATGTTCATACTATAATCAAGCATTGGTAGCCGGAACGGAGGATATTCATAAAAATAATATTGCTGCTTCGATAACAAAATAAAAAGGTGATGGAATGTATCACCTTTTAAACAGCTTTGAAAAGATTCCCTTTTTTTTAGGGGTCGCTTCTTCATATACGATTTTGGATTTTGTTACATAAATATCCTCTTTATCGACCGCATAATCGTGGGTGAGGACTAATCCGATCTCTGAGTTATGTTCCTTGTTCGTCACAATCGAGTATTTTATATGATGGTCATTGCAAATTTTCATGTATTTGGACAAGTAGCTGTAGTCGATGTTGCCGTTTAACAGGAGTGTCGCATCTCGATTTGATTTTAATGCCTCTTTCACTTCTGGGGAAATGGTGTCCTCTCTTACTTGTGCTTGCGAGAGGGCAATGACGATTCTTTCCCTTAATGTCCCTAAAAATTTTCTCCTTTCATCCGGATTTATTTCCTTTTGGCCATGAATTCCTTGTTGAATGTAATCATCTAAATTGGGACCTGACATGTAAATCCTCCTAACTTTAAAACTACTATGATCTATGTAAAATTAAGGGCTAATGTTCATATGATCAATCATTTGATTGAATAATATATAGTGTACCCAGCTTCTATGATAACAAAAAATATATGTTGCTTCCTCTTTTGTGCGTGCTTTAGATGGATGATGCTTTGTATTCGGACTCCTTCACCCTTTCTACTATGTCACCTGTCCAAACTCATAACCCACAAAAAAAGCTACCCTCAAAAAGTTCATTTAAAAACTTTTTCAGAGCAGCCTTCCAAACATCAGGAAAATTACTTTGTACTTGCCGTAAACTGTTCTTCCTCTGTAGACCCCTTCAATGCAGTCGTAGATGAAGTTCCTCCTGTTACGACCATCGACACTTTGTCGAAGTAGCCTGTGCCGACTTCTCGTTGATGGCGAGTCGCTGTATACCCATCTTTTTCGCTTGCAAATTCTGCTTGCTGAAGTTCTGAATAAGCAGCCATACCACGATCCTTATAGCCTAGAGCGAGGTTGAACATGCTGTGGTTTAAGGCATGGAATCCAGCCAGTGTAACGAATTGGAACTTATATCCCATTTTACCTAGCTCGATTTGAAAATTGGCGATTTCTTCATCGCTTAGCTTTGCCTTCCAGTTAAATGAAGGTGAGCAGTTGTAAGCCATTAATTTACCTGGGTATTCCTTATGAATTGCTTCAGCAAACTTCCTAGCCTCTTCAATATTTGGTTCAGACGTTTCACACCAAATTAAATCAGCATATGGAGCATAGGCAAGCCCGCGAGCGATCGCTTGATCAAGTCCCGCTTTTGTCCGGAAAAATCCTTCATCCGTACGCTCTCCTGTAATAAACGGATCATCATAAGGATCAACATCACTTGTGATTAAATCGGCTGCATTCGCATCTGTTCGAGCAACTAGTACTGTCGGAACCCCCATAACATCAGCTGCTAGACGTGCAGAAATAAGGTTGCGGACAGCTGTTTGCGTTGGAAGCAGTACTTTCCCTCCTAAATGACCACATTTTTTCTCAGAAGAAAGTTGATCTTCGAAATGGACGCCAGCTGCTCCCGCTTCAATCATCCCTTTCATCAGTTCAAACACATTTAACTGCCCACCAAAACCAGCTTCTGCATCAGCTACGATCGGAGCAAACCAATCGATCGAATCATCGCCTTCTAAGTAATGAATTTGGTCAGCACGCTGTAACGCTTGATTAATGCGTTTTACCACACTGGGCACACTGTTTGCTGGATACAAGCTTTGATCAGGATACATATGTCCGGATAGATTCGCATCAGCTGCCACCTGCCAACCACTTAAATAGATTGCTTTCAGTCCTGCCTTCACCTGTTGGACCGCTTGATTCCCTGTTAGTGCTCCGAGTGCATTAACAAAACCATCTGTGTTTACGAGATTCCACAGTTTCTCCGCTCCACGGCGCGCAAGGGTATGTTCAATATCGATAGAACCTCTTAGCTTGATCACTTCTTCAGCTGAATACGGTCTCTCAATCCCTAACCATCTTTCATCTTGCTCCCAGCTCGTTCTTAATTTTTCCGCTCTTTCGTTTGTCATTTTCCATTCTCCTCTCAAATTATCGATTGTTATAATACAGAATTAAGTTTTATATTTTGTATTATATAACACGATATTTGAAAACGGAACCTATTTTTTGAAAATTTTTAAAAAAGAACCTGCAAAATGTAGTAGCTTCCAGGTTTGCCCAATTCGACCCACTATCCATAAGCGGAATTTTTCCTGTTATCTCCGCAATGGAGTCCCTTTTAGAGCATATAACGGAAAATTTTCCGCTTATGAAGGGCAAAATCGTTTATTTTGGCATTTTTTGAGGGAATAGCAGGAATTTTTCCTGTTATTTCGGCTCTTTTTCATGATGCTTGCTCATTAAGCGGAATTTTTCCTGTTATCTTTCTAAAGCGAAACTCTTGAGCCGTATGACACATACGTTCATTCATTTTCCGGATTTTTTTCATAGACCGCACGGGCAGCACGGGCACCGCTCATGAGCTTTGGACGGTTCGTCTCCTAACGTGATATGAGCATTTCCCGGCATTTTAGGAGAGCAACCACATGCTTACTAAGTTCGTCTAGTTTGATAAGAAAAAAAGTATTCACTTCGAGGTCTAAGATGACAAACTGGAAGAATAGGATTTATATGTTCTAGCTGACCGAGTATAATTTGTGAGATAGGAAAAAATAAACAACACAACCAAATAGAAGGATGATGTATATGGCTTATATTTTGCTTATTATCGGATTTGCCCTGTTAATAAAAGGAGCGGATTTTTTCGTTGAGGGCTCTTCCAATATTGCCTCCCTCCTTAAAATCCCGCCCATTATAATCGGTTTAACTATCGTATCCTTTGGAACAAGCTCTCCGGAAGCGGCTGTCAGTATTACTGCAGCAATGAACGGAAATGCTGGGGTAACCCTTGGAAACGTTATTGGGAGCAATATTTTTAACATTACATTTGTGATCGGTGTAACAGCCTTTCTTAATCCATTAAAGGTGGAAAACGCTACAATCAGAAAGGAAATTCCATTCACCTTATTAGCGAGTGTCGCCTTACTTATTTTAATAAGTGACATCTCTCTCCAGTTTGTTGGTGTAAATTCTGTGACGCGCGGAGACGGGTTCATCCTTTTATTGTTTTTCGCGATCTTCATGTACTACATCTTTGAACTAGCACTAAATAGCAGAGAAAAAGAGTTAGTCGTTGAGGAACCTAGTAAAAAGAAAGGCTCTTGGGGAAAAAATACTCTTTTTACAATCGGAGGTCTTGCGGGAATTATTTGGGGTGGCGATCTAGTCGTGGACAGTGCAACAACCATTGCCTACTCACTTGGAATGAGTGAAACATTAGTCGGGTTAACCATTGTCGCCGTTGGTACTTCCTTACCTGAGCTCATCACATCTGTTACTGCGGCCTATAAAAAACTCAGTGAGATCGCACTAGGCAATATTGTCGGAAGTAATATCTTTAACATTTTGTTTGTGCTTGGAACATCATCGGCGATATCCCCACTTCCTGTTGATGGCAAACTGTTTACGGATATCATCTTAATGATCGGTTTAACGATTATGCTCTTTATCTTTTCCCGTTCGAATTATCGAATTGGTAAAATTGAAGGCCTGATTATGGCACTAGCCTATGTCGTTTATATGATTTTCATCATTATGAGGAACTAATTTTGGGAGGAATTTCGGTTCCTCTTTTGCTTTGGTTTGTGAATAATTGAGCAAAATTAATTTTATAAATTTTCATGAATAGATATTATCTATATTGCGATATCGTGAATTTCTCATCACTTTTTATGTATATTTATTCATCAGTGATTATTTATCCGAATATTTTTTATACTTAGATAATATATCTATGTTATGATCCATAAGGTGTTTCAAAACGCACTATTGAAGCACCTAAGATTTCGACATACAGACAAACTGTATGCACTTGTATAGAAAGAGAGGTGAAGCAAGGTGATATTCGGTCTTTCAACAGCCACTGCATTGTGGATGCTCGTTCCGATGCCACTGTTAATCGTCTTATCAACTATCACATTTTTTACAGAAAAAGGAGAAGGATAAAACAATATGGATATTAACTTACCCACGTTAGTCTCGATTATTATTTATTTAGTAGGAATGTTATTAATTGGTTTTATTGCTGCACGTAAAACTAGTAATTTAACCGATTATGTTCTTGGTGGACGCAGGCTTGGGGCCGGTGTGGCTGCATTAAGTGCAGGTGCATCTGATATGAGTAGTTGGCTCATGCTTGGATTACCAGGTGCTGTTTACCTTGGTGGTCTTGGGGAAATCTGGTTACCTATTGGTCTAGCAATTGGAGCTTATTTAAATTGGCAGTTCATCGCCAAACGATTCAGAGTATACACGGAAGTGGCGAATGATTCGATTACTGTTCCTGATTTCTTTGAAAATCGTTTCCATGATTCATCCAAAATACTTCGCGTTGTTTCCGCAATTGTCATTTTAGTATTTTTTACATTTTACACATCCTCCAGTCTCGTCGGTGGTGCCATCCTTTTAGAAAATTCATTTGGAATGGACTATATTGTCGCACTATGGGTCGGGGCTGCCGTAATTGTTTCTTACACATTTTTCGGTGGATTTTTAGCAGCAAGCTGGACGGACTTCATTCAAGGGATCTTAATGTTTTTAGCTCTTATCATCATTCCCGGAGCCGCGATTTATGAGCTTGGTGGTTGGAATTCAACAGTCGAACAGATTGGAAATATTGATCCCTCTTATCTAAATGTTTACACAGGGGCTTCGGCCATCGGTGTCATTTCATTATTAGCATGGGGATTAGGCTATTTCGGGCAGCCACATATAATTGTCCGCTTTATGGGAATTAAGTCGACAAAAGAAATTCCGAAGGCACGTTTAATCGGAATGGTATGGATGATTCTTTCCCTCTTTGGTGCGTTATTCGTCGGTCTTGCAGGGATTGCTTATTTTGCAGATTCACCTCTAGAAAATTCTGAAACGGTCTTTATTATGTTTTCACAGGTTTTATTTAATCCTGTTGTATCAGGTTTCTTGCTTGCAGCCATTCTCTCAGCAATCATGAGTACGGTCGATTCTCAGTTACTCGTTTCTTCAAGTGCACTGGCACAGGATTTCTATAAATCTATTTTCCGAAGAGATGCTTCCAAGAAGGAAGAAATGATTGTTGGCAGAATTGCTGTTTTAGGAATTGCCGTCGTTGCGATTCTCCTCGGGTATGACCCCGACAGTAAAGTATTAGAATTAGTTGGATATGCTTGGGCTGGGTTTGGTGCTGCCTTTGGTCCGGTCATTATTTTGAGCTTGTATTGGAAGCGAATGACACGAAACGGCGCTCTCGCAGGGATTATTGTCGGTGCTTTGACCGTCATTATCTGGGCGAACATTTCAGGAGGTATTTTTGACTTATACGAATTAGCTCCAGGCTTCTTATTTGCTTGGATTGCCATTGTCGTTGTAAGTTTAGCTGATAAAGTACCAGTGAATGCTGTTCAAGAACAGTTTGAAGTTTATAAAACGAAGTTAGAAGAGTAATAGAAAACCCCGCCGCTCTGTTGAGTTGGCGGGGTTTTCCGGGATTATGGATAACTTTCATAGTTGAATCGTGGATTGCGGGGGTTTTCGAGTTTATTGCGGGTGTTTCTAAGTTTATTGCGGGTAAATCGGTAATAATTGCGGGGATTTGACGACTAATTGCGGATCTGGGTATGTGTGTGCTCCACAGATTCAAACTGCGCTCGCTACTATGATGGCGCAGTTTTTCCACATAATTGCGCACCTCGTTTATCAGCCGCCATCCACACACTAAAAAACCGCATTCCATGTACTTCGGAATGCGGTTCTACTAACTTTTATTTATTAGTACATTTCGGATGTAGTCTTAGCTTGCAGATGAAGCAATAAGTAGTCTGGGCCACCTGCTTTAGAGTCTGTACCCGACATATTAAAGCCACCAAATGGTTGGTATCCAACGATCGCACCCGTACAGCCACGGTTGAAATATAGGTTTCCAACATGGAAGTCTTCACGCGCTTGCTCCATATGTTCACGGTTAGTTGTGATAACCGCACCTGTTAAACCATACTCTGTGTTGTTGGCGATTTCTAATGCTTCAGCAAAGTCTTTGGCCTTTGTGAAACCAACAACTGGTCCAAAAATTTCTTCTTGCATCAATCTTGCTGTAGGGGAAAGATCAGCAATCACAGTTGGCTTAACGAAGAAACCAGTTGAGTTGTCTCCTTCTCCTCCTGCCACAAGACGTCCTTCTTCCTTGCCGATTTCCACATAGCTCATGATTTTATCAAAAGCCGCTTGGTCGATAACTGGTCCCATATAGTTGTTTTGATCGACTGGGTTTCCTTGAGTTAATTGATTCGTTAACTCTACAACACGGTTCAATACTTGATCGTACACATCCTCAACCACTACTGCACGAGAGCAAGCAGAACATTTTTGCCCAGAGAAACCGAAAGCAGAAGCAACGATGGATTGGGCCGCAAGCTCTAAATCAGCTTCCTTATCCACGACCATCGTATCTTTTCCACCCATCTCGGCAATCACACGCTTCAGCCAAATTTGGCCTTCGTTTAATTTTGATGCTCTTTCATAGATTCTGAGACCGACATCGCGAGAACCTGTGAAGCTGATGAAACGAGTATCCTTATGGTCTACTAAATAATCTCCAACTTCTGCTCCGCTTCCTGGAACGAAGTTAAGAACACCTGCAGGTAATCCTGCTTCTTCCATCACTTCAACAAACTTAGCCGCAACAATTGGTGTTGTGGAAGCTGGTTTTAATAGTACGGTATTTCCAGAAACGATGGCAGCTACTGTTGTACCAGCCATAATCGCTAATGGGAAATTCCAAGGTGAAATAATCACACCTACACCCAGTGGAATGTAATCATAACGGTTATATTCATTAGGACGGCTTTGTACGGGTACACCGTCTTTTAGCTTTAACATTTGACGAGCATAAAATTCTAAGAAATCAATCGCTTCTGCTGTATCAGCATCTGCTTCTCTCCATGGCTTCCCAGCTTCTTTTGTTAAAAGAGCAGAGAACTCATGCTTACGACGACGAATGATGGCAACTGCTTTAAATAACACATCTGCACGCATCTCAGGCTTCGCTTTTTTCCACGTTTTAAAAGCCTTTACTGCAGCTTGCATGGCTTGTTCAGCAAGCTCTTTATTCGCCTTTGAAACACGTCCGATTACCTCAGTCTTATTTGCTGGATTAATAGAAACAATCTTCTCCTCAGTAGTAATACGCTCTCCACCAATGACAAGGTCATAATCTTTCCCTAAGTATCCTTCAACTGTCTTTAAAGCTGTTAAATAGCCTTCACGTTCCTTTTCTACTGAAAAATCTGTAAATGGCTCATGCTTGTACGCCTGTACCAACCAAACCGCCTCCTTAGAACTGATTACGACTTAAAAAAAACGAACTTTGATTAAGGAAACACAATAGTTCGTATTTTTAAAATAAGTCTTTATAGAATTTTCCTAGTATTCACTCACATTCTATCAGTTTTACGTAAGTCGTTCAATGATCTTAGAATAATCTTTATTTTAAGATAACTTCTTAATCAAAAAAAAGAGCCTCATTTGAGACCCTTTGCATTAATACGGATCAGACGGATGACCCATTTGTTCTGCCTGCTGCACCGCTTCCTCTGTCTTTGTTGATCCAATCGGACCATGCCCTGCATCCATATGCATCATTTTTAAGCCTTCTGCTACACGTTTGCCATAGTCCGGATCACATTTCGTTAAATGCTCGACCATCGCATCTTGTATTTCCTTCCGGCATGAGTGAAGGGTATTAACGAGATTATTAATCAACTCGGTCCGTTCCCACTCATTAAAACGACGGTACGTTTCACCGGCCTGTCCATAATTATTTTGACGATCAATTGCTTCTCTTTTTACATCGCCCTCCACATGAGGAGTATGCTCCTTGCCAACCTGCTTTGCTTCTTTTAAGCCTCCAATAATGGATGGCTCATAATTTACATGAGGATTTTGATGGACACCCTGGTCGACACGGTATTCCATCTGTCCACCCCTTTGATTGGTCGCCACATGTTTTTTCGGAGCATTGATAGGGAGCTGTAAATAGTTTGCACCTACACGATATCTTTGTGTATCCGAGTATGCAAAGGTTCTTCCTTGAAGTAGCTTATCATCTGAGAAGTCAAGCCCATCCACTAAAACCCCTGTACCAAATGCTACTTGTTCCACTTCTGCATGGAAATTCTGCGGGTTTTTGTTCAATACTAATTTACCGACCTTTTGCCATGGAACATCATCCTTATACCAAAGCTTCGTTGGATCTAATGGATCGAAATCCCAGCCTGGATGCTCATCATCCGAGATGATTTGGACATACATCTCCCACTCTGGAAATTCCCCTTTTTCAATCGCTTCATACAGGTCCTGTGTAGCGTGATTGAAATTTTTTCCTTGAACTTCTTCTGCCTCTGATTGAGTGAGATTCTTAATTCCCTGCAATGGTTCAAAATGATACTTAACAAGAACTGCTTTTCCTTCATCATTTACCCATCGATAGGCGTGAACTCCAGACCCTTGCATTTGGCGATAATTCGCTGGTATTCCCCAAGGGGAAAATAAAAACGTGATCATATGCATTGCTTCGGGCGATTGAGAGATGAAATCAAAGATTCTTTCCCCATCTTGTATATTTGTCACAGGATCCGGTTGAAATGCATGGACCAAATCTGGAAACTTTAACGGATCGCGAATAAAGAAGATTTTTAAATTATTCCCGACTAAATCCCAGTTTCCATCCTCTGTATAAAACTTAACAGCAAATCCACGCGGATCCCTTAAAGTCTCTGGGGAATGCTTCCCATGATTGACCGTTGAAAAGCGAACAAAAACAGGTGTCTTTTTACCCTTTTCTTGAAAAAGCTTTGCCCTTGTATATTTTGATATCGGACCGTCTCCAACAGTTCCGTACGATTCAAAATATCCATGGGCACCGGCACCTCTAGCATGAACGACCCTTTCCGGAATACGCTCTCTATCAAAATGACTTATTTTTTCTAAAAAATCGTAGTTCTCAAGCGTTGTCGGCCCACGATTCCCGACCGTTCTGACATTTTGATTGTCGGTAACAGGATGACCTTGACGATTCGTTAATGTGTCCTCTGTCTCATTTTCCCCTGTTTTGTTCTTCAACAAATCCTCAGAGCCTTCAACATTTGTTCCATAGTACTCATTTTCCTTCTTATCCATTGCCTAACCTCTCTTTTCATTGATAGTTAACAATATCAATATGCGCAATGAGAGGTGATTTTATGAAAGAAAGGAAAATTTTTTCAGAGAACCTTTACTAACCACATGATTTCCGGTATGAAAAAAAAGAGAATACCTGCTACACAAATAAGGATGGAACCTAATGTGTAATATAATTCTCTCTTCCGATAGTTTTGTATGACAAGGACAATATTCGAAAAAATCATGATGAGAAGAAGCCAAATCGTTCCTCCTCTTTCAAAAGTGTTCTCATATTCGAGCGTAAAGTACCCGATCATGATGAAGAGGATAATCGAAATCATGAAAAAGGTTTTCCCTCTCTTATTCCATGTAGAGGTTTCTGTTGAATTTACCTTCATTAGTAGCTCCTCCTATTTGATTCAGCCTACAACTTCCCTTGTTTGATCCAACTCCAAATTCGATAGCTTCCTAGTAATGCTAGCAAAAATACTACTAGTAACTGCATGACCCAGAACGATAGCATTTCTATTTCCTTCAATTCCTCTACCATCGTACCAACCCAAATGGAGAAACCGATAAACATACACCATATAAATACGGTCGGAATAATCCAAAGGATTCGTAGTTTTGTATTTTTCAACTATCATTCCTCCCTTGAGCGATTCGTTAATTCAAATACTCGCTCTGCATCTGCTAATTCTATTTGTCTTAACATAAGTTCTTCATCAATATCATATGTAAACACGATCGTTCCCCTCATTTCGAATGATCATATCGACTAGCTCCTTTAAGAATCCAGCCTGTCATTTTTCATCCAATTAAACGATTGATCAACCTCTTTGGATTCACGTCATTTTCACCGTCTCTTTAATTTGTTCTTTTGCTGCTCGATCGCGAATTTCGTAGATTTCGAAAGTCCCTTTTTCAAAGAATAATGGAAATCTTCTCCGAAACCATGGTTGCATCGGTAAATTTAGCGCCTCCTTTATTGGGACCCACCGTAGTTCTCCTTCTGGTGGATTTTCTAATAGTTCACCCTCAAATGACTGGGCCAAATAATTAAAGACCATATATCGATAATTTTCTTCTGGATCAACGAATTCAGCTAACCCCTTATAAACAAGATCCTTCACTTTTAAGCCTGTTTCTTCCCACACTTCACGGATCGCTCCTTCGGTTAAACTTTCAGGAAAATCTACTTTTCCTCCAGCCCCAATATATCCTGGAAAACCACGCTCACTTGGTCTATTAATTAATAACACCTTATCCCCATTCTGAACGAGACACATTGTGTACATATCGACTTTGACCATTACTGCATATCTCCTTTTCCTATGTTAAACCTGAAAATGAAAAACAGACCAAAACAGAATTGACCGGTCTGTAAAACATAACTCTACTTTTTAACAAATCCTTTATATACTACTCGAATTAAACTTAATATTAAGATGAGACCAATGATAGATACAATTATCTGATTGACGACATTTGGCTCACCAAAGATGAATACGAACACATCTGCTGAGTTAAATGGAAGAACAATAGGAAGGACAAATAACCCGGTTAAAATCCCTGCTACCAAATATATGATATATTTTTTCTTATTCATGACTCCCCTCCAAGCGCCGATGACGTAATTATTCAAATATTCCTACACTTAAATTCTAACATAAAATCCCAGTATCGAACGCACAAAAACCTGAATCGATTTCACGATTCAGGTTTTCTTTAATTGTAAATATGCACAAACGGTTCGTCTTGGTTCACTTTTCGTACGATTAACGCTTCCGGTCCATTAACAGACGAAATGTTCACTTCAACGGCAATATAGTTTGGAAAATGCTCCAAAATTAATCCTGTTACATATTGGGTAAATCCTACGGCTTCTGACTTTCCATAAAACTGAATCGGTATATCGATACTTAAATCTTGAAGTTCATTATCAATATAAAATGCTTTTCCGATTACCCCATTAAAATTCGGGAAGTATTCTTCCACATCCTGCTTAAAATTCAAAAAGGATGTTAAATCATCACGATAATTATTCTGCGCATCTGTTGAAGGGAAAAGGACATAGTCTTCTTTTACAGCTTCCCAACCACCAAGTTTAGAGCTACCCTCAGATGCATTCGCATAAGCAAAGAAATTACCTGGAACAACAGACGAATTACTCTCCTGCTCAAATAATGCAATGGTAATCGGTACCTTTTCAAGCCCTTCGATCTGTCTTAGTCGTCCCACAACCTCTTGGGCAATTCTTTTCCCTTCTCGATCAAGGACAGCATGGTCAATTTTGGTTTCAAAGGTGGCACCATATTGGACCTCTTGGAAATAGTGAACCGAGTTCATTGCCAAACCAATGACAATCCCACCAAGACGAGCTGTTCCATCTTCTCCTCTGACAAGATAGTTATGCTCTAAAATGTGGGCTAAATAGATTGGATTTTCTCGATTTCTTGTTTGCACATCGCCTTCCCCAGGATCTATAGGGTTTAGACCAATATTTTCTTCTGCTTTCATTTCCAATTTTTCTACTTGTTCATCTGTATATTTACGATTGAGCCATAAGCCAACCGTTTTTCGGTCTAAGTACTGCCCTTCTTGGAACAGAAATTTATCTGGGTTAAACGTGTTTTGCGCAATACGCATCAATCCTGTTTCAAATTCATCGATATCGTATCTTGTATTCAACTGACTCACCGTTAAACCACGAGCTTCCGAAGGCTCAAATGGTAAAATCGTTTGGTAATATTGATCCGATATTTTATATTTTGGGATAATCGCTTTTTCTTTCGAGTCATCCTTCTCCTGGACAATCTCCTGTTCCTTTTGGAAATTAGGAGCACAACCAGTCAATAAAAGGAAAAAAGCTAAAACGACCAATGAGATTTTTCTCACGGTACATTCACCTCTTATTTTCTAATCTCCATTATTCTTGAGATTTTTTCAACTCTTCTACCATCTTCTCCTCGTTCCATACCTCAACACCCAGCTCTTCCGCCTTAGTTAGCTTCGAACCAGCATCTTCTCCAGCAATCACGAGATCTGTTTTCTTACTGACACTTCCGGAAACCTTTCCACCTAGCTTCTCAATCTCCTCTTTTGCCTCATTTCGTGATAGCTGCTCAAGCTTCCCTGTTAAAACAATTGTTTTCCCAGCAAAAAAGGATGTAGACTCTTCAATCGAAACTGGTTTTGGCCCCTTATATTCCGTATTCACTTCAATCGCCTTTAATTCCTCGATTAATTCCTTTACCTCATCAAGTTCAAAATAGGATACGATCGAGTCAGCCATTTTATCACCGATTTCATTGATAGCCGTTAATTCTTCATCAGTCGCTGCAGCAAGCTTGTCAATCGTGTTGAATTCAATCGCTAACGTTTTTGCTGCTTTTGCGCCTACATGTCTGATCCCTAACCCAAAGAGTAATCTTTCGAGTGAATTGCTTTTAGAAGCTTCGATCGCATTCAACAAATTGCTGACTGACTTTTCACCCATTCTTTCTAACGCTAAAAGCTGTTCCCTAGTCAGTTTGTAAATGTCCGCTACATCTTCAATTAATTGTTCAGCAAAAAGTTGACTGATAACCTTTTCGCCAAGACCATCAATATTCATCGCATCTCGAGAAACGAAATGAATCAGTCCTTCACGAATTTGTGCTGGACACTTCGGATTAATACAACGTAAAGCCACTTCCCCTTCCAGACGAACGAGCTCACTTTCACATTCTGGACAATGGGTCGGCATTTGAAAATCCATTTCCGCTCCAGTGCGGCTATCTGCTAACACATTGACCACTTCAGGAATGATATCTCCTGCCTTTTTCACGACAACCTGGTCGCCAATTTTTATATCTTTTTCACGAATGAGGTCTTCATTATGCAAGGAAGCACGCTGTACTGTCGTTCCAGCAACACGGACAGGGTCTAAAATCGCTGTTGGCGTTACGACACCTGTTCGTCCTACACTTAGCTCAATTTCCCTAAGCGTTGTCACGACTTCTTCTGCAGGGAATTTATAAGCGATTGCCCAACGCGGACTTTTCGCCGTAAATCCGAGCGCTTTTTGCTGTTCTAATGAATCTACTTTAATGACGAGACCATCGATTTCATAAGGAAGATGTGGTCTTCTCTCAGCCCAGCCTTCGACAAACTGGAGTACTTCCTCGATTGTTTGGCACATCTTTCTTTCTTTATTTGTTTTGAACCCTAACTTATCTAAGTAATCCAGTGCCCCACTATGGGAAACCACTCCCGCTGCATCCGTATTGGCAATGCTATAGAGGAAAACATCTAAATTCCGTGAGGCAGCGATTTTTGTATCTAACTGTCTTAAAGAACCCGCCGCAGCATTACGTGGATTGGCAAAAGGTTCTTCTTCACGTTCTTTTTTCAGCTTATTTAATGCTTCAAAAGAGCGTTTCGGCATAAAGACTTCGCCGCGAACTTCAATCGACACAGGCTCATTTAAACGCAATGGAATCGAGCGAATCGTTCGTAAGTTTGCCGTAATATCCTCTCCTGTTGTTCCATCACCACGAGTTGCTCCACGAACGAACAACCCATTTTCATAGCGCAAAGAAACAGCGAGGCCATCAATTTTCAACTCACAAACATAGGAGTGCTTTTCGCCTACAGCTTGTGTAACACGACGATCAAAATCGCGTAGATCCTGATCATTAAACGCATTTCCAAGACTCAACATTGGAATTTCATGCTGAACCTTTTCAAATAAGTCAAGGACCTGACCCCCTACCCGTTGTGTAGGAGAATCAGAAGTCTTCAACTGTGGAAATTGTTCCTCAATCTGTATCAGTTCTTGCATGAGTCGATCATATTCTGCATCTGGAACAGATGGTTTATCTAATACATGGTATTCATAATTGTATTGATTTAATTTTTGATGAAGTTCTCTCACTTCTTTTTCTGCCGTTTGAAGGTCCATCTTTCCCAACCCTTTCACTTACACTTTTTGAATTGGAGCAAACTTTGCGAGAAGTCTCTTAATCCCTACTGGACTTGGAAAAGCAATATCTAACTCCATGCTTTCACCTTCTCCTTTGACACTAACAACGGTACCGACTCCCCATTTTCCGTGCTGTGCCTTGTCTCCAACAGCCCATCCTAATCCTTCTCCACCGGTAGAGGTTGGCACAGGTCTCTTAACTGCCGCTCTCATCGTTGGTCGTGATGGTGCGGCAAATGGGGATGGAGATGAAGCTCTCCCTTTCGGCTGAACCCCTTCTAATAACTCTTCTGGAATTTCATTGATAAAGCGTGAAGGAGGGTTCATATTCGTCCGCCCAAATAGGGTACGCATTTGTGCATTTGTAATATAAAGTTCTTCCTCTGCACGGGTAATTCCTACATAAGCAAGGCGACGTTCCTCTTCCATTTCCGCTTCTTCCATTAAGGAGCGACTATGTGGAAATACCCCTTCCTCTAATCCCATTAAAAAGACGGCTGGAAATTCTAATCCTTTTGCCGAATGGAGTGTCATTAAGACGACTTGATCAGTCTTTTCCCCATCATCTTCCAGTTTATCAATATCAGCAACTAGAGCTAAATCTGTTAAAAAGCCAACTAAGCTCTTATCTTCGCTTCCGTCTTCAAAGCTCTTCGTTACGGATAAAAATTCATCGATATTCTCCAGTCGGCTTTCAGACTCTAGTGATTTCTCTGCTTTCAATAGTTCCCGGTAGCCTGTCTTTTCGAGCACTTCTTCCACCAGTTCAGTAACGGAAAGATACTCTTGCATGTTAGTGTAGCCTTTGACTAATTCACGAAATTCAGCAGCTGCCTTCGTGATTTTTGGACTTAATCCAATGAGCTCTACCGATTCTAAAGCATCAAACATTGAGATATCATGGAGGTTGGCGAAATTAGCAATTTTGTCGATCGAGCTTGAACCAATTCCGCGCTTCGGTACATTGATGACCCTTTGCAAACTGATATCATCATCTGGATTAGCAATTAATCTAAGATAGGCAAGAATATCTTTAATCTCTTTACGGTCATAGAACTTGATTCCACCGACAATCGCATAACCAATATTTGATTTGAGCAGTACTTCCTCCATCACACGGGATTGCGCATTCGTGCGGTAGAGAATCGCAAAATCAGAATAGGAACGCTTGCCACTGTCGACTTGCTCTTTAATTTTTCCAGCAACAAATTGCGCTTCTGTTTGCTCACTGTCCGCCCGATAGTAATAGATTTTATTGCCATCCATATTTTCGGTCCAAAGATTCTTCGGTTTACGGTTTAGATTGTTCTTAATGACTTCATTGGCTGCATTTAGTATCGTCTTGGTCGAGCGGTAGTTTTGTTCTAGTAAAATAACGCTTGCTCGCGGGTAATCTTTTTCAAAGGAAAGGATATTGGCGATGTCCGCTCCCCTCCAACGATAAATCGACTGGTCAGAGTCCCCCACTACACAAAGATTTTGAAAGCGACTTGCCATTAATTTCACAAGCATATATTGAGCACGGTTTGTATCCTGATACTCATCGACGTGAATATATTGAAATTTACGTTGATAAAATTCAAGTACTTCTGGTACTCTTTGAAAAAGCTGAATCGTTATCATAATCAAATCATCGAAATCAAGAGCTTGATTTTTCCGGAGCCTTTTTTGATAAAGCTCGTACACATCTGCAACAACCTGTTCATAGTAGCCTCCAGCTGTTTTGCTGAATTCCTCAGGTGTAGTCAATTCGTTTTTGGCGCTACTTATCGCACCTAAAATGGCCCGAGGGTCAAACTTTTTCGGGTCAATATTCTTTTCCTTCAGGATTCCTTTAATGACTGATTGCTGATCGGTCGAATCCAAAATCGTAAAATTTCGATTATAGCCAATTCGATCAATATCACGTCGGAGGATTCTTACACACATCGAGTGGAAGGTCGAAATCCAAATTTCGTCGGCTACTCCACCCATCATTTTGTAAATACGTTCCTTCATTTCTCTTGCGGCTTTATTGGTAAAGGTAATCGCAAGAATATTGTACGGATTCACTCGTTTTTCGACCATTAAGTAGGCAATCCGATGCGTTAACACTCTTGTTTTTCCACTACCTGCGCCCGCCATAAGGAGCAATGGACCTTCTGTCGTCTTCACAGCTCTTTGCTGCTCTGGATTCAAACCATTTAATAATTTATCTGTTAAGTATTGCATTCCTTCACCACCACACAAACATATGTTCTTGTTTCTATTGTATATGACTTAGACTCTGCCATCAATTTATATTTTGACCGTTTCAAGAGCTTTTTGAATATCAGCATAAATAATATTTCCCACGACGATGACGTCAGCATGTGCTGCCATCTCTTTCGCCTGTTCTAGGCTCTCAATTCCCCCACCGTAAAAAAGGACGGTGTGCTCGAGCACATTTTTCGCTTCTTGAACGGTTTGAACGTCTCCATATGAACCACTGTACTCTAGGTAAAAAATAGGCAGGTGGAACATATTTTCCGCTAATCTTGCGTATGCTGCCACATCATCACTGGTTAGGTTGACATTCGCTTTTGTTAGCTTGGCTACCTTACAATCTTCATTTAGAATACAATAGCCTTGAACGAGAATCTCATCCCAATTCATAATATGTCCGTATTGTTTCACCGCTTCATGATGCAATTCAATTAACCATTTGGAATCTGGGCTATTTAATACTGAGGGAATGAAATAAAAGTCGAAGCCAGGGGTAATCGATTCAATATTAGAAACCTCTAAAACACAAGGAACCGTGTATCTTCGAACTCTCGCCATTAAGTCTAGTACCTTCTCTAAGGTCACATCGTCCGTACCACCGACAATGATCGCATCTGTTCCAGATTCACATATTTTTTCAAGATTTTCATCGGAAATTTCTTTATTAGGATCCAGCTTAAACGCATGGCGCCAGTCACGAATATCGTACACGTACTACTTCCTCCAAATCGAGTATATTTCAATCGATGAAGATACATCGTTTTCTATATGGACAAATCCATACTCCATTACACCATTATAGCATTTGTTAAAGGGAATAAAAAATGGTAAAAGGTCTTGTTTTCGTGCAATGATCTTGTTTTTATGTAGGGTTGGGGAGAATGTTGGTTTTTGGGAGAGGCGAGGGTGCTGATTGCGGGGGGTTCGCTGTTGATTGCGGGTCTTTTCGAGTTTATTGCGGGGGTTTCGCTGTTGATTGCGGGGGTTTCGCTGTTGATTGCGGGGGTTTCGCTGTTGATTGCGGGGGTTTCGCCGTTAATTGCGGGTCTATTCGAGTTTATTGCGGGGATTTCGCCGTTAATTGCGGGTCTTTTCGGGTTTATTGCGGGGGTTTCGGGGATAATTGCGGGTAAATCAAGAATAATTGCGGATTTGGGCATTTTAGCGGAAATTCAAGTAGTGTCTAACTGGACTTGTGGCTAGGATCGCACGTCCGGCAGTCTTCCCTTAAAAAACAAATAAAAACCGAGGACGATTTGACCATCCTCGGTTTCTTGCATTTTACACTTCTTCTTCTTTAATCCGTTCAAGTGCTAGTTCATAGGCGTCATTTCCATAATTTAAGCAACGTTTTACGCGTGAGATGGTGGCTGTGCTCGCACCTGTTTCAGTCTCAATTTTATGATATGTTTTTCCTTCACGTAGCATGCGTGCTACTTCAAGGCGTTGTGCCAAAGACTGAATTTCATTCACTGTGCATAAATCATCAAAAAAACGATAGCATTCCTCTAAATCTTTGAGTGACAAGACCGCATTGAATAATTGATCCAGTTCTTTTCCTCTTAATTTTTCAATTTGCATACATTTACCCCTTTTAGGCAATTTTCTATTTCTATTTCGCTGTTTTCGTATAGATTGTGGTTTTTCATAAAAACCCAGAACCCGGTTTTACCCTATATATTTCAATTACTGCTATACATTAAGTGTGCGACGGCACTTTTCGCTTCCTCTTTTAGTCTCTAATTTAAAGTAATAATGGTTGCCAAAAGAGTCTTCTATTTATTCCGTAAATGAAACCACATTTTCAATACCTTGGTCTGACGGGACCACATTGACCCACGTTTTCCCTGGTACGAAGCCAACCTCTTGTCCGTTTGCATCAAAAGGTAGAATCTTGCCATCAACATTTTTCCATTCGACTTCCTGCCATTGACCTCTTTGTAGGAGATAAGCTTTTCCACCTGAAGTTAAATCAATCTCACGTCGACCATAATCATCAATGAGTCGATGGTCTGCTTCCACAACGAAAATATTGTCTAACAACACAGGTTCACTAGAATCCAAGTCTTCTGTCCGTTCACCGTTTGAATAACGTTCATACTTCTTCGTTTCTTCATCATACTCGAAAATAACATTGAACAGATTGCTTGAATAATAAGACACTTGTGCCGTCTTAGCACTTGAACCAGCAAGCGTATCGGTTTCCTCTTCTGTTAAGAAAGGCAACGTAGATGGAGGAACATCCATGTTATAGCCAAGGTTGTCAGCACCCTTTAAAATGCTCTCCGTCGTAATATAAGAATTATGAGGAGCAACCCGATTGCTATCTCTCTTAAATAAGGAACCATCGTACTGCATCCCGTTGATATTGTCGACATAGCCACTATCTAGCATTTCCTTCGCTTCAGGGCTATAGCCATGAGCAATATACAATGCGTCATATCCTTTAGCTAAATCAATATAGTAGTCTCTCGCACTTCTCACCGGGCCGATACGATCGGCTTCCTCACTTTGAAAAACAGCTAGAAAACGAGTAACATTGCCTTCAGCCAGTAACTCATAGACAATATCCGCTTTATGCAAGCCAGATTGCGGTCTTGCTTTCGGATCGTTGTTCACCATTACAGCATAAGCACGATTCGTTGATTCTTCCTTCACACCCATTCCTGTTAATGGATATTGGTAGGCAAACGCCTCAACAGAATCTTCTTTGTTCACTTCTTCATTTATAGGTTTTTCTTGATGTTCTTGTACAGTTTCTTCACTATTACTACAGCCAGCTAGTAAAAAGAATGCTGTTGCCGTAGCATACATCCATTTACGTTTCATTGTGCACCCCTTACATTTGCGCATGTACTCTTTTATATTTTAACGCATTATCGTTGGAAAGAGTACCATTTTATTCATTACGTCATACATCCCCTGTTGAGTTACTCGAATATAAGGCAAGTGTGTAGAGGTGAAAAACAAGAGAGAATAGACTGGATCATTGAATTTATAGCCTCTTTCAACCAAATAGGAAGACAACTTTTTCTCTTCAACGATAAGTTCTTCAACACTCTTATTCGACATAACTCCTTTAAGTGGAAGCGGAATTTCAAGAACAATTTCTTCATTCTCACTGAAGACAATTCCACCACCTATTTCTTTTAGCCGTCTAAAAGCTCGTATCATCTCATTCTTGTTTTTCCCGATTAGAACAATATCTCCTGTATTGGTAAAAGAACTAGCGAGTCCTGGGAGATTATTCGCAAACCCTTTTAGAACTGTGTTCGTTCTCCAATTCCCGTCTTTATCAATGAGCATAAAGAAGCATTCATCATGAGTGTCGGGAAGCTCATCATTATTAACATCAATAGAGATCGAATATGGCTTTGTAATGACTGAACTCTCCATTTTAATCCCAAAAGGCATCGAAAATTGCATATCGTCATGTGTTAAATCCCATTCAATATTTAGAGGTTCAAGTCCATGTGTTTCCCAATTTATCTCCTCGTATACATCGACATTTTCCCCATCACGTTTCACCCATTTTCCTTTTGCAAGGACAGATACTGGTGTTGGATTCTTCTCATCACTAAGGAAATTAATATTTGCTACCCTTCCTGTCGCAATGTTGCCGTGTAAATATTCTAGATTAAAATAGCGCGCTACATTAATCGTTGCCATATTATATGCATCGATAACCGGAACACCCTTTTCAATCGCAATTCGAATCATATTATCAATAATACCCTGTTCATAAAATGACGCCGAAGATCCATCAGTATTAAACATAAAGTGATCGTAATGTTCAATCCCTAATTCATGAATTTCATCAAGAAGGACTGGTAAATCAGGTCGAATCGAAGAATGTCTCAATGACACCATATAACCTTGCATTAATCGATCATAAACCTCTTTCCCCGAAATCGCTTCATGGTCACAATCTGCTCCAAACAACGTCATTTTTGCTAATGTTTTTTCCGAAGCTCCTGGAAAATGCCCTTCGATTTTCTTTCTCATTCTTTTTGTTTCTTGAATCCAGTGAAGCATTAAGTCATCACCGTCTAAAAGTTTTGGCCACCCAGTCAATTCGCCGCCTTGTAAGACCGCGTCATGCTCGAGCCATGATTTTACACTAGAATGAGAGAATGTATCTACCTCATCCAAAATCTCGGTTTGCGAGTCGAAACGACACCACCAATACATCGTCGTTGGAATGTTCCGCAGCTCCCTCAATAAAGAAAACGCTTTCTTTTTGTCTAACTGTAAAACGAGCGCCATGTTGTCATTAATTAAGGTAGTCGTTCCAAACTGGGATGCATATCGAGCTAATGAATGGGGATTATATAAATGAAATGGGTGAGCATGAGGTTCAATATAACCGGGAACGAGTGTCTGTCCCTTACAATCAACAATCTCACAGTTGCCTGTATTTTCAGGCAATTTTTCACCTACATAAATGATGCGATCCTCGTAAATCCAAATATTTGCAGTGATCCATTTGCGAAGTACTTGATTTAAATAGCGAGCATTTTTCAATAATATGGTTGGTGACAATTTCCCATCAATGACGGAGACATGCTCACGAATATGTTTGTTTTTCCAACGATAACGTTGTTCTAGCACAATGCTTCCCTCCCCTTTGAAGTTTTCGATGATGTATATACATTGGCTTATATTTTTAATGAAATAGAATTGTTCCATAATAAAATGATATGAAAGTAAATTGAAAAGCTTTCCATCATTTTTATTTATACTACCATATTTTGTTGTTTAACTCATTAAAGAATTAAAAAATTATGTTAAAAAATTGTGAAGGAGTATTGATTATGGAAATAAAACAAAATATTGGGATCTTAAATGCCCTTATTCGCATCACTTGCGGGCTAACAATTCTCGCTTGGAGCACTGCTAAAATGGTGAAAAGACCTTGGAGAAGTACATTTTTAATAACAGCGATCCTCGGTGCTATGAAAGTGGGTGAAGGCATCGTTCGTTATTGTCCTGTAACATCGCTCATACAAGAAGGAATGAAAATGGTTCCCCAAAAGGAAGATGAGGAAGATTCCTTTCAAGAAACCATCGTCCCTTATAATCCGACTTAAATATCTCCCCCTTGTCTAGAGGGGGAAAGGAGTTGTAATTATGTTCTGGGAATACGTAACCGATATGTCATTCGTACTTATCATCTTAATCGGGAGTATTGTTGCCCTATGCTATGCCTTTATGAGAAGGTCTAAAAGGAAACATATGCGATAGCTTTGAAGCCGATATCTTTACGATAAAAGACGCCATCACAATTGAGTTTAGTAAGTTCTTCATAGGCTGTTTCTTGGGCTTTTGCTAGCGTATCTGCTTTTGCTCCAACAAGTAAGACACGACCGCCATTTGTGAGAAATTGGCCTGATGCTCCCATTTCTGTACCTGCGTGGAACACAAACCCCTCTACCTCATCTAACCCATTTAATTCTGCCCCTTTTTCATACGCTTCAGGGTAACCGTTGGAAGCGACGACCACACCGATCATCGATTGAGTATCCCACTCAATTACAGGGGTTTCTCCATTAATTACATCGAGCATGACCTGCACTAAATCAGACTTCATTCTTGGAAGAATCACTTGCGTTTCTGGATCACCAAAACGAGCATTAAATTCAATCACTTTTGGCCCTTTTTCCGTTTGAATTAATCCTGCATATAAGATTCCACAGAAGCTACGGCCTTCTTCTACAAGTGCTTTGGCAGCAGGTTTTACAATTGTCTCTACTGCTAGTTGAATATCTTCTTCGCCAATTTGTGGTACAGGTGAGTAAGCACCCATTCCACCTGTGTTCGGTCCTTTATCGCCATCAAAGGCTCTTTTATGATCCTGAGCTATTTCCAGCGGAACAACATTTTCGCCGTTTACAAAGGCCATTAAGGAGAATTCTTCTCCTGCAAGAAATTCTTCAACGACAACGGTCGATGATGCCTCGCCAAATTTAGAGTCCTCCAGCATTTCCTTCAAACTATTTAACGCCTCTTCTAAGTCAAGCGCAACGGTTACACCTTTGCCTGCTGCAAGTCCATCTGCTTTGATGACAATCGGAGCACCTTTTTCTAAAACATATTGTCGTGCTGCTTCATAGTCACTGAATACCTCATATTCGGCTGTCGGAATAGAATACTTTTTCATTAAGTCTTTGGCAAACGATTTACTTCCCTCGATCTCAGCTGCGTTCTGATTTGGTCCAAATACCGGAAGTCCTGCCTCACGAAATTTATCTGCAAGCCCTGCCAACAACGGAACTTCTGGCCCAATGATCGTTAATCCGACTTCTTCTGTCTTAGCAAACTGAACGAGCTTGTCTAATTCTGTTTCTTCAATCTTAATAAGCTCTGCTACATCTACCATTCCGGCGTTTCCAGGTGCAACAAACACTTGTTCAACCTGTGGACTTTCGCTCACCGTTTGACAAATCGCATGCTCACGGCCACCACGTCCAATAACCAATACCTTCACTTTCGCCAACCTCCGATCCTTATTAATGTTTAAAATGTCTAACTCCAGTAAACACCATGGCAATGCCATATTCGTCCGCTTTTTTGATGGAATCCTCATCACGAACAGAGCCACCTGGTTGAATAATCGCTTTAATTCCTGCCTTCGCTGCTGCCTCTACTGTATCGTCCATGGGGAAAAATGCATCTGACGCAAGAACAGCATCTTCCGCTTTTGCTCCTGCTTGCTCTAGAGCAATTTTTGCCGCACCGACACGATTCATTTGTCCAGCACCAATTCCCAATGTCATATCGCCATTATTGACGACAATCGCATTTGATTTCACGTGCTTGACAATTTTCCAGCCAAGCTCTAATGCCTTCATTTCTTCATCTGTAGGCTTGCGTTTCGTTGGAATCGTTACATTAGCGTCTTTTAGGCCAAATCGATCCTGCTCTTGTACAAGCAAACCACCTTCAATGGAAGTTAACTTCACTTCCTCTTTCGCCTTTTCATCAAATGGAATCGTTAGGAGACGAAGGTTTTTCTTACCTGTTAAAATCTCAATCGCTTCTTCTGAAAAAGATGGGGCGATGATGATTTCTAAAAAGATTTCATGTAGCTTTTCTGCTGTTGCTTTATCGACTTCACGGTTGAGGGCAATAATTCCACCAAAAATTGAAATAGGGTCTGCTGCGAAAGCTTTCGTAAAAGCAGAATATACATCTTCTCCTGTCCCCACACCACACGGGTTCATATGTTTAACGGCAACAGCGGCAGGCTCAGTGAACTCTTTTACAATTTGAAGAGCTGCATCGGCATCATTGATATTATTATAAGAAAGCTCTTTACCATGTAATTGAGTCGCATTAGCAATGGAGAAGACAGAGCCTAGTGGTTTACGATAGAAAGCCGCCTTTTGATGTGGGTTTTCACCATAACGTAAAGATTGCTTTAATTCATACGTCACAGTTAACGTTTCTGGCGTCTCTTCACCAGCAAGTTCCGTCATATATTCAGCGATCAACGCATCATATGCCGCCGTATGTCTAAACACTTTTGCAGCTAGCTTACGACGAGTTTCTTTTTGAACTTCACCAGTAGCCTTCAACTCTTCAATAACGGTTGTGTAATCAATTGGATCGACGACCACTGTCACATATTCATGATTTTTCGCCGATGCGCGTAACATCGTTGGCCCACCAATATCGATATTTTCAATCGCTGCTTCAACGGTCACATCTGTCTTCGCAATCGTCTGTTGAAACGGATATAAATTGACGCATACAACATGAATAGGTTGGATTTGATGCTCAGAAAGTTGTTCCTGATGGCTCGCCTCTGAAAACTTCGCCAACAATCCACCATGAATCATCGGGTTAAGTGTTTTCACCCGTCCTTCAAGAATTTCCGGAAAGCCCGTAACCTCACTTACACTCATAACAGGAATACCAGCTTCTTCAATGGTCTTTTTCGTACCACCAGTACTGATAATTTCAAAATCGAGTTCGTGTAATTGCTTCGCAAATTCGGTAATTCCAGCTTTATCAGATACGCTTATGAGTGCTCTCTTTTTCATCACAAAATCCCCCTAATAATTGTATAAAAGTTGTTGGATGACTTGCGGGTATAGCTCGTGTTCCACTTGATGTATTTTCGTTTGGAGACTTTCTTTCGTTTCCTGTTCACTAATTTCGATCGCTTTCTGTGCGATAATCGGTCCAGTGTCCATTCCAGCATCGACAAAATGAACTGTTACTCCACTTACTTTTACCTGCGCATGTAAGGCTTGACCAATCGCATCCTTACCAGGAAAAGCAGGTAGAAGAGAAGGATGAATATTAACAATTTTCCCTTCAAACTCATTTAAAAGTGTTGTACCAATCAGACGCATATACCCGGCAAGAACAATGAAATCCACTTCATGCTTTTGCAATTTTTTTAAGATCTCTTTTTCGTACGCTTCTTTGCTTTCGTACTCTTTTGCATTAAAAACAAAAGAAGGGATCTGTTCATTTTTTGCTCGTTCAATCGCATAGGCTCCTGACTTATCACAAACAAGTAGAGAGATGTCGGCGTGGAGCTCACCTTTTTTAACGGCTTCAATAATAGCTTGAAAATTACTTCCACTCCCGGAAGCAAAGATGGCAATCTTTTTCATGGTAACCTCCGCTATTCCTTAATCAGTACCCCTTCTTGTTCAGTCACAATGCCCATTACATAGGCTTTTTCTCCAAGCTCAGTAAACAACTCAATTATGGCTTTAGCATCTGCTTCATTCACAGCCAGCACCATGCCCGTACCCATATTGAAGATATTATACATTTCTTGACGTTCAAGCTTTCCTAATCTTTCCATTAGCGAAAAGATTGGCGGAACGGTCCAAGTACTTTCTGATAGCTCAGCTCCAAATCCATCCGGTAGCATGCGTGGAATATTTTCAACAAATCCTCCACCTGTAATATGGGAGATTCCTTTAATCTCGAATTTACGAATAGCTTCTAAGAGCGGCTTCACATAAATCCTTGTTGGACGTAAAAGCTCGTCTCCAAGCTTACAGCCCAGCTCCTCCACCTCATCTTCAAGGGACATTCCCGCTTGTTCAAAGAAAATTTTTCGGACCAATGAGTAGCCGTTGCTATGGATTCCATTTGAAGCCAAACCGATTAAGACATCCCCAGGTTTAATATTCTTTCCTGTAATAATATCCTTTTTCTCACAGGCTCCTACAGAAAATCCTGCTAAATCATATTCATCTTCACTGTACATCCCAGGCATTTCCGCAGTCTCTCCACCGACAAGTGCACAGCCTGCTTGTTCACATCCATCAGCAATCCCTTTGACAATAGCCTCAATCTTCTCAGGCGCAGCCTTTCCACAAGCAATATAATCTAAAAAGTAAAGAGGCTCAGCCCCTTGAACGACAATATCATTGACACACATGGCTACTGCATCAATGCCGATCGTGTCATGTTTATCCATGAGGAAAGCGAGCATCAACTTCGTGCCCACTCCATCTGTACCCGATACAAGAACCGGTTCTTTCAGATTAAGGGATGATAAATCAAACATTCCACCAAATCCGCCAAGTCCCCCCATTACTCCTGGACGAATCGTGCGGTTCACATGCTTCTTCATTCTTGTAACCGCCTCATAGCCGGCCTCTATATCAACACCTGCTTGCCTATAAGCATTGGCCATGTTAGGACCTCCTAGTTAGTGAATTTTCAAATAGAAAAGCGGCATATAGTGTGCCGCTTATCATGCTTTTTACTTAAACCTTTTCATACATTTTCGCTGTACTTGGATAGATCTCCGTTGGATATTTACCTGTAAAGCAAGCAAGGCATTGACCACAATTTTCATCAGGACTTACCTTGCCGATTCCATCTAGTAAGCCTTCTACACTTAAAAAGGTTAACGTATCAGCACCAATGATTTCACGCATTTCTTCGACAGAATGGCTAGCTGCCATAAGTTCTTCCTTAGAAGATGTATCAATTCCATAGAAGCATGGATTTTTAATCGGTGGTGAACTGATTACAACATGTACTTCTGTTGCACCAGCTTCCTTCAACATCGTTACGATTCTGCGGCTCGTCGTTCCACGAACAATCGAATCGTCGACCATGATCACTCTCTTGCCTTCTACGACACCACGAACAGCCGAAAGTTTCATTTTTACCCCTTGCTCACGCAATGATTGAGAGGGCTGGATAAACGTTCTACCGACATACTTATTTTTAATCAAGCCCATTTCATAAGGAATGCCAGACTCTTCCGCATAACCGATTGCAGCAGAAATACTAGAATCAGGAACACCAGTAACAACGTCTGCTTCAATCGGCACTTCAATCGCCAATCTTTTCCCTAGATTTTTACGAGCTGTATGAACATTGATTCCTTGAATATCACTATCTGGTCGAGAAAAATAAACATATTCCATCGAACACATTGCTTGATTAGCAGGCATCGCGTAGCGTTCAGAACGAATTCCTTCGTCATCTATGATCACTAATTCTCCTGCCTCAACATCACGAACAAAGCTAGCACCGACTACATCTAATGCACATGTTTCAGAAGCTACTACATAAGCATCTCCTAAGCGACCGATGGAAAGTGGACGCATGCCATTCGGATCGAGTGCAATCATCAGCTGTGTTTCTGTCATAATTAGAAACGCATAAGCCCCTTTTAACATCGTCAAAGCATTTTGGACCTGTTCTATAAGCGGCGCATTGCCACCACGTCTAATTAGATGGGCAAGTACCTCTGTATCAGAACTTGTTTGAAAAATACTCCCTTGTCCTTCGAGCTGGCGCTTTAACGCTGTTGCATTGACCAAATTTCCGTTATGAGCAAGTGCTAGACTTCCAGATTGAGAGTGGAAAAGGAGCGGTTGCACGTTCTCAAAACCACCGCCCCCTGCAGTTGCGTAGCGAACATGGCCGATGGCCCCTGTTCCTGTTAATTGCTCAATTGCCTCTGCTGTGAAAATCTCGGCAACAAGCCCTTCTCCTTTTACCCCTTTTAGCTTCTGACCGTCTGTGACAACCATTCCGGTTCCTTCTTGCCCCCGATGTTGCAGGGTGTGTAAACCGTAATAGGTGATTTGGGCAGCATCAGGATGCCCCCATACACCAAAAATGCCACATTCCTCATTCAATCCCCTTATTTCAGCAAGCATGGGATAGCCCCTTTCCAAGCAGCCTCTAAATCTACCACTTTCTGATCAAGAACAAGCTTGTCATCGGCATAGATTTCAAGGTTAGATGTATTTGTCGTTTCACCGATTAACTGAGCATTCACGAAGCTTTCAAATTGTGCTTGGTTTTCTTTTTTCACAGATACTAAGAAACGAGATTGTGATTCACTGAAAAGGGCTGAAGTCACATCCCCATCTACCTTCACTTTCACACCAAGTTCAGTCGATCCCATTAACCCTTCAGCTAACGCAACCGCTAGACCACCCTCTGCAAGATCATGAGCAGAAGCTACTACTCCGGCACGGATTGCCGCTAGCACACTCTTTTGATTCTGTTCTTCCAGATCAAGGTCAATTTCTGGAGCTTTACCAAAAATTCTTCCATATGTGAGCTTTTGCAATTCACTTCCACCAAACTCAGGCTTCGTTTCCCCCACTAGATAGATGAGGTCTCCAGCGTTCTTAAAGTTTTGTGTCGTAACATGAGCAAGGTTTTCGACAAGCCCGACCATTCCAACTACAGGAGTTGGATAGATCGCAGTACCGTTCGTTTCATTATAGAGGGATACATTTCCACCGATAACCGGTGCATTAAGCTTCGTACAAGCTGCACTCATCCCGTCTACTGCTTTCTCAAACTGCCAGAAAATTTCTGGTTTCTCTGGATTCCCGAAATTCAAGCAGTCGGTAATCGCTAACGGTTCCCCTCCAGAAGCAACAATATTTCTTGCTGCCTCAGCAACTGCAATTTTCCCACCTGTTTCTGGGTCTAAATAGATATATCTTGAATTACAGTCTGTTGTCATCGCCAACGCTTTTTCTGTCCCACGAATGCGGACAATCGCAGCATCTGATCCTGGTGCCACCACTGTATTCGTACGAACCATATAGTCATATTGGTCATATACCCATTCTTTGCTAGCAATGGTTGATTGCTTTAAAAGCTGAATGAGCGTTTCATTGTGATCTTCCACTGCTGGAACATCATTTTCCATCGCTTGGAACTCACGGAAATATTCCGGTTCAAGTGAAGGCTTATGGTATACTGGTGCATCTTCTGCAAGGGCATCTGCCGAGACATTGGCTACAACCTCGCCCTTGTGAATGAGACGAAGCATTTTATCGTCTGTTACTTGACCAATAGCTACCGCTTCTAAATCATATTTTGAAAATAAGTCTACAATTTCTTGTTCTCTACCTTTTTTCACAACGATCAACATGCGCTCTTGAGATTCAGATAGCATCATTTCGTAGGCAGTCATTCCTGTTTCACGTTGTGGCACAAGGTCTAGATTCATTTCAATTCCTGAACCTGCTTTACTTGCCATCTCTGCAGAAGAACTAGTTAATCCTGCTGCTCCCATATCTTGTATCCCAACAAGGGCATCAGACTGAATTAATTCTAAGCACGCTTCAATGAGTAGCTTCTCCATGAATGGATCCCCAACTTGAACCGCTGGACGTTTTTCATCTGAATCCTCTGTTAACTCTTCTGATGCGAAGGTTGCCCCGTGAATACCATCTCGACCTGTCTTCGCACCAACATACATGACAGTATTGCCGATTCCATGAGCCTGACCTTTTTTTATATCCTTATGGTCAATTAACCCAACACACATCGCATTTACAAGTGGATTGCCTTCATAGCAAGGGTCAAATTGGATTTCTCCACCAACAGTTGGAATTCCAATGCAATTTCCATATCCTGCAATACCAGCTACAACTTCTTTAAAAAGGTAACGTACTCGGCTAGAGGCATCCAACTCTCCAAAACGTAAAGAGTTTAATAGAGCGATTGGTCTCGCACCCATTGAAAAGACGTCACGAATAATTCCACCAACACCTGTTGCGGCACCTTGATAAGGTTCTATCGCAGAAGGGTGATTATGGCTTTCGATTTTAAAAACAACCGCTTGTTCATCTCCGATATCAACGATACCAGCTCCCTCTCCAGGACCTTGGAGTACTCGCTCACCCTTAGTTGGAAACTTTCTTAATACCGGTTTTGAATTTTTATAACTACAA
The DNA here is from genome assembly GCF_047302285.1 of Robertmurraya phoenicis. Classification (GTDB taxonomy): domain Bacteria; phylum Bacillota; class Bacilli; order Bacillales; family Cytobacillaceae; genus Robertmurraya. The sequence continues at coordinate 4,299,240 of NZ_CP154845.1, forward strand.
TGCTCTGACCACATAACGGAAAAGAGACCTGTTTCTGTATAATTAGGAGTTCTTCCAAGGATTTTCTCTACATTCGCAAATTCCTCGTCAGTTAAACCCATTTCTCGATAAATTTTATCTTCTTTAATTTGTTCCGGACTTGGTTCAAGCATGATTGACATGTGCTTCCCTCCATAGTTTCACGATGACTGCTTTGTTTACCAGCTTATGCGCAGGAGTCTTTAGCCTACTGCCACCGGGTTTTTAAGAAAAGATTTCACGATTGAGCGGAACAGCTTTAAGCCATCTGCTCCTCCTAATAATTCATCAACTGCTCTTTCAGGATGGGGCATCATACCAAGAACATTTCCCTTTTCATTGATGATTCCAGCAATATCCTCTAAGGAGCCGTTTGGATTGTTTTCATACGTAAAGACAATTTGATTGTTGTCTTGTAACTTTTGCAACGTTTCTTCATCACAATAGTAATTTCCTTCACCGTGAGCGATCGGAACCGTGATAATTTCGCCGTTTTCATATTCAGAGGTAAAAATCGTATTGTTGTTTTCTACCTTTAAGTTCGTTGGTCTACAAATAAATTTCAAGCTTTCGTTTCGTCTCATCGCACCTGGCAATAGTCCGCTCTCCAAAAGAATCTGGAAGCCATTACACACTCCAAGTACAGGTTTGCCTGCATTCGCTGCTTTCACGACCTCTTGCATCACCTTGCTGAAGCGAGCAATCGCCCCTGTACGCAAGTAGTCCCCATAGGAAAATCCGCCAGGTAAAAGAATTCCATCATACTCATCTAAGTTATCTGTATCATGCCAGACATACTCGACTTCTTCGCCTAGTTCGTCTTTAATCGCATGGTACATATCTACATCACAGTTGGAGCCTGGAAACACGATGACGGCAAACTTCATTGGGCTACACACTCCTCGATTTCATAGCGATAGTCTTCAATAACTGGGTTTGCTAGGAGGCGATCACATACTTCCTTTACGACATCTTCAACATGACGATCTGACTTTTCAATCGTTAACTCCATGTATTTTCCAATGCGAACGTCTGATACTTCGTTATAGTTTAATGATTGTAATGAGTGCTTTACCGCAGCTCCTTGTGGATCAAGTACACTTTCTCTTAACGTTACATAAACCTTTACTTTATACATGTGATGGACCTCCAAGTCTCGCAAGAATGTTTTCATAAGCATCTGTTAAGTTCCCTAAATTACGACGGAATACATCTTTATCAAGCTTTTCATTTGTGTTGCTATCCCACAGGCGACAAGTATCTGGCGAAATTTCATCAGCAAGAACGATTTCCCCTTCGGCATCCTTCCCGAATTCCAACTTAAAGTCGATGAGACGAATATCTAATTCAAGAAATAACTTCGATAATACTTCATCTACTTGTAATGCTTTTTCTTTTAAAAGAGCTACCTCTTCTTTCGAAGCTAACTGCATTTCTTCGATATGATCTTCTGTAATCAGTGGGTCTCCTAGAGCATCATCTTTATAGTAAAACTCGACGATTGGCTTTGAGAGAGGTTTCCCTTCTTCGATCCCCAATCTTTTGGAAAAGCTTCCTGCCGCCACATTGCGTACGACTACTTCTAGAGGGATAATCGTCACCTTTTTCACAAGTTGTTCTGTCTCAGATAGCTTCTCAACGAAATGAGAGGCAATTCCTTCTTTTTCTAACTTTGAAAATATTAAACTCGTAATCTCATTATTGAGCTTTCCCTTACCAGTAATCTGCGCCTTCTTTTCACCATTAAAGGCCGTTGCAGAATCCTTGTACTCTAACCATACGAGATTTTCATCATCGGTTTGATATACTCTCTTTGCTTTTCCTTCATATAACAATGCTCTTTTTTCCATGTGGAGAGCCTCCTATATTAAAAGTGGAAGCGCCTTGGTCATCGCCGTACAAACTGGAAGGGCCTCGACTGAGATAAAGGAAATCCGATGAGCGTTAGCGAATCGAGATTGACTTATCGTAGGGAGAGGACCTGAAGTTTGATAGGCGATAGGCGCTGGAACTAGATAATTCTCAAAGTCAAAAGAATGGAACCTCTTATAATCCTAGTCGGTCAAAAATGGTATCTACATGCTTTAAGTGGTAATTGTAATCAAAGCAATCTTCAATTTCTGCTGGAGAAAGCTTCGCTGTAATTTTCTCGTCTGTTTCAATTAGGCTCTTAAATGGAACTTGCTTTTCCCAGGCTTCCATCGCTCTCGGTTGCACCGTATCATACGCTTCTTCACGTGGTAAGCCTTTATCGATTAAAGCGAGTAACACACGTTGAGAGTAAATAAGACCAAGCGTACGATCCATATTACGCTTCATGTTATCTGGGAAGACCGTTAAGTTTTTAACGATATTTCCGAAACGGTTTAACATATAATTCAAGGCAATCGTTGCATCTGGTAAAATAATTCTCTCTGCAGATGAATGTGAGATATCACGTTCATGCCAAAGTGGAACATTTTCATAAGCTGTTAACATATGTCCACGAATCACGCGAGCAAGACCTGTCATATTTTCTGAACCAATTGGGTTCCGCTTATGTGGCATGGCAGATGAACCTTTTTGACCTTTTGCAAAAAATTCTTCCACTTCACGGGTTTCACTCTTTTGTAGTCCACGAATCTCCGTGGCAAACTTTTCAATCGATGTTGCAATTAACGCAATCGTAGACATATAATGCGCGTGACGATCACGTTGTAAAGTTTGTGTGGAGATAGGCGCCGGCTTTATTCCGAGCTTCTCACATACATACTTCTCAACAAATGGGTCAATATTGGCGTAAGTTCCAACTGCCCCAGAAATCTTTCCATACTCAATTCCTTCTGCCGCTTGTTTGAAACGTTCAAGGTTACGCTTCATTTCTTCGTACCAAAGGGCAAGCTTCAAGCCAAATGTTGTCGGCTCTGCATGAACACCGTGAGTACGACCCATCATGACTGTATATTTATGTTCCTTCGCTTTGTTTTTTAAGATTTCAACAAAGCCTTCAAGGTCTTTTTGTAAAATATCATTGGCTTGCTTGACGAGATACGATAATGCTGTATCAACGACATCTGTTGAAGTTAAGCCGTAATGAACCCATTTTCTTTCCTCACCAAGTGTTTCAGATACAGCACGAGTAAATGCCACAACATCATGACGAGTCTCTTCTTCAATCTCTTTGATACGGTTAATATCAAATGACGCATTCTCACGGATTTTTTGAACATCTTCCTTTGGAATATCTCCAAGTTCAACCCATGCCTCACATGCAAGTATTTCTACCTCTAACCAAGCTTTAAAACGATTTTCTTCTGTCCAAATTGCGCCCATTTCGGGTCTTGTATAACGATCGATCATTTATTTATCCTCCGATTCTTTCTTTTGCCTGTTCCCAAATTCTACTGTTGTCAATTTCAGAAAGGGCGTCCTCTATTGAGTCATTCAAAACGGTCACATGACCCATTTTCCTTTTCACTTTTGCTTCTTTTTTTCCATATAAGTGAATTTTCCAATTTGGATATTCGCCTATTTTTTCAATGATTTGCTCTTGATGCTCACCAAGAATATTCACCATCACAACTGGCTTTAATAATTCGGTACTTCCAAGTGGAAGATTGCAAACCGCCCGAATATGCTGTTCAAATTGCGACGTTTCACAAGCCTCAATGGAATAATGACCGGAATTATGCGGTCTAGGCGCCAGCTCATTTATGTAGATTTCGCCGTCTGCCGTTAAAAACATTTCAACCGCTAATGTTCCAACTAGTTTTAAGGACTGCGCTAGCTCCTTTGCTAAAGTTATTGCTTTTTCCTTCGCTTCCACTGTCATTCTTGCTGGAACAATGGTTTCATGAAGAATATTATCCTTATGAATATTCTCTCCCACCGGAAAAACAGATGTCTCACCCTTTGGGCTACGAACAACGATTACTGAAATTTCTTTTTCAAAAGAAATCCACTGCTCAAGCACACAAAGACCTGAAGCAACTAATGGTTCACCTTTTTCAATATCATCTCGTGTGCGAATGACAAGCTGTCCTTTACCATCGTAACCACCCGTTGCTGTTTTTAATACGCAAGGATAACCGATTTCGTCGATAGAAGCATAAATATCATTCATCGATTTGATAACCTTATAAGGCGCCACTTGAGCACCTGCCTTCCCGATAGCAGCTTTTTCTGTTGCTCTATTTTGTGTGATTTCTAGAACTTCTTTTCCTTGTGGTACATAGGCATTCTCACAAAGCCAATTGAGGGCTACTGCATCTATATTTTCAAATTCATACGTAATCACATCACTAACTTCTGCCAGCTTTTGAATCGCTTGTAAATCGTGATATTCTGCTACGACTTTAATATCAGATACTTGACCACATGGAGAATCTTCCGTCGGGTCTAGCACAGCAATGCGATAGCCTTTTTCTTTGGCTGCTAAAGCCATCATTCTACCAAGTTGTCCTCCACCAATGATTCCAATCGTTTGTCCAGGTAAAATGGTTTTAGACAAGTTCATCACTACTTTCCATCACCGTTTCCCTCGTTGTTTCGCGCATTTCAATAAGTCTTTCTGCCACGGCGGAATTAGTAGTACCAAGGATTTGTGCTGCAAGGAGACCAGCATTTGTTGCCCCTGCCTTGCCAATAGCAACAGTAGCTACTGGAACGCCTCCTGGCATTTGTACAATTGACAGTAAGGAATCCAGTCCATTTAATGCTTTTGATTGAATCGGTACACCGATTACTGGAAGGGTTGTTTTGGCGGCCACCATACCTGGAAGATGGGCTGCTCCTCCTGCACCTGCAATGATTACGTGAAAACCTCGTCCTCTTGCTTCCTCTGCGTATTGGAACATGAAATCAGGGGTTCTATGTGCGGATACTACTTTTTTTTCATAGGAAATCTCTAATTTATCTAGTACTTCACATGAATGCTTCATCGTTTCCCAATCAGATGTACTCCCCATAATTACTGCAACCTGTGCACTCATTTTTCTCCTCCACTTTTAAGCCATAATAAAAGCCCGGAACAAACTGCTAAATCCTATGAAGGAAAGCAATCTGTCCGGGCATACAATCGTTTATTGAAGCACAGAAAACAAGAGGACATCAACTAAAGGCTGCGCTCGCACAGTCTTTTATCCATCATGTCCGCTTATGCCCTTCAATAAAAGACCAATCCTATCCGGTCATATTCACTTTCCTCATAGTCCAACAATTTAGGGTTGTCGGGTAGAAACTTATGGGCCGTATTCCCATTATATATGAGGTAAATTTTATTTTTTATCGTTTATTCCATTTGCATTACCATATTAACAACATAAGGGCTAAGTGTCAACTTATAATCGAACAATATTCCAATAAATTTCTTTTAATGTTCGTGTTTTAACCTTCTATCTTTTTCGCTTCAAAAATAATTTGCCTTCCAACTGGCTCATAACTTACAATTGATCCTTGTTTATTCTCCTGAAAAATAGGTTTTTCGATTCTTTTGATAGGCATATAACCAGCTTTATGGATACGATCAAGGCATTGATCAATTGTTTCATTATCTTGTACCTCAAATTTCTGTTTTAATTTGCTCATTTAAACAATTTTCCTTTCCTGACCGATTTTACCCAAAATCCACCATATATCGCTTTCGGTTCATAGGCGATAATGAATGCTTTCGGATCTAATTCTTTAATCGTTGCGTAAAGCCTTAGCTCGTATTTTCTTGGCGTTAGGATCTGCAACGACATCCGTTCGCCCTCAAGACCATTCGCTGCCCAACTCGTCACACCATAGCCCTTCTCCCGAAGATTTTTCGCTAAATCCCGATCGTACTCCTTCGTAATAACATTCACGGTAATATAACCTAACGCAAGCTTCTCTTCTATTTTCATTCCGACAATAACACCTAATCCATAGCCAATCGCATACGCAATTAAATTCTGAATTTGATCAAGGTTATCTAATACTAACCCAAGTCCAATAACATAAATAACGACCTCAATCATACTTATAAATGCTGCCAAGTATCTTTGTCCCTTTAACGTCAAAATCATTCGAATCGTGAAAAAGGATACATATACAATATTAATCACAAGGATTATGAGCATCATTACCAAACCATTTTGTAGCACAAAAAGTCCTCCTAATAAAGCAAAATCATGTAAGCATCATTGTACTAAAAATAAAGAGTTATTGCGACCATTTTCAGATATGAATTGAATTTGGGTACTTGTGTACTATTCCTATTTATTACGCATTTGCAGATTTGATCATGTATTTTATAAAAGCTATTGATTTATTACTGTTAGATTATCCTTCTTGCTGTGGAAAAAACAAAGGGATTTTGTGCGGGGACTGGAAATTGCTCTCTTGAACTGGTTATGAGGACATTCTTTCTTATGACTCTGCTTGACTTTGTCCTTATGAACACTCTATGAGGACAAACTTTCTTGCTTTTCGCCTGACTTTGTCCTCATGAACACCCTATGAGGACATTCTTTCCTGATTTTCGCCTGACTTTGTCCTCATGAACACCCTATGAGGACATTCTTTCCTGATTTTCTCCTGGCTTTGTCCTCATGAACACCCTATGAGGACATTCTTTCCTGATTTTCTCCTGGCTTTGTCCTCATGAACCCTCTATGAGGACAAACTTTCCTGATTTTCTCCTGGCTTTGTCCTCATGAACCCTCTATGAGGACAAACTTTCCTGATTTTCTCCTGGCTTTGTCCTCATGAACCCTCTATGAGGACAAACTTTCCTGATTTTCTCCTGGCTTTGTCCTCATGAACCCTTTATGAGGACAATTTTTCCTGATTTTCGTTCGACTTTGTCCTCATGAACTCCCTATGAGGACAATCTTTCCTGATTTTCGCCTGACTTTGTCCTCATGAACACCCTATGAGGACATTCTTTCTTTGATTTCGCTTGGCTTTGTCCTCATGAACTCTCTATGAGGACATTCTTTCCTATCCAACCGCTGGAATCTGTTCTCATGAACACTTCATGAGACATACTTTCCTTACGAAACTACCCTTATCTTGTTTCATGGACCCCTCATGTGACATACTTTTCCTCTAAAACCACTCTTTTCTTGTTTCATGAACCCCTCATGTGACATACTTTTCCTTTAAAACTACTCTTTTCTTGTTTCATGAACCCTTCATGAGACATACTTTTCCTTTAAAACTACTCTTTTCTTGTTTCATGGACCCTTCATGAGACATACTTTTCCTTTAAAACTACTCTTTTCTTGTTTCATGAACCCTTCATGAGACATACTTTTCCTTTAAAACTACTCTTTTCTTGTCTCATGAACTCCTCATGAGACATACTTTCCTTACAAAACTACCCTTATCTTGTTTCGTGAACCCTTCTTGTGACACACTTTCCTTGCGAAATTACGCATTTCTTGCTCCATGAGCTCCTAATAAAAGACAGATCAAAAAAAGAGCACCCATCAAATGGATACTCTTTCGCTTTGCCCGGCAACGTCCTACTCTCACAAGGGGACAGCCCCTAACTACCATCGGCGCCGAAGCTTCACTTCCGTGTTCGGACTCCGGCCGTCTATGACCTTCGGATCTCTTCGTCAGCTTCGCTCCTTCAGTCCTCGTGTACATCGTACACTCCGGGCCTCACTCCCTCGCTTCCTCGACCTCCTCGGTCCTAGCCAGCCTCCAGTTTCTGCTCCTATCTTGTTTACATTTTTTCTTTTGTCCTTACGAACATTTAAAAGATCAAAAAAAGAGTACCCTATTGGATACTCTTTTACTTGCCCGGCAACGTCCTACTCTCACAAGGGGACAGCCCCTAACTACCATCGGCGCTGAGAAGCTTAACTTCCGTGTTCGGTATGGGAACGGGTGTGACCTTCTCGCTATCGCCACCGGACTATTTGATTGAAGTGACCTCTTTTGCTTGCGCAAAAAGGATTATACCTTCAAAACTAGATAATGAAAGAAGAATAGAAAACCGAATAATCAATTTGGTTAAGTCCTCGAACGATTAGTATCAGTCAGCTCCACGTGTCACCACGCTTCCACCTCTGACCTATCAACCTGATCATCTTTCAGGGTTCTTACTAGCTTACGCTATGGGAAATCTCATCTTGAGGGGGGCTTCATGCTTAGATGCTTTCAGCACTTATCCCTTCCGCACATAGCTACCCAGCGATGCTCTTGGCAGAACAACTGGTACACCAGCGGTGCGTCCATCCCGGTCCTCTCGTACTAAGGACAGCTCCTCTCAAATTTCCTACGCCCACGACGGATAGGGACCGAACTGTCTCACGACGTTCTGAACCCAGCTCGCGTACCGCTTTAATGGGCGAACAGCCCAACCCTTGGGACCGACTACAGCCCCAGGATGCGATGAGCCGACATCGAGGTGCCAAACCTCCCCGTCGATGTGGACTCTTGGGGGAGATAAGCCTGTTATCCCCGGGGTAGCTTTTATCCGTTGAGCGATGGCCCTTCCATGCGGAACCACCGGATCACTAAGCCCGACTTTCGTCCCTGCTCGACTTGTAGGTCTCGCAGTCAAGCTCCCTTGTGCCTTTACACTCTACGAATGATTTCCAACCATTCTGAGGGAACCTTTGGGCGCCTCCGTTACTCTTTAGGAGGCGACCGCCCCAGTCAAACTGCCCACCTGACACTGTCTCCCACCTCGATTAGAGGTGCGGGTTAGAATGTCAATACAGCCAGAGTAGTATCCCACCGACGCCTCCACCGAAGCTAGCGCTCCGGCTTCTCAGGCTCCTACCTATCCTGTACAAGCTGTACCAAAATTCAATATCAGGCTACAGTAAAGCTCCACGGGGTCTTTCCGTCCTGTCGCGGGTAACCTGCATCTTCACAGGTACTATAATTTCACCGAGTCTCTCGTTGAGACAGTGCCCAGATCGTTACGCCTTTCGTGCGGGTCGGAACTTACCCGACAAGGAATTTCGCTACCTTAGGACCGTTATAGTTACGGCCGCCGTTTACTGGGGCTTCAATTCAGAGCTTCGCGTAAGCTAACCCCTCCTCTTAACCTTCCAGCACCGGGCAGGCGTCAGCCCCTATACTTCGCCTTGCGGCTTCGCAGAGACCTGTGTTTTTGCTAAACAGTCGCCTGGGCCTATTCACTGCGGCTTTTCAGGGCTATTCACCCTAAAAAGCACCCCTTCTCCCGAAGTTACGGGGTCATTTTGCCGAGTTCCTTAACGAGAGTTCTCTCGCTCACCTTAGGATTCTCTCCTCGCCTACCTGTGTCGGTTTGCGGTACGGGCACCTGTTTTCTCACTAGAGGCTTTTCTTGGCAGTGTGGAATCAGGAACTTCGGTACTCTATTTCCCTCGCTATCACAGCTCAGCCTTTGCGGTAAACGGATTTTCCTGTTTACCAGCCTAACTGCTTAGACGCACATATCCAGCAGTGCGCTTACCCTATCCTCCTGCGTCCCCCCATCGCTCAAACAAAAACGAGGTGGTACAGGAATATCAACCTGTTGTCCATCGCCTACGCCTTTCGGCCTCGGCTTAGGTCCCGACTAACCCTGAGCGGACGAGCCTTCCTCAGGAAACCTTAGGCATTCGGTGGATGGGATTCTCACCCATCTTTCGCTACTCATACCGGCATTCTCACTTCTAAGCGCTCCACCAGTCCTTCCGGTCTAGCTTCAACGCCCTTAGAACGCTCTCCTACCGCGTACACCAACGGTGTACACCCACAGCTTCGGTGATACGTTTAGCCCCGGTACATTTTCGGCGCGGGGTCACTCGACCAGTGAGCTATTACGCACTCTTTAAATGGTGGCTGCTTCTAAGCCAACATCCTGGTTGTCTAAGCAACCCCACATCCTTTTCCACTTAACGTATACTTTGGGACCTTAGCTGGTGGTCTGGGCTGTTTCCCTTTTGACTACGGATCTTATCACTCGCAGTCTGACTCCCACGCTTAAGTACTTGGCATTCGGAGTTTGTCTGAATTCGGTAACCCGATGAGGGCCCCTAGTCCAAACAGTGCTCTACCTCCAAGACTCGTTTTTCGTGAGGCTAGCCCTAAAGCTATTTCGGAGAGAACCAGCTATCTCCAAGTTCGATTGGAATTTCTCCGCTACCCACACCTCATCCCCGCACTTTTCAACGTGCGTGGGTTCGGTCCTCCATTCAGTGTTACCTGAACTTCAACCTGGACATGGGTAGATCACCTGGTTTCGGGTCTACGACTACATACTAAAACGCCCTACTTAAGACTCGCTTTCGCTGCGGCTCCGTCTTCTCAACTTAACCTTGCATGCAATCGTAACTCGCCGGTTCATTCTACAAAAGGCACGCTATCACCCGTTAAAGGGCTCTAACTACTTGTAGGCACACGGTTTCAGGATCTCTTTCACTCCCCTTCCGGGGTGCTTTTCACCTTTCCCTCACGGTACTGGTTCACTATCGGTCACTAGGGAGTATTTAGCCTTGGGAGATGGTCCTCCCAGCTTCCGACGGGATTTCTCGTGTCCCGCCGTACTCAGGATCCACTCAAGAGGGAACGAAGTTTCAACTACAGGGTTGTTACCTTCTTTGACCAGCCTTTCCAGACTTGTTCGTTTACTTCGTTCCTTTGTAACTCCGTATAGAGTGTCCTACAACCCCAAGAGGCAAGCCTCTTGGTTTGGGCTAATCCCGTTTCGCTCGCCGCTACTCAGGGAATCGCGTTTGCTTTCTCTTCCTCCGGGTACTTAGATGTTTCAGTTCCCCGGGTCTGCCTTCATTACCCTATGTATTCAGGTAA